>CAIXUG010000083.1 GCA_903922605.1 uncultured Verrucomicrobiota bacterium
CCAACCACGCCGGGTCGGAGACCGGCGCTCCGATTCGTGGGCGAAATCCAAGCTGCGAAAACTATTTGGTCCGGTTTGAATCGAACCATGAAACGCACGTCCCGACATGTCCTCGTGTTCATCACCGCGCCGGATTTGAAGACGGCCCGCGCCCTGGCCAAAGCGGCGTTGGAAGCCCGGCTGGTGGCCTGTGCCAACCTGGTGCCGAAGATTGAGTCACACTACTGGTGGCAGGGAAAACTGGAGCGCAGCGCGGAGGTGCTGATGCTGATGAAGACCACCCGGCCGCAGCTGAAGGCCTTGGAGGAAACCATTCTCACGCGACACCCCTATGACACGGCGGAGTTCGTGGTGGTGTCGCTCGATGCCGGTAGCGCCAAGTATCTGGCGTGGATTGATGACAGTGTGCGGGGATAAGCCGGCGCGCCGCCGGCATAGGAGGGCCGGGCAGTTTATGGCCTGGTGTTCATCTCGATCTGCACGGTGTCCCGTTTGATGGCGGTGACCTGATCGTTCAGCTTCCGCAGTTCCTGGTGAAGTTTCGAGAGGTACGACCAGGCGATGAGCGGAAACAGCACCCAACCGACCGCCAGGATCGTAAACAGGACAAGGCAGGCCACCCCGGCGGTGGACGAAAAGAAGTTCTCCAGGTTGTGATCTGAACCATTCATCGCGCGAAAGACTGCGGGCTTCCTCGGGCCGCTTCAACCTGTGCGCGGTTACGGATGAAGATTACCAGACTTCCACCGGCCCCTTGGGCACCGGGATGGCCGTGCGGGTGGCCGAGGCGGGTTCGCTCTCGCGCATGAAGCTGGCGACCATCGGGGGCGGCGTGAAGCGCGGCAGCAGCTCGCCACGTTCGTCACAGAACTGCGCGCGCCAGCGGAGGAAGTTCGCGAGGATCTCGTGAAACTGCGCCCGCGTGGACATCAGCACGACCTTCTTGTTGAACTCGCTCACCGGGCCGAACCGCTTCGCGTACCACGGCGCAACCTTGCGGAACATCACGCAGCCGAGCTCCTCGCCGAAGACCTCGACCATCAGGTCGAGATGGCGGCACATCACCTGCACACGGTCGTTGAACGTGGGCTCCGGCGGCAGCACGCCCGTCGCGACGTATTGCTGCGTGCGGACAAAAATCCACGGATCGTAGAAGGCGCCGCGACCGATGCTGACGCCGGCGCAGCCGGTCTCGTCGAACATGTGCTTCGCCGCGATCGGCGTGGTCACGTCGCCATTGCCGATGACCGGGATGCGCTTCACCGCCTGCACCACGGCCCGGATGCCGGCGAGGTTCACCGTCCCGTCGAAGCCCTGTTCGCGCGTGCGCCCGTGGACAAACACGGCGGCAATGCCCGCGTCCTCCAGTGTCCGGGCGAGGTCCGGCGCGGTGAGGTTGTCGTCGTCCCACCCGAGCCGCATTTTGGCCGTCACCGGAATTTTCAGGGCGTTCACCATCGTGCGGACGAGGTGCGCGGTCTTGTCCAGCTCGGTCATCATTGCCGAGCCGCCGCCGACGCGGCAGACCTTCTTCACGGGGCAGCCCATGTTGATGTCCACTGAGCTGACCCCGAGCGATTCAAGCCACAGTGCCGCGTCGCGCATCTCCTCGGGCACCGCGCCAAAGAGCTGCACGGCGAGCGGCCGGTCACGCTCGTTGGTCTCGATGAGCTTCAGCGCCTTGCGGTTCCGCTCGATGAGCGAGCGCGCGTTGACCAGGTCGGTCGTGGCGAGGTCCAGCCCGCCGATCTCCCGCGCCACGATGCGAAAGGGCAGGTTGGTATAACCCGCCAGTGGCGACAGAAAGAGATTGGAGCGCAAGGCCAGCGGCCCGAACGAAATCACGCGGCGACCGTAGCGGCGAAAGGTCGCGGACGAAAGCCAGCAACGTAGCGTCGATTACAGATCGGCGTTCCGAAATCCCACTCCAACCTCAGGGCATGCGGAGGCGGTAGAGGCGGGCGGGATAGTTCTGCCACTGCGGATCGCTGAAGTAGGCCGTGCCGGCGGCGAGGGTGTTCGTGCTCACGGGCGTCCAGACCGGTTGGGCAAGGTCTGTGATGGCTTCGACCACAAAAGTTAGGCCGCTGTTTCCGGTGACGTTGAACCCAAACTGCCCGGCCTTCACCCCGAAGGCGGTGTTCCCGGGTTGCACACTTGGTTTCCATGTCACAACTGGAAGGCTGGCGAATGTGGCTCCCCAGCCTTTGGCTTCTGGTAGACGATAAACTTTTGCGTTTGAGACACCGCTAAATACATCGGAGCCAAAAGTGGGAGCATCGCCTGCAAAATAGATTCCGTTCAAACTAACGCAACCTTGGAATGCCTGTGGTTCAATGAAGGTAACGCCATTGCCGATCGTCACATTAGTCAGACTCGAACAGTTCTGAAAATCCACATATCCTATACTTGTAACGGTGTTTGGAATTCTAAAACTTGTAAGGGAGGAACAACCTTGGAAAATGTTCTCCCCCATGTTGGTGACAGGCGCAGTAATGGTAGCATGGACTAAGCCTGTGCAGTATTGGAATATGGCATCTCCCATATTGGTAACCGTGTTGGGAGTCGTGATGGCAGTCAGACTGCGGCATTGAGCGAATGACTGAACGCGTATTGTCGTAACGCTATTTGGAATTGTATAGGTTCCGGACCAACCCCAAGGGCATTGGATAAGAGTGTCCTGACGCTTGTTAAATAGGATGCCATCGGCGCTGCTATAAATAGAATTAAGCTCAGTCACATTAATTGATTTTAAACTTGTACAACCATAAAATGTATAATAATTTATGTTGGTCACGGCATTTCCGATAATAATGTTCGTCTGGTTGGAGCAATTCTGGAACACCCCGACCCCGAGGCTGGTGACGCCATTGGGTATCGTAACGCTGGTCAGGTTGTTGCAATTTGCAAACGCACCACCACCAATACTGGCAACGCTGTTGGGAATTATGACCTCTGTCAAGGCGCACAAACCAAATGCATTATTCCCGATGGAAGTAACCCCACTTGGAATTGTTATGCGCATGAGATTATAGCACAAAAAGAACCCGTTGTTGTCGATGCTGGTGACATTGTTGCCGATCGCAACACTGATCAGGTTGCGATTGCCTGAGAAGGTCTGGGCTGAAATCCGGGTAACTGGCAAGCCATCAATGGTGTCAGGAATAATCACTTCACCGTCAAAGCCGCTGTATCCCGTGATGGTTATCTTACCACTAACGGCTCTATACGTGAATTGCGCCTGCGTCGCGACGGGCAATGCCAACAGCAGCCAGAGCAGCAGTCGCGCGACGTTCGTTTTGGCGTTCATGGATGGGGCGTTTTGTTCGGCCTGTGCTTCGGGTCGGGTTCAGTTTGCCGGTCGGCCTTGGCGTTATGGCTTGGAACCGGTTTCCTGTGCCCGTCTCGGCTCCGTTTGTCCAGACGCGAGTGGGGCTGGAAAGTTTATGAATGGTATCACGCACAAGGGTTGCGAGGTTGCCAGACCGGTTGCGCTTGAGTCTGGCAATCGTGCGGCGAGCGGATAAGCTTCCGCCATGCAAGTTGACTACACCGTGCAGGTCTGGCGGGAAGACGGCCAATTCATCGCCCACGCGATGCCGCTGGATGTCGCGAGTTCCGGGGCATCGCCCGAGGCGGCCCGGTTGGCGGTGGACGAGGCGGTGAAACTTTTCCTGGGGACGGCCGCCGAGCACGGCACGTTGAAGGAGGACTTGGAAGATGCCGGCTACCGGCGCGTCCGTCGCGAATGGAGCGGGCCAGCCTGCCAGCTTGTTTGAATCCAGTAATGAACGTATTTTTCACCCATGAATTTTCGCCTCCTCATAGAGCCGGACGTCGAGACTGGACGCTGGTCTGCCGTCTTCCCTGAACTTCCTGGCTGCGCGACAGCGGGTGACACCGAAGCCGAGGCCATTGCCAATGCCCGCGAGGCGCTGGCGCTCTGGTTTGACCCGGTGACGCTGACCTTGGATCCCCAGGCCAAGCTGTTGGAGCTGTCCCTGCCTTGAGCCGTCATTTTCCAGTCTGCAATGCGCACGATGTCGTCCGCGTGTTGCGACGGAACGGCTTCATCCTGGTTAGGCAGGCTGGCAGCCACCAGAAGTGGCGGCACGCCGACGGACGGCAGGTCATCGTGGCGATGCACGGGAGCAAGCCGATTCCGGTCGGGACCATGAAGAGCATTGTTCAAGGCAGCGGCCTGTCGGTGGACGATTTCCGTTAAATTACATTGTGGGAGTCGTCACACCACGAAGACACGCATAACGAATTGAAACCGTCCTTTCTCTGATGCGTCCCTAGCATCACTCTGCGTCTGCGAACGATGCCCTTGCTCGAAATCAGCGATCTGAGGAAAGCCTTCACCGCGCCCGATGGGACGGCGCATGAGGTGGTCCGCATTGCGCACTTCACTCTGGCGGCGAAGGCGCAGCTCGCCCTGAGCGGGCCGAGCGGCACCGGCAAAACTACCTTTCTCCACCTGATCGCGGGCATTCTGACGCCGGATGCGGGCCACCTGACGCTGGATGGTGTGGAGATGTCGGCCTTGGCCGAATCGGCGCGGGACCGCCTGCGGGCGACTTCGATTGGTTACATTTTCCAGACCTTCAACCTGCTCCAGGGCTTTACGGTGCTGGAGAACGTGCTGCTCGGCATGTCCTTCGGTCCCGGAGCGGACCGGCCGCATGCCGAGGCGCTGCTCCGGCGGGTTGGGCTGGGCGACCGGCTGAACCATTTTCCGCGACAGCTTTCGACCGGGCAGCAGCAGCGCGTCGCGGTGGCACGGGCGCTGGCTAACCGGCCAAAGCTCGTGCTCGCAGACGAACCGACGGGCAATCTGGACACCGCGAACGCCCGCGCTTCGCTCGCCCTGATCCGCGAGGCTTGCACCGAGAATGGCGCGGCGTTGCTGCTCGTGAGCCACGATCCGGCGGTGCTCGCGAGCTTTGAGAGCCACGCGTCGCTCGCCGAGCTCAACGCGGCTTCGCGGCCGAACGGAGGTGCCCTGTGACCCTCTGGCTGCTTGTCCGCCGCAGTCTGCGGCAGCATCTGCTCTCGACGATCGTCACCGCGCTGGCCATCGCGCTCGCGGGCGGCCTGCTGATGTCGGTGTGGGCCGTGAAGCGCCAGGCGCACGACACTTTCACCGGCCAGACCGGCGGTTGGGACGCGGTGCTGGGCGCGCGTGGTTCCAAGCTGCAGATCGTGTTGAACTCGATCTTCCACCTTGAGGCGTCGCCCGGAAACGTCCCGTGGGCCGACTACCTCGACCTCGCGTCAAACCGCGCCGTGTCGCTGGCGATCCCGATTGCCGTGGGGGACAACTATCGGGGTTATCGGCTGGTCGGTACGCTCACCAATTACTTCACGCAGGCCGATTACGCGCCGGGCAAGAAGTTCGCCGTCGCCCCGGGCGGGGACATCTTCGCGGATGGTTATCGGGAGGCGGTTGTCGGCAGCTTTGCGGCGCGCCGGCTTGGACTGAAGGTGGGCGATGAATTTCATCCCTATCACGGGCTGAACTTCGATCCGAACGCCCAGCATCAGGAGACGTACAAGGTCGTCGGCATTCTGGAACCGTCGAACACCCCGGCGGACCGCGTGATCTGGATTCCGCTCGCCGGCCTGCAGAACATGTCGGGGCACGACCCAAACTCAGCGAACGACGTGAGCGCCGTGCTGGTGAAGCTGCGGACACCGGTCGCGGGCAAATCCCTGGAGCTGCTCTACAACCGGCAGGGCAACCGCTTCACGTTTGCCTGGCCCATCGCGGAGCAGGTGGCCTACCTCTTCGAGCGGTTCGGCTGGTTCGACCAGGTGCTCACGTTGGTGGCCTGGCTCGTCGCGTTGGTCGCGACCGGCTCGGTGCTGGCGAGCATCTACAACTCCATGAGCGCCCGGAAACGCGATCTGGCGATCCTGCGCGCGCTCGGGGCAAGGCGAGGAACGATCTTCGGGGCCATTGTGTTCGAGGCTGCGGCCATCGCGGCGTTGGGCATGCTGATCGGTTTCGTGATCTATTTCACGGTCGTGAGTGTTGTCGCGGCGGTGATTCGGGCGCAGACTGGGGTGGTGCTGAACCCATTTGCCTGGGACGCGGTGCTGGTCTGGGCTCCGGCGGCGATGATCGCGCTAAGCGCGTTGGCCGGCATCGTGCCGGCAATCAAGGCCTATCGGACAAACGTGGCGGAAGGGCTGGCACCGGAGTCCTGAGCGAAAGCCAACCGC
Organism: uncultured Verrucomicrobiota bacterium; assembly: GCA_903922605.1. GTDB lineage: Bacteria > Verrucomicrobiota > Verrucomicrobiia > Limisphaerales > UBA9464 > CAIVQB01. The sequence goes on from CAIXUG010000083.1 coordinate 6,229, forward strand.
GCGTTGAATTTGCCCAGGCCTCTGCTACATCCAATTGGCGTCTGAAAACACCTCGTCCATGGCTTTGGCTGTCGGCCCAGCTCTTGGGGATGGCCGTTTTCTCTGCCGGTGGCTGTGGTGGCAGTGATACGCCCGCCAAGCCGGCCGAGGCGGCGCATCACCATGAGCATGTTCCGCCCCATGGCGGTACGGCGGTGGAGCTGGGCCATGAGGAGTTTCACGTCGAATTTGTGCTCGATGCGGCTGCCGGCCGGCTGACTGCCTATGTCATGGATGGCGAGCTGGAACAGTTCATCCGCGTTTCCGCCGTCTCATTCGAAGTGCAGGCCAAGGTGGATGGCGCCGACCAAAGCCTCACCTTTTCCCCGGTGGCCAATGCCGCCACGGGCGAAAAGGCGGGTGACACCTCGCAATTTGAGGCAACCGCCGCCTGGCTGAAGACCACGACAAACTTTGACGCCACGCTACGGGAACTTACTGTCCGCACGCAGACCTATCGCGCGGTGAAATTCAATTTTCCAAAAGGCAACGAATGAAGACTTCCGTTCTGCTTCCCCGCCTGAAGACGGCCGGCGTGTTTGCCGCCGTGACCTTGGTGTCGTCGCTGTTCTTCCGCGTGCCCGAAACCGCGCTCGCGGCGGACAAGCCGGCTCGTGGCGAACCGATCAAGCCGCTGGCCGCTCCGACGCGCGGTGAGCCCATCAAACCGCTCGCGCCCGCTGCCGGTGAAGCGCCGGCCACGGCGAACGCCCCGGGGGGCACCGCCATGGACGGCGAATTTTCGGTCGTGGGCTTCGACAAGCTGAGCACCTTCAAATACGACGTGCCGGACGATGCGGCGACCAACACGGTAGCGTCCGCCAAAAACCCGGACGAGCAGATCCCGGCCCCGGTGAAGGCGTTCAGCGGCAAGCGGGTTTCGCTGAAGGGGTTCATGCTGCCGCTCAAGGTCGAGGGCGGCCTGGTGACCGAGCTGCTCATCATGCGCGACCAGTCCATGTGCTGCTACGGCGCGGTGCCGAAGATCAACGAATGGGTGGCGGTCAAGATGACCGGCAAGGGCGTGAAGCCGATCATGGACCAGGCCGTGACGCTGTACGGCACGCTCAAGGTAGGCGCGATCCGCGAAAACGGCTACCTGGTGGGCATCTACCAGCTCGACGGTGAAAAAATGAAAGATCCGGTGGGGATGTGACCGGGCGCACCATGCGCTTTGAAACGAAGGCCGGCCCAATGCCGGCCTTCTTTTTTTGAGCAGCCCTGAGCGGCCCCGGTCTGAAGCAGCAGTAACGAGATGAATCTGAGCCGCCGCCGCTTTCTCTGCCATGCCCTGTGGGCCGCCCCCGTTGGGGTCATGGCGGATGCGGCGGTCGTGGAACCGCACTGGCTCAACATTAAGACCGTCTCACTGGCAAAGGGGGCAGTCCGCCACCGGTTCGTCCATCTCACCGACATCCATCACAAAGGGGATGAGGCCTATCTCCGGCGGGTCGTTGCGGAGGTCAACCGGCTCAAGCCGGACTTTGCATGCTTCACGGGTGACTTGGTCGAGGAGGCAAAATTTGTCCCGCCGGCCTTGGAAATTCTGCGCGAGTTGCAGGTGCCATTGTACGGCATTCCGGGCAATCACGACCACTGGAGTCGGGCAAATTTCGGTCCTATCCGGGCTGCGTTCGCCGCGACGGGCGGCGCCTGGCTTCAGGACCGCCAGATGCCGATCCGGGATGGCGCGATCAATCTCATGGCGCTGGACCGGCTGCCCGCCCGGCTGGTGGCAGATCCCACGCGATTCAATCTCCTGCTCATGCACTATCCGGAATGGGCCGACCGTCTCGCCGGCCTGCGCAGTGACCTGTTGCTGGCCGGCCATTCGCATGGCGGCCAAATACGGCTGCCAGGCATTGGCGCTATCCTTACGCCCTCCGAGACCGGGGCCTATGAGATGGGCCTGTTTGAAACGCCAGCCGGACCTCTCTACGTCAATCCTGGCATTGGCACGCTGGGCTACAGCATCCGGTTCAACTGTCGCCCGGAACTGACCGTGTTCGAAATCTGATACCAGTTCCCTGAAAGGAACAGTTGCTTGGTAAGGAACGACGAGCCGGCCAGTCGCCGAGCGCGTTAGTAGGTCGGGCCGCTGGCCCGACACTGTAGGACGGGCTGCCAGCCCGTCGGATGCTGCGCTGGCTTCTCAGCGGGCTGGCAGCCCGCCGTACTTGCCGGGCTGGCAGCCCGGCCTACTACTGGATGGCGTGCCATACCCACCCAAATCAACGGTTATCATCAGGAAATGGTCTGATCAGCCGCGCGCGGCGGCAAGGACTTCCTGCCGGGCCGGCTCGATGACGAGGGCGACACAGCCGTTGGGAGAATACATCGCGTGATGATGGGTGCCGGGCTCGGCGTGGATGGAATCACCCGGCCCCAGCGTGCGCCCTTCGGTGACGAGATCGCCCGAAAGCATATATAGATCCTCCGCCCCCTCATGGTCGTGCTCGGGAAACGATGTGCCGGGAGCCAGCTCCACGAGGACCGTCCAGTAGCCCTTTTCATGACAGATGGACAGCGGCTTGACCCGGAGCCCGGGAATCGGCGTCGGCTGCCATTCGCCCTCGTCGCGCCCGTGAAAGGTGAAGCCGGCCGGCGCATCGGCTGCGCCGGCGGGCCGTACTTGCGGCGTGTGGGCGATCTGTTCGAGCACGCGGGCACGCACTTCGGGCGATGGAGCGGGACCCGTGGGCAAGGAAACAGCGAGGGCGGTGGCGGCGTCATGGAGGGAAGCCAGCTCGTCGCGCACGTCAGGATCGTGGGCCGCCAGGGCCTCGGCCCGGGCCAGTTCCGCGCGGTCGAGCGCACCGGCGGCATGGGCCGCGGCGAGTTCCTGCAGATCGGTGCACTTCATAAATGTCCTTCCAAGGCGTCCCGCAGGGCCAGCATGCCCCGCCGGATTCGGGCTTTTACCGTTCCCAGGGGAACGCCCAGTTGTTCGGAAATCTCCAGCTGTGTCAGCCCGCCAAAGAAGGCCAGCTCAATGGCCCGGCGCTGCTCGACGGGCAGCACTTCGAGGGCGGTGCGCAGAAACGCGGCGGTCTCGCTGGTCATGGCCGCCTGCGGCGCTTCCGGCTCGGTGTCGGCGCCGAAACCTGCCTCGGTCGCCGCCGCGTCATGGACGACCGCCTTGCGCTGCCTCGATCGCAGCCGGTCGATGGCCTTGTTGCGCGTCAGTGTGATGGCCCAGCTGAGGGGCTTGCCAAACATCGGGTCGTAAACGGGGGCGCGTTCCCAGAGCAGCACCGCCGCCTCGGCCAACGCGTCCTCGGCATCCTGCAGGTTGCCCAGCACACGCAGGGCGACGTTGAAAAGCAGCTGCGAGTGACGGTCGAAAAATTCCGCGAAGGCGGTCGCGTCACCCTGACGGACCTGTTCGAACAGCGCGGAATCGATCGCGGCGGAATCAGACGCATCCATGGCAGATGGGAGCAGGACCAGCGCCGGCGCGGTCGGCGGCGGATCGTCGCAGAACACCTGCATCCATCCAGGAAAGGCGAAAGCTTCCATCCAAGGAAGAACGCCCGGCGTTGGAGTTCAGATGCATGATGTTCAGCAAAACTTGGGTGAACGATGGCAAATCCATTGTCGCGCATCCAACCGGATTTTTTCAATGCATCCAAAGGTCTGCGGCCGGCGTTAAAAAGGTCGACATGCCCATACGCCCATCAGATGGGTTCCCTGCATGGGGAGTTCACCCTATATCAAGGGCTTGGGCCATCGCCAATATGCGTGTCCAGTAAACATTACCATCCCCCCTATGAATAAGCGGTACGCTACCTATCCGCCCGCCATCCTGGCCGGAGCCTTCCTCGCCGTCAGCGCGCTCGCCTCCAGCCATCGCGAGGCGCCGCTCATCACCAGCACGCCCAAGCTCGATGGTGCCGACTTCTATGCCTTCAACAGCTATGAGCCGGGGCGTGCCGGCTATGTCACGTTTGTCGCCGACTATCTGCCACTTCAGGACGCCTACGGCGGACCGAACTACTTCCAGCTGGACCCAAACGCGCTCTATGAGATCCACGTGGACAACACCGGAGACGGGATCGAAGACCTGACCTTCCAGTTCCGCTTCGGCAGCGTCTCCAAGGACATTTCACTCGTCATCGGTTCGGGCGACAGCAAGCAGACCAACGCCATCCCGCTGCTGGCCGCCGGTCCGGTCACAGCGGGCAACACCGGCGCCCTCAACGTGGAGCAGAGCTACTCCCTCACGATCGTCAAGGGACCGCGCCGCACCGGCCCAGCGATACCCGTGGTGAATCCGAAGGACGGATCGACCAAGTTCATCAAGCCGCAGGACAACGTGGGCAACAAGACGTTCCCCGATTACGACGCCTACGCGGACATCTATCTCTATGAATTTGCCCTGCCCGGCACTGACAAGAAGGGCAAGGTCTTCGTCGGCCAGCGCAAGGATCCCTTCGTGGTGAACCTGGGTGAGACCTTCGACTTGGTGAACCTGAACCCGCTGGGGCCCGTGGACGGCGCGAAGGATACCCTCGCGGACAAAAACATCACCGCGCTGTGCCTTGAGGTGCCGACCGAGTTCCTGCTGGCCGGTGGCAGCGGCCCGGTCTTCGGCACCTGGACCACGGCGAGCACCGTGGTCAAAGGAACAGCCGGTGCTCCCGATCAGATCACGCAGGCTTCACGGCTCGGCATGCCCCTTGTGAACGAGCTTGTCATCGGCCTCAAGGACAAGGACGCCTTTAACGCGTCCGAACCCAAGAACGACGCCCAGTTTGCCGCCTATGTCACGCACCCGACACTGCCGGCGCTGCTGGAGCTGCTCTTCAATGTGCCCGCCCCGACCGCCTTCCCGCGCAATGACCTCATCGCCACGTTTGTCACGGGCATCGATGGGCTGAACAAGTTCGGCTTCGGTGAAATGCAGCGGCTCAACACCGCCGTGCCGGCCACCCCGCTCGCCCAGCAGAACAACCTTGGCGTCATCGCCGGCTTCGACAAGGGCGTGCTCACCGCGTCCAAGGCCGACCTCGCCGGCTATCCCAATGGTCGCCGTCCCGGTGATGACGTGGTGGACATCTCCCTGCGCGTCGTGATGGGCAAGCTGCTCACACCCGATGTGGCCCCGGTGGGCGATGCCCCGCTGACGGATGGTGCGAACGTGGATGCAAGCATGTTCCTGAACCGCTTCCCATATTTCACCTCCCCGCTGCCGGGTTCGCCGAACGATCCCACGATCACGTTCACGCCCCAGACCGCGCCAGGTGCGGCCGGGCCGTTCAAGTCCGTGAAGGGCACCTTCGATCCCGCCACGAGCAAGCTGACAGTGCCCGCCGCCGGCGGGGCCGGATTCCTCCGCGTAAAATCCGACGCCAAGGTCGGCCTGGCCAGCCCTACGGCTGCCGATGGCACGATCAGCGCGACGGTGAAGTAAGGCAGATGATTGCGTCTCTTGGATGAGAGACCGCGGCGGGGTTTGCGGTTGGGAAAATGTGTGTGCGCGAACCCCGCCGCTTTTTGCTTCGGCAGCCTGTTAGAAGAATTTGCAAATCGTGTGAAACCAATTTTTGGCGCATGCCGTCTGCTGTTCTTGGCCGGCGCAAAATCTGCGTCACGAACTTACTCAACCAGCGAGTGGGCAGCCGTCCCCCACCGGTCGTGGGGGGCGGCGCCGGTCGGTCTTCCCTTTTCGTTTTCCTTTGATTTCCGGACGTCTGCGTTTTTTTTACGGCGCCTCGGCGTGGGTTTGCTCACCTGTTTCTGGACTGCTTTTGGGTACGCCGCCGTCACGCCGACATTCGTTCCGACCGACGATGCGCAAATCGTGGCGCAACTTCGCCCTTCCGGGCTGAGCTCCAGCGAGCGCGAACTGCGCACGCTACGGGCCTCACTGGCGCAAAACCCGACGAATCTTCCGCTCGCGACCGACGTGGCGCGACGGCTGATCCAGCAGGCCCGGCGTGAATCGGACCCGCGCTATCTGGGGCAGGCGGAGGTGGCGCTGGGTCCGTGGTGGAATCAGGCTGTTCCGCCTGTCGAGGCGCTGGTGCTGAGGGCTACGATTCGCCAGAGCCTGCACGATTTCACTGCGGCCCTGACCGACCTGGATGCGGCGCTGGCAATCGACGGCCGAAATCTTCAAGCATGGCTGACCAAGTTCACGGTTCATACGGTCCGGGGAGAATATGAGTCCGCGCGTCGCGCCTGTGTGCCGCTGTTGCGGTTGGGGGACAACCTCACTGCCACGACGGCTGCGGCCACGCTGGCCAGCCTAACCGGGGATGCCAGTCGCAGTCTTCGCTTGCTGGAAACCGCCCTCGCCCGCGATGCCCAGGCCCCGGTGCCAACGCGGCTTTGGGCGCTCACCCAGCTGGCTGAGACTTTGGATCGGCTTGGTCGCGCGCCAGAGGCCGAGCGTCATTTCCAAGCCGCCCTTGCGCCGTCACCACACGATCCCTATCTGCTCGGAGCCTATGCGGACTTTCTGCTGGATCAGCACCGTCCGGCCGAGGTTGCTGGCTTGCTGCGTGATTTTGCGCGCATGGATGGCCTGTTGCTGCGCTTGGCGGAAGCCCAGGCGGTTCTGCCGGCGGAAAGCTCAGCGCTGAAGTCCGAGGTGGCCGAGTTGACCGCCCGTTTTGCGAATGCGCGGGACCGTGGCGACCGTGTTCACCTGCGCGAAGAGGCGCGGTTCAATCTGCGCCTACTAGGCCAGCCGGCCGCGGCACTGGCCCTCGCTCGGGAGAACTGGGGCATCCAAAAGGAACCTGCCGATGCCCGCCTCCTGCTCGAAGCAGCACGGATGGCGAAGGATCGACCCACGGAAGACGCCGTGCTGGCCTGGGTCGCGACCAACCGGCTTGAGGACATCCACCTGCAACCCCGCGCGCTGGCTTCCCTGCCATGACCTTCCTCCGACCGCTCCTGATTGGCTTGCTCTTTCTGGCGGCGCATGCCGCGCGTGCCCACACGGCCAGCACCGCATGGCTCACGCTTTCCGTTTCCAACGCGACGGTTACCGGCCAATGGGAGATTTCCCTGCGCGATCTCGACGACGCACTCGGTCTCGATGCCAACGACGACGGCCAGCTCACCTGGGGCGAACTTCGCGCGCGCCATGCCGACGTGGCTGCCTATGCCCTCAACCACCTCACGTTGCGGGCTGACGGAGAACCCCTGACGGTACGGGTGCGGGAACACCGGCTGAGCGAGCGCGGCGGCGGGACTTGTGCCGTCTTGCGTTTCGAGGCTACGGCGACGGCTCCGGTTCGCGATCTGGCGCTCGACTACCGGCTCTTCTTCGACCGTGACCCGCTTCATCGTGGGCTCGTGAGTCAGACCGACGGCAGCGGTTCCCCGTCCTTGGGGAAAACGGCCGGGCCGGTGAACACCTCCGTGCTAAGTCCGGAACGTTCTTCGGTCACGTTTCATCTGGCGGAGCATAAGGCTGCCAGCTCTTTCACCCGTTTTGTGCGCGAAGGCATTCACCACATCTGGACCGGCTACGATCATCTGCTCTTCCTGCTCGCGCTGCTGCTGCCCGCCGTGCTGTGGCGGGATGCCACGGGCTGGCGACCGCAGGCTTCGTTTCGCCAGGCACTGGGACGGGTGTTGCAGGTGGTCACGGCGTTTACCGTGGCGCATTCGATCACGCTGGCCCTCGCCGCGTTTGACCTCGTGCGCCTGCCCTCCCGGCTCGTGGAAAGCACAATCGCCGCCAGCATCGCCGTTGCCGCCATTGGCAACCTATGGCGCGTAACCGACTGCGAAACCTCCGTCGGCACGGGCCAATCGCTGCTCGGCTGGCTGCTGGCGCGCCCCTGGGTGATGGCTTTCGCCTTTGGGCTGATTCATGGTTTTGGCTTTGCCGGAGCCCTGAGCGAACTCGACCTGCACCGGGGATCGCTGGCGGTCCCCCTCGTGGGCTTTAATCTCGGGGTCGAAGCCGGCCAGCTTGCTTGTGTCGCGGTTTTTCTGCCGCTGGCTTTTGCACTGCGAGGTTCGCGCTTTTATCGCCTCGGCGCGCTGCCGTTTGCCTCGGTGGGAATTCTGCTGCTGGCTGGCGGCTGGTTCATCGAACGTGCCTGCGACGTCAAGTTCCTGCCGTTCTGAATTCTGGGCCGGGGCAGTGATCTGTTTGGATAGCAGCCGCTTTCCTGGTGCTCCTTGTTTGGTGGTGCAAACACCGTTGGGCAGGCCATGGTGGCGACCGGGAACGCGATTGATGCTTTCTCCGCTGACGAACCGTCTATGAAACGCGCGCCAATTCTCGGGCTGGCAGCCGTGGTGATGCTTGTTTTCACTTCCGGCTGCTCCACCACGAAGTCGGCTCCGGCCTGGATGGGTGATATCGACTCAAGCTCCAGACCGGGATTAAAGCCTCAGAATGATGTTCCAAAATCTCCGCCCAAGGAGAATTGGAATCCAGTCACTTTCCTCGCCTATATGCTTTCCCCCCTCATCAGGTAAGGGCGGACTCTTCATCGCTCCTGGGCACCACCTGCCGCCGTTCACAGGGGTCCTGTTCGCGCTGATTTGGCAGGCAGACCAACCCTATGTCGCCCCAGCTCGAAGATCGACAATCCCGTCCCCGGGCCAACACTCGAAAGGTTCCGACATGAACCCCGACCAATCCTCAGAAAGCGTCTCCGCATCTGCGGCACCTCCGACGGGGCCGCGTCGCATCGTCTCTCTGGATGCCGTGCGGGGATTGGTGATGTTCACGATGATTTTTGTGAACGATCTCGCCGGGGCGCCGCATGAGATCGTGCCTTGGTGGATGCGCCATTTTAAGGGTGACGGCAACGGGATGACCTTCGTGGATCTCGTTTTCCCCGGGTTTCTTTTCATCATTGGGATGTCCGTTCCGCTCGCGTTGGGCGGGCGAATCGCGCGGGGCGAACCCGTCTGGAAAACCCTCGGTCATATTCTCGGTCGGACGCTGGCGCTGCTGCTCATCGGCATCCTCATGGTCAATGAGACCCCCAACACCGCCAAGCTGGGCTGGCCTGGCGACCTGTGGTGTACATTGATGTATCTCTCCGCAATCCTGGCTTTCTGTTCATGGTCAGGAGTGCGTGACCAGGCATCGTCCCAGCCACCCAAACCGGCGCTGAAACTCCTGAACGTTCTCGCCCGAACGATTGGCTTTGCTGCGCTCGCGTTTCTGGCCTTTGCGTTCCGGGGTGAGGATGGCCACCGGATCATCTCGCTCTCCCCGTTTTCCATTCACACGGAATGGTATGGGATTCTCGGTCTGAATGGCTGGGCCTATCTCGTCGCCGCGTCGGTGTTCCTGACGTTCGGCACCCGCCGGACGGCGCTGCTGGCGAGTGTGGTTCTCCTCATGTGCCTTTACCCGGCGGAGCGACACGGGGAGTTTGATCATTTCTGGCTGAATCGCATTGTCGGCATCGGTGGAACACTCGGATCACAGGGCGCCATCGCGGTCGCCGGCCTGTTGCTGGCCTCGATTCTGGTGACGCCGGAGACGGCCAGTCCCGCGGCGCGGATCCGGTTCACGGTCCTCTTCATCGCGGGCTTTGCGGTGGCGGCCCTGCTGACGTACGGGCTCTACGGCATCAACAAAAACTCGGCCACACCGTCCTGGTGTCTCTGGGCCTGCGCCATCACCGCGACGCTCTGGCTCGGTTTTTATCTCGTGGGCGATGTCGCCCGCCGGAGCAGCCTGATCCGTCCCTTTTCGATCGCCGGGCAGAACGTGTTGCTGGCCTATCTTCTCTCCGAGTGCCTGCCGTCCACCCTAACCGTGTTGCATCTGGATGGCTGGTACGACCGGCTTGGCTCGCCGGATCTGGCCCATGCGATTGGCCGCTCCATCGGCTGCAGTGTCGTGATCCTGAGCGTCACCAGCCTGCTGAACCGCCTCGGTTTCCGGCTCCGGCTTTAGGGCGGTTTCAGAAATGATGGAGCTGATAAAAGGGGCTTCTTGGAGAAGCCATTTTGCGAGCTGGATGCGCAGAGGCAGAGGCGAGCCTCCTTCCCCCTAACCCTCTCCCTTGGGGCGAGGGGACAGCCGGGCGGCTTCACCGGTGGTCGGAAGGCGATTCCGGCCATTCCCGCATCGGTCGTCCGCCAAAAGGCGGGCGATGGTTCTCCCTCTCCCCAAGGGAGAGGGCCGGGGTGAGGGGGAAGGGAGCGAACGAGTCGCCGAGCCGACTGGAACACGGTCAGCGCACCGCCCGGTACCAGTTGTCGCGCTGGCGTGGTTCCTGGCCGAGATCGCTGATGAGCCGCTTCATGTCGGCGACGCCCATACGGAAGGTCGTACCGGCACTGCTCACCACGTTTTCCTCGATCATGATCGAGCCGAGATCGTTCGCGCCGTACTTCAGCGCGACCTGCCCGACCTCCTGGCCCTGCGTGACCCACGAGCTCTGGATGTTCGGGATGTTGTCGAGGTAGATGCGGCTCAGCGCCTGCATCCTCAGGTATTCGTGCGCCCCCACGGTCGGGGCCTTGAGCACCGTGTTCTCCGGTTGGAACGTCCACGCGATGAACGCCGTGAACGCACCGCCATTGAGTGCGCCGCTTTCCAAAGCCACCGCGTACGCCACCGCCTTCTCAATTGGCAATTGGCAATCGGCAATTGGCAATCTCGCCAACGACCGGTCCTGCTGTGCGCGCACGACCTCGAGGTGCTCGATCCGTTCGTCCACCGTCTCGACGTGGCCGAACATCATCGTGGCCGTGCTCGCGAGGCCCAGCCGGTGCGCGGTGTCCATCACGCCCATCCATTCCGCCGTGTCGGCCTTGAGGGGGGAGATCTTTTTCCGCACGCGGTCCACGAGGATTTCTCCGCCGCCGCCGGGCAGCGAACCGTAACCCGCCGCCACGAAATCCCGGAGGATCTGCTCCACCGGTTCGTGGAAGAATTCCTGGAAGGCGATGAACTCGCTCGGGCTGAAGCCGTGGACGTTGAAGCCGGGGAACTTCTCGCGGACGTGGTGGAGCAGGTCGAGGTACCACTGCTTCGTCAGCTTCGGATGGTGCCCGCCCTGCATGAGCATCTGGGTGCCGCCGAGCGCGATGGTCTCCTCGATCTTGCGGTCGAGCTGGTCCAGCGTGATCACGTAGCTGTCGGCGTCCTTCTCCGTGCGCCAGAATGCGCAGAACTTGCAGTACACGTTGCAGACGTTCGTGTAGTTCACGTTGCGATCCACGATGTACGTGACAACGTCGGCGCCGCGCCCGCCGAAGGCCGCCGCCTTCACGAGCTGCCGCCGCCGGTCCGCGAGCGCGCCCAGCTCCTCCAGCGGCAGGGCGTAGAGCCGCCGCGCCTCGGCCGCGTCGATGCGTCCGCCGTCCCAGACTTTCTGGAGCAGCGTGTCGGTGGAAGGATCGTAAACCACGCCGGGAGCTTACCGGCTGCCCGCGCCGGGACAAGCCCGCCCGCGCCGCCGATCATTGGCGTGACCGCCGGCACTGCCACCAGAGAGCGACCACGCCCAGTCCAAGCAAAGCATACGTGGACGGCTCGGGAACGAGCGGCGACAGGCTGAAGGATTTCAGGCCGATAACCGGAAACGGAACAATAAAAGGTCCGCCAGCTGCCTCTTCGGCAATGTTGGACTCACCCACACCACCCCGTCCCTGGGCTACCGCATCAGCATAGGTGGATCCTAGGCTCGCATCCCAAGCCCTAATCTGATATTGGTAGATAATAGTCCCACTCCAACCATCAACACGGATTGTGGAAGGCAGAATGTAGCCTGCGAACGCACCTGTAAAGAATGATTTCACCGGGAGCAAAGGTTGCAGCGAGTTCTGGTCTAAGCCCACATATAACTGGGCCAGATAGGCGGTCCCAGCCAGCAGATTCCCTTCCGCATCGTAGATCGGCGCGGTCGTGGTCAGCCCGTCACCCCGATTACTGAATGCAAAGCTTGCAAATTGCGCTTGGGTTGTCGTGGTGGCGATTGCGATCAGCGCCAAACTAATGAGGGGAATCCGTATTTTCATGATTGGAGCGTGTCGGGGGAAGAATCGTAAACCACGCCGGGAGCTTACCGGCTGGCCGTGCCGTAACAAGCCCGCCCGCGCCGCCGGTCATTGGCGTGACCGCCGGCACTGCCACCAGAGTGCGACCACGCCCACGCCACACAGGGCGTAGGTGGAGGGTTCCGGAACGAGCGGGGAGAGACTGAAGGATTGCAGACCGGATACGTCACCCGGTAGCGAGGGCACACCACCGCGGCCACCAGTTAGCTCTCGCCCGATGCTCGATTCGCCAACGCCGCCCATCCCCTTTGAGGCGGCGATCTGCCAAGTTGCCCCCAAATCCGCATCCCAGACGCGAATCTGAATGAAATATCCAGTGTTCGGAGAAAAGGCACCTGAAAAGTCATGAATTGCGGTTTGCGCCAGATATCCGGCAAGGGTGCCGGTTAAAAAGGGAGCAGACGGACTCAGCGGCGTCAGGGAGTTCTGGTCTGATCCCGCATAAAGCTGGGCCAGATATTGACTGCCAGACAACGGGTTTCCGTCGGCATTATAGATTCGAGCCGGCACAGCCATTCCATACCCATGATTCGTCAGAATAAATATCGTATCAGCATGGCATTGGGCACAACCAAATGAACAGGCTATCCAGGTGCCTATTGCGATTGTTTTTCTCATAAATGCGTCCCGTGTCGTCAGCTCCCACAAGATCACGCGGATTTTCGGCGTGATTGCCACCAAAGCATTGCTCCACCAACGCCGATCAGGGCATACGTGGACGGTTCCGGAACGAGCGGGGAGAGACTGAAGGAATGCAAACCTGACAACCCGCTTGGCAGCGAGGGCACCCCGCCCGAACCACCGGTTTGCTCCCGCCCGGTGCTCGACTCCCCCACGCCCCCCAAGCCCTTTGAAGCCGCGATCTGCCAAGTTGATCCCAAGCTCGTATCCCAGACCCGGAGCTGAACGAAGTACTCGGAATTCTTTAGAAAGTTGCCGGAACGGTCCGTAATAAGCGTTGATTGCAGATATCCGGCGAGAGCGCCGGTCAAAAAGGGCGCAGATGGACTCAGCGGCGTCAGGGAGTTCTGGTCTGATCCCGCATAAAGCTGGGCCATATATTGGTTGCCGGCCAGCAGGTGTCCGTCGGCATCATAGACCGGAGCCAACACTGTAAGGCCATACCCACTATTCGACAGGGCAAATATCGCATCCGCGTGGCATTGGGCACAGCCAAATGAACAGGCTATCCAAGCGCCAATTGCGATATTCCTTATCATAAATGCGTCCCGTGTCGTCAGGTCCCACAAGATTACGCGGATTTTCGGCGTGATTGCCACCAAAGCATTGCTCCACCAACGCCGAACAGGGCATACGTGGACGGTTCCGGAACCAGCGGCGATAGGCTGAAAGAATGCAAATCCCAAGGTGCTCCCGGTAGCGAGGGCACCCCGCCGGAACCACCGGCAGTCTGCAGGGTGACGTTGGATTCGCCGACTCCGCCCAGCCCCCGGGCGGCCGCTATGGCGTAACTTGACCCCAGGCTGGCGTCCCACGCCCTGATCTGATAAGCGAAAGTTCCGGGCTGCCAGGAACTGTAGTTTATATACATTGCTTTCACGTATCCAGCAAAGGCTCCAGTGCTGAATGTCGTCGTGGCGTCCAACGGCAGCAATGATCCCTGATCCACTCCGACATACAGCTGCGCCAAGTAACCCGGCCCGGCCAGCAGGTTTCCGGATGAATCGTAAATCGGAGCGTCCACCTGTCCCGGAACCCGGTTAACCAGCTGAAACGTGGCGTAACCGAACGCGGAAAATGAAGGCGCAAGGCACATCATTATAATAGATAGTCTATAATACAGATTCATGCAGCGTTAATGTTTAGGATGCTTAATGAGGCCATGAGACATTACTGAAGTGGACATTGGCTTCATGGCGACTACCGCGCGAATCGTGGATCATTGGCGTGACCGCCGGCACTGCCACCAGAGGGCGACTGCCCCTACGCCAAACAGAGCATACGTGGACGGTTCCGGAACGAGCGGCGACAGGCTGAAGGATTGCAGGCCAATCACCGGGCCAGGGAGAAGAGGCGGACCACCTCGAGAAATGCCAGCAGCTTCCATGGCGATGTTAGACTCCCCGACGCCACCGCGCCCTTGTGCCAGCGCCTCGGCGTAAGTGGAGCCCAAGCTGGCGTCCCACGCCCGAATCTGAAATGCAAATAAGTCAGTACTGCCCCCTAGCCCTTCGGCTTCGATGGACGAAGGCAACAAATAGCCTGCCAAAGCACCGGTCAAGAACGACTTGACCGGCAGCAGCGGCTGCAACGAATCCTGATCCTGCCCCACGTAGAGCTGAGCAAGATATCCAGTACCGGCTAGTAGATTGCCTTCAGAATCATAGATCGGTGCTTTGGTGGTCAGGCCATCCCCACGGTTTGTGAAGTCGAATGTCCTCGTAATTTGCGCTTGTGCAACAGCTCTGACGATTGCGATCAGCGCCAAGCCAATCAGGGGAGACGGTATCTTCATGGCCGCAGCGTGTCGGTGGAAGGATCGTAAACCACGCCGGGAGCTTACCGGCTGGCTGCGCCGGAACAAGTACCGGAGCAAAGGGGTGCATCTTTTCACGGTGGCTGACGACCGGGCGAAGCTTATTGAATTGCGCGACTCAACGGAGGCGCTTGGTCGCTGGAGGAACCTCCGGCCGCCGGAGCCCTCTGGGGTAGCGCAGATTTTCAATCTGCTGTATCGCAGGTTTGCTACCTGCACCGGCAACAGGATTTCACGGGCGCGTCCGAGCATTCCACCCCGTGCAGATAGAAAATCTGCGATACAGCAGGTTACAAACCTGCGCTACGTCCGCGCCGCGCCTCTCTGTCGAATGGGCGGACACCAGCCACAGTGAAAAGATGCGCCTTGAGCAAAGGCGCGGTCAGATTTAGCTCGCTCCCGGGCGTGGGTTGGCGTCTGCTCAGTTGACGATGTGGCTTTGCCGCGGCATATGTTTCCTGCTGTGTTTAAGCTTGTTCTCCGGTGCCGTGCGTGCCGCCGAGAGCAAGGCGGACGCGCATGAACGCATCCTGGAGATCTGGCACAAGGGGCAGTACACCAACGCCCTGACCGCCGCCAACGAGGCGATCGCCGCTGCGCCCAAGGAAGCCCGGCTCTGGCACTTGCGGGCCCAGATGCGGGCCATCCTGCACGACGACACGAACGCCCTGGCCGACCTTTCCGCCGCCCTCAAGCTGGAACCGGACTCGACCTTCCTGATCCGAGAACGCGCGGTGGAATACTTCCGCCTGGGACGTTTCACCGACTCCGTCGCCGATTTTGACCGGCTCAACGAGCTGCTGCCCACGAACGCACCGCAGAACTGGCAGCGCGGCATTTCGCTCTACTATGCCAACCGCTTTGCCGAGGGGCGCAAGCAGTTCGAGCTGCACCAGACCGTGAATCCCGACGATGTCGAGAATGCCGTCTGGCATTTCCTCTGTACGGCGCGCGAACAGGGCGTCGAGGCGGCCCGCAAGCAGCTCATCCCGATCGCCGGAGACACCCGCGTGCCGATGAAGGAGATCCACGACCTCTTCGCCGGCAAGGCCAAGCCCGAGGACGTGCTGGCCGCCGCCAAGGCCAATGACACTTCGCCGGAAGGCCAGCGGTACCAAAATTTCTACGCGCACCTGTACCTCGGACTCTATTTCGAGGCGACGGGGAACCAGAGCCTTGTCCGCGAACACATCCTGGCGGCCCTGCCGCTGGGTTCCCCGGAGGACTACATGACCGATGTGGCCCGGGTTCACGCGCAGCGCCTGCTGGCATCTGCCCAATCCAAATAAGCTTTTCCATGAACTCCCGACCCGGCGGCGATCGCCGTCCCTCTTTCCGTCCTCCCTTCCGTGGCCCCCGTGATGGTGCCGGTCCTGCGCAAGATGGCCCGCGCCCATACCGTGGCCCCGCCGGGCCGCGCGACAACTTCGGCCCGCCCCGCGATGGCCCCGGCCCGGGTGCACGTCCCTACCGCGGTCAGCCTTCGCGGGATAATTCCGGCCCCTCCCAAGGCGCGCCGCGTCCCTATGGGGCGCCGGCCCCGCGAGATGATTTTGGCGGCCCGCCGCGCGAGATGAAGGAACGGCTGAGCTTCCGTCCGGACGGTTCGAGCGACAGCCAGTGGCGCGAACAGCGCGGCCCGCGTCCCGGCCGGCAGGAGCGCGACGCGATCAAGCGCGGCGAACGTCCGTTCTGGCGCGGCCAGTCCGAGGCCGGCCCGGCGGCTGGTCCTCAGGGAGCTTCCCAAGGCGGTCCGCCCGCCAGCCCGCAGCCCCGCTATCCGCGCCAGGAGAGGGCTGATTATGGGCATCGTCCGCCGCCGGCCCGCCGTGACGATGGTGGCTACCGCCAGGAGGCACCCCGGCCCTCGGACCAGCGCCCGGCCCGCCCATTCCAACCCCGGCAAAACGAGGGCCTTGCGCCGGAACCGCGTCCCCCGTCGAAATTCTCCGCCCCGCCGACGGGACCGCGCCCCTTTTACGACCGCTTCGCCCAGGGCCGGCCCATCCGGGCAAAAAGTGCGGCTAAGCCACCGCGCCCCCAGCCGGTGGAATCGGAAGCGGACGAGGATGACGACGTGATTGCCGACGAAACGCCCGTGGCACCGAAAGCGTCCAAGGCGGCGGCCAAGTCCAAGCCCGCGAAAAAAGTTTCGCGCGAAAACCGCATCCCGCGCTCCGCGAAGAGCACCTATCAGGGCCCGGCCCCCACCGAAACGCAGAAAACCGTACCGGAGCTGGTCGCCCGCATCATCAAGAAGGCGGGCACCGAGGTGGCCGCCGATCTCGCATTGCGGCAGGAGCTGAAGCGCCGCCGCACGATTTCGCAGGAGGCCGCCGCGCAGGTATCGCGGGGTGTGTTCCGCCATTTCCGCTGGCTCGGCTGGCTCAACAAGGATGCCGAGCCGGAATTGCAGATGGCCCAGGCCAACGGGCTTGAAGAGGCTTTCCGCACCCGGCCCAACGAGATTACCGACGCCGAGCTGCGCGCCAAGGCCGTGCCGGCGTGGACGTGGGACGTGCTTTCCGCCGATGCCCAGTGGCTGCGGGCGCTCCAGACGGAGCCGCAGCTGTGGCTGCGCGCCCGTCCGGGCCATCGCGATGCGCTGGCCGCGAAGCTGAATGTCACCCGGCCCGGCCCGCTGCCGGACAGCCTCGTCTATGACGGGGGCGAGAACCTCTTCAAGAACCGCGCCTTTCAGAGCGGCGAATTTGAAATCCAGGACCTTGGCTCGCAGGCGGTCGGCCTGCTTTGCGCGCCCGAACCGGGCCAGTTCTGGTGGGATGCCTGCGCTGGTGAAGGCGGCAAGACGCTGCACCTCGCCGATCTCATGCAGGGCAAGGGGCTGGTGTACGCGAGTGATCGCGCCGAGTGGCGGCTCGAACGTCTGCGGATGCGGGCCAGCCGCGCCCAGTGCTTCAACTTCCGCGCCGTCACCTGGCAGGGCGGCTCCAAGCCGCCGACGAAGACGGCCTTCGACGGCATCCTGGTGGATGCCCCGTGTTCCGGCCTCGGTACCTGGTCGCGCAATCCGCACGCCCGCTGGACCACGACCCCGAAGGACGTGACTGAGCTGGCGGTGCTCCAGCGCAGCCTGCTGGAAAATGTCGCTCCTTCACTGAAGCCGGGTGGCCGGCTGTTTTACGCGGTCTGCACACTCACCCGCGCCGAGACCACGGAGGTGGCCGACGCCTTCACGGCGCAGCATCCGGAATTTGAGCCGCTGCCGATGGTGAATCCGTTCGCCCCGGATTCGGCTCCCAGCGCGCAGCTCACCTTCTGGCCGCAGCAGACCGCCGGCAACGGCATGTTTGTCGCCGCGTGGCGGAAGAAAGCTGCCGAGCCTACTTTACCGTCGGCGTAGGATTCTCCGCGACCAGCTTCAGCGCCTCGTCGATCAGTATCTCGCCGGTCCGTTCGCCGAGGCACGTGCGGCTGACGTACTCGTAGCGTTTGAAGCTCTGCCAATCCACCTCGGTGAGGATGTAGCCGAAAGCATCGTTGGTGAGCCCGAACAGGCAGTTCTGCTGCCCATGCATCTTGCGCTTGAGGTAGTAGCCGATGTTCGGCAGCGCCTCGCCGGGGATGCTCAGAATCTGCGCGGTGCCCAGGTTTACGAGGTTGATCCGCGTCGTCACCTTGCCGTCGGCATCTGCCGGATAGCCGAGCGGTGAACCGCGCATGATCGCGAGCAGCAGGGGGGACTCGACCGGGAACTTCACCATCCGCGATGCGACGTGCAGCTTGGGATCGGCCTGGGCGGGTGCGTCCTGGATCACGCGCAACGATTCCTCGGCCAGCAGCCGCCCGATGCGCTGGCATTCCTCGTAGGTGCGCGCCTCTTTGCCGCCGGGGCGGCGGTTGTCGGCGGTGACCATGCCGCCCTGCGCGGAGTTCAAGAAAATGCCCGTGCCCGCGCCCAGCTCGGCCAACCGGTCGTACAGCGGCCCAATGAGATCGGGCGAACAGATGCCAGCATCGGAGCCGATCACCTCGGGGTGGACGGCGTAGTTCACCAGCGTGGCGATGGGCTTGCCATCGGCCCCGATGGCCTGGAAGACGTTCACGCGCGGGTCATAGAGCTCGGGCGCGTAGTAGTTGTAGGCGATCTGTCCGTGAGCCTCGCCCGTCGCAATCTTGAGGGAAGCCGGGGCGAGTTTGGCGACCGCCTCGTTCACGGCTGTCGCCGCCTGCGTGACCACGAAGTCGAGATACTTCAGGTCGCCGCTCGTGCCGCCCTTGCCGTCGGGGAAGCAGTAGGCATCGGGCGCGCTGTGCGTGTGCGTGGCCCCGATGAGGATGTTCTCGGCAGGAATGTCCTTCACCTGTTTCCGAATGCGGTCGCCGAGCACGGCGGGGAAGCCGAGGAAATCCACGCTGACAAAGGCGACGCGCGTACCGTCCTGCTCCAGCACCAACGCGCGCACGCTCAGTTCGCCCTGCTTCTCCTTCACCGGGTTTCCGGGCCCGATGCCGCCGCTGACCGGCAGCAACGGGTCAGGGGTGACCTGACGCGTGGCGATGCCCGCACGAAAGGCGGCGTGGGCCGGCCAGGTGAAAAGCGTGACCAGCAGCAGGGACAGCAACGGGGATTTCACGCGCAAAGGGTGGCTGGCCATCGGTGGAAAAGTCCACGCCCGTTTCGATGACAACGTGCTGCCGGCATCTTGCCGGCAGGGGCTTGCCGAAGCCCGCGTCGGGAGAGTTTTCCCGCAAATGTCCCTCCGCACCCTCTGCCGGTGGGACGCCGGCAGCACATTCAGTTCAGCGCGATGCCGCGGCGGGCGTAGGTCGGCTCGTCGAGGTTTTCACCGTTGCGCTTCACCGGTTCGGTCTTTTCGAAACGGCTGACGGATACGACGTCGAAGTTGAACAGCGTCTGCTTGGCCTTGTTCCGTCGGAGTGGGTTCCGGACCTGCTTGCCGACGAGCGCACGCTTTTGCGTTTCGCTGATCTCCGGTGCGGGCGGGACAAACTTGGAACTGCTGCGGTTCGCGGCGGCGTCTTCCGCCGTGGGGTTCTCAAACTGCATCAGCGGCTCCGACTCGCTCTCGGACACGGCCGTGCGGTTCTGCACCGGCTCGGCAGGTGATGAGGCCGATGACGGTGCGGATGCGGCCGGGGGCATGGCGCCGCCCCGGGTGGCGATCACGGTGACCACCAGCCGGCCGTCCAGGTCGGGATCGACCGCGGAGCCGGTGATGACCTGGGCATGGTCGCAGAGGCGCTGAAACTGGTTCTGCACCTCCTGCAATTCGTCGAAACGCAGGTCGGTTCCGCCCGCAATGGCGAGCAACGCGGCATCGGCCTCCTCCAGCATCTGCCGGGTCTGCAGGAAGGGATGCGCCTGAAGCTTCTCCAAGGCTTCCCGCACGCGGTTTGGCCCGCGCGCCTCCACGGTCGCGAAAACGCTCTCCGCGTGGCGACCGCGCAGGAGGCGTTCCAGATCGGCGAAGCCGAGCGGGTTGAGCGAGGGACGGTGCAGCAGCCGCCACAGGCTGGCCACGCTCTGGGCCACGAGATCGTTGGCGGCGGCGAAGATCTCGGTGACGAGCGTCTTGTCGTCGAGCATCTGGGCGACGCCCTGGTTGGGCACACAGATCACGGCATCAGCAGCCTTGCGCAGGCTCTGCAGGCCCTCGGAGGCGTTGTTGTGGCGGAGCTGGCCCTCGTACTGGAAGGGCAGCACCGCCACCGCCAGCACCAGCGCACCGGCTTCGCGGGCCAGGCGGGCGATGACCGGACCGGAACCACCGCCCACGCCACCGCCCACGCCCGCGATCACGCAGACGAGACGGACATTGCCGAAGCGCTCCTTGAGCAGTGCGGCATCCCCTTCGGCCGCCTGGGTGCCCCGGGGGAGGTCGTTGCCACAGCCTTCGCGCCGGGTGGATTTCACGCCGAAGTTCACCCGGTCGGGCACGGCCAGGCGGCCCAGCGAGCCCGCATCCGTGTCGGCGATCAGGAACCGGGCGTTGCTGAGGCCGATGGCGGCGAGCCGTTCCACGATGGCGCCGCCGGCGTGGCCGACGCCGGCCACGAGGAACTCGGTGACGGGCACTTCGGGCGTCGCGTCGGGCGGAAGCGGGTCAGAATCGGGGTTCATGGGGCGGGCGGTTGGGATTCAGAGGCGGAAAATGTTTTGCAGCGTGCTTTTCAGGCCGAAGCGCGAGCGGGGGCGGGTCTGGAGCCGCATGGCACCATAGCGCACCAGGCCGATGGCGGTGGCAAACTCGGGGTTGGCCAGCACATCCGCCGGACCGGAGACGTTGTGCGTGTGAGCACGGCCGACGGCCAGTTGGAAGGTGCGTTCGACGAGCGTCTCGATGCCGTTGGTCCGCGCGCCGCCGCCGCAGAGCACCACGCCCGCCCGGGCCAGCGCAAAGGCCTCGGAATTCACGAGGTCCCGGGCGATGAGATCAAGCGTCTCCTCCAGCCGGAGCGACATGATGCGGTGCATTTTTTCCACGCTGATGGTCTTGGAGGACTGCCCGGTCTCGCCGGGCAGCGTGTGCGTCGCGCCCTTGACCGCCGGATCAAAGATCGCGCAGCCATGTTCGCGTTTCAGCTTTTCCGCCTGGTCAATCGGGATGTTCAGGCCGCAGGCGAGGTCGTTGGAAACGTGGTCACCGCCGACGGCGAGCACACCGGAGTGCCGCAGAATGCCGCCGTGGAAGAAGGCGTATTCGGTCGTGCCCGCGCCGAGGTCAAGCAGCACGACGCCCTGCTTTTTCTGGTCCGGCGTGAGCACCGCCAGCGAGGAGGCCAGACCGTTGAACACGGGCTTTACCACGGAGATCTGCATGCCCTGTACCACGCGCCGCGCGGTCTCAATGCGGGAGGAGCGGCCCTGGATGACATGCACGCTGGCTTCCAGCACCCCGCCGACGAGGCCGAACGGGTGCTCGACGCCGGCCATGTCGTCCACCTTGAAATCCTGGCGCACGCTGTCGATGACCTCGTGCTCCGCCGGGCAGTTGAACTGTTTGGCGTTGTTGACCGCGTCCACGACATCCTCGTGGGTGATGGTACGGTCAAAGGAGGCGATGGGATGCACGCCCCGGCTGTCCACGCAGCGGATGTGGTTGCCGCTGATGCCGAGGTAAACCTCCTCGATCTCCACGTTGGCCTGCTGCTCGGCCTCGGCGAGCGCGACGCGGATGTCATCGCCGGCCTTGACCGTGTCGGTGATCTCGCCCTTGCGGACGCCGCGCGAGGTGCACTGGCCGATGCCGAGGATGGTCAGCTCGCCCTTCGCGCCGGCCTCACCGACGGCGGCGCAGACTTTGTGGGTGCCGATCTCGAGACCGACAATGATTTGGCCGGGATCAAACATGGCGGGTGGGCTTTCGTTTGGGGCGGACAGTCTTGGGTATGGGGTCGGGAGCGGAGGCGGGCGCGGCGCTGGCCTCGATCCATTTCAAGGGCGCATTGCCGCGCACGCTGAGGTCGAGCGTGCCGATGGCATGGCCGCGGGCGATGGCCTGCTCATGCACGGCGCGCCATTCGCGGAGCTGCCGGTCGAAGTCCTCGCCCGCGAGCGTCACCCGGGCGCCCTGGTTGCTCAGCACGACCAGCACGCCGGGCGAGGCGATGTCCACGGACAGAAGCTCGGTGACTCCGGCCATGGCCGAGGCGTCAAAGCCGGCGATCAGCTTCAGGGCGGCCAGCACGCGCTGATCCATCACGGTCTGGCCCGCCGAGAAGGTCACGGCGGTCATGCCGTTGAGCAGCGGCAGCGCGGCTTCGGCCTCGACGATTTCCACCGGGGCGTGGCCGCGCTCGAAGGGAATGAGCACATGGCCCGTGTCATCGAGCAGGAAGTAGCCCTGGACATCGCCCGCCGACGGCAGGAGCACCCGGGCCACCGGCACCCGCTCGCGAACGCCGATCCGCAGCGTGTCGGGAAATTCGAGCCGCACGGTCGCCTCCTCGATGCGCGGATGCCGCAGCAGCCGCTGGCGCAGCACGTAGAGGTCGATGGTGAGGACGTTGCGTCCGGGCTGCACGCCCGCGAGCCGCCGGATCTCCTCCTCGGTCAGCACGCCGTCGCGCGTCACGATCAGCTGCCGGAGGGCGAGGGCATCGATCTGGTTGAGCCAGCGATCTCGGGCCGTCTGCCAGACGAGATTGCCGCCGAACCAGAGCGTGGCCAGCAGGGCCATGCTCAGGAGCGGCTTGAACCACCACGGGCGGCGCGTGCGCGGCACCAGCGCGCCCTCACCGGTCTCGGCAAACAGCCTGTAACCGGCGTCACGGCGCCGGTTGCGGGAGGAGTTTTGGAAGAGGCGGAACATGGCATGCTAGGTCCGGGGGGAGCGCGCGAGCGCAAGTTCGATCATGCGCTGGCAAAGCTGGGGGAAACCGAGGCCGGCGGCGGCGGCGGCCTTGGGCAGCAGGCTGGTCTCGGTCATGCCCGGCAGGGTGTTGACCTCGAGCACGACCGGTGAGCCGTTGGCCCGCACCATCACGTCCACGCGTCCGTAATCGCGGCCGCCCACCGCCTGAAAGGCACCGAGCGCGGCGGCCTGGATGCGGGCGGTCGTCGCTTCGTCAAACGGGGCGGGGCACAGGTACTCGGTGCGCCCGGCGGTATATTTGTTCGTGTAGTCGTAGGCCCCCTCGCGCGGGCGGACTTCCACGATCGGCAGCGCTTTGCCATCGAGGATGCCCACCGTGGTCTCGCGACCGACGATGCGCTCCTCCATCACCACCTCGCCGCCGAAGCGCAGCGATTCGGCGAGGGCGACCGGAAACTCCTCGACGCGGTCCACGAACTGCAGCCCCACGCTGCTGCCTTGACGGGTCGGCTTGAGCACGACCGGCGGCTGCCAGCCTTCGGGCCAGGGCACCACGGAATTGAAGACCGCGAACCGCGCTGTCGGCACGCCGGCGGCCAGGCAGCGGCGCTTCGTCACGACCTTGTCAAAAGCGAACAGGCTCGCGGCCACCCCACAGCCGGTGTAGGGCACGCCGAGCTGTTCCAGCTCCGCCTGCACGGTGCCGTCCTCGCCATAGGTTCCGTGCAGCGCCAGCAGGACGGCCTCCGTTCCGGTGCCGAGTTTCAACGCGCCCGGCAGCGGGTCCACCTCGTCCACTGTGTGACCGAGCGAACGCAGCGCCTTGGCGACCGCCGCGCCGGAGCGGAGCGAAACCTCGCGTTCGGCGGAAGGTCCGCCGAGCAGGACAGTGAGATGAAGCGGCGCGCTCATGACGGGTCTTCGCCGACGATTTCCACCTCGGTCTCCAGTTCGATGCCGCGCGCCTCGCGGGCGCGGGTCTTCACCAGCTCGATCAGCGCGAGCACGTCGCTCGCGGTGGCGTTGCCGAGGTTCACGAAGAAATTGGCGTGCACGTCGCTCACCATCGCGCCGCCGACGCGGGTGCCCTTGAGGCCCAGTTCGTCGATGAGTTTGCCGGCGGGCTGCGTGGGCGAGGGATTCTTGAACGTGCAGCCGGCGCTCGGCTGGTTCGGCTGGGAATCCCACCGCTTGCGGCTGTAGGTGTCCATGCGGGCCTTCACCGTTTCCGCGTCGGTCACGGTGCCGCGCAGCACCGCACCCACGGCAATGGCCTCGCGCAGCAGTGGGCACGAACGGTAGGTGAACGGAACCTCGGCGACGGGCACGTCGCGCACCGTGGCGTCCCGCGTGACATAGCGCAGGCGCTCAACGACGTCGAAGGTCCAGCTCTGCATCGCGCCCGCGTTCATGCGGAGCGCACCGCCCAGCGAGCCGGGGATGCCCTCGAGAAATTCCAGTCCGCCCAGCCCCGTGCGTCGTGCCTCGGTAGCGATGAGCTTGAGCTTCGCGCCCGCGCCGGCGTGGATGCGATCTTCCTTCACCTCGATGGCGGAGAAGGCGGTGTGGGCGAGGGAGATCACGACTCCGCGGATGCCACCGTCACGGATCAGCAGGTTCGAGCCGCGACCAAGCACGAAGAAGGGGACCTCCATCTGCCCGCAGATTTCGATCACCGTGCAGAGCGCGTGTTCGCAATCTGGCTCGACGTAGATGTCCGCCGGGCCGCCCACGCGCAGGGTGGTGCGTTTGGCGAGCGGCTCGTCGCGGCGCAACAGTGTTTCCAACGGCAGCGCGCCCTGCAGCTCCTCGAACAGGTCGAGCACGCGGATGGATCGCTCCGCCAGGGATTCGGCCGCATTCGTGGGGTTGAACGGAACGAGATTCATCGCGCGCCCTCCGGTTTGCCGGTGGTCATGACGTGGCCCGGCCGTGACACCGCCGGGGTTGAGGAGGCGAGACCACGGTCCTTCACGTGTGCCAGAATGCGGTCGGCGATTTCGGCGGCGGCGTTGGGGCGGTGGTTCCGCGCCATGGCGGCGGACATGAGCTGCAACTGGCCGGGGTTATCGCAAAGTTCCGTCACCAGGCCGGCCAGCGACTGCGCGCTGGCCGACGTCTGCTCGAGCAGCACCGCGCCGCCGGTCTCGACGATGGCGTTGGCGTTGTGCAGCTGGTGATTGTCCGTAGCGGCGGGGAAGGGGACCAGAATCGCGGGCACCTGCATCGCGGCCAGTTCGGCGAGCGAAGACGCCCCACTGCGGCTGACGGTCAGCGTGGCCGCGCCGAGCGGCAGCTCCATCTCGGAGCAGAAAGGCTGCACTCGGGCACGGCGGCCCAACGGTTCGTAAGCGGCCTTCACCTCGTCGTAATCTTGTGTGCCGGTGAGGTGGAAGAACTGGAGCTCCGGCAGCGCCGCCGACAACTGCGGCAGCGCGCCAACCATGAGCCGGTTGAGCCCGCTGGCACCCTGGCTTCCGCCCACGATGAGCAGCAGCGGCTTGGCGGCGTTGAAACCCAGGGCAGCCCGCGCCCCGACCACATCCATCGGGGAAAATTGCGGACGCACCGGCGTGCCCGTGACGGTCGCGCGTTTCTGACGGAGCCTCCGGGTGGCGGCGGCGAAGCCGACGAAGCATTCGTCCACCCACGGGGCAAGCCAACGGTTGGCGCGCCCAGGAATCGTGTTCGACTCGTGGAGGAAAGTGACAGCCCCGGCATTTTTTCCGGCGAAGACCGGCGGAGCGCTGGTGAAACCGCCCATGGCGAGGACCGCCTGCGGCGGCTGCGGCTGGAACGCGCGCCGGGCGGCGCGCCAGGAGCGGAAGCTGGCCGCGAGGAATTGCAGATAGTTGCGCCCGCTCAGGCCCACCGCCGGCAGCGTGATGATGTCAAAGTCATTCGCCAGGCCACGAACCGCCTGCTGGTCCACTTCCTTGGGAGAAATGAGCAGGGTCACCAGGCTGCCGCGCGCGATCAGTTCGTGACCGACCGCGAGACCGGGAAAGAGGTGGCCGCCGGTGCCGCCGCAGGCGATGGCCACTCGCAGGGCTGGCCGTTCCGGGTTCATTCGGGCAGGTCGGTATCGAGGGTGTCGAAAGGATTGGTGCCGGACCGCTGGGACGAGGTCTCGGTCGCGCCCTGACGGGCCACGCTGACCAGCAGGCCGACCAGCGCCAGCATCAGCACCACGCCGGTGCCGCCACGGCTGACAAACGGCAGGGGCATGCCCTTGTTGGGCAGCAGGTCGGTCACCACCCCCAGATTCACGGCGGCCTGCGCGGCGATCACGAAGGTGATGCTTCCGGCCAGCAGCGTGCCAAAGGCATCGGGCGCGGCATGGGTGATCATCGCCCCGCAGATGAGGATGACGACGAACACGCCCACGACGGCGAGGGTGAAGCCGAGCCCCAGTTCCTCGCCGACCACGGGGAAGATGAAGTCGGTGTGCTGTTCGGGAATGTTAAATTTGAAAGCGCCCCGGCCCAGCCCGGCACCGTCCACGCCGCCCTCGCCAAAGGCGTAGAGCGACTCCTGCACCTGCTGGTAGTCGTCCTTGTTCTGTTCGGGATGCCGGAAGGCGTTCACGCGCTTCATCGCGTAGTCGCTGTTCATCACCAGGGCGGCAAAACCCGCGGCGCAGAGCAGCGCCGGCAGCGTCACGTGCCACCAGCGGACGCCGGCCACGAGCATCAGGAGGAAGGTCACCAGTCCGAGCAGCAGCGTGGTGCCCTTGTCCGGCTCGACCAGGACAAGTGCAAGCGGCGGCACGGCGATGGCGGCCATGCCGAGCACGCCGGAGAAAAAGTGGCCCATCCGGTGCGGGAACCTGGCCCCGAACCAGGCCAGCGCAACCACCAGCCCGAGCTTGGCGAACTCGGAGGGCTGGATGCCGAAGAGCCAGCGCTGTGCACCCTTCATGCTCGTGCCCAGGGGGGTGAGCGTGAGCAGCAGCAGCAGCACGCAGGCCCCGTAGAGCGGCCAGGCGAAGCGCTGCAGCAGGTGGTAGTCAATCCGCGCCATCACCCACAGCGCCACGAAGCCGACCCCGCAGGCGATGGCCTGCTTCAGCACCCAGGTGTGGAGCAGAGAGTCGCCACCCTTGAGCATGGTGGCGCTCGCGAGCATCACCACGCTGAGGGCGACCAGCGAGCCGACGGCCAGCAGCAGGGTCGTGATGATGCGGTTCATGGTTTTAAAAAATCGGGCCGGTGCGCGCGCCGGCTGAGGTAGCCGGCGCGCGACCGGAAGTTACGTCATTACTTGGGCAGGCCCCCGGTTGCGGGAGGCAGGGTCACCGTCGTGGGGGTCGCGACCGGAGCGGTCGTGGTCGGGGTTGCGGCCGGAGTGGCTTCGGTCGCCTTGCCGGGGATCTTCAGCTTCTGGCCAACCTTGATGTCATTTGATTTGAGACCGTTGGCGGCGCGGATCGCCTTCACGGTGGTGCCGTGCCGCTTCGCGATCTTGGTGAGGTTGTCACCGCCCTTGACCGTGTAGGTCGAGGTCTCGCCCATGGCGGCGGGCTCGCCGGCGGCGGCGACTTCGTTGCCGGGCTTATGAATAGCGGAAGCCGTGGCGGAGCCGCTGCCGCCTGGAATCTGGATGGTCTGGCCGACCTTCAGCTTGCCGAGATCCACGTTCGGGTTGGCCTCCTTCAGGGCCTTCAGCGTGACGCCATGCTTGTGGGCGAGGTTGTAGGCGATGTCGCCCTTCTGGATCTTGTATTCCGAGGCGGACGTGGACGCCGGCGTCGAATCAGGCGTCGTGGCCGGGACTGCGGTGATGGGCGCCGGCTCAAAATTGGTGCCGGTGGCCAGCGGCGGCAGGTTGGTGCCTCCGATGGGACCGCCGACGAGCCCGACGCCGTTGGTCGAAAGCCCGCCGATGATGGGCCCATTTGTGTCGCTCAGGATCGGGGACGCGTTGGTGAGGGCGTCGGACAGGCCCGTCGTGTCGGTGGCCTTGTTCTCCTCGCGCTTGCAGCCGAGGATCAGGAAACCGCCGAGGACGAAGACGTGCAGGCCAACGATCAGGGCCGCAATCTGGAGGGATGATTTGCTCTTGGCCTGCGTTTCCAGCAGCGAGCCTTGGGGTGCGAGTGGGTTCGGAGTGCTCATGGTATTTCAGCGCCGCCTGGCGGCAGTATTCGAGGAATGGGTTGGTGAGGATTGACGCCGTGGTGGCTCCTCAAGCCACCACGACGCCAAAAATAAAGCTGCACAAACAGGGGCAGTCCCGCCGCTCCCACCACACGTGGAAGCCACAGCCCGACCACGACGCATCCGGCGCATGCCGGGCATCGTGGAATAACAGGCTGGAACAAAGGGGAATTCGCACCGACCGCCGCCGCCGCCGCGTCCATTGCCAACATGACGGCCCGTATCGCCGCCAACGCGACGCATTAAACCGGGGTCGGACCGGGGTGCAAGGGGCGAAACGAGCCCAGATGCGGAAGCGGGGACGACAAAGCGCGGAGCGGGGAGCGCGGAAAGGGGAGCTGAAAGCAGGGGAGCACTGCCGGCAGCGGGCTGGCCAATTCGGAATTTGGAATTTGGAATTCGAAATTTCATCGGACCTTCAGCGTGCTCAGCGCGACCACCGCGCAGAGGATTGCGGCGATGTAAAACCGCGCCACAATCTTGGACTCGGCCAGACCCTTTTTCCGGAAATGGTGATGCAGCGGCGACATCAGGAAGATGCGCCGGCCCTGCCCGTACTTCCGCTTGGTGATCTTGAACCAGCCCACCTGCAGCATCACGCTCACGGCTTCCGCCACGAAGACGCCGCCGGCGATGAACAGCACAAACGGCTGATGTATGAGCACCGCCATGAGGCCGAGCAACCCGCCGATGGCCAGGGAGCCGGTGTCGCCCATGAACACCTCGGCGGGATGGCAGTTGAACCAGAGGAACCCGAGACACGCCCCGACAAGGGCGGCGCACACGACTGTGAGTTCCGACGCGCCGGTCACGTGCGGCACGAGCAGATACTTCGCAAACACCGCGTTGCCCGCGATGTAGGTCATCACGAGAAACACCAGCGTGCAGATCAGCGTGCAGCCGATGGCAAGGCCGTCCATGCCGTCCGTGAGGTTCACGGCATTGCTGCTGCCTACAATTGTAAACACCGTCAGCAGCCCGCCGAGGATCGGCAGCCCCACGAGCAGCGGCGCCTTGAGGAAGGGCACCTGGATCTCGTTGATCAGGGCCGTGGTGGAGGGCAGCCGCCAGAGGTACACCGCGATGAAGGCGGCCAGGAGGAACTGCGTGCAGAGCTTCACGCGCGATTTTGCGCCCTCGGCGTCCTGCTTCGTCACCTTCAGCCAGTCGTCATAGAAACCGAGGCCCGCGAGCACGATGGTGGTCAGCGCGGTGAGGAGCACGAGCGGGTTCCACTGCGCCCAGAGCAGCACCGAGAGGTCCAGCGCCAGCACGATCAGGATTCCGCCCATCGTGGGCGTGCCGCGCTTCGCGGTGTCGGCGGCGGCGGCCGAGGAGTCGGTCTGCCCCTCCTTCACATCCTTGGGCCGGTAATCCTGCCGGTACTTGAGGTCGCTCAGCCAGGCGATGAGCCTGGGTCCGAGCAGCATCGAGAGCAGCAGCGCCGTGACGGCCGCGCCGGCGCTGCGGAAGGTGACGTAGCGGAACACCGACCACGGCGCAAACGGGAACAGTTCTGACAGGCGGTAAAGCATGGTTCAGGCGGCGAGCAGGTCCCTCCGCAACCCGGTCTGTTTGATGATCACATCCACCAGCCGCTCGAGCCGGCTGGAACGCGAGGCCTTCACCAGCACCGCGTCCCCGGCGCGCAGATAATGCAGCAGCGCGGGGGCCGCCAGCTCCACGCCCGGGAAGGCGCAGGCGCGGTCGGTGCCGGCGGATTCGGCGGTGAGCACCGACCAGCGGCCCACGGCAAACACGGCGTCGATCCCCAGGCGGGCGGCCGCTCGACCGACCTCCGCGTGCGCGGTCTCGGAGTGGCGGCCCAGTTCCGCCATATCGCCAAGCACCGCCACACGGCGGCCCGCACACGGGAGGTCGGAGAGCGTTTGCAGCGCCGCCAACATGGAGTCGGCATTCGCGTTGTAAGTGTCGTCCAGTATCCGGATGCCCGCGACCTCGCGGACATTGAGACGCTGTTTTGCAGGGACAGAAACCGCCAGGCCGTCGCGGGCGTCGCCAGGCGACATGCCCAGCTCACAGACGACCGCCAGTCCTAACAGCGCGTTGGGAACTGAATGACGGCCTGGCAAAGGGATCGTAAATTCGCCGCACCAATCGGGTCGGGGTGCGGTCACGGAAAAGGTCGTGGCTTCCCACGTCATCTGGCGGATTTCGGCGCGCCATTCGTTGGCGGGGCCGAAGCCGACCCGCACGACGCGGGCGCGGGTGCGGCCCGCGAGATGCTTCTGGAAGGAGCATTCGCCGTTCAGCACCAGCAGCCCGCCTTCCGCAGCGGTCGGCAGCTGCTGGGCCAGTGTGCCTTCCTCGGCGGCCACCCCGGCAAGGTCGCCGAAGAATTCCAGATGCTCGCGGCCAATGCTCGTGACGATGCCGATGCGCGGCGCGATCATCTCCACCAGCGGAGCCAGTTCGCCCGGATGATTGGTGCCTGCCTCGAGCACGGCGGCACCATGCGTCGGCTCCAGCCGCAGCAGCGTGGCGGGCACGCCGATGTCGTTGTTGAAGCTCGCCTCGCTCTTTAGGGTGGAGCACTTGCGGGCCAGCAGGCTGGCAAGAATCTCCTTCGTGGTGGTTTTGCCGTTGGAGCCGCCGACGCAGATCACCGGCAGGTCGAACTGCCGCCGATACGCCGCGGCGATCCGGCCATAGGCGGACCGGGTCTCCTCCACGATGATGGCCGGCGTCTGTGGCGGCATTTTCGCCAGCTGGCTGCGCGCGATGACCACTGCCACCGCCCCTTTGGAGCGGACTTCCGCCAGAAAGTCGTGGCCGTCGAACCGTTCACCGGCCACGGCCACAAACAGGTCACCGGACCGCACGTCTCGGGAGTCCGTGACCACGCGCAACACCGTGATGGCGGGAGAAATCAGGAGAGATTCCCCGCCCGTGGCGGTAACAAAGAAGCTGAGGGGGCGCGGGTCCATGTTACCTCATCGTGAACGCCGCGTTGACCACTGCGGTGATGGTCTTCTCGCGGCTCGTGGTGTCGTTGCGGCCTTCCCAGCTCGTCTCGCTGGAATAAAGCGGCGTAATCTGGAAAACACCCATCTTGGCCGAGCGCAGCCCGCCGATGCTGCGTCCACCCTGGACCGAAATCTGGTCGGCCCGCGCGCGGGCGTCCTTCGTCGCCTCGGCGAGCATTTCGACCTTGGCATCGCCGGCCTTGGTGTAAACGAATTCCGGCGCGGCGGGCGCAAGCTGCACGCCCTGCTCGACCAGCGTGGCGGAGTCGCGGTCCAGCTGCATCAGGCGGTCCACGTCGGCCGAGCGGATCTCGACCTTCTGCTCCAGCTTGTAGCCGACGATGTGCGTGCTGGAGGTTTCCCCGCCGTTGTTCTTGAGGGTCTGGAGTCCTTCCATCTCGTTGATCACGATCGGGGTGAACGTGTGGTTGGTGATGCCGCCGGCGGCGAAGAAGGCGGCCACTTTCGAGCGGTCCTCCTTCAGCCGCTGCTGCGCCTCGAGCAGCGTGCCTGCGGTCACGTTGAACGTGGCCCGCCACACGATGAAATCCGCCATGACATTGCGGCGCGCGGAGCCGGTGACCGCGATGGAGTCGGAGTCCGCAATCTTGAGCCATGTGCGTGTGAAGAGCATCGCCGAAAGCACGAGGCCGGCGGCCAGAAACAGCCCGGCCAGCACCCCGAAGAGCTGGGGCCGGTAGGTGGCGTTCATGGGCTGGGCGGCGTTCACAGGCGGTTCAGAGCATGGCCAGCAGGCAGAGCGCGCACAGCAGCACCTTGGCGGTGAATTCCCAGTTCCAATGGTGCGGGATCGGGTTGGTGCTCATGGTTTGTGGTCCGGTTTGAAGTTGGGCGCTGGCAGCCCGAGGATTTCCGTTACAACTCAGTTCCTCCGTCTCCATGGCCTCGGGCTGCCAGCGCTAAAATTGCGGTCGCATGGTCGTCACAGGGCAGGACGGCACCGCCGACCTCCTGGACGCGCCGGTGCGCCTTGCCCGCGATCACCACCACGTCGTCCGGTCCGGCGATCCGGATGGCGGCGTGCACGGCGCGCTCGCGGTTCGGTTCAAAGATGAACCGGGCAGCGGGGGCGGAACTCATCATCTGGGCGGACAGCGCCATGACTGACTCGTGACGTGGGTTGTCGGCGGTCACAAAAATGCGGTCGGCCGCCGAGGCGACCCGCCCCAGCTCGATCCGGGTGGTGGCGTCAAACTCGGCGGGAGCGCCGGTGACGAGCAGCAGGCGGCCCGGGCCGCGCACCAGTTCGCGCGCTTCGGCCAGCGCCGTCGCCAGCTCCGCCGGCGTATGTGCCGCGTCAAGAAAGACACCGAACGGCTGTCCCGCGTGAACGGGTTCCAGAAAGCCGGAGGTGGTCCGCAGAGTCTTCAGCGAGGCCAGCAACGGTTTGCGCGCCGCCCCGGCGGCCAGCGCCGCCTCAAACGCCTCGCGCAACGCGAGGGCGTTGCCCCGGCCGGCCAGCGGTGCCAGCAAAAATCCATCGGGCAGCGGCAGGCGCAGGCCGCGCCAAGTCAGCACGGTGTCCGGAGCCAGCGGACGGGCTTCGGTCAGGGCGACCGCCCCGGCAAACTTGGTGCCGGCCAGATTCGTGCTGGTATTGCCGGTGAGTTCGATGACGGCAGAATTGCCACCGGCGCGCTCGTGCTGGGCAAGGAAAGAGTGGAGTTCCAGCGCGTCCATCTTGGACACGGGCCGGGGCAGGCGGCGGTCGCCGGCCTCGCAGCCGAGTTCCCCCAGCAGTGCGACGTCACGTCCCGTGGCACGCAGCAGCCGGGCGAGCAGGTTCGCGACATTCGAGGAATGACGGCGGGTTCCCGGGGCCGCGCTGTCGGGCGCTTGGACGATGAACAGTTCAAGCCGCTGCGCGGCGTTGCCAAAGAGAGCCGAAGCCGCCTCGGCGTAGGCCGCGTGGGCGTCCGCAACTTCCAGGCGCGGCAGGTTCGGCGGCAGCATCGTGTCCGGCTCGCAGATGATGGCCGCAGCCCCGCGCTCGGCGGCGGCAAACACCTGATACGGGTTGGCCCCACGCGATTCCGGCAGCAGGCAGAAGACGAAGCCGGGCTCGACGGTGCGCGCATCGTGCGTGACGCCGTGCACCAGCCGCTCGCCCACGCCCCGTGCGGCGAGGCGGGCGTTGCTCAATTTGCGGGCGAAACTGGAGAGGGGCAGTTGCATTTCAGGGACGGGCGGCGAGGTGAGTAGCGCCACCGGCTGGCAGGGCCAGGGCGGTGGCGTCGTTGGTGCGGGGCGTTGGAGGCAGAGCGAGATAGCTGCCGACTTCCTGGCCGATCTTGGCGAAAAGCGGGGCGCAGGCCTTGCCGCCATAGCCGGCCTTGCCTTTCAGGATCGGATCATCGGCGGCCAGCATGATGCAGACCTCGGGGTTTTCCGCCGGGAAGAAGCCGACGAACGAGGCGTAGTAATGGTCGGCCGCATACACTTTCCGGACCGGATCCCATTTCTTGGCCGTGCCGGTTTTGCCGGCCACGTCGAAGTCCGCCAGCGCCGCCAGCTTGCCGGTGCCGACCAGCACCACCCGGCGCATGGCCCGGATCATCTGGTGGGCGGTTTCCGGCCGGATGACCTGCCGCACCGCGTGGGGTTCAAACTGGCGTACGGTTTTACCGTCCGCAGTCGTGAGCCGGCGGACCAGGTGCGGCTCCATCAGCATTCCCTCGTTCGCGATGGCGGCGGCGGCCATCGCCGTCTGCAGTGGGGTCGCATAAAGGCCGTACCCGAAGGGCAAACTGCTGGAGGTGAGCCCGTCCCAGCGGGGGATGCCGCCACCGTGTTCACCGCCACACTCGATGCCGGTGCGGGCGAGGAAGCCGAAATTGCGGATGTAGGGCAGAAGCGAATTGGTGCCGACCTGCAGACCGAGCTTCACGGCCCCCACGTTGCTGGAGTGGGCAAAGGCATCTTCCACCGTCGTGAGGCCGATGTTTTCACCCTGATCGTCGCGGATGATGCGGCGGGTGCCGGGCACGTTCCAGTGGCCACCTTCGCAGTTGATCGGCTGCTCCAGACTGACCAGCCCCAGATCCAGCGCCGCAGAATAGGTGACCATCTTGAAGGTCGAGCCGGGTTCGGAAGGCTGCATGATCGCGCGGTTCTGCAGCACCTCGAGCGAGGAGACATGGCGGGTGTTCGGGTTCCACGTCGGCCGGTTGGCCAGGGCGAGGATTTCACCCGTGCGAGGCCGCAGGACAATGGCGCTGATGCTCTTCGGGTTGAGCGTGCGCATGGCGTCGTCCAGCACGTCCTCGACGATCGCCTGGATGTTCGCATCCAGGGTCAGCACGACGTTGAGACCGTCCGTGGGCGGGATTTCCTGCTGTCGCAGCGGCACCAGCTCACGGCCGCCGGCACGGCGCGTTTCGATCATGCCATGCGAACCCTGCAGCTCGCGGTCGAACCGCTGCTCAATGCCGGAGGCTCCCAGCAGTTTGACCGGCAGGCGCACGCCGGGAGCGGGAACTTCGCTGCTGTTGGTGGCGTAACCGAGGACGTGGGCGGCCCGGTGGTCGAGGGTGTAGCGCCGCAGCTCCACGATCTCGGGATACAGGCCGGCGACGCGGCATTCGTTCGCATTGCTGCGCACGAGCGCGATCTCCGTGTTCAGCGCCTTGAACTGTGCCTTGGTCTGGCGCGACAGGCGCAGGCGCTCGGGCAGGTTCCACCAGGGCAGCGCCTTCTTGGCCGCGTCTCTGGCCGTGATCAGATTGCTCTTGGTCGTGGCCAGCTCGATTTCACGCTGATAACGGTTGGTCGTGAAGAAGGCCTCCAGCGCCATCCACCGCTCCATCGGCAGATTGGTGAAGACGCCGTTGTTGTGCCGCATGCGCTCGCGCTGGGCGAGCTGCAGCGAGACGATGCTGTGGTTGGTCACCCGGTTGGTGACCGCCTGAAGATAGAGCGAGGGCTGCAGCCGGGTGAGCACCTCGGACTCGGGCAGGCCCACATAGGGTGCGACGATCCGGGCCACCTCCGGCGAGAACTGGCCCACCTTCAGGGGGTCGGCCCGGACCGTGACCGCAAACTCCGAGAGCAGGAGCGGAACCCCGTTGGCATCCAGCACCGAACCGCGCCGCGCCGGGCGCATCACCCGGCGCAACGTGGCGTCGGCCGAATGCTCCGAAGGATGCGCGGGCTGGATCGCCTGCACAAACACGAGCCGACCGGCGAGCACGGCAAAGCCCACACAGTACAGGGCAACAATGCCCCATAGGCGTCGGGTCTGGCTGGTCGGGTTCATGTCAACGGGTGGCCGTGGCCAGGGTCGGCCCGGTACGGACCGGAGTGCGCCGCTCGTTTTCCACCGGCACGGGAGCCGGCAGCGGCAAGGGGCCGGAGGCCGGCAGGGTGACGAAAAGACGCTGGGATGGGCTGACGTTCACCAGGCCCAGATCCAGTTCCTGCATGCGCTGGCGGAGCTGCGCGGGTGACGAGAGCTGCGCCTGCAGCACACGCTGCTGCTGGACGGCGGTCGCCAGTTCCTGCGCGCGGTGCTCCAGCACCACGACCTGCTCGCCCAGGCGCTGATGCGCCTTGCGTTGCAGCACATAGCCCAGGGTCATGCCCGCCACCGCGCAGACCGCGAAGAGCACGAACCCGAAGGTCTGCCAGCGGAGCGCCCGGACATCGCGTTTTTGGTTCTTGGCCATGGTCAGAGTTTGGTGATCACCCGGAGCTGGGCGCTGCGGGAGCGGGGGTTGGCGGCGAGTTCTTCTTCGGTCGGCAGGATGGGTTTGCGGGTGACTAGCTGCGCCCGGGGTGGGCGGGGGATGCGCACGTGCGGCAAGTCTTCCTCGCCCGCCGGCACATCGTAGTCGCGCGCCTCGTTGCGCATGAAATCCTTCACGATCCGGTCCTCGCCGGAATGAAAGGTAATGACGGCGAACACGCTGCCGGGAGCCAGCATCTGCAGGACGCCGGCCAGGCCGCGCTGCAATACCACCGTCTCGTCGTTGACCGTGATGCGCAGCGCCTGGAACGGCTTGGTCGCGGGGTCGGCCTTGCGCCCATGGCGCGGGCATTCCCGCGCAATACACGCCGCCAGCTGCTTCGTTGTCTCAAACTTCCGCATCTTCCGCTCCCGTTCAATGGCCCGCGCGATCCGCCGCGCGTCCCGCTCACCGTTTTCCCAAAAAATCCGGGCCAGTTCCTCGACCGGCCACTCGTTCACCACCTGCGCCGCCGTCACCGGGTTGTCCGGCGACATCCGCATGTCGAGCGGCCCGTCCTGCTGGAAGCTGAACCCGCGCGCCGCCGTATCGAGCTGGTGGGAACTGACGCCCAGATCCAGCAGCGCGCCGGCACAGCTTCCCGCCGGCACCCAGTCCGCCGCCGCGGCGAAATTCATCTGCCGCAGCTCAAAACGCCCCGCGTAGGCCTGCAGCCGTTCAGCCGCCGCCGCGATGGCGCTCGGATCCTGATCGCAGGCGTAAAGGCGACCCGTCGGGGAACTGGCCTCCAGTATCGCCGCGCTGTGCCCAGCTCCACCACAGGTGCCGTCGAAATAGCTCGCGCCGTCCCGGGGACGCAGCGCCGCCAGGGTTTCGGCCAGCAACACTGGGCGGTGGGCAAAGGGTGGGGTTGGGTTCACGCATGGCACCGGGGTCAGTCGAGTTTAACCACTTGGCCGGCTTTGTTCCGGTCCCGCAGCCGCCGCCAGGCATGATCCTGGTTGTCATTGGTCGGTGCGGCCGGAGGGGTTTGAAAAAGCACTTTGGGGTCGCGGCGCTCGACCACGGTCAGGCTGTCGTCATCGCGCAGGCTGTTTTGCAAGGGGCGGACGTTTTGCAGCCGGAATTCGCCCTGGACCAGCCGTCCATCCACACGTCGTCGGTTGCCGCCCAGCAGCCAGCCAAAAAAACTGTGCTTCGGTTTGAAAACCGACTTAGCAAACGTTAACGTTGAGGTGGGCTTAGTCGGTGCCGCTTGGCTGGCGGGCTTCGCCGGGTCTGTTGCCTCTTTGGCGTTGGCCGAGGAAAACAAGCCCGCATCGGCGGTGTTATCGGTAACGGACGGTTTAAACTTGGGCACTAGGCCAGGTTCAGCCGCTCGATAGGCGGGCTTGCGGCCCAAGCCCACCATGCTGCGACCCACTGCGAATAGATTGGACAAGCCCATAGGTCAGAACATGTTTTCGTATCCCTCGGCGGCGAGAGCGTCGTCCGCCTTGGTGCACTTCTCGAAGATAGCCGGATCCCAGATTTCGAAATGAGTGCCTGCCCCGACAAAGTGGGCCTCCTTATCCAGGCCGGTTTGCGCGGCCATCTTGGGCGGCAGGCACAGCCGGCCGGCGGGATCGACACTCAGCTCGAACGTATTATGGAAAAGCTTGCGACGCACGGCTCCCGCTTGGCGGTTGCCGAGGTTCTGACGATCCATCCTTTCGAGCATCGCCTCAAACTGCCGGCGCGTGAGCCCCATGACGTAGGCGAACTCGCGTTCCGACTGCATGTGGGAGTGCGGCATCATCACGAGCATGTACTTGGTTTCAGGATCCTGCGGACGCCAGTTGGCCGGAAACTGCACGCGCTTCTGGCCGTCGAGCTTATGGTCAAAATTCCACGTAAACCGCTGTTCGCCCGACGGCACCAACGCAGACGCCGAGACCCCTGTGGAGGGGGAACTCTCGCTGGCGTTGTTGGTCGATTCGGACATGAGCGTCGTGACTATTTTCCACTGAACGCCCCTTTTTTCCACTAGTGGCCGGAAACTGCAATAATTTTCGTGTTTTTTGAGCTTGCCAACTTGCTCACAATACGCGGCTTCGTACCTGTGAGTAACCATTCCAGCAAAAGCCAGCCAAGCAAATCAACCTGCTGAATCGCAACATGAAGCGCGCTTTTTATGGAACATATTCAGGCGGTGAATAACTGGTGGATATCTGCTTTCCGAAGCGTACTGGGGTAAATTGGGGTGGAACCGTCGGCCTGGCGCGTCTCACTAAGCTTTGCTAGTCGCTCCGGTGCCAAAGGCTTAGTTTCGGGCGTCGTGCTGACTGCTGATTTCGACTATTTGCTGCCCCAGGAGCTGATCGCCCAGCATCCCGCCTCCCGCCGGGATGGCTCCCGGTTGCTGGTATTGAAACGCCCGGCCGGTACCATTGAGCATCATGCCTTTAGCGCTTTTTCCAGTTTTCTGAAGTCGGGGGACTTGCTGGTGCTGAACAACTCGCGGGTGATTCCCGCTCGGCTCCGGGGCTTCAAACCCGATACCGGGGGCGAGATCGAAATCCTGCTCTTGGAAGAAAATGGCCCGCTCGACTGGTGGGTCATGCTGCGTCCGGGCAAACGCGTCCGACCGGGAACGAAAATCATCTTCCGCAGCCCCGATGGTCAGATATCGCCACTGCAAGCCGTGGTTCTGGCCAAGAACGAAGAAGGGCATTGCCGCCTGCGGTTTTCGGGGGTGACCGATTTTCCCGCGACGCTTTCCGCGCTGGGGGAGATGCCGTTGCCGCCCTACATCAGCCGCAACCCGCCCGCCACCGGCGCGGAAGATCGTTCCCGTTATCAGACCGTGTTTGCCCGGCATGACGGTTCGGTGGCCGCCCCCACGGCGGGCCTGCATTTCACCGAGGAGCTGCTCGCCTCGTTACGTGCCGGTGGCATCGGCGTCGAGTTTGTCACCCTGCACGTCGGGCACGGGACGTTTGCGCCGGTGAAGGCCGGGCGGGTCGAGGAACATGTCATGCATGAGGAGCGGTTCGAGGTCCCGCCCGAAACGGCCGCCGCCGTGAATCTCGCCCGGGCGGAAGGCCGCCGGGTCATTGCGGTTGGCACGACCAGCGTGCGCGTGCTCGAAAGTGTGGCCCGGGAACACGGCGGCAAACTCGTCGCCGGACCCGGCCGGACCCGCATTTTTCTGTATCCGCCGACGAAGCTCACAGTGGTGGATGCCCTGCTGACCAATTTTCACCTGCCCCAAAGCACGTTGCTGATGCTCGTGAGCGCCCTCGTCGCACCCGGGGAGCATCCCCGAGGCCGCGATCTTCTGCTGGCGGCCTATGCGGAGGCCGTGCGTGAGCGCTACCGGTTTTTCAGCTACGGCGACGCGATGCTGATCTTATGAGCGCTGCGCCCGACCGCCCCTTTGTCTTGATAAACATGGCCATGACGGCGGATGGCAAGATCGCCACGGCCAACCGCGCCGTGACCACCTTTGGCAGCGCCCGGGATGCGCGGCATCTCTATGAACTCCGTGCCACGGCGGATGCGATCCTGTGCGGCGCACGCACAGTCGAGGAAACTGGCGCCACGCTGGGCAACGGGGGCGAAGTCCACCGACGCTCCCGATTGCGGCGCGGACTGGCCGAATATCCGGTCCGGGTCATCGCCAGCGCGTCCGCGTCGATTTCATCTTCGGCGGCGATCTGGCAGAAGAAATTCTCACCGCTAATCGTGCTGGTCGGAGCCAAAGCCACGAAACGGAACGTCAAGCGGCTCGAAAAGCTCGGCGCGCTCGTGTGGGTTTCATCGGGTGCGGACGTCGATTTGGCGATGATGC
Source organism: uncultured Verrucomicrobiota bacterium (assembly GCA_903922605.1). Taxonomy (GTDB): domain Bacteria; phylum Verrucomicrobiota; class Verrucomicrobiia; order Limisphaerales; family UBA9464; genus CAIVQB01. The sequence goes on from CAIXUG010000083.1 coordinate 45,749, forward strand.
TGGGCCGGTTGCGCTCCGAGTTTGGCGTGCAACGGCTCCTGTGTGAGGGCGGCGGCGGGCTGAACGACGCGCTCTTCCGGGCGGGCTTGGTGGATGAGCTACACCTCACGCTCTGTCCGCGCATTTTCGGCGGACGCCAATCCCCGACCATTGCCGATGGCCTCGGATTTCAACGGCTGGGCGATGCCGCGTTGTTCGAGCTGAGCTCCGCCAAGCGTCACGGCGACGAGCTGTTTCTGGTCTATCGCGCCGTGCGCCCGACGGGCTGAGCGCGACTACTTTTTCAGTCCGCGCAACTGCTCGTCGAACCAGTCGGCGAACACCACCACATCTTTGTCCAAGCCGGGCCAGCCGTGATCCAGGCCGGGCTTGCGGATGAGTTTCACCGGAGCCTTCACGCCCACCTCTTCGCACTTCTTCATGAAAATCTCGGCCTGATAGATGGGCACGAGCTTGTCGGCCTCGCCGTGGATGATGAGCGTCGGCGGCATGTCCGCCTTCACGAAATTGATCGGCGAGATTTCCTTTCCGTACACCGCCCGGCTCTCCGCCGTGTCGCTGCGCGGCCCGAAGGCGGGCTTGAAATTGGCCAGTACGCCCACGCCCACCGCATCGTCGCCCGGCGCGCGCCAGTTGAGGTAATCGGTCGGCGGGAAGAAGCAGGCCACGGCCTGCACCGCACTGGATTCGCGGTCAATGGGATCGGCAGCATCGGTCTTTCCCGGACCGCCCTGCGTGCCCATCGTCAGGGACAGATGTCCGCCCGCGCTGGCCCCGAAGATGCCGAACCCGTCGGGCTTCACGCCGTATTCCGCCGCGTGGTGACGCACGAAGCGGATGGCGCGATGGATGTCCTGGGTGATCTCCGGAATGGTGAACTTCGGCTGCGACCCATGCACCACGCCGAAGACAGTATAGCCACGGTCCAGCACCGGACTGAGGAGCCCGCCCTTGAGCGAGCCATCCAGTGACTCATGGCTGGAGAAAAATCCGCCTGACACCATGAAAATCACCCCATAACCATTGGGCTTGGCGGGCCGGATGACATCCAGCGTCAGCGCGACGCCCGATTTGCGTCCGTAGATGACCTCCGTGCGGTTATAGGCGGACTGGTCTTCCGCATGGACGGCGAAAAGGCCCAGAAACAAAACGCAACAGGCGAGACGGAGGGAGCGCATGGGCAGAGGATGCCGGCCTGAACCTTCGCCGCAAGTCCGGGCTCCCAATCTTGCTCCTGCTCTTGTTCTTGCTCTGCCTCCACTAACAGCGACCGAGAGAGCAAGAGCAGGAGCAAGATTGGGACGAGGCGCCTTCGCTAGTTCTGACGCCTCGCTTCACATCAAGGCGCGCGAACGACGCTCAGCCCCTTCAGCAAATCCACCGCCCGGGCCAGTACCGGGTCGCGGATGACCCGGGGCAATTCCACCGGTGCGCCCGAAGCATTGGTCACGGCTTCCACCGATTTGCCCTCCTGACGGGCGCGGACCAGGTCGGCCTCGGTCAGCTTTTTCCGGACCTTGGGCGCGGCGGCCACCCGGTTCGTGCCGAGGTTGGCGCTGCCTAACGCGAGCGCAAACGGATCGGCGAGATACGACCGCTCCGTTTCGGTCCGGACCGTCACCGGGATGTCGGGCACCACACCACCGGCCGGCAGGGGCACTCCATCACCGCTCAGCACGGGCGTTACGGCAAGGCGAAGTCGGCGGCCATTGGAGAGGGCAAATTCGCGATAAAGGCTGGCCTCGCCCGCCGTGGTGCCCCCGAGCACCAGCGCGACGCCTGCATGGCGCAAGCCGGCCGCCACCGCCTCGGCCGCGCCGCGCGTTTCGCGGTTCACGAGCACGGCCAGCGGCTGGCTGAACGCATTGGTCTTGGCGGTGGAGACGAAGGGGCCTTCACCCCAGTCGAGCACCTTCTGCCCACCGGGCAGGAACTGGTCCATCACCTGCGCCGCCGTGGCAAAATCTCGTCCGCCGGCGAAGCGCAGATCGATCACGAGGCCTTTGAGCTGATTGGTGGCGGCCGCCTTGGCGAGCGCTGAAGCCAGCCGTGTCGCCACGTCGCCGCTCACCTCACCGAGCCGCACGTAGCCGTAGCCGCCCTCAAACGTGGTGGCGACGGGCAGCAGGTCCGTCGGAGCCTCGTTGGTCACCGGCTGGTCGGTGAACTGGGCCCGTCCGCCGAGCTGCTGGACGAGGCCTTCGATGGCCATTTCGTTCAGTTTGGCGGCGTCGAGCGTGAGATTGGTGCGAATCAGCTCGAACACCTCGCTGAACGGCGGAGCCTCCGCTGCCCGGGTGGACGGGAGCGGGTGCGCCAGCAACGCCAGCAGAACGGGGAGCCATCGGAACCGGATCGTCATCGCGCGAAGGTTATCGGCCACGGCCCGCCGTCGCGCAACGAAACTTCGCCATGTCTCCCTGCCAACCGAATGTTTGTGCCGGGATGCAGGGAGGGCCCGGGTCGGATTGCTGGCGGTTGACCAACGGTGGTTTCCCCCGCAGCTTGGGCACGCTTGCCTCGTCCTGTTATCTTCCTGCTGCTGGTCCTCGCGGTTCTCGCGGGGCGTGCTGACGTTTCCACCCCTAAACCGACCAACGCCGTCCCGGCGGACGCCTTTGTGCTCCACCGGTTCGAACTGCTGCCGCCGTTTGTCGCACCCCGCCTGAGCGGGGCGCAGTTTCCGCCGAACATCCCGATGGCTTCCGTGGAGGCGATGGCTTTCAGCGAGGGGCGGCTCTGGCTGAGTGCGCGCCCGCGCGGGGCCACCGCTCTGCCGGCGGGGGCTGGCAAGCTGTGGGTCTTCACGCTCGACTCCAATCTGCTCGAACCGGTCGGTGGTGTGCTGGAGCCGCGCATCATCAATGCGCTGCACGCCACGGGTGGCCGTCTGTGGCTTGCGCTGGATGGCGGGGCGGCCCGCTTCAATCCGGACACACGGGGGGTGGACACCTTCGGCACGGCACGCGGGCTCAGCGCCACGAACCTTCTCGGCTTCGCCGACATGGATGCCGGTCTGTTGACGCTTGGCCAATCCGGCGGGCTCTACAGCCTGGCACGCGGGGCGGCCAACTTCACGCGGCTGAGTTCCCCCGCGCCCACCGAGAACCTGCGCGAGTCCGAGCCGTGGCGTTTCTTCGACGGCTCCCGCGACTGGCTGCTGGCCGCCACTGATCACGCGGTCGCCAACCGGAACATCCGGGGGACTCAATGGCTGCCGCTGAAGGATGAGCTGGGACGCAATTCGCCGCGACTGGAGCCACCGACCGTCCGCTGCGTGGCCGGGGATGGCGACGGCGGTTTCTGGCTGGGCAGCGATGCCGGCCTGCATTGGCTGAACCCGGACAACGGCGGCGTGGAGAACCGTTTTGCCCCCGTCGGGGTCACCGTGCCAGGCGGCCTGGGGATTGCGCTGGCGCCAGGCTTTCAGGTCTCGGCCGCTGGCTATGCCATGGCCCGTACGCGGGTCATGGCCGGGGTGCGCGACCGCATGCGCCAGCGCGCACGGCTGGCCCGCGCCGGTGCCGATGCGGGACTCACCCTCAGTCCGGTGGTGCCCATGAGCCGGCTGCCGGGCGGTGTGACCGCGCTCCTGCAGGACAATGCCTTTCTCTGGGTGGCCACGACCGACGGCGCCAACACCAACCGTGCCCGCGTGCTGCTGCTGCACACGCCCAGCCGGCGCTGGGTCGGCTGGTTTCTGGTCGGTTCGCCGGTGCGAAGCCTCGCGGCCAATGACCGCTTCCTCTGGCTCGGGCTCGATGTGACCCGCGCCCCCGCAGCCACGCCCCTGATCGCGTTGGAGAAGCTGCCCCTGACCGGCGTGCCGCCGGTCCGTTGGACGCCCGATGCGCTGAAACCCGAGGAACTCGGCACCAAACTGGCGTCCCTGTCGGTAAAGGAGCGGGCCGTCTATGCCTTCTTCGGCGGCGAACCGGCCAAGGTCGTCGAGCTGCTGGCGCCGGACGGCCAGGCGCGTGAGGGGATCGATGCGGAATCACTGTTCCTCCTCGCGTTCGCGCACGATGCCACCGGGCTGGGGCAGCCGGAGCGGCTCGACCAGTTCCTGACGCAACTGCGGACCCAATTCCCCGACAGCCTGTTCACGGAGATTGCCGACAGCGTGCGTCCCGCTGCGCGGGCGGCGGTCATAGCCAAGGAGCCCACCGGTGAAACGGTGGCGGAAATCATCGCGCGCCGTGATCTGGACGGCGACGGCAAGCTCAACCCGATCGAGTTCAAGCTGTGGCGCGGCCCCGATGCGGATTTCAAGGCCGCCGACAAAAACGGCGATGGGCAGATAGATGCGACGGAATTGGGGGCGTTGCTGAAGGTGGCGAAGTAGGACGGGGCGTCTCGCCCGTCCTCTGGAATTTCTGCCCTCAAGCGCTTGCCCACCTCAAAACGCGAAGGAAACAGGCCTCGACGAGGGAAAAGTCAGAAGACGGGCGGGACGCCCGTCCTACTTGGGAGGCTGCGCCATCATGGCGGAAACCGAACGTGGGTCGCCAGGCACGCGCTGACCGTCGAGGTGGGATTTCCTTTGGCCGTGATCTCATCGAGCTGCTCCTTGGACAGACTGTATTCTCCCGCCGGCATCTGTTTGTAATACGGGCGGCTTTTGGGATTGAGCATGATCCGGAGCCGTTTGCCCGAGAGTGAGGGCAGGCAAACGATTGAGCGTTCGTCGAGGTTGGTGAATTCGAGGTTCGAAATGGCGGAGCTGCGGCTGATCAGTTCGAGGCGTTGGAGGGTGGCCCACTCGCGCTTCTCACCGAAGGACTCGGGTTCGTCGTCCATTCCCATATACCAGGAATGCAGAAACCAGCCGCCGAGAGCCCCCAAGACGACCGCTATCGTCACCAGAGCGTTTCGCGTTCCAGAACCGCACATTTTAATCACGGAAGGGATTGCCTTCATAAAGTCTGAAACAGTTCAAAGTGTTCCGGCTTCGAGCGCTTCCAAATAAATGAATTCCGGCGCTTTCACGCCGGCCTCGGCGCGAATCTTCACGAGCCGGGGCGATTCGAAGAAACGGCGCGCATCATCGTGCGAGGTCCACACGGAAAAATGGATAATCCGGTTGGGATCACCCGCATAGCGGAGAACCTGGTACGAACGTTCACCCGCCTCCCCGCGAATGCCCGCTGCGGCGTCGAAGATTTTCTTCCAGGCTTCATAATCCTGGACTTCATGGATGATCAGGACGTGGGGCATAAGAGGTGTGCACGCGACGACCCTGTCGCTCATTGTTTCGCCTCGGGCCGTGAGGTTTTGTCCGTCGATCTCAACGGTCGGCTTATCTGTTTCCCTGTCACCTTTTCTGGCCCGGGTCGGGGGCCGGCTTGGTCTTTCATTATCTTCATCGCTTTTCTGATCGCGGCCGGGGGACGGCGCGGGATCTTCTCGCCCACAATCCCCTCCCAATCGGAAGGGGCCGGCCAGACCGACCACTCGATATCCATTCCCAAGGCAGCGATCAGGCACAGCAAGCTGGCTGGGATGGTATCCCATTGAATCCCCTCAGTGCGCCGGTAGCTGACAAACTCAATCTGAAAGCCGGTCATGCCCGGGGCACGTCGCAGTCGGCGCAACTCACGGGAGTGCTTGATCAGGAATTCCTCCACCCGTTTCATGTGCCAGGAAGACCGGCGATCCACGTCGGCGATAAAAAGGGAGAAACCCGAGAGCCGGGGCTTGCGTCGGCGCTTGGTGCCGCGGAGCAGTGGCGGGTCATCCCGACGCCACACGGTTTCCGCTTCCAGGCTGCTCTGGAGCAGGAACCGGTCGACATCGATGTCCCGGCCGCGCGCGCTTAGCACGCTATATTGACAACCAGGCATATATTAAGAGGGGCACCTGGTTGACAGGTTGTTCAGGCCGAAGGCCGCCAGTCCAGAAACTTCAGACGCACGTTGCGGCGGCCGTTGAATTCGTCCACCTGCGGCACGGCGGCGATGTCAAAAGTGCCCTTTGGGGGCGCTTCCTTCACGGCACCCCACCACAGCGCATCGGCCTGCGCGACGCCATCGGTGAGGCGGAACTTCCAGTGCTGCTGCTCGCGGCCGAGCTTCTGGGGCGGCTGGGTGAGCGTGAGGCGCGGGATCACAAACTGCAGCGGCGCATTCTGCTGGCCGTAAGGTTCCAGCCGGGCGAGTTCGTCGAGGCGCTCGAAGGTCAGCTCGCGCAGCGGCACCTCGGCGTCGAGCCTTAGTTCGGGCACGAGCAGATCCGGCGGCAGAGCGGTGCGGGCGGCGGCGTTGAGCCGGTCGCGAAAGGCGTCCACATTGGTCGGAGCGAGTGTCACGCCGGCGGCCATGGCGTGTCCGCCATGCCGGACCAGCAGGTCGGAGCAGTCGCGCAGCGCGGCGGCGAGATCGAAGCCCGCGATGCTCCGGCCCGAGCCGCGCCAGAGCTCGTTGTCCCCCCCGAGGATGATCGTGGGCCGGTAGAACTCGCGCAGCACGCGCGAGGCGACGATGCCGACCACGCCGATGTGCCAGAGCAACTGGCCTTCCACGATGACGAAGTCGCGGACCGGGTCGAACCGGGCGCGGACCTGCGCGATCACGTCGTCGGCCATCCGCTTCTCAATGGACTGTCGTTCGCGGTTGGTCGAGTCCAGCGCCTGTGCCAGCGGCATCGCGGTTTCCAGGTCGGGGGCAAGCAGCAGTTCCAACGCGGCCTCGGCAGTTTCGAGGCGGCCGGCCGCATTGAGCCGGGGCGCAAGCTGGAAGCCGACCTCGTACACCCCGACGGGTGACTTGGTCTGGGCAATTTCCTTGAGCGCAACCAGCCCGGGGCGCGTGGTCACGTCGAGGCGTTCGAGCCCGACACTGACGAGGATACGGTTCTCGCCGACGAGCGGAACGAGGTCGGCCACCGTGCCGAGTGCGACGAGATCAAGGAACGGTTTCAGGTCGAACTTCGCGAAACCGTCCAAGCCGAGTTCGCGACCGTGCTTGACGATCCCGTGCAGGAACTTGAAGGCCAGCCCGGCGGAACAAAGTTCGCGGAAGTTGGGTTCGCTCGGCGCGGACAGGTGCGGGTTGACGAGCGCATACGCCGCCGGCGCGGGCGAGCTGACCTGATGGTGGTCGAGCACCACCACATCCACATCGCGTTCTTGCAGCCAGCGGATCTGCTCGGTGGCGGTGGAACCGCAATCCACCGCGACGAGCAGGGAGATGTTGAAACGGTCGAGGCAGTTTTCCACTCCCGTCTGGCTCAGGCCGTAGCCCTCGTCCATCCGGTGTGGCAGATAGTGGCAGACCTTCCAGCCGAGTTCGGAAAGGCCGGTTTCCAGGATGGTCGTGGCGGTCACGCCATCCACGTCGTAATCGCCGAAGATCAGGAAAGTTTCCCCGGCCTCGCGGGCCGCAAAGAGGCGCTCGACCGCGCGGGCGAGGTTCGGCAGCAGGAACGGATCGGCGAGCGACTTCAGGCGCGGATCGAGAAAGGTCCGCGTCTCCCCGGGTTCCGTGTGGCCCCGGTTCACGAGACACTGGGCCAGCAGTGCGCTGATGCCCAGTTCGGCAATGAGTGGTGCGGTGAGCAGGGGACGTGGGGGCGCGAGCAGCCAGCGGTTCTTCATCGGGAAGGACCGCCTTCCCGCCGCCGTTCAATCCAGCCGATTATCAGGGATGCAACCACCGACGTGAAGATGATGCCGGCGACAAGGGCGAGCGAGACATTCGTCAGCGATTCGCCCAGCCACGCCTTGAGCCAGGGTGCGGCCAGCATCTTCAGGCCGATCAGAACGAGCACCAGCGACAGGCCGTACTTCAGCAGCCGGAAGTAACCGAGCGCGCTGGCAAGCACGAAGTAGAGCGAGCGCAGGCCAAGGAGCGCGAAGACGTTCGACGTGAAGATGAGGAATGCGTCGCTGGTGACGCCGAAGATCGCCGGGATGGAATCCATCGCGAACACGACGTCGGTCGTCTCCACCATCACGAGCACCAGCGTCAGCGGCGTGAACAGGCGGCGTCCGCCCAGGAACGTGACGAAGCGCTCGCCGGCGAACTGGTCCGTCATCGGGCAGAACTTGCGCACGAGCTGCACCGCCGGATTGTGCTCCGGGTCCACCGCCGGGTCCTCGCCCGCCCGCATCATCTTGACCCCGGAATAGACGAGAAACACGCCCATCGCATACAGCAGCCAGTGGAACTGGTGGATCAGCACCGCCCCGGTGGTGATCAGCACGCCGCGCATGATCAGGGCGCCGAGGATGCCCCAGAACAGCACGCGGTGCTGCCATTCCTGTGGCACCGCGAAATAGCGGAAGATGAGCGCGATGACGAAGACGTTGTCCATCGACAGCGACAGCTCGACCAGGTAGCCGGTCGTGAACGTGGCTGTGTCACCGGGCTTCCAGCCGTCGATGAAACGTGGGGCGATCTCGAAGGCGAAGGCGAAGGCCGCCAGCGCCCACAGGGCGGTCCAGGCCAGCGCCTCGCGGAGAACGACTCGCCGGCCCGACTTGTGAAGCACGCCGAGATCCACCGCCAGTGCGACGAGCACAAATGCGGTGAAAGCGATCCAATGCCAGTGGGTGACCAACGCCAACACGGGCGGGACGATACTGGTGAAGCGGCTGGTTTCCAGTAGAGCCGTGCGGAAATTTTCCCCCCGGTCGCGCCGGACTATTCGTCGCGATCCTCGTCCTCGCCCGATTCCACCGTCTCCTGCTGGAGCAGGATTTCGCTGGCGACCACCGGATCGATGCTCCAGCGCCGGGCGAGCAGGATTACGCGTTCGGTATTGTGCAGCTCGGGCGGGATGTCGCCGTAGCGCATCGGTTCCGGCTCCTCCGCATAGGCCCGGCAGCGGAGGCCGAGGAGTTTTTCCTCCAGCGTCATCCGGCCCTCGTTCCACAGGGTTTCGCCCGCCCAGCCGTAAGCGCGCGTGACCCGCCCGTCATCGAGCCGGGCCCACGTGTGGACGTTCAGCACGCGATCCGCCGAATAGAAATGCAGCTCGCCCAGGGCCGTGCTGGCGCGCGTGAGAAAGCGGTACGCCGCGTCCACATCCTGCGCGGGGTCGGGCACGTTGGCACCGATCACCAGTGTCCAGCCATCCACTGGCGGCGAGACGAACAGGTTGCGGCTCCGGCAGTGGGCCAGGGCGTCGGACCACGGAAAGAGCGGCAGGTTCGCCACCCTGAAGACCTCCCGGACCAGCGCCGTGTTGGTGGTGCGTACCGCCAGCCAGCGGGGCGGCATGGGAAAGGGGACAGGACGTCGGCGGGCGGTAGTGAGGGGGACAAGGGGATCGAGCTGACGGCTCTGGCGCCGGACACGGCGACGGTCGAAGCGGTAGAGGACGAAAAAGGCCAGGCCCACTACCAAGACCAGCAGCACCAAGAGCAACAGCAGCCAGACGACCACCTGATCCATGGACCTCTCCTAAACCTGATCGGCCCGGACCGCAACCGCCATTTGTCAGGGGAGCGGTGTCGTCCGGGCCGCCGCGAAGAGCCGATACCATTCCTCGCGGCTCAATCGGATATCCTCCGACCGGGCCAGCGCCTGGATGTCGGCATGGTTCGTCGAGCCCACGACGGGAAGGATTTCGGCGGGATGCTTCAGCAGCCAGGCCAGCGCGACGGCAGCGCGTGTCGTCCCGTGTTCCTGTGCCAGGACGTCCAGCATCCTGATGACGGCGGCCGGCTGGTAAACCCGCTGAGAAGGCAGCAGCCCGTGGACGCGGTCGCCCAGCAGGCCGCCGGCGAGGGGGCTCCACGCCATCGGTGTCATGCCTTGGGCGAGGCACTGATCGAGCGTGCTGTTTTCGAGCGCCACCGTCTGTAGCAGGCTGATCTCGACCTGGTTCACCACCAGTGGCAGCGGGCAGAGCGCCTGCAACAGCTCCACCTGGGCCGGGCTGAAGTTGCTGACACCGAACTCACGCACCTTGCCCGCATCGCGGAGCTGCAGGAATGCGCCCGCGACCTCGTGCGGGTTCATCAGGTAATCCGGCCGGTGAAGCATCAGCAGGTCAATGGTCTCGACGCCGAGCCGGCGCAGCGAGCCCTCGACACTGGACACGATGTAGTCGCCGCTGAAGTCGTAGTGGTACGGCGCACCCGGCGGCGAATCGGGCAGCCGGATGCCGCACTTCGTTGCGATCAGCAGCCGTGCGCGCAGACCGGGTGTCTCGCGCAACGCCTCGCCAAAGATTTGCTCACTGCGTCCGCCGCAGTAGATGTCCGCGAGATCAAACAGCGTGTACCCAGCCTCGACGGCGGCGTGGATCGCGCGTTTACCCGGCTCGCTGGAGGTGAGGGGCGGCTGGCCTTCCGAGCCACCCAGCCGCCAGCACCCATAGGCCAGGCGGGAACTGATGAGCGAACTGCGACCAAGGCGGAGAGTTTTCATGGCGGAATGAGGGTAGCGCAGAATTGCATTCTGCTGTATCGCCGATTTTCAATCGGCAGGGGGTTGGAATACCCAGACGCGTACTGGAAAACCCGATGCCGGTGCAGGTTCCAAACCTGCGATACAGCAGAGTGCAACTCTGCGCTACTTCCAACCGCCTTCAGCAACGTGCGGCCCACTCGTCGGCTCAGGGTCTGCGTAGAGTCGAGCCATTCAGGACAGTGACGGAAGCATTCCATCCGCTTATCGTAGCGCTCGATTCAGAACTGGTTTTGGTTCTCCCAACTCCTGAACCCATTGGGGTTTGGTTGAGGAGCGGGACGGTGCGTTTCTTGAAGAATAAGTGCTATGACGCTTTGCAGCACTCGCAAGCTCCATCATACGTCGGAACTCCGCCTTCCCTGCCATTTGCGTTGAAAGTTTGGTCTGCTGCGTCTTTGAAGGTATCTTCGCATTCTGCTTATTATTATTGGCAGTACTTGGCGAAGCTCCATTGAGACCGCAAGAATTGGCGTACTCAGTCGACGATTGAGCGCGAGGTGTGCTGACTAACTCCACGCGTGTTGGGCAATTCGCCGGTGGATAATTATTCAGCGAGTGACTGCGAACTTGAGTCGGCCAAATTTTGCCTAGATTTTGCGTACGACTATATGGCTGCTTTGCCTTAACGAAAGCTCGCCATCACCAGATTTTACTGGCTAGAAGAAAAGCGTCTTCATTTCTTCACCCTTCAGCTCACCGACACCACAGTGAACTCCCGTTTCGCCCCACCGAATTCGAGTTTGAGCCGTTCGCCCGCCTTGTGGCCCATCAGTTGTCCGCCCAGCGGTGAATGGGGTGTCATCACGGTGATCTCGTGGCCGTCGTGTTCGACCTCAGTGCCGCCGGCCCGGGGGCCGATGAGGTAGAAGCTGCGGTCCTTGCCGGCAAGCAGTTCGACCAGCGCGCCCACGTCGATCGGGGCTGTCGGGATGAAATTGCGGCCCACGAGCGCGCGGAACTCATGCAGCGACAGCTCGAGCTCGATCACCTGCTTGGCCTGGCCGCGCGCGAGGTACGAGGCCTCCAACCCGCGGGTGTCGTATTTGTTCTCCGCCTTGCTGTGTGGGTCGGTCGCTTCGGAGTGTGCAGAACGGGCGGCCCGGCGGTAGAGCTTCAGCTCTTCGGTGAGCTTCGCGAGGATCAGGTTGATGACGGTGTCTTTGTTCACGGCAAAATTTTCGGGCGCGGATGAAAGCCCCAGCCATCGGCCGGGTGCAATCGCGCGTCACAGGTTTCGGGAATATGGCTCAGAGCTTCCGGATCAGGTCACCGAGCCGGACGCCTCCGGCCTGCACCACCATTGCGTTCACGCCGCGCAGGCGCAATGCGCGCCCCTCGGGCGAGTTCACAAATTTCAGCGCATCGGGACCGAAGCGCCGGGAAAATTTCGAGCATCCGGTGTGCGGTTCCTCGGTGATCTCGATGACGGCATTGCCAATTTGCAGCCGCCGACCGGCTGGCAGATTGGTCATGCTGAGATCCAGATCGACCACCAGGTTGTCCCCGGCCAGCGGCCAGCGTTCCTGGGGACCGGCGATGAGCGCGGCCGTGCGGGCGTTGAGCAGCGTGAGCTGGGTGTCGGGATTGTTCCGTCCGTCCGGCAGCTTGCGGGTGACATGCTTCAACCAGCGGTCGCCCACCAGGCCGGCCTCGGGCGAGAGTTCGGCGCGGTCGGGCAGCTGCCGCAGCTCCCGGTCAGGGCGGATGACGATCATCAACAGCGGCCCTTCATGTGCGGGGGCCTGCCGGACTTCGGCGAGGCCGGCGACCAGCTCGGTAGTGGACAGATGACGTTCCAGAGTCACAGCGCGGAATGGTCCATGCCCACCCAAGAAATGCCAGCGTTGGCTGGTGGCGAAGGGCGAAGGCTCAATCGGGGCGACGGGGGCGGATCTGAATTTGGGAGCACGGATGGCGTCTGCCTTGACCTGCCGTCCTGTTATCCAAATCAGATCACCGCCGCTTTTCCCAAAGATTGTCTTCGGCCAATTCCTGCTCCATCCTCAATCCGATGAAACCACTGCGCCTGCTTTTCAGCCTCGTCGCGTCCTCGCTGCTGCTCCAAGCCGGGGACTGGGTCACCTACAATCCGCCCGCCGGCAAGGCCAACGGCAAGTCCGTCGTCCTGATCAGCGGTGACGAGGAATATCGCTCGGAGGAAGGCCTGCCGCAGCTGGCCAAGATCCTCAGCCAGCACAACGGGTTCAAATGCACCGTCGTTTTCTCAGTGGGCAAGTCTGGCGAGATCGAGCCGAACCTGCACAACAATGAACCGGGCCTCGAGGCGCTCGATTCCGCCGACCTGTGCATCATGCTCCTGCGCTTCCGCGAATGGCCGGATGACCAGATGAAGCACTTCGTGGACTACTACCTCGCGGGCAAACCCATCATCGCGCTGCGCACGAGCACCCACGCCTTCAGCTACGACGGCAAGAGCACGAGCGCCTACAAGAAGTTCTCCTGGTCCTCGGGCGAATGGAAGGGCGGCTTTGGCAAGCAGGTGCTCGGTGAGACGTGGGTGAACCACTGGGGCAACCACAAGCACGAGGCCACGCGCGGCGTTATCGATGAGGCGGCCAAGAAGCTGCCCATCTTCAATGGCGTCGATGACATCTTCGGCACCACTGACGTGTACGAGGCGTATCCGCCGGCCGACGCCACCATCCTCGTGCGCGGCCAGGTGCTGAAAGGCATGGAGCCGGCCGATGCGCCCGCCGATTACAAGAAGAAGACGGCTTCCGGCGTGGAGCAGGGCATCAATGATCCCATGCAGGTCATCGCCTGGTTGCGCGAGCCGAAGAACGAGGCCGGCAAGGTGAACAAGACCTTCACGACCACCATGGGCGCGGCGACGGACCTGCAGAGCGAGGGGCTGCGCCGCCTGATCGTCAACACGTCCTATTCCTTCGTCGGCCTCAAGGTACCGGCCAAGGCCGACGTGAGCATCGTGGGCGAATTCAAGCCCACGATGTACGGCTTCGACGGGTACGTGAAGGGCGTGAAACCCTCCGACCACGAGCTGAAGTAATCCGAGGCCAATGTGCTGCCGGCATCCTGCCGGCAGGGGCCGTCGATGGACCGGTATGGGAAAATTTTCACGGCGCAGGCTTCGGCAAGCCCCTGCCAGCAGGATGCTGGCAGCACATTGAAATCAGCCAGCGTGGCGGATGCGGGTGAGCAGTTCATCCAGCCGTTTGGCTGAGGCGGGCTGGGCAGTGCCTAGTTCCTGCGCGAAGAGCGACACTTTGAACTCTTCCAGCAGCCAGCGGTACTCCGCTGCCGTACGGCGGCCCTCGTCCGATTTCGGCGGCGCGGCCTGCAATCGCGACCACGCCTCCTGATACGGCGCGATCTGCCGGGCGCGCTCCTTTTCCTTCGGCGGGTTCGCCTCCGCGCGCTCGGCCCGCAGCAGGAGCGCCTTGAGGTAGCGGGAAAGATGATGCAGGCGGGCGAAGGGCGTCGCTTCGAGAAAGCGCCGGGGTACCAGAGCCACGAGTTCGGCGGCGAGGGGATTGGTGCTCGCACCCGCTGGTGTTTGTCCGAGCTGACGCAGGTCACTCAGAGTGCGCGGTTTGGCTACCGGCGTGGCCGCGGGCGTCGTGGAGCCCACCCGTTGTCGCACCTGCCGCCGCAATTCTAGGATACCTCCGACCCGGTCAATCAGCTGCATGGCGAGCCCCGCCAATTGCTGGCGTGTCTCCTCGACGGCCGCGCGGAACTTCGCCTCGGTCAGCGGCGTGGGTGCCGCTTCGGGTAGGACGTGCCGCTTGAGGCAAAGTAGTGCCGTCTCACGCAGCTCGTCGCCGGCGCCGCCGCATTCCGCGTAGAGTGAATCATGGCGGACGAGCGCGCGCAGATCACGCTCCAGCCAGGCGAAATCCTTCAGCAGCGCAAGTTCCACCAGCCGTCCCACGCCGCCGATGCTGGCCTCGCGCGCGGCGGCCTGACTGCGGAAGAGCCGCACGCAAACGCCACCGTCCTCGAGCACCAGTCCCGGCCACGCGTACACGGGCAGGCTGGTGTCCGCATTCACGGTGATGCGTTCGGGGAGATCACCGAAGTTCCACCCGGTCACCGCCGGCCGTTCCCACTGCTGGGCAGCCTTTCGCCAGGCCGGGTCTTGAGTGGCGGTGGGTGGAGCTTGCACCGCCGCCTTGGCGACCTTGTCGCGCAGTTCTCCCAGGTCGCGCCCGGAGACGATGGTCTTGCGGTCCGCACCGACGAGTTCGTAGCGCGGCCGAAGATGTGCAGGCAACGCCTCGGGCCGCCACGAGGTTACCGGCACTTCGACCGCGTAGCGTTCGTGGATGAAGCGGCTGAGCGCCTGCGTCAGCGAGGCGGCTCCGATCGGCAGCTCGCGGACGATCTCCGCGACCTTCGGCCCGAAAGGCTGCAACTCCCGGCGCAAGGCCTTGGGCAGCGAGCCAAGCAGCTCGGTGATCTGCTCGGTGCGAAGGCCGGGTACGGACCACTCCAAGCTCGCACCGGGCGTCGAGCGGACCATTTCGGCCGGTAGCTTGATCGTCACGCCATCCCAATCCTCGCCTGGCGCGTAGGCATAGGTGAGCGCGATGGGCTGGCCGCCGACCGCGACCGCATCCGGAAACGCGTGTGCGTCGTAATGCAGCGCAAGATCCCCCACGAGATCCGTCTCCTCGGCGAAGAGCGCCGCCGCGGCCTTCGCGTCGTGCAGGAAGCGGTTCAGCTCGTCACGCGACGACACCTGCTCGAGCTGCTTCGCGTAAAATTTGAACAGCGCCTCGTCGAGGTCGCCGAGATCGTAGCGGCGCACCCGTGTCTGCCAGTTCTCGATCTTCTGGCGCACGGCCCGGTTGTGCTCGAGAAAACGATACTGGGGTGGAAAGGCCACCGGACTGGGCGCGGCGGGCGTTAGCAGGCTCCGGCGCATCTCCGCGCGCTCGTCCTTGGCGTCGCCTTCGTCGTCGGTGTGCCGGCCCCCGGAGCCGGCCATCAGTTCCTCCTCGACCAGGGCCGCACGGATGAAGATCGCCGTGGCCTCCTTGGGATAGAGATTGCCGAACGCCACCTTCCGCCGGCGCACGTCGAGGCCGTGCAGCGTGGTCACTTCCTCGGCGAGCACGCGGCCGGCGGTCGCGCTCCATTGCGGATTGAGTAGTGTTATCTTGCAGAGGTGCGGGGCGAGTTCGGCGATCCACTCCGGATCGATGCCTCCGAGGGTCCGCGCGAAGAGCTGCGAGGTCTCGACGATCTCGCCAGCCACGATCCATTCCGGCTGCGAGGACTTGGGCTTGGGTGGGGCACCTTTCTCCGCCCGGGCCTGGCGTCCCTTTACCGGCCGCTCGCCGCGTTCATAGAGGGCCGAGCCGGGGAAGACCGCCAGCAGTCGATTACCCGAGGTCTTGAAGACATTGCGTTCCTCATGCCTGGCGACGTGTCCGAGCAGGCCGGTGAGGATCGAGCGGTGGATGGCCGCGTAATCGGCGTTGCTCTCGTTGAGCTTCACCGTCGCGACGTTCTCCAGTGCGCCGTGGAGCTGCGCGTGCAGGTCCTGCCACTCGCGCATGCGGGTGTAGCTGAGGAAGTGCTGTCGGCAGAACTTCCGCCGAGCACCCTGCGTGCGGATGGATTCCCACTGGTCGTGGACGGCGTCCCAGATGTTCAGGAGCGCGAGGAAATCCGACTGCGGATTGCTGAAGCGCTTGTGGGCGGCATCCGCCGCTTCGCGCTGATCGAGCGGGCGTTCGCGCGGGTCCTGGATGCTCAGACCGGCGGCGATGATCAGCAGTTCGCGCGTGGCGTGCTCGTGCTGCGACTGGAGCAGCATCCGACCGAGCGTCGGATCGATCGGCAGCCGTGCGAGCTGCTGGCCCAGCGCGGTCATCTCGCGCCGCTCGTCGAGCGCGCCCAGCTCCTGCAACAGCACAAAGCCGCTCGCGATGGCGGTGGGTGTGGGCGGGTTGACGAAGGGGAATGTCTCAATGTCGCCGAGCCGGAAGGCCATCATCCGCAGGATCACCTCCGCGAGATTGGACCGCTGGATTTCCGGCTGCGTGTAAGGCGGACGCGCGTTGAAATCCTCCTCGGAATAGAGGCGGATGCAGATGCCATCCGACACGCGGCCGGCGCGGCCCTTGCGCTGGTTCGCGCTGCTCTGCGAGACGGGCTCCACCGGCAGGCGCTTGGTGCGGGTGCGCGGATTATAGCGGCTGATGCGGGCGAGGCCGGCATCCACGACGTAGCGGATGCCGGGGATCGTCAGCGAGGTCTCCGCGATGTTGGTCGCGATGATCACCTTGCGGAGGGAAGAGGAGGCGAAGACCCGCTGCTGGTCGCCCGCGCTCAGTCGGCCGTAAAGCGGAATGATCTCAGCGTCGCCGCCGAAGCGTCCCTGCAGCAGGTCGCCCGTTTCGCGGATGTCGCGCTCGCCCGGCATGAAGATGAGCACGTCACCTTCGGAGGACTCGTAGAGGATGCGTTCGACGGCGCGTGCGGCTGCTTCGATGAAAGTGACGTCGCCTTCATTGGCATCGTCCTCGTCCTCGCCGGCCTTGCCCTGACCGAACGGCGAGTAAACAACCTCCACGGGGAACATCCGGCCTGACACCTCGATGATCGGCGCGTCGTCGAAGTGTCGCGAGAATGCCGCCGTATCGATCGTGGCCGAGGTGACAATGAGCTTCAGGTCGGCCCGGCGCTTCAGGAGGCCCTTCAGGTAGCCGAGCAGGAAGTCGATGTTCAGGCTGCGCTCGTGGGCCTCGTCGATGATGAGAGCGTTATAGTCCGACAGATCCGGGTCACCCTGCGTCTCCGCGAGCAGGATGCCGTCGGTCATCAGCTTGATGTACGTCTCCGGGCTCGACCGGTCGTCGAAGCGTATCTTGCAGCCGACTTCGCGGCCCCAGTTCACCCCGAGTTCCTCCGCGATACGCTGGGAGATGGACAGGGCGGCAACGCGGCGCGGCTGGGTGCAGCCGATCTTCGCCTCAATGCCCAGGCCGGCCTCAAGGCACATCTTGGGGATCTGGGTCGTCTTGCCCGAACCGGTCTCGCCCGCGATGACCACGACCTGATGGGCGCGGATGGCGGCGATGATGTCGTCCTTGCGCGCCGTGATGGGCAGGTCCGGCGCGTAGGTGACCGCCGGCACATGCACGCGCCGCAGCTCACGCATTTCGGCCGACTGCCGGGCCTGCACCAACAAGCGCTCCAGCACCGCATCGTGGCGTTCCGCGTGGTGGTGGTCGCGCAACAGCCGCACCAGCCGCGAGCCCAGGCGCACCCAGTCGTGCGTCAGGCAGCGCGGCAGGAGCGCCTTCAGTTCATCAATGCGTGCGTCAACCATTTCGGGCCGCGCAGCATGACCGAAAAAACGGCCGAGGGAAATCCGGCAATGTGCCGCCGAACGGCGGGACCGTTGGCTGGCCGGGCCAGGTCGGTTGAAATTAGCCCTGCGCTCCAGCGTCGGGTGTGCTCAGTCATTCACGGAATGCCGACCGGGACGGCAGAACTCGCCGTCCCTTGCAACCCGTGATTGTCGTTTGAATCCCTCCGCAAGGCCGGACACGAGAGGTGCCGCCTATTTGAACATGACCTCGGCCTTGGGGTCGTCGTGGTAGACGGCGGTGTGGCCGGGTTCCCATTTGCCCTTCTTCAGATACTCCGCAGCAACCCCATAAGTGCCATCGGCGCGGATGATGGTGGTGGCCTTCACCTCGGTCACGCCGTCGGCCTCGCCCGTGACCCGTTCCAAGGTGGCGAACCTGTTTCCCGTAATGGTCAGGGTGCCTTCGGTTTCGTAACCGGACGTGGTAAAGTAGCGGTAGACGAGGCTGTTCTTTTCCTTGCTCCAGTAGATCAGGGTTTCGCCCCCGGAAGCGCCGTTGTTGATCGAGTGCAGGATGCGCACAGCCTCACCGTTCAGCGCCCGTTCCCAACGCGCGATGTCCTCAGCAGGCTTCTCTCCGGGCTTCTGCGCTCCGGGGGTCTTGAACTCGCCCCGCCACGTCTTGCCGAGCAGCGAACGGAGGGGTTCGAGATGGGCATTTAGCGGACCTGCCGTCGTATGGTCGGCAGCGGCAAGGCGCATGGTGAGCGCCAAAATGCCGCCCAGACAGGCGAGCCGAGCGATCATGCGGGCGAAGGCGGAAGATGAATTCATGGGAGGGTGCGTTGTGAGGTTCGATTGAAATCAGGCAGGCAGACCAGAGATTGGCTGCAAGCTGCCCATTTTCATCCGCGTTTCAAGCCGGATTCGTGAGGAACATTTTTCCGATCCGTACCGCTCAGGCTTGGATTTCTCCCTCAAGGTCAAAGTAGAAGGTCGCACCCTGATCCACGGCTGCCTCGGCCCAGATGCGTCCGCCGTGGCGTTGGATGATCCGCTGCACGATGGCCAGGCCGACGCCGGTTCCCTCGTAATCTTCCACCCGATGCAGGCGCTGGAACACGCCGAACAGCTTGTCCACGTAACGCATGTCGAAGCCGGTGCCGTTGTCGCGCACAAAGTAGGTGCTCCGGCTGCCCTCCTGCCGGCAGCCCACCTCGATGACCGCCGGCTTTCGGTCGCGGGTGTATTTCAGGGCGTTTGACAGGAGGTTGATCCAGACCTGCCGCAGCAGCGCAGGATCGCCCTGGCAAGGCGGCAGGGTGCCGATGTGCAGCTCCAACTGCCGGTTCCGTTGCTGGGGCTCCAGAATGGCCAGCGCCTCGCGCACCAGCAGCTCCGAATCCACCCGCTGCCGGCTCACCGGCTGCCGGTTCAGGCGGGAGAAGCTGAGCAGATCATCAATCAGGTTGCCCATGCGTTGCGCCCCCTGCCGGATGGTCTTCAGGTATCGCCGGCCATCCTCGGACAGCACCGGGCCGCATTCTTCCAGCAGGGCCTGGGAAAATCCATCCACCGCCCGGAGTGGCGACCTCAAGTCATGCGATACGGTGTACGTGAACGCTTCCAGCTCCCGGTTGGAGGCTTCAAGCTGGGCGGTACGATCGAGGACTTTCTGCTCCAGTTCGGAGTTGAGCCGCAGGATTTCGGCTTCCGCCTGCTTGCGGGCGGTGATGTCGGTGGTGGTCAGGAAGGCCAGTGACTTGCCGGTGGCATAAGTCACTACCGAGCCGGCGTAGCTGAAGATCCGTTCCCAATGCTGGTCCAGCCGTCGCACGCGCAGTTCCAGTCCACGCAACGATTCGCCACGACGGACCCGCGCCAATGGCCATTCGCTAGGCGGCAACACCGGGCCATTCAAGGTGGAAATCTCGAAGAGGTTCGGGAAATTGGTATGCTGGTGGCGGCCCTCATCCGGGCTGGAAAACCCGATCAGCTTCAGCCCGGCCGCGTTCCAGTGCAGCAGGCTGCCGTCGAGCTCCGCAATGACCAGACCCTCGGTAAGATTTTCCGCGACCGCGTGCAACCGGGCCTGGCTTTCCTGCAACGCCGCTTCCACCCGTTTGAGTTCGGTGATGTCCACCGTCACGGCCAGCACCGCCGGCTCCTGGGTTTCCAGGTCCCGGAACGGTATCTTGGTGGTTTGCAGTATGTGGGTGACACCTTTCGCCGAGGTGAAGGTTTCGTACGGGATGAACTTGGATTGGCCGCTGTCGATGACCTCCCGATCCGCTTCCAGATAAAGCTGTGCCTCCGTCGCGTTAGGCGTCAGCTCGAGCTGGGTTTTGCCTTCGATCTCCGCCGGTGTTCGTCCGAAATGGTTGGCCAGGGCCTGGTTGACCAGCAGAAAGCGGCCATCGCGGTCCTTGGCGAAGATGGAGATGGGCACCAGGTTGATGATCTGCCGGAGCTGCTCCTCATTGCGCGCGAGCGTGGCGATGGCCCGCTCCAGTTCCACTGTTCGCTCCTGCACCCGCCGTTCCAGTTCGTCGTTGGTCTCACGGAGCGACGCCTCCATCCGCCTCAGCTCGGTCACGTCCCGGGCCGTGGCATACATCAGCCCGCCTGGCTGGGGCGTTGACCGCCAGGACAACACGCGCCAGGAGCCGTCCTTGTGCCGGTAACGGTTGTCGAAGCGCAGCACCTTCTCACCCCGCACCACCTGCCGCTCAACCTCACGCAGGGTGGCGGCCTGGTCATCCGGATGGACGAGTTCGATATAGGGTTGGGACAGGAACTCCGCCACGCTCCAGCCAAGAATGTCGGTGATGGCGGGGCTCACCCGCTTGAAATAGCCATCCGCGCTCGCAATGCAGAGAACATCAAGCGACAGCGTAAAGAAGCGGTCCAGCTCGCCCATGGCGGCCGCCAGCTTCAACTCGGCCGCCCGCTCCTCGCTGACATCCCGGAACACCAGCACCACGCCCAAAATGCGCCCGTCCGCATCGCGGATCGGCGCCGCGCTGTCGGCGATGGCGCGCCGGCTGCCATTCCGTTCAATGAGCACAGTGTGGTTGGCCAGTCCCTGGATTTCGCCTGTCGCCAGCACGTCAGCCACCGGAATCGTCGCCGGCGCTCCGGTTTCCTCATGGACGATATGGAACACCTCGGCCACCGGCCGGTTCTGTGCCTCGGCCTGCTTCCAGCCGGTGAGCTCCTCCGCCACCCGGTTCATGCGGGTGATGTTCCCTTTCGTGTCGGTGGCCAGCACTGCGTCCCCGATGGACTGCAAGGTCACGGCGAGACTTTCCTCGCTGCGGCGGAGCGCCCTTTCGGCTTCCTGGCGGACCGCATCCGACCGGTAGAGCAGGACGGAAATCCACCAGATCACGAGGGTGAAGACGAAGCCGTTCAGAAAGAAGAACAGCCAGCGGGCAAACTCGGCGTTGTAAAATCCCGCCTTGCGGCAGACGACGGTAAACAGGGCATTTGCCAGGGGAATGATCGTGGGGGCCAGCAACAGTCGCCGGGCGACGACGCCACCCGGGGTCGAACTCGTGATGATCTGGATCAGACCCCGGTCGGGGCGGGCGCAGAGTAGCCCCGTACCCAGAAACACAAAGAACAGGGCCGTGTGCAGGGCCGTGACCGTGTTGGGCAGCAAAGACTGCCAGCCGTAGAAATAAGGCACGTTGCACGCGTAACCAACCAGGGCCAGCAGGGAGATCTGGATCGGAATGACCATCAGCAGGTCCACCGGCCACCGGCCCAGCCGGGTTCGCACGTCCAGCAGCAGCAGAGAAAGGCCAAGGCACAGAAAGTTGACCGCCGAGAGGATCGAAGGACGCCCGGGAACCGGTCCGCCCAAGGCGAGTGTGCTTTGCCCGAAGAAAAGCTGGTCAATGCGTGGGTTCCAGCCCCAGAGGGATTCCCCAAAGGTGAGCCCCCCTAGCAGCGCGACGAGAAACGCGAGGGCCTGCCCGGCCCTACGCCTTGCGGGCCCTGCCTCGGCGTTGCTCAGCAGCCACAGTGACAGTCCCGACAGAAGGAAGCCGACGGCGGTGTTGGGTACCATCTGCGGGAACCCTGGCAAAACGCTTTTCAGTGCGGAGATGTCAAACGCCCAGCCCAGCTGCACCAATCCGCCTGCCAACGCCGTCCAAGCGCCCACCACGCGGGAGAACCTGCTTGGCCATGGTCGGTTAGCAGATTCGCTCATGGGTCAACCCTCATTGGTATGGTGCCGATGCCATCAGGAAACCGACGAAAGACGGCGTCGGCATTCCTGGATGACTGGACCAGAGACTTATAGGCTCGGGATACCGCTTCGCGCAATACGGGCCTGAACGGAAGACTCCGGTCCGGCGGCCAGTTTGTCATCCGGAGCCACGGCTTCATACGGGACATCGGCGAGTTCCGGGGTGGCTTAAGCTCGACAACGAGCTCGGCGATGATTGCCATTACGGAAAAGGAAGCGCTTATTCTGCCAACGAAGGTGAGTGGCGATGTTTTTTCGGACCGAAATTCCAATGGCAAGTGTCCACCTGCCTGGTGCCATGATCATTGATTCGGGAGCGTTTTCGTCCTAATTGAGCTTGGCACCGAACTATGACCGACCAGTCAGCAGCGCAGCCGATGCGGGAGCGGCTGACCAGGCTCTTTGAGTTTCTCAAGGCTTTTACGGACCTGCGTTTTCCGCCGGTTTGTGACGTCGCCCAGCAGCCCCACTCGTTTTGGCTGAAAGATCTGCCCGCCCATCTTTCGGTGGAACTGATCCGGGATGCTGGCACGACACAAGACCGGGAAGGGGACGGCGACATCGTGCTCCGGCTCACACGCCCCGAAACCAGCGCCTGCCCGCCACCCCCGCCGGCGTTGGTGGAATGGCTGAAGCCGGGCTGGCGCGAATTTCCTGGAGCGATTGAAATCCAGCCGACCCGCAATGGTTCCGGCCGGGGCGGCAAGACCCAGCTGGAGCAGTTCGAGGCGGACGCCCGCCGCACCTCGCTGCTGTGCAGTTGGAAGCAGGAACGCGAGCAGTGGGTTGTGAACGAGGCTCCGGCCCGCGCATCGCTGAAGCTGTTCCAGACGGTTTACGAGTGGTATGGCGTGCTCGAACGTGAGGGCGAGCGCATGGAGTTGCTCGTGGGCGACGGTCTGTTGCGGTGGACTCCGGAAAGCGGTGAAAAGTTTTCCCATCCGGTTCTGCTGCAGAAGCTGGAACTCGAATTCGATCCGGAAAAGCCGCAGCCGCAGTTTGTCTTCCGCAAGCGGGAACAGCCGCCGGAGCTTTGCCTGGAGTTTCTGCGGGGGCTGCCCGGCGCGGATGTGGCCCAGCTGGCCCGCTGTGCCGATGAACTGAAGAAGGCGGAATTTGCCCCGCTGGGCGGCGATGACACGGAAGGCTTTTTTCGCCGCCTCATCCAGGGGCTGTTCCCCGGCACGGGTCTGGCGGTTCCAGACCGGCGGGCCGGTTCCTCACCGGCTTCCGATGTCCCGGGGTCCGGTCAGCCACCCGGCGAAAGCCGTCCGGAGATTCAGCGTGAGCCGGTGCTCTTCATGCGCCAGCGGCGCACCGGGCCGGGAAATGTTTTCGATCGGATTCTGGAGGACCTGGCCAACCGCGAAACCTTCCCGCCGGCGATCCTGCAGCTGCTGGGACTGGGAGCATCGGTGACTGCGGTGGCGGGATCGCCGACGGAATCGCCACCCGGCGATCCGGCCTTCGGCAACGAGGATGATGAGGTGCTGCTGAGCAAGCCCGCCAATCGTGAGCAGCTCGAAATCGCCCGGCAGCTGGCCCGTCGCGACTGCGTGCTCGTGCAGGGGCCGCCGGGCACGGGCAAGACCCACACGATCGCCAACCTGCTTGGCCACCTGCTGGCGCAGGGCAAGCGTGTGCTGGTCACGGCCCACACGCCGAAAGCGCTGCGCGTGCTCCGTCAGAAGGTGGTTGAACCGTTGCAGCCACTCTGCGTAAGCGTGCTTCAGAACGACCGGCAAAGTCAGGAGGAGCTCCAGTTTTCGATCCGGAAGATCAACGCCCGTCTCAGCGAGGATGACCGTCTTCTGGAACGCGACGCAGTGCGTTGCGCGCAGGAACGAAAACGCATTCTGGAGGCGTTGCGGGACGCCCGCCAAAAACTGCTGGATGCCCGGCAGGATGAGATCCGCGATGTCGTGTTCGGCGGCCAGTCGACGAGGCCCGTCGCGGCCGCCCGGCGGGTGAAGGAGGGCGTCGGGACGGACGACTGGATTCCCAGTCCCGTGACGCTCGGCGCGACGCTGCCGCTTGCCCACGCGGAAATCGCCGGGCTCTACCAGACGAACGCCCGGCTTTCCTTCGACGATGAACGCGAACTCGCCGGCTACCGGCCGGACTTGGCCGGTCTGCCGGCGCCCGGCGGGTTTCGCAGTGTGGTGGAGGAGCTTCGGGGGCTCGAAGCGCAAAATCTCCGGCTGCGGGAGGAACTCTGGGACCCCGCCCTGGAACCGGAGGATCTGGCGGAGTTTGACCGGATGCTGGAACTCGCCAGCCGGACGATTAAGTTCCTGCGGGACAGCGCGCCCTGGCAGATGGAGGCCATTCAGGCCGGGCGCGACGGCGCGCAGGCGCGGCAGGTCTGGGAATCCCTGGCCGGACTGATTGAAACAACCTGGCGCGAGGTGCATGAGTGCCATGCCCTGGTCATGCAGCATGGGCCCGAGGTTTCCGACCCGCGCCCGCCACATGAGCTGCTGCCGATGGTGGAGGAAATCATCCTGTATCAGGAGGCGGGCAATTCGTTTGGCCTGCTGGCAAAGCTGACCCGGCGGCCTTGGTTCGAGTTCGCCGGCAAGGTCCGGGTGGGCGGCCGGGAGCTCCAGCTGGGGGATGGGAATCATCTGCGGGCGGTCCGGGCATTGCTGCGGATGCGGCTGCTGCGCGCGGAACTGGTGGCGAGATGGGGGCGCCAGATGGAGCGGCAGGGCGGCCTGGCCTGTGCGGAACTGGGCGACACACCGGAGCAGGTCTGCCGGCAGTTCGTGCCCCGCATCCTGACCTGCCTGGAATGGCACACCGTCACCTGGCAGCCGTTGGAAAACCAGTTCCGTCAGCTCGGTTTCCAGTGGGCCGGGTTTTTGGACGCCACCCCACCTGAATCCGGGAACAACGCCGCGCTTCGCCGGATTCGTGGCGCGGTGCTGGGCGAGCTCGGTCCCGTTCTCCAATCGCGCAGCGGATGGCTGCGACGGCAGCGGCTGCTCGCGACGCTTCAGTCATGGCTCCAATTGATGCCTGAAGCAGGCGGTGTAGAGGCGGAGGCAACCGGGCGGTTACGGCAGGCGGTTCGGGATGCGGCTTCCGCCGACTATCAGTCGGCCCACGGAGAGCTGACGCGGCTGAAGAATCTCGAATGCGACCTGACGCAACGGGCTGATTTGCTCGTCCGGATGGAGTCGACAGCGCCGGCGTGGAAATCGGCAATTGAAAACCGGGCCGGCGGGCATGGCGGCTCGCAACCGCCCGGCGATCCGCACGCCGCCTGGGAATGGCGGCAACTTCATGACGAATTGGAGCGCCGCGCCGGGGTTTCGATCAACCAGCTGCAACAGCAGGTCGAGCGTCTCGGTCACCAGCTCTTGGAAGTTACCGCCCAGCTCGCCGAGAAACGGACCTGGCTGAACCAGATCCGCCAGACCACCCCGGCGAAGAAGCAGGCGCTGGGTGCCTACGTGGCCATGCGGAACAAGCTCACCAAGGGCGGCAAGGGCGTGCGCGACGCGGAACTGCGCGAGGCGGCGCGGCGTGAAATGGCGAATGCCAAGGACGCCGTCCCGGTCTGGATCATGCCGCTGGCGGAGGTGGCCGACACCTTTGACCCGCGGACCGCCCGGTTCGATGTCGTGATCATCGATGAGGCGAGCCAGTGTGATCCGACTTCACTGTTCGCGCTATACCTCGGCCGTCAGGCGGTCATCGTCGGCGACGACGAGCAGGTCACTCCCGTGACGGTCGGGGTTGAGGCGGAGGAAATGAGCAAGCTCATCCGCATCTTCCTGCAAGGCGTGCCCTATAAGGAACTCTACGATGGGGAAACTTCCGTGTACGAGCTGGCGCAGATCGCCTTCGGCGGGGTGATCCGCTTGACGGAACATTTCCGGTGTGCCCCTAACATCATCGCTTTCAGCAATGACCTCTCCTACAAGGGTGAAATCCGGCCGTTGCGGGAGGCTTCGTCGGTGCCGCTCAGTCCGCATGTGGTCTGCCACCGGTGCCCGGATGGCCGGGATCGCAGCGACAATGTGAATGAGGCCGAGGCGGAAACGGTCGCCGCGCTGATCTGCGCCGCCATCGGGGAGCCGGAGTATGCGGCAAGTCAGGGGCGCGAGGCGGCGACTTTTGGCGTCGTCTCGCTGGTGGGGGACAAGCAGGCGCTGCGGATCGACTCGATCCTGCGGCAGAGGCTTGATCCGGTGGAGTATCGCCGTCGGCAGATCCTCTGCGGCGATCCGGCGCAGTTCCAGGGCGACGAGCGCGATGTGATGTTCCTGTCCGTTGTGGATTCCCCGCCGACAGAACCGCCGCTTTCCCTGCGGCAGGAGGGCCCGAAGAAGGTCTTCAAGAAGCGCTTCAACGTCGCGGCGAGCCGGGCGCGCAACCAGATGTGGATTGTCCATAGCCTGAATCACGAGACCGATCTGCAAGTGGGCGATTACCGTCGTCGGCTGATCGAGCACGCGCTCGATCCCCAGGCGTGGGAACGGGAGCTGCAGAGCCGGTTGGCGCGAACGGATCCGCGTTCGAAGGAGTTTCAGGGGGTCGTCCTGCGCCGACTGCTCGAGCGGCACTACCACGTGACACCCGAGTTTTCGGCCGGCGCCTATTCGATTGACCTGGTGGTGACCGGAAACGGACGACGCCTGGCCATCGAGTGCGACGGCGAGCAGTTTCATGGGCCGGAGAAGCTGCAGGAAGATCTCGAACGCCAGGCCATTCTGGAACGGCTCGGCTGGACGTTCGTGCGGATTCGCGGAAGCCTTTTCTTCCGGGACGAAGACCGCGCGTTGCAGCCGGTATTCCGTCGCCTGCAGGAATTGAACATCACTCCGGAACTCGTGCCGGGTGCCGGACCGACGGCGCCCCTGTCAAACGAAGTCGTGGAACGGGTCATCCGGCGCGCTGAGGAGCTGCGCCGTTCCTGGCATCCAGAATCGGAGACGGAGTGACACGGCCGGACCCGCTTGGGCCGGGCCTATTACCCGAATCTGTCGCTGCCGACTTGGTTGGGTTCGCCTCAGGGAACGGCTCTCAGCCGGATAAACTGGTTGCCGGCCGCAGCCATGGGCACGTCCAGGGACAGGCGCGTCCCGTCACCGGCGACCGGCGGCACCACCTGCGTCCAGGTATTCGAATCCAGGCTGGCAGCCGATTCCACGACATAAGTGGTGCCGATGACGCTGCTCCATTCCAGATGCAGGGTTCCGGACACCGCGACGCTCCCATCGAGGCGCAGGCTGGCCACGTTGGCGGTGCCGGGCGTGGGCTGCGTTTGGAAGAGCAGCGTGGGCCCGCCATCCGGCGAGCGTCCCTCGCTGACGTCGGGCGTCTGCGGGCCAAAGGTGACGGTGTCCACCGGCGTTCCATCCGGGGCGAACAGGCCGATGGCCTCGCCTTTGGCGGACAGCTGGAAATTGACGTGCAGGTCCGGCACGTCAGGCGCATTCAAGGCGGGCAGGTTGTCCGCCCAGACGAGCAGCCGGCCGCCCGGCGCGATCCCGTATCCCTTCGGGATTTTGAACTGATCCGGCTGGGTAAGGGTGTCGGTGAGGTAATATCCGGAAAGGTCCGCGCGGGTGGGGCCCGCGTTGTAGAGCTCGAACCAGTCGCTGAAGCGGTTGCCACCGCCGGTGTGGTCCGCCACGAAAGTGGCGTTGTCGGCCATCCATTCATTGATGAACACCAGGGGGAGGCTGGAGACGGCTCCGGTGTAGCGCACGGCGCCGGCGGCGCCCAGGCCCGGAATCACCGCGTCCTGCGCGTCCAGAGCCGTGAAGGCGAGGGTGTTGGTCGCCTGGAGCAGCGGCACGCTGGCGGACCAGTTCGTCACTGAAGTCCACGTCACCGGAACCACCACCCCGTTCACCAGGATCGACTTCACGCCGATCGGCGCACTGCCCGTGACCGTCAGCGGGCTGGTGGCCGTGGTCGCCGGCAGGGCGGGGGCGATGGCAAAGGGGACGGCCAGCTGGTCGAGCTGGGCCTGGAGCGCCACGCGCCGGTCGTTGAACCACGTCTTCACCGCGTCCGGCGCGGTCAGCGTGGACCCGTCACAATAGCGGATGCCATTCGCGACATAGGAGGCATATCGGGCCGCCAGCTGGGGCTCGTACTGGTCCGCCCGCAGTGGTCCGGCGACCGCCCGCTGGATGGCGCGGAAATACGCGCGCCGGAACGGCGGATGGTTGTACATCCGGGTCACCGTCGGATCACTGGCCACGAAGAGCGGCCCCGTCTTGGCGGTGTAGGTTGAATTGAAGTTGGGGGCCGCGAGCATGAGCCAGTCGAGGTCGAACATGTAGATCTGCCATTTTCCCAGCTTGGGCTTGTAGGCGTACATGTTCTTGCCGATGACGTGGCCCCAGCTGTCGAAGTTGTTGATGATGTGTTCGGCGGCAAAGATGCCCATCCACTCCTCCACATCCACGAGCGCTTCCGTCTGTTGCGTGTACGGCTCGGGCCCGGCCGCGTTCACCGCATCCACCAGATTGAAGATGTTCGTGTAATTGTTGGGGTCCGAACCGGCGCGCTTGTTCCAGTTCCAGCGATAGCGCGCCAACTTCTTTGCGCCGCCGGTGGTGGTGAACACCTGCAGGGTTGGCTCCGGATCGGCGACGAGCGAGCCCCCGTCGTCGAACTCAAACCCCCGGTCCACCTTGAAGAAGTCGCCGTTCGGGTCGGAGGGCATCCACGCCTTCAGGAATTCCGAGGCGGGCTGGTTGACCGCCTCAAAGATGGTTTGGCGCTGATCATCGGTCACTCCGTTGAGGTGCAGGCGGACCGCATAGCGGTAGCAGGTTGGCAGGGCCATCTTGCCCGCCATCCAGTAGGCCATCTGCTCCTGCAGCGCCGTCGTTTCATTCCCGTGCCCACCGGGCCAGTCGAGCACCATGTCGGCGTTGCCCAGGAGGAGATCGTCATCCGGAAAGGTGATGCTGTAGCCGCAACGGCCGCAGTTGGGGCCGCAATACCCCGGTGCAATGTAGGGACTGCCGGCGTAGAGGACCTTGGTGTTGTGAATGACCCGCTGGTTGCCGAGGACAAAAGTGCAGTCGAGCGGCGTGTTGTTCAGTTTGCTGCGGGAGTTCCAGGCGTTGAAATTGGCCTGCGTGACCCACACCCGGTAGAGGGGGACATTGCCTGCGGGCTGCTGCTCGCCAAAGCGGATCAGCGCCTCACCGGTCGAATCGGCCGACGGATAGCGCGTGATCGCGTTCCCCGTGGCGGCCGCGCTGTCCTGGGCCGTCACCGTGTAGGCCACCAGCGTGCCGGCCGGTTGGGCGGGGATGGTGCCGGTGTAAATCCCGTCTCCGGCCACGGCGTCTCCGCCGGTGCCATCATCGGTCATGGTCACCGATTTCACCGTGGTGGCCGGATCGAGCCGGTAATTCAATCGTACCTGCGGGTTGACCGCGAGGGAACTGATCCGCGCCGTCACGCGGACTGGTTGCTGGTCCGCCGGCAACACCGGCGCATGGGTGACCTCGCGGATTCCCGGCGGCGCGGCCGCCTGGAAGCGGCTGTTCTGTGAACCGGGCGTGCCGGCCGAGACGGGCAGATTCATGGCCCCGGGGGCTTCCATCCAGTTCCCGCGGATGCGCAGCAGGAGCGTGGGTGAACCCCGGAGCCAGCGTGCCTGTGCCTTGATGGTCACGACCGTTCCCTGACGGACGGCCGAGGTCAGCGGGCTGCGGACGCGGTTGACCTGGTTATCGCCGCGCTCCACCGCCCGCAGGTGGAGCGCCTGGTTGCTCTGAAATCCGCCGGTCGTTTCGAGCGAGCTCGTGACCATCGTTCCCTCGGCCGTCCACCCGTTCAGGCCGCTCTCGAAGGTTCCGTTGGCGATCAGGTTGACCCCCTTGTCATCGCGGACCTCGATGTTGTCGATCAGCGCCTCGCCCACGCCCTGAAGGAGAATTTGGAGCGAATCACCGGTCGTGCTCCCGTTGTCGATGGTTCCCGTGGCGGAGATCGGGGTCCAGGCCGCCTTGGCGGTCTCGTCACTGTCCGCCCAGCTCGAGGCGAACTCCGGATCGGCGTCCGGGTGGACCAGTTCCAGGCTGCTCCCGCCGCCAGCGGTCCATTTTCCCCACCGTCCGCCGGTGGCGTACGTCGCCTCGGCGACCACGACCGGGATCTGGTTCGTCGTCGCCGGGCTTCCTGCTGTGGCGGGTTGGGTAAATTGTTCCGGGCGCGCCAGCGCAAGGCGCTCGCCGCCGTGTACGAGGCTGCCAGAGAAATCGCCGACCACCGCCGTCGCACCCAGCTCCGGATGGCTCGCCCGCAGACGGGCCGAATTCCGGCTCACCGCCACATATCCGTGGGCCGGCAGGATCGTGGGTGAGGGGAATATGAACTGGATGCCGGCGGTGAACTGCCAGCCGCCCAGGTCAACCGGGGCGGCCGTCCGGTTGTACAGCTCGACGAACTGGTCGTCATTGTTGCCCGTGACGGGATCGGCGAGGATTTCGTTGATCACCACGTCGCCGAGCTGGCGGGGGGCATTGACCGAACCCGGCGTCGGCGTGGTGAGGGTTCGCCACAGCGCCGAACCATCCGGACACCGCCCAAAGGCCGTCTGGTCCGCCTGCGCCTCGTAGCGGATCGCATCCAGCACGCGCGTCTGGGCCGGATTGCGCAGGTAGATCGTGCCACCGGTGGCGCTCAGGGCGAATCCCAGCTGTGTCTGGTCCAGCGCCAGATGCCCGTTGGCAGGAATGGTCGTTCCGGCGGGCAGGATGTAGCCATCGGTGTCGGGCCGGTCGCTCAGCACGCAGCCCGAGGCGTCGATCGTGGTGGTGGTGGCGTTGTACAGCTCCATGAAATCGCCCGGTCCGGCTTCCGAATGCGCCACAAACTCGTTAATCACCAGTCCGCGCATTGGTTCCGCGCCAACTCCATCCAATGCACCCGGTGATCCGCCCACCCGATCGCTCATGGCCCATGCTCGGGGATTCGCTTCGCCCAAAGAGGGGCGCACCAGAACGAGCGAATGACCGCCACCGTCGGGCGCGGCCGGCCAGGGTGGCTGGCTGTCGTACACGACCTCGAGGAACACGGCCCCGACGGGATTCCGCAGCTGAACCTTGCCGGAGGAATTCGAAAGGTTTCCGGTGTACGGGCCAAATACATTGGTGGCTCCCTGGATTCGGGAAAGGTCGGCCGGATTCCGGGCCACGGCGAGATAGGCACCCGGTCCCAAAAACGTCCCGGGCGGGAACGTGTAATGGATGTCGCCATCGATCCGGTAACCCCCCAAATCCTCCGGTATGCCCTGGGTGTTGAACAGTTCCACAAACTCCAGCTGGCTTTTCCCGTCTGCGCCGGGAAATCCGGGGTGGTTGCCCGGATGATACATGATCTCGGAGATGACCAGGCCCGTCTTGCGGCTGCTCTGTCCCATCGGTTCCAAGGTCGGAACACCGGTCTCCAAGGCGGGCTGGGACACGTCACCCAATTCCCGGAACGAGGCGAACGCGGTCGCTGAAGGATTGTGCGACGCCACGGCCATGCCGAAGGACACCTCGGCCGACATGGCGATGACCGCCTGGCCCAGGACCGTCCAGGTCCGGCCATCCCGCGAGGCGTAGCCCGTGAAGGTGTTTCCCACGCGCTGCAGGCGCAGCCAGGTGTCGGGGTAATTGACCGGATACGTGCCGGACTGGGTGATCCCGGCCCCATCCGTGACGCGCGACTTGAACAGCGCGCCCGAGATGGACGGCGTGGCCAGCACGAACGCCATCTTGGAGTTCGCGTTCAGGGAATCACGGGCCATCAGGCCGGCCTCGGTCCAGGCGTCGGACCCCACCAGTTGGGCCACCCGCACTCGCACGTCGAAGTTCCCTGACTTTGGCTGATAGCCGAACTGGAACTG
The DNA here is from genome assembly GCA_903922605.1 of uncultured Verrucomicrobiota bacterium. Lineage (GTDB taxonomy): Bacteria > Verrucomicrobiota > Verrucomicrobiia > Limisphaerales > UBA9464 > CAIVQB01. The sequence continues at coordinate 77,608 of CAIXUG010000083.1, forward strand.
GTCCGCCGTGCCCAGCGCACCGGTGCCATCGCCCTGCAGGTCGTAGCCGCCGGCGACGGGGGTGATCAATCCGTCTGGCGTGGGCGAACCTACATCACCCGACGCATAGATCGTGGCCTGGAACTCGACCGCCGTCCCCGACGCCACCGGTACCGTTCCCGTGCAGGCATCCGACAGGTTGCTGACCTTGAGCGAATAGGTGGCCCCCTCGGTCTGGGGTGCCGTGGTCAGCAGCACTTCCAGCCCATCGGGAGAAACCTGGGCCGACTGGACCGCCAGCGGCTGGGCACCCTGAAGGATCTGGTAATTCGCGGGATTCGCGGCCGAGACCGCCGAGACCGGCTTGGTGAAGACGAGTTGGACCCCTGCCAACCCGCCGGCGCTCTCCACGACCGCCAGGGCCGGTGGGACCGGGTCCACCGTCACGTGAAGGGTCGCCGCCCGGCTGGTGACCTCGTTGGTGGCCCCGGCCACGACATTGCGAATGCGAACCTGGAACGTCGCGCCGTCATCGGACAACGAGGCGGAGGAAATGGTCACCGCCGGGTTCGTCGCGGCGGGAATCGGGTTGGTCCCGCGAAACCACTGGAACTGGTGCGGCGGAGTCCCGTCATAGCCCACTTTGAACGTCGCCGGGGTGCAGGCCGTCACCGCCAAGTCTGCGGGCTGATTCGTGATGATCACCGGACCTGCGTGGAAAACCGGGACGGCGGCCGGCGTGACCGTGATTTGCGGCAGCCCGGCGGCCTTGATCAGCACGTAATCAACGTCGAATTCGGCGGTGCCGGCCGAGCTCCCGGCGGCGATTCCGGCCAGGCCGGTCAGGATCGACCGGCCACCGTAGTTCCAGGTCTGCCAGGTGGTGGGCTCGGCCGTAGTGCCGTCGGCCGGCCAGATCTTGGCGAACATGTCCGCCGTTACGCCCCCGATCGTCGCGCCCGGGTCCTGGCGCAGCCGCACCCAGTACCAGGTGTTGAGCTGCCACGAAAATCCGTAGCCCGGACCCCAGGCCCGGAAATCGTCCAGAAAGGACAGGTGCTTCCCGGTCTGACCCTCCATGGCTCCATCACGGAAATGGAAGTTGATGCCCACGCCCAACGTCGGGTCCACCGCCACGGCCACGCCACCGCGGGCGGCATCGCCCGTGCCGAACTGCAGGACACGCATCCGGACCAGCACCTCCTGTACCTGGGGGTCGTACGTGGCGCCGGAGTAAACGAGGTGGTTGGGGTCACCATTGGCAGTGGCCACATGCAGCACCCCGTCGCCCACCGTGAAAACATCATCCGCGCTGCCGGCCCGGATCCAGCCGCTGGCGAGCGTGGTCCCGTTGAAATCGTCCTGAAATCCGTTCACCACCGTCCCTACCTCGACCGGGCCAACCACTTGCGCCTGAATGTTCCGGAGCCACGGTTGGAGGAAACCCAGAGTGAGCAGGAGGCCGACACCAAGGCGGCGGACATAAGCACAGGATCGCATGATGACAGGGTTTTGAGAAAAGACAGGGCGCAGGTGAGTCGACAAAGGATCAACGGTGAACTTCACGAAAACGTAGCAAACCAAGGACCAAGTTTCCACGCCGGAATCCTTGAAACCGCGATCACCGAGCGTGTCCGCAGCGTTAATCCTTCCAATTGGCGGTGGGCGAGGGCAGGGCGGTGGGCGAACTGGATGCTCTGGAAGCTTCGGGCCGGGCCGGATAGCCTGTGGCCCAACGGTTTCGTGGGAAGCTAGCCCCAACCGGTGCCGGGACGAAGGTTTGAACCGGGTCGCGGGCACGCAAACGACAACCAACGAGCTTCAGTGAGGCACGAAGCCCGCCCACGATCACTTTTCCAGCAGTCCGGCCAGTTCTCCCAGCTCAGTCGGGTTCAGGTCGGACACGAGGCAATAGTGCATGCCTTTGGCGGTGAAACGGATGATGGAGAAGCCGCGACGGGCCTCCGTTTCGTGTTTCATCGGGCCGGTCGTGGGCCAGACGAAGACATTGATCAGGTGTTTGTTGCGCCGATACACCAATCCGGCCACCGCGTGGCCATCCAGATAATCCAATCGGCCGCCGATGAGCGGGAAGTTTTGCGCGGCGAAGTCCTGGACGTCCGGTGCGAAGTCCAGTTTGCCATCGAACCACGGCTTGACGGTGTGCCGGTCACTGGACGCCACATCCATGAGGTGTTCGGCCTGGAGAGAACGGACATGGCTGGCCACCACTTCGTTCAATTGGGTGTCCCGCTCAGAAATGCCGGTGGGCCGCAAACTGACCACCGCCAGCGCCGTTGCCGCCAGCCCAAGCGCCAGCCACTTCCAGAGCCACTGAAGTTGAACTGCAGGCCGAGTGGCTTCCGGTTCCAGATCACGCATGAATTGCCGCACGTCGGTCCGCAGCGAAGCGGGGGCCTGGTAGTTGAGGTCGGCACCCCGCAAGGCCGTCCGCAGGGATTGCAGCGACGCGTTTTCGGCCGCACAGGCGGTGCAGGTTTTCAGGTGGCGACCGACTTCAAGACTGTTGGCCGCGTCGAGTTCGCCGTCGATGTGGGCGTGGAGCAGCAGGCGGGCTTCGGTGCAGTTCATTGGCCGTCTCCTTTCCGGGCGAAATGGTTTTGCAACTGCCGCCGCGCACGGGCAAGCCGCGACATGACGGTGCCGACCGGCACCTCGGCAATCTCGGCGATCTCCTTGTAGGACAGGCCTTCCAACTCGCGCAGCACAATCGCCTCGCGGAATTCTAGGGGAAGCGCCTCGAGCGCGGCCCGCAGGACGTTCCGGTCGGCACCATTAAACACACCGGCAGCGACGGTTGGGTCCTCCAGTTCCGCAATCTCCCCGTCGTCGATCGAGACCACCGCGCGGGGCCGGTTCTTTTTCAGCCAGGAAAACGCGGTGTTGCGGACGATGGCCAGGAGCCATGCCCGCGCGTCGCCACCCCGGTGCCCGCCGATGAAGCGGAACGCTCGCACGCACGCCTCCTGCGCGATGTCCTCGGCGTCGTGGTCGTTGCCGGCCAGCCAGCGTGCGAGGTTGTAGGCCGCATCCAGGTGCGGCAGGACAACCCGCTCAAATTGCTCCGGTTCAGTGGCGCTCACGATTCGCTTCCGTTTCCTCCAGACTGCGCGGCCGGCAATTTTATTCCCGGCGGAATACATTGTTTTCTCCCGGGTCTTGGACGCGACGGAACTGACCGTCGAAATCAAACATAAATTGCATTGCTCCAACATGAAAACGAACAAGGGAACCATTCTCCATGACCACAACCGCGACGGCCTCGACCGGCGCGGCTTTCTCCAGTGCATGGCCTGGGCGGGAACGGGAATGCTGTGGACGGTCCGGGGCGGGCTGCTCGGCTCGGCGCTGCTGCCCTCGTCCGCGCGGGCGGCGGAAGTGGCGGAAACGACGCGGGGCAGTTTCAGCTTTGTGCAGATCAGCGATTCGCACATCGGCTTCAACAAGGAGGGCATCAACACGGACGTCGCCGGCACGCTCCAGGAAGCCATCGCCCGCATCAATGCGCTGCCGGAACGGCCCGAGTTCGTGCTGCACACCGGCGACCTGACGCATCTCGCCAGCGCCGACGAGTTCGACACGCTCGACCAGCTGTTGAAGGGCGTTAAGACGCAGCAGATCTTTTTCGTGCCGGGCGAACATGACGTCACCAGCGACAACGGGAAACTCTACCTCGAACGGTTCGGAAAGAATTCCAAGGGTGCCGGCTGGTACAGCTTTGACCATCATGGCATCCACTTCGTCGGCCTCGTCAACGTCGTGGAGATCCAGCAGAACGGCCTGGGTGCCCTCGGCAAGGAGCAGCTCGCCTGGCTCGACGACGATCTGCGGGGCCGCTCCGCCGAAACACCCATCGTGGTCTTTGCGCACATTCCGCTGTGGGAGGTCTATCCGCAATGGGGCTGGGGCACGGATGATGGGGCGCAGGCACTGGCGTTGCTGAAGCGGTTCGGCTCGGTGACGGTGCTCAACGGCCACATCCATCAGACCATGAAAAAGGTCGAGGGCAGCGTGACCTTTCACACCGCCAGGTCCACCGCGTTCGCACAACCGACACCCGGCACCGCACCCAAGCCGGGTCCGATGAAGATCGAGTCGGCCAAACTGCGCGAGCACCTCGGGATCACCGAGGTGAACTACGTCGAAGGCACCCATTCGCTGGCCATCGTGGATTCGGCCCTCCTCTGATTCCTTGCATGAAATGAGGAGTCACCCATTCCCGGCGCTCGCCCCCGCACCCCTGCTCTTGCTGCTGCTCATGCTCTCGCTCGTCTTGGCCGCGACCGTTTTGTCTTCCTGTACCCCAAGCCAGCCCGGCGTCCGCCGCAAAGGCGAAGCCGACGCCACGGTCGGACGCACCCTGTTTCTGAAGAACTGCGCCCACTGTCACGGGGCGGACGCGCGCGGCGATGAAGGGCCGGATCTGCATGGCCTCGACTGGACGGACGAGCAGATCACCGCCCGCATCCGCAACGGCAAGAAAGGCCAGATGACCGCGTTCGCTGACAAGCTGTCGGCCGAACAAATCCACCGCATCGAAGACTATTTGAGGACGCTGAAATAGCTTGCTGCGTGAGTCAGGTCCTTCGGCGCGGTCTGATTCGCCGTGCAAAGGACTGGCCGGCCAACACCCGGATATACGCTGACCGAACTGTTGGTGACCCTTGCGGTCATTGCCTTGCTGGTGGCGCTGCTGTTGCCCGCGCTCGCGAAGGCAAGGGCCTCCGGGCGCTCTGCCGTCTGCAAGGGAAACCTGCGCCAGCTGGGGCTGGCGCTGACGATGTACGTGCATGACCAACAAAACAAATATCCCCACTATCTCGGACCCGCCGGCCCAGCGCACGGCGATGCCGCCGGTCAGGGCGGCCGGGCGGCCGGCTTGGTCTACTGGTCCTCCAAACTGTTCCCCTATCGTCCCGTGAACTGGACCAACCGTTCGTTCCATTGCCCGGGTTACCGGCGGGAGATTCTCGGCCCATACGAAGCCGGCTCGATCGAGCGTCTGGGCAGTTATGCCTACAATGCAGCCGGCGTTTGGAATCCTAATGGTTTCCATGAAAAATGGGGGCTGGGACCGGTCCTGTTCTGGAGGGATTCCAAAGGCAACTTTGTCCCCCCGGTTTCAGCGGACCAGGTCAGCGTCCCCGGCGAAATGGTGGCTGTCGGCGATTCTTTGCTGAAGGTGAGAATGAGGGGAGGCAGTGACTTCGGCCAGTGCAACGGCATTTTCTCCAGCGACATGGCTGCCGAACCCTATGTCCGGCCGCACGGTCAGGAATACAACCAGGTCTTCTGTGATGGCCATGTGTCATCCCTGCCCCCGGGCGTGCTTTTCAATCCCACGAACAGCGCCGCCCTTTGGAATTACGATCACCAAAGTCATCCCGAACTGTGGACACCCTGAGGCGGGCCGCGGTGGCATGCTACAAGACCCATCGCCCGGAAACAGTTCGTCACTCCGTCAGCAAATATCAGTGACCACAGCCTGCTCTTGCTCGTCCTGGCTGCGACCGTTTTGGCTTCCTGTGCCCCCAGCCATCCCGACGCCGGCCGCAAAGGCGAAGCCGACGCCACGGTCGGACGCACCTTGTTCCTGAAAAACTGCGCGCACTGCCACGGTCCAGATGCACACGGCGATGAAGGGCCGGATCTGCACAACCTCGACTGGACCGACGAGCAGATCACCGCCCGCATCCGCAACGGCAAGATAGGCCAGATGACCGCGTTTGCGGACAATTGTCGTCCGAATAGCCACTTCAGCTCAAAGATTACGTGCAGACGCTAAAGTGGCGCATGCTTGGCTTGAGGCTGCGGTGCGCTGTCGGAACATCCGCATCCATGGGAAAACGTTTCACTTTGGCTTCGACGCGTAAAGTGCGGGTAAGCTTCCTTTGGCATGTCGTAGGCATTAAAGCTGCCACAGTGGAGAAACGCAGCTTGCATCAGCCGAGGGCTTACCCTAGGAACGTGTTAAGCCCATTCATCCACCACTCCAATAAATGAATAAATTCCTGCTCGGCACCGTGCTCGCCGGTGCCACTGCCGCCCACGCCCAGTCGTTCCTGCTGCAATATTACACGAACGACGGCATACCTATCGAAACGGATGCGACTGGAACCTATTCCGTCCCCGGTGGCTTGTCGACCCTTCCAAACTTGGCCGAAGCCGGCTTGTTGCTGACGCGGCACCCTTCGTCGGCACTCACCACCATCAGTGCGGTGGCGGATCTCGTCACCGTGTTACCGGACCAGGTCCCGGGCAGCACGCCCAAGGACTACATTTCCTCCCACTCCGAGCTGCAATACCATGTCGGCGACGCCTCGACGCCGGATTCGTTCACCCTGAAGTTGGCCGCCCACGCCAGCGCCCTCACGGCGACCTTGTCCGGTGCCGGCGCCGACGCCCAGCTGGTCGTCAACTGGAAGATGATCATTGAAGGGCAGGCTCCCGGCATACCGAACATCAGCTACACCCTGCCCGACGTGACCACGTCCACCACTGTGGGGACGTGGAGCGCGAGTTGGAACCAAGGGTTTGGTGCTGCGCCGGTGATCATGACTCCGGTCACGCATGGCGGAACCGAGACAGTGGTGGGCGGGTCCAATTACGAATACGACGTGACCTACACCCTCGACGTGCCCTTCGGCACCGATCCTGACATCAACGCCAGCTTTGACGGCTCCGTCACGGTCACGCCGGTGCCCGAGGTGGGCGCCGTCTGGCAGATGTCGTTGTTCGTGCTGCCTGTGACCTGACCTCGCCAAACTGAGCCAGAGGGAGTGAGAGTCTGGGCAACGAAGAAAGAGCCAGACCATGAAAGGGAAACGACACACGACTGAGGAGAAGATCCGGATGCTGCGGGAGGTGGACGGCGGGAAGCCAATCCGG
>CAIXUG010000084.1 GCA_903922605.1 uncultured Verrucomicrobiota bacterium
ACACGCCCCGTTTCTACCGCGCCATCGTGGCACCCTGAGGCAGGGCGCATTTGACCGCACAAAGAGGCCTTTGCCATCGTTGGCAAAGGCCTTTTTTCTTTTGCCGCAGCCGTTCAGCGGATCACTTGCTGCCGGGTTTGACGGCCGGAATGGCCGCCAGGTCTGCCGGGAGCTGATCGGCAGGAAAGGCTTCGACATTGAGCCGGATGAGGCTCTGGGCCGGCATCGAAAAATTCACGGTCCCATTGGAGCGATCCACCACCATCGCGACGCCGACCACGTCGCCGCCGTTTTGCCGGACAATCTCTACCGTCTCCTGCACCCGGCCGCCCTTGGTCACCACGTCCTCGACAATCAGGCATTTCTCGCCCGGGGCGATCTTGAAGCCGCGGCGGAGCACCAGTTTGCCCTCCTCCTTTTCGACGAAGATAAAACGCAGCCGCAGCTGCCGCGCCACTTCCTGACCGATGACCAGGCCGCCCATGGCGGGGGAGACCACCGTGACGGCTCCCAAGTCCCGGGTTTTCTCGGCGAGGGCGGCGCCGAATCGTTCCACCAACGGCATCTGCTGGAGGGCGAGGGCGCATTGGAAAAATTGCCGGCTGTGGAGCCCGCTGCGGAGGATGAAGTGGCCTTCCAACAGCGCGCCGGTCGAACGAAACAGATCAAGGGCTTCCTGCGTGGTCATGCGCGCGCGAGACTAGGCGGAGACACCGCCCAGACAAGCGATGAATCACCAGGACGCCAAATCGGCAGTTTGCGACCGCAAAGAAACTGGTCGGTGACTGACCGGCAGCTGGTTACCAGCTTACCTGTTCGAGATAGCGCAAGCTCTGTGGAATCTGCTGCGGAGCGGCGGCCGACTCGTCCTCGATGAAGTAGTACTTGATGCCGATCTTTTTGGCTGTCTTGAGGATGGCGGGCCAGTCGAGCTGACCGGTGCCGAGGGGGACATCGTTGTTCACATCGGTGTTGCCCGTGAGCGCACCGCGGGCGACCCCCTGCTTGAGGTCCTTCATGTGCATCAGCTCCCAGCGGTCCGGATACTTGTTCAGCCAGGCGACGGGATCTTGGCCAGGGTAATAGATCCAGGTGGTGTCCATCTGGAAGGTGACGTACTTCGGATCGGTCTCCTTAATCAGCAGGTCGAGGAGGGTGCCCTTGCCGTAGGGCTGAAACTCGTAGCCGTGGACGTGATAGAAGAAACGGATGCCCGACTTCGCCAGCACCTGGCCGGCATGGTTGAAGACGGCGGCGGCGGCCCGGCAGGTCTGCTCATCGAAGGCGCCGGTGTGGGGAATCCACGCGAGGCCGGAGTATTTCAGGCCCAGCTTCTGCGCGTCTTCGGCCACGCCCTCGGGGTTGTCCCGATAGCGTTCGAAGGCGAAATGGGCGCTCACGGGGTTCAGGCCGGCGGCGAGCAGGGTCTGCCGGAACAATTCCGGGCGCTGGTTGTAGGTGCCGGCGAGTTCCACGTCGTGGATGCCGTAGCCCTTGGTGATTTCCAGGCCCTGCATCACGTTCTTGGTAAACTGGGCCCGCAGGGAGTAGAGCTGGAGCCCGACCGGGCCTTTGAACGATTTGCCAGTGCCGACGGTGGGTTTGGTGGCGCAGCCGGCCAGAACCGCGAGGGCGCAAACGGCGACGGGTAGAAAATGTTTCATGGGGCGGACAGAATTGACACCCGGCGTGAACCGGGGCTGCAAGGGAATTCCGCCGCTGGAAGGGATGCCGTGCAAAAAAGTTGTTTGGCGGCGCCGTGTTTCGCATCTTACGGGCGACATGAGCAAGTTCACCGGCCCGGTTTACGTCGTCCGCGACAACATCGACACCGACCAGATCATCTCGGCGAAGTACCTGAATCTCGTTCCGACCATCACGGAAGAATACGAGAAGCTCGGCAGCTACGCGATGGATGGCCTGCCCGACTCGCTCTACCCCGTGCGCTTCGTGAAGCCCGGCGCGATGGATACCGACTACCCCATCCTCATCGGCGGGCGCAATTTTGGCTGCGGCAGCTCCCGCGAGCACGCGCCCATCGCGCTGGGGGCGGCCAACACTCAGACGGTGGTGGCAGAGAGCTTCGCGCGCATCTTCTTCCGCAACTGCGTCGCCACGGGCGAGGTCTATCCCGTCGAGTGCGTGGAGCGGCTCTGCGACATCTTCAAGACCGGCGACCTGGCCACCGTGGACATTGATGCCAACACCATCACGCACGAAGGCACCGGCAAGGTCCACGCGCTGAAGCCGCTCGGAGAAGTTCGCCCGGTCGTGGAGGCCGGCGGCATCTTCGAATACGCCCGCAAGGTGGGGATGATGCCGGCCGCCGTGTAAATTCGCGGCAAACCGTGAACATGGGCACGGGGCTTGCAGTCCACCTCGCCCATGCGCCTTGTCGCCTGCCTGATTCTGCTGCCCCTGCTGCTGGCTGCTGGTTGTCGTCAGCAGGGGGCGCCGGTGACGCGGGACCAGATCCTCGACCGGGAGGCCGCGCAGTTCTTTGCCGGTCCGATCCCGACGTTCGAAGTCCGCATCGCCTCCAATTTCGTCGCGTCGCTCCGGCAGGACCCGAGGAAGGCCGTTCCCGCTACGGTCATCGTGGGCACGAACGTCTTCGATTCCGTGGCCGTGCATATCAAAGGGGCGGCCGGCAGCACCCGGTCCGTCGACGATAATCCGGCGCTTACTCTCAGCTTTGGCAAGTTCAAGGCGGGTCAGGACTGCTTCGGCCTGCGCAAGCTGCACCTCAACAACTCGGTACAGGACTCGACGCGGCTGGATGAGCTGCTTTCCAGTTCCATGTACCGGATGGCCGGGGTACCCACCGCGCGCACCACACATGCTCTGGTCAAACTCAATGACCGCGATCTCGGCCTGTATGTGCTCAAGGAGGGGTACGACAAGGTCTTCGTCCGGCGAAATTTCCCCCATGGCACCAACGAGCCCGGGAATCTGTACGACGGCGGCTTCGTGCGGGACATTGATCAGGATCTGGATCGCGATGTGGGCTCCGGTACCAACAGCTATGCCGACCTCAAACTCCTGCGTGAGGCGGTGAATGTGCCCGTGGCGGAGCGGGCGCAAAAACTGGGCGAGGTGCTGGATCTCGACCGCTTTCTCAGCTTCATGGCGATCCAGTCGTTTACCGATGATTGGGACGGCTATGCGCGCAACCACAACAACTACCGCCTCTATCACGATCCGCTCAGCGGACATTTTCACTTCATACCCCACGGCATGGACCAGCTTTTTGGGAACTCCGGCCAACCGCTTGAGCCAGGCTGGAACGGGGTGGTGGCCCAGCGGCTCATGGAATTGCCGGATTATCGGGACCGCTATCTGGACCGCCTGGCCGAGCTCAGCACGAATGTCTGCACTGTGGCGGTCATTACCAACCTGGTGGATGGGGCCACGGCCCGTCTGCGGGTGGCAATGACTGGCCGGGACCCAGGCGAGCAGGAACGCCTCTTTAACGACATCGCCCAGTTACGGGCACGCCTGCTGGAGCGGGTGAAAAGCGTCGAACAGCAGCTCATCCTGCGGCCGAAGCCGGTGAAATTCGACGCCCACGGCGATCTGGCCGTCGGAGGGTGGCTGCCGCGTCCCGATAGCGGTGACGGTGTGGCGGAAGTCGTCACCCTGCCGGATGTGGGCCGGGCGCTGCACCTGGTGGCTCGCTCGGGTGGGACCATTGCCGGCTATCGCGCACCGATTCGCCTCCCCTCGGGTCGTTACACCCTGTCCGGGCGGGTCAAAACCAAGCAGCTGAACCCGGTTCAGGACGATCGCGGTCGCGGGGCGGGCCTGCGGATTGGCGGTGGGGCACGCCACAACACGGTCACCGCCACCACCGATTGGACGCCGGTGACGCATGAATTTGAGCTGTCCGAAGCCCGCGGCGTGGAACTGGTTGCGGAGATCCGTGCCAATGCCGGCGAGGCCTGGTTTGACCTTGGCTCACTGCACCTTACCCGCCATGACCCCTGAAAGAACCGCCTTGCCGGGGGCACCGGCATCCCTTTTCCTGATGCTGGTCAAGCCGTCCAGCCCCTGTTACAACTAGCCGACTTATGCCGACCTCTCGGCCCCCGTCCATGCCCACAAAGGTGCTCAGAAAGAAGTCTGTCGTTACCGATCCCGTCGAGCCGGCGGTCACTCCGCCGCCGAAAAGTTCGGAGACTTCGTTTCTGACGAAGCCCAAACTTTCACCCAAATCACGCCGCCGTGACATGCCCGAAGGGCTTTGGACCAAGTGTCGCAAATGCGAGGCGCTCATCTTCGACAAGGAACTGGACGACAACCTCAAGGTCTGCCCGAAGTGCGGCTATCATTTCCCGATCGGTTCCCGGGAACGCATCCACTCCCTCGTCGAGACCTGCTCGTTTGAGGAGATGGATACCCACATGGAGGCCGTGGACCTCCTCAAGTTCACCGGGGCCGCCAGTTACGAGGCCAAGCTGGCCGCCAACCGCAAGAAATCGCCCATGCTGCGGGACGCCGTCGTCACCGGTATCGGCCGCATCGGGCCGCATCGCGTCGCCTTGGGCGTCATGGATTTCTCCTTTTTGGGCGGCTCCATGGGGTCGGTGGTCGGCGAAAAGCTGACCCGCCTGATCGAGGCCGCGTCCGCTCGCGGTCTGCCCGTCATCATCATCTCCGCCAGCGGTGGCGCCCGCATGTACGAGGGCATGTTTAGCCTCATGCAGATGGCCAAGACCTGTGCGGCTCTGGCCTACCATGGCCGTGCCCGGCTGCCGTACATTTCGATCCTCACCGATCCGACCTACGCCGGGGTGATTGCGAGCTTTGCCACTGTGGGTGACCTCATTCTGGCCGAGCCCGAGGCCGAAATCGGCTTCGCCGGGGCGCGCGTCATCAAGGACACCACCCAGGCCGACCTGCCCGAGGGGTTCCAGACGGCGGAATTTCTGGAAAAGCACGGCCTCATTGATTCGATCGTGCCACGCAAGGAAATGAAGGAGCGCCTGATCGGCTACCTCGACTTTATGACCGCCGGCCGGAAGACGGGATGAAGCAAATTTCGAGTGACGAGTTTCGAGTTTCGAATTCAACACTCGTACCTCCACTCGCGATCCTTAAAATTCGACACTCATAACTCGTAACTCGTAACTTAGCTTGCTTCCTTGCGGCATCATCACGATTTCTGACCGGGCCTCCCGTGGCCAGTACGACGATCTGGGCGGTCCCGCTTTGCGTGCAGCCGCAGTCGGGTATGGCTGGCAGGTGGCGGCGGAAGCCCTGGTGCCGGATGAGCGCAGCGACATCCAGCGGGCGATCCGCCTGCAGATCAACCAGGGCTGCCAGCTCATTCTCACCACCGGGGGCACCGGGGTGGCGCTGCGCGATGTGACGCCCGAGGCCGTCCGGGAAATCGCCGACCGTGAGATTCCCGGCTTCGGTGAGGCGATGCGGATGAAGTCCCTCGCGATCACGTCCAATGCGATCCTCTCCCGTAGCCTGGCCGCCGTGGTTGGCCAGACGCTGGTGATCTGCCTGCCGGGCAAGCCCAGCGGCGCGGTGGAATGCCTGGGCTTTGTCGTCGGGGCGATCCCGCATTGCGTGAAGGTGCTCCAACAGGTGCCGACGGGGTGCTGAGCGGTGGGGGTTGCTAAAACTGGCTCGCCAATGGCGGGCTGGCTGGGCACACTTTCCACATGAGCCGTCCGGCATCCGCCACCACGCTCAGAACTGTCGCTACCGCGATTCGCTGGGGCAAAAAGCTTGCTGCCGATGTGGCCGAGGTCATGGCCCGCCATCCTGAGGCTGATCCTGAAGACGTACGCCTCACGCTGATTTCACTTCAATCGCCGCCCCTCACGCGGCTCAACCGGAGTTTGCGCCGTGGCCGAGGTTTTGCCGCTTTCAGAACCTGAAGTGCTTCTGCTGGAGTCATTGCTTATGCTGGCTCTTTCAGCCACTTCGGCATCGGCAGCTTCACCCAGTCCTCACCCTTCTGCTCAATGCCGCCGGCGTATTTGGCGGCCCCGGTGAGCACACAGTCGAAGGTCTGCACCAGGTCGGTGAACCAGTTGGGGAAGCGGTCGGTGAACTTAAGCTCCAGAATGACCGTCGGGCCGAAGACGTTGCAGGGATTCTCGCTGATCACCCGCATGGTCGGTTCGTGATTGGGCGCGGTGAGCACCCGCCGGTCCATGGTCACACGCACGGAGTTGTCCCCCTCCTTTTCGTAGGCTTCCCGCTGATAGGCGACGTGCATGGCCGGCTGGGCATTGAGTTTGAGCATCAGCTCCTGGAAATGCTGGGCGGCCAGGTAATCCTCGTCGGAATTGGGTGAAAGGAGGTGTTCGCGTTCGGTGAGCTGGCCGGCGAGCAGATGGGGCACGAACCGCTTTTTTACCCCGCCCCGTTCCTTGAGGATGATGTTGTTCATGCGCCGCTTGATCTCGAAAAAGACGGGCGAATTGGGCCGATCATCGTAGTAGCGCAGGCGCAGTTTGAAGCGGTTCTTGTTGCCGTTGATCGTGTGCCAATAGGTGTCGAGCCCGTGGGAATCGAGGTAGAGGCTGTGGACGGGATAGCTGAGGTTCGGCTGGTTCACGCCGAAGGGATCGAGCAGGAGGTACTGCTGCACGTAATCGCGCACGCGGGCGGCGGTGTGTTCGTGAATCCAATATTTCAGCTCGTAGCGCTGTTCCTGCATCCGGCTCATGGCGGGCGCAGCCTAACAGGAACCGGGCCAGAGTGACGCCAGAAAAAGTGCCGCCCTGTCGATCGGGATGGCCCTTCAGAATTTCAACGGGATTCCGGCCTTCTTCAGCCCATGGAGACCATGGTCCGGTGCGTCGGCCGCCCCCCGGCATGAAGTCCGGTTTTGCCACGCGGATCAGCCGACGGCGCTCCCAGTCTTGGCAGCTAACAGGATGGCGCGTCGAATCGGAGGGGCTGGCTCAGGCGCAGCTGCCCAAGGGCTTGCCGATTTCCCAGTGATGCCCGAAGGGATCGGCGAGGCGGCCGACGCGCCAGCCGTAGCTTTGGTCGCCGACTGGCCAGACCACTTTGGCGCCGGCGGCGATGGCCCGGGCATAGAGGGTATCGGGGTCAGCCACCGTCAGCACCAGGCGCACCGTGCCACCGCCGAGGGATTCGGGGCTGAAGTTGGCGTGCGCGGGCGACTCGTCCGCGAGCCAGAACTCCGCCCCGTCCACGGAAAGCTGGGCGACGACCGCGCCACCATCGTCGTCAATGCGCATCAGCACTTCGGCCCCGAAGGCAAGCTGGTAGAACTCAACGGCTTTCGCACCGTTCCGGACCGAGAGCAGCGGGGCAAGGGTGGTCTTCATGGGATGGGCTTCGGGCAGAGCATCACGCACTGCCGGGGGAACAACCAAGCAACAAAGGAGCAGTTTGCCTTCCGCACTTCAAGAATTCGGCTTTTGGCGTGGCAAAACACCGACAGCTTTTGGCAATAGGCGGGTAGCGGTAAGAACCCGCTCCGCTGATGGTCTGGCCCGATGAATCGTTCGTTATCGTTCGGGTCCCTGGCCGCGCTGGCCGTTGCGACCGCTGTCACCTCCGTCGTCAGCCCGGTGCAAGCGGGCACCAATGGCTTTGTGGTCCCGTCCTTCCGTGGGGAGGCCGGTTCCGTGGTGGCCGGCTGGGAAAAGTTCACCGTCGCCACCGACAATGGCGTGGGCAACAGCCCCGACCTGCCGGGCAGCAACGCCTCGGCCCGGCTGATCCAGCATGATCCCAACGCCTTCGTCACCAGCACAGGCAACATCTACAACATGGCGGCGAAGAGTTCCTTCGACGTGAACTTTTCGAGCCTGGCACCCGTGGGGCAGGTGGTCTTCCAGGCCCGCACCTTCGGCAACGAGCTCGATTATAGTTCAGTCAAACTGACCTTTGGCTCGACCGAACTTACGGCCAGCCGCTCGGAGTTGGACCGCCAGCTGGTGGGCGATCCCGGCACGCCCGGCAGCGGAGCCTATGTATCCTCCAAGTGGGAGTGGGATCTCACGGGGAAAGATATTTCCGCCTTCAAGATCTCGTTCGGAGCGGCGGCGGAGAGCGTAAGCTTCGACTCGGCCACTCTGGATGTCCGCATGGTGCCCGAGCCGGCTCCGTTCGCCCTGCTGGCGACCGGGTTGGTGGGATTGCTCTTCGTGCGCGGTCATCGTCGGTAAGTTGCACTACGCTTCTCACATGGCTCTTTCTCTGGTTGGTCGCCGGGCGGTGTGTCTGCCCGGTAGGTGGATGCTCCCGCTGGTCTGGTTGCTGGCGGCGCTCCGCCTGTGTGCCGGTGAGTTCACACTGGATGTCCCGACGCCGACACTCGACCGGTGGATGTACCCGTTCAACTTCGAGCCGGCGACCCGGCCCGTGGCACCCACCTTCGCGTCCTTCGACCCGCGCTTTGACACCCGGGACGCGCAGTTCTTCATCGGCTGGGATACCGACACCCTGGTCACCACCAACCGCCATCCGGTCAATTATCTGCTACGGCGTGTTCGCCTGAGCCTGACCATCACGGCGGATCAGGCCTTTGTGTACGATCCCACGTACGACAGCTACGTCACTTACATGACGAACCAGCCGGGTTACGTGCCCGACACCGATGCGGGGCGGCCGGTGGAGCTGTATGGCGCGGCGTTTCGCGGCGGTTTCACGGCGGCGACCTATACCGAGACCAGTTCGTACGGTCCGCTGGGGCCGGTTGCCGGCGACACGATCTCCATTGCCACCCGCAACGCCTATCCCGTGATGTTCGGTCCTGACGGCCAGCCCTTGGACGTGAGCAACAATGTCGGCCAGCAGAACGCCGCGTGGACGAACGCGCCCTTTGAGGCCAGACCGTGGGCCATCGGACAGACGACCAATGCCGCGCCCGGCGACCCCGTCCCGGAGGACAGCAAGTTCACCTTCGACGTGGATCTGACTGATCCGCTGGTCGTCGGCTACCTGCAACAGGCCCTCGACCAGGGCAAGCTGCGGCTGGTGGTTAATTCGCTTTCGCCCGCCGTGCAGATTACCCCGGGCGGCACCGGCGGGGGCGGAGTCGGCAATTATCCCCAGTGGTCCACCCGCAAAAATCTGGTCTACGACGCCCCGCGTCTGGAACTGACCGGCACGGTGATCACCGATGCCGATACCGATCAGGATGGCCTGCCTGATGATTGGGAGCGGTTCTGGTTCGGTGATCTGAGCGCCACCGCCGACGGCGATCCGGACGGCGATGGGCAGTCCAACCGCGCGGAATTCCTGGCCGGCACCGATCCGACGAATGCTGCCAGCGCCCTGCGGGTGCTCAGCTCCCGCTTTGATGCCGATGGGAACGCGGTGCTCCGCTTCCCGATTGCCCCGAGCCGCACCTATCGCATCGAAACCAGCGTCGATCTGACCTCATGGAATGCGGCGGCGGGCCAGCTCACTTATCCCGAGAAGGGGATTGCCGAGTGGACGGGCCTGAGTCCGTTCGCGGGTCCCCTTCGTCCTCCGACTGGCTTCTATCGCGTCGTGGTGGACGCGCCGTGATCCGGCAGGCCATAGCTCTTTCAAAAATTGTGTAGCCCTATAAATGCCTGCGGAAGCATGGCCGAAACGTCCTTGAGAAAGTGCGCGTTTGCCGTTCCCACCCATCACCCCGGCCCTCTCTCCGTTCAGGGGAGAGGGAGGAGCGGTCGGCCAAACTGGGACGCTCTGCCCCCTCACGCCTTCAGCCAGAGCCTTGGTGGTCGCTGCGAAACCAACAAGGGTGCCGCCTTTTTCCAAGGCCTTACGATTATCCAAACCGAGTCCCCTCTCCCCTCAACGGGGAGAGATTCCACGCCCCAAAAGGCGCGAATTGTGACCCTGAACCCTCTTTTTGTAAGTTCTTGGAAATCAAGGTGCCGCCTGGAGGGTTCATGGGTAGGGAGAATTGCCGCCTGTTTTCCTGCGAAACCTGACGCTGGGTTTGCCGGCAACACGTTCCGAAAGCCG
>CAIXUG010000085.1 GCA_903922605.1 uncultured Verrucomicrobiota bacterium
ATGACCACCGGCCAGATCCCGGACCTCCTCCCCGCCAACTGGCTCAAAACACGCCAGACCAACCGGAGTTCCGCAGCGTAGATGTCATAGCGCAATGCTATGACGTCTATGCTTGCCTATGGTGCTTGGCGTGACGCTTACTCAAAAGCTACAACCTGACCGCTTCATTCTTCCGGAACGCCCCGAAAACAGAAAGGCCAGACCTTGCGGTCCGGCCTTCTGCGTTAGTTTCAGCTCACAACAAAAGACTTAGGAACACCCAAGACTCTCGCCGCAGTTGAGACACTTGTAGCATGCGCCGTTGCGCACGGAAATATGGCCGCACTTGGGGCACGGCGGGGCATCCTTCTGGTTCTGGATGGTCGCGGTCAGCATCGAGCTGGTGCGGGCAGTGCCCGTCGCCAGCCCGTGGCCGTTGGATCCGCCATTGCCGTTCGACGCCTTCACGACGATGTCGGTCTGGCTGTCATCGGCGAGCGGCAGATCGGCCACCGGGCGGTTCACGCGCTTGCGGATTTCCTCCTGCAGGCCGGGCATCGGCAGCTCGGCCTGCCCGCCCCCGGGCGAATTGGCCTGGCGATAGCCTTCGATGAACTGGTTGGCCATCCAGCGGAACACGTAGTCGGTGATGGACGACGCATTGCGGATGTCGGGGTTCTTGGTGAAGCCGCTGGGCTCGAAGCGCTGGTGGGCAAACTTGCGGACGAGCGAATCGAGGGGCACGCCGTATTGGAGGGCCATCGAGGTGAGCGCGCCGATGCTGTCCATGAGGCCGCCAATGGTGCTGCCTTCCTTGGCCATCGTGATGAAGAGTTCGCCCGGCTGGCCGTCCTCGAACAGGCCGACGGTGATGTAGCCCTCGTGGCCGGCGATCTCGAACTTGTGGTTGATGGCGTGGCGCGTGTCGGGCAGGCGCTTGCGGAGCGGCTGGCGGGCCTGCTCGTTGAGACGGGCCACGTCGGCACCGAGTTCGGCGACGCGGGCTTCGAGGGTCTTCACCTGCTCGCTGGAGCCGCCCGAGTTGTCGGAGGCGCCGGCCTTGCTGGTGTTGAGCGGCTGCGAGCGCTTGGAGCCGTCGCGGTAGATGGCCACGCACTTGAGGCCCATCTTCCAGGCGTCGAGATACGCGTTGCGAATCTCGGCGGCCGTGGCGTCATTGGGCATGTTGACCGTCTTGGAGATCGCGCCGGAGATGAACGGCTGCGCCGCGCCCATCATGCTCAAGTGGGCCTTGTAGTGGATGCTGCGCTTGCCCTTGAAGGGCTTGAAGGCGCAGTCAAACACCGACAGATGCTCGGGCTTGAGGCCGGAGCGGATGGCCTGGCCGTTTTCCTCGACGTCCTCGATGGTGTCGTGCTTCTCGATGTGTTTCTCGATGGCCGTGATTTCCGCCGGGGCGTAGCCGAGGCGCTTCAGCGCGTCGGGCACGCCGCGGTTCACGATCTTGAGCATGCCACCACCGGCGAGGAGCTTGTACTTCACGAGCGCGATGTCGGGCTCGACACCCGTGGTGTCGCAATCCATGAGGAAGGCGATCGTGCCGGTCGGCGCGAGCACCGTGACCTGGGCATTGCGGTAGCCATGGGATTTCCCCTTGGCGAGCGCGCTGTCCCAGACGCGGCGGGCCTCGTCCTTGAGGTAGGCGAAGTCGCTGCTGGCCTGGATGGTCTCGACCGCTTCGCGGTGCTGCCGGATCACGCCGAGCATGGATTCGACGTTGTCCTTCGCCACCGGCGTCGCGACCCCGGAGCAGCGGGCGTCCTTATAGCCGTCAAACGCCCCCAAGGTGCGTGCGATCTCGGAGGACTGTTCGTAGGCGTGGCCGGTCATGATCGCGGTGATGGCTCCGGCGAGCGCGCGGCCGCCGTCGCTGTCGTAGGCGAGGCCGTAGCTCATGCAGAGCGAGCCGAGATTGGCGAAGCCCAAGCCGAGCGTGCGGAAGATGTGGGAATTCTCCGCGATGGCCTTGGTCGGATAGCTCGCGTTGTCCACGAGGATCTCCTGCGCCGTGATATAGACACGGACGGCCGCCTTGAACCGCTCGACATCGAACGTGTCGTCGGCGCGCTTGAACTTCATGAGGTTCAACGAGGCGAGGTTGCAGGCGGTGTTGTTGAGGAACACGTATTCCGAGCACGGGTTCGTGCTGTGGATCGGCTCGGTGCCCTTGCAGGTGTGCCACTTCTGGATCGCGCCGTCGTACTGCAGGCCGGGATCACCGCAGACCCAGGTGCCCTCGGCGATCTGGTCGAGCAGCGTCGAGGCGTCCTTCTTTTCCAGCGGCTTGCCGGTGGTGACGGAGCGGGTCCACCACTCCTTGCCCGTCACGGCGGCCTGCATGAACTCGTCGGAGACGCGCACCGACAGGTTCTCGTTCTGGTACATCACGGAGCCGTAGGCCTCGCCGTTGAACGAGCCGTCGTACCCCTGCTCGATCAGCGCCCAGGCCTTGCGCTCTTCCTTGGACTTCGCGGTGATGAAATCTTCCACGTCACCATGCCAGTCGCGGATGGTGTTCATCTTGGCCGCGCGGCGGGTCTTGCCGCCGGATTTCACGACATTGGCCACCTGGTCATAGACACGCAGGAAGCTCATCGGACCGCTCGGCCGGCCACCGCCGGAAAGCTTCTCGCGGGAGCTGCGGATCGGCGTCAGGTCGGTGCCAGTGCCGGAACCGAACTTGAAGAGCATCGCCTCGCTATAGGCGAGCTGCATGATGTTCTCCATGTTGTCCTCGACGGACTGGATAAAGCACGCGCTGCCCTGCGGATATTCGTACTGGGTGTTGGCGCGCTTGGCCTCGTTCGTGATCGGGTCCCAGTGCCAGTTGCCCTTGTCGCTGGCCTTGCCGACTTTGTACTGGCTGTAGAGCCCGACGTTGAACCACACCGGCGAATTGAAGGCCCCGTGCTGGTTCACGCAGAGCCAGGTCAGCTCGTCGTAGAAGATCTCGCCGTCAACCTTGCTGAAGTAGCCGTCCTTCACGCCCCAGTCCGCGATCGTGCGGGTGACGCGGTGAATGAGCTGCTTTACCGAGTTTTCGCGCTCGGCCTTGGCCGGATCGCCGTAAAAATACTTCGAGCACACGACCTTGGTCGCGAGCACGGACCATGATTTCGGCACCTCGACGCCCTCCTGCTTGAACACGGCCTTGCCGGTGTCATCGGTGATCTCGGCGGTGCGGCGTTCCCATTCGATCTGGTCGAAGGGCTTCACTTTGGCGTCGCTGAAGACGCGGGCGAACTTCAGCGCGTTTTTGGCAGCCTTGGCAGGCTTGGGAGCGCCACCGCGGGCAGCGGCGGCGGAAGCACCACGGCGCGGGGATTTCGCGGGCGCGGCGACGACAGCATCTTGGGTGTCGATCATGGCTAGGTTTAGTTTGGGCGTTAAACTGCGGCGGACTCACTTCGACGGGCACGTATCTGGGCGGATTCGGCTGACTTGGTGGACCTGAAATTTCAAAAAATGGCTTGAAAACACCGGCTTGGGAGATCTCAGGCAACCCATCCTGTTGTGGATGGGGAGACAAACTACCACCATAGCTTGTGTCTTCAAGATGAATTTCAGGAATCGTTACAAGTGTGTGAAGCTCAGGGGAATTCTCCGAAAACTGGAGACGGCAGAATCGATGGGGGCGGTCGTTAGGCCGATCAGCATGAAGGCCGAAACGTCACTGGCGACGCAATTTTGCTGGCACTTATCCACCGGCCATCCACCGCCATTTAACGGGCCAGCCGTTCGATGATCTGCCCGAGGCGGATCAGGCCTTTTTCGGCCCGTCCGTCGAAGGGCGCTCCGCCGGTCAGCCGGACGAAGTTCCGGTGCCCCTGCGTGGCGGAAAACACGGGGCCGGGAGCCACTATGATCTTCTCGGCCAGGGCCAGTTCGGTGAGCTCGAGCGCGTTCACTTTCGCGGCGAGTTCGACCCAGAGCACCCAGCCACCATTGGGCCGCGTGATCTTGGTGCCCGGCGGCAAATACTTGGCCACCGCCTGCCCGAACTGGCGCAATTGTGTCGCGTAGGCCCGGCGAATTTTCCGGAGATGATGGTCGTAGCCGCCATTCGCCAGGAAGTCCGCGATGGCCAGTTGTGGCAGCGTGGTTGTGCCGGCGGAGGTGACAAACTTCAGCTCCAGGACTCGCTCGAAAAAGCGGCCCGGGGCCACCCAGCCGATGCGGTAGCCCGGCGCCAGGGTCTTGCCGAAGGAATCGCAGGTGAGCACCAGCCCCTGCCGGTCAAAGGCCTTCGCCACCTTCGGCCGCTCCTTGTCAAAGGTGATGTCGCCGAACACGTCGTCCTCGATCAGCGGAATGCCGCGCTTCGCCAGCATCTCGACCAGGGCGGCCTTCTTCCAGTCCGGCATGCAACTCCCGAGCGGATTGCTGTAGTTCAGCGCGAAGAGGCAGGCCTTCACGCGGCAGCCGTCGAGGCACTTTTCCAGCTCTTCGAGGCAGACGCCTTCGCGGGGCGAGGTCGGCACTTCGCAGGCCTTGAGGCCGAGCGTCTGGATGATCTGCAGAAATCCGTAAAAGGCGGGGGACTCGATCGCGACGGTGTCCCCGGGCACGGTGATGGCCCGCAGGCAGAGATAGATGGCCTCCTGGCAGCCTCCGGTGATGACGATCTCGTCCGGCGACAACGCGCAGCCGGCCTCCATCGCGCGCCGGGCGATCTGGGTGCGCAATTGGAGTTCCCCCTGCGGAAACGGGCACTGGTTCGCCGACGAGGAATGCCGCCGCGCCGCCGAACTGAGGCACCGGTTCAGGGCCGCGGTGGGCAGCAGGTCGGGGTTGGGACTGGCACTGCCGAAGTTGATCCAGCCGCCCTCCGTCCGCAGCGACGCCTGCTCCATGATCGGCGAATGCATGACCCGCATGACCAGGTCATTGATGTCCACGCGCCGGCTGCGGATCACAGGGCGGGACATGCCCGGTTCGGCCGGAAGCGAAAGGCTGCGGGGCCGGACATAATAACCAGACTGCGGGCGGGCCTCAATCAGGCCGCGGTTTTCCAGCAGCCGATAGGCCTGAAGAGCGGTCGCGATGCTCACCTTTTCCTGCTGGCTGACCCGGCGCACGGATGGGATGCGGTCGCCCGAACGCAGTGTGCCGCACTCGATCAGCGCCGCCAGGCGGTACGCGAGCGACTGGTAGAGATGCTCGCCGACCGGCTCCGTCAGCGCTGGATTCGCCTTCATGGAATGGGAAAGTGACCGGAACGCACTGACCGTTACAGTCACAGTTCACCAGACATACGACCAGCACAGTTTAAAAGCAGTCCGCGACTGTTACGGTCGGGCATTCCCACCGGTGCCTCTGTGCAGGTGGCGGGCAATGGGCAAACTGGCGGCATGAAAATGATGCTGCCGACTCCACGAAGCTTGCCGAACCGGTCCTGCACCCGGGTCCCGTGCGCGATCAAGGTTATCGAGCCCGAGCGACCAATGCCCCGGCCGCAGCCGTCCCGACTGGCCGCTTGGGCTGAGGACGAGCCGGGACTGGTTCTCGGATGGCAGCTTCTTTGGCTGGCAAGCTGGGCCGCCGTGCTGGAGTGCGTCCGTGAATGGCTGGGCGGTTAATCGGCCTACCCTCAGGGTCGCACGTAGCCGCTTTGGCTTTACCATTCCACGAAAGACGGAGCTGAAGCGCGCGAAATTTCGTTGGAGCTCGCCGGTTGCGCCGCCAAACTGCCGTTGCGTGAGTGACGCGACCACCAACCCCATCGCCCTGCCCTGTGCCTTTGGCGACTACGAGTTGCTGGAGGAGACGGGGCGCGGTGGCATGGGCGTGATCTACAAGGCGCGCCAGCGGGGGCTGGACCGCCTGTGCGCCATCAAGATGCTCAAGGGCGGGGCCCGTGCGGCTCACTGGGACGCGCAGCAGCTGCGTGAGGAAGCCAAGGCCGCTGCCAGCCTGGATCACCAGAACATCGTGGGCATCTACGAGGTCGGCGAGGAGGGCGGGCAGCTCTTCTTCTCGATGGAGTTCGTGGAGGGGCAGAACATCGGCGTCTTCGTTCGCAACCAGATTCTCTCGGCACAGAGGATTGCGACCTACGCCAAGAAAATCGCCGATGCCATTGCCTATGCCCACTCCCGGGGCGTGCTGCACTGCGATCTGAAACCGGCCAACATCCTCATCGACTACCGGGACGAGCCGCAGATCACCGATTTCGGGCTGAGCCGCCGGATCGGGCGCGAGATGCGTGCCGGCTCCGGCGGTTCCGATTCCACCACCGGGGCCGGGTCGCCGAATTTCATGGCGCCCGAACAGGCTTCGGCGCGATTCGGAAGCATCGGGCCGCGTACGGATGTGTTTGGGCTGGGCGCGACCCTTTATTACCTGCTGACCGACCGTCCGCCGTTCCGGGGTGAGACCTTCGCCGACACCGTCCATGCGGTGCAGAATCTCGACCCGGTGCGGCCCCGCGCGCTCCGTCCGGGTGTCCCCATCGACCTGGAGACCATCTGCCTCAAATGCCTCGAAAAACGGCCCAACCGGCGCTATCAGGATGTGCAGGAAGTGGCGGATGAGCTTGCCCGCTTCCTGCGGGACGAACCGATCCATGCGCGTCGCATCACGCGGATCGAGCGTGGGTGGCGTTGGGGCCGCCGGCACCCTTTGGTGGCGGGCTTCGGCGCCGCGACCTTGACCCTGCTGGCGGTCCTGGCCTTCGGCTCCACCCTGGCGACCTATCACATCAACCTGGCTTTCAAAGCCGCCGAACGACAACGGATACGGGCCGAAGCCAGCGAACTGCTCATCCGTCGCAATCTCTACGCCGCCGACATGGCGCTGGCCTTTGAAGCGCTGGAGGCCGGCAACGATGCGAATGTGCGCGATATCCTGAACCGCCAGCGACCGGCGGCGGGGCAGCCGGATTTGCGCGGCTGGGAATGGCGCTTTCTCTGGGGACAGAGCCGCAGTGACGAGCTGGCGGAGTTCGGCCCGCACGAGGCGACCATCGCCCAGGCCTCCATGCTGCCCGGCGGTCAGCGGCTGCTGAGTTCCGACAATGCCGGGACGATGAAGCTGTGGGATCTGTCCACCCGTCGCGAACTGACGAACGCCACCCTGCGTGCGGCCGGTTACGCCCGCTTCGCGCTGAACCGGGCCGGGACGCTGGCCGCAATCGCAGATCAGTCTCCGGATGGTACCAACACGGTGGTGCGCCTGATCGACACCGCCACCTTGCATCAGCAGGCCGAACTGCCCCTGGCCGGAATCCTCACGGCGCAACATTTCGGACCGGATGAATCCACACTCTGGCTGGCCGGCATGGAAAGCGCGGTGGAAATCGAGCTGAAGGGCGGTAAAATTCGTCACCGACATTCGTTTCCGGCCGCTACGGAGACCATGTCCTTCGCCCTCTCCCCCGACGGGCGCCTGTTCGCCAGCGCCCAAGGCACCGGGACGATCCAGGTCCGGGAGACGGATACCGGCAAAACTGTCGCCTCGCTCCAGGTGCCGCGTCAGCACCCGCTCTACAATGGCACGGTCTTCGCGCTGGATTTTTCTCCGGATGGCCGGCTGCTCGCCGCGGGCGGCACTGACGGCGCGGCGCGCATCTGGGATTTCCGTTCGCAGGCGCCGGCAATCCTTCTGCCGGGGCACGCCGACGTGGTGATTGCCGTGAAATTTTCCCGCGACGGCCACTCGCTGGTCACCGCCGGCCGCGACCAGTTCATCAATGTTTGGGACGTGCCTTCCCGCCAGTTGCGGACTCTGCTGAGGGGCAGCCGGGCTCCGCAGCTGGCGATCGAATTTCTGGGTGAGGCCGATCAGTTCGCCACGGGTGGGGGCGACCGCATCCTGCACCTGTGGTCAACCGAACAGTCGCGCACGAGGGTACGCGTGCAAACCAACTTTCCCGCCGGGACGGTGGGTTTGCAGATGTTTGCTGACCAGCGGCATCTGGCCGTGGTGCTGACCAACAATACCTTTCGCGTGCGGGAACTCGGCTCCGACGGTGACCTGGCTCTGCCGGAAGTGCCGACCAATGCCTTTGGAGCGGCGGTCCATCTGCCCAGGGGCAACACCAATGGCCTGGGGGCGGTCTATCAGCCCGATGGCCGGATCACGGTCGTCTCCCTGCCCGAGCGCCGCATCCGCACATTGCAGGAGACCAATTGGCAGCCCCTGCCACCCGGCTTTGAGAATGCCTCGCTGGAGTTCACCCTGGACGGAAGCTGGCTCGCCCTCGCCGACCTGAACAACGGCGTACGGGTCTGGCGGACCGCTGATCTTGCGCCCGTGCTGAAAGTGCCCCTGCGCTCAAGATCCCTGGCGCTGTCACCGGACGGGAAAAGGATTGCCGCGGCCACGCAGCAAGGACAGGTGCATCTCTTTGACCTTCCCGGCGGCCGGGAACTGACGCTACCAGGAGCCACCCCGCAGTTGCAGACGCTGATCTTCAGTCATCATGGACGGTATGTCGCCACGGCGGGTTTTGACGGAACCGTGCGCCTCTATGATACGACCTCGGGCCGGCTGCTCGCAGCGCTTCTCTCCCGCGCCGTCGGACAGATCAGCCTCGCCTTTTCAGCCAATGACACGCGACTCGCCGCCGGCAGCGTGGACGGCTTCTTCACCCTTTGGGACGTGGATACCCGACGCGAGCTGGCCGCGTATCATGTCCAGTCGCAGCCTATCTTCTCCATCGTGTTCCAAGCCGATGAAACCATGGCGACCTTGGGCAGCAATGCCATTCGCTTCTGGCCCGCCCCGGCGCTGGCGGAAGCGGATGCCGGCGTGAACTGATTCTCGGCTCGACCGTTGCGCCTGCGCCGAAAAATCATTCGCCGCGCTGGACGGGGTTCGGAATTCTGGCCCAAGCTCTAACGCCACCCGATGCGAACTTCCGTTGCCCTGCTCCGACTGCTGCCACTTCTCCTGCTGCCCGTTTTGGGCTGCAAAAAAGGCGGCCCCGCTGGCGCGGCCGGCGGAGGCGAAGCATATGCCATACAGGTCGTGGCCGTTGCGGCCCGTCAGCAGGCCGTGAGCGAGACCGTTTCCCTCATTGGCTCCGTCACACCGAATGAATCCATTGAGGTGCTGTCCGAGGCCGACGGACTGGTGAAAGAGATTGGCTTCGCGGAAGGGCAGCATGTGGAGAAAGGTTCCCTCCTGGTCGCCCTCGAGGAGACAAAGCTGGCCGCCCAATTGGCCGAGGCGGAGGCCAACCTGCAGCTCGCCCGAACCTCCTTCGAGCGCGTGAAGCAGCTGTTCAACGGCAAGCTCATTTCCCAGCAGGAATACGATCAGGCGGCCGGCTTCTTCGCGGTGAACGAGGCGGGCGTCAATCTCAAGCGCCGCCTGCTGCTGGATGCCCGGGTAACAGCACCGTTCGGGGGCACTACCGGCGCGCGGCGGATCAGCCCCGGCCAGGTCATCACCAAGAGCACACCGCTTACCGTGCTGGTGGATCTGGACACGGTGAAGGTCGAGATGAGTGTGCCGGAACGTTACCTGAGCCAGGTCGCCACCGGGCAGACATTGGAATTCAAGGTCGCCGCCTATCCCAAGGATGTCTTCAAGGGCGAGGTATACTTCATCTCACCGCAGCTCAACGAAGGCACCCGTACGGCGCTCGTCAAGTCACGCATCGCCAATGCCGATGGCCGGCTCAAAGGCGGCATGTTTGCGAACCTCGACCTGCGGCTGCAGCTGCGGGAGTCCGCGCTGGTCATCCCCGAGCCGGCCATCATCAACAACGGCGACACCACGATGGTCTTCGCCCTGAACAGCTCGAACATCGCCACGATGAAGCCGGTGAAGATCGGGCTGCGACTCGCCGGCAAAGCCGAGGTGCTGAGCGGCCTGACCGCCGGCGAAATGGTCGTGGTCGAAGGCGTGCAGAAGCTGCGTCCCGGGGCCTCGGTGAAGCTGGGCAGCGCGGAGGCAACGGCGCCTTATTTGAACTAGCAGGGGTGCTGGGGAGATCAGTTTCGATGAGTTCGGAAATCATAGACAATTTTCTAAGAGAAGCGCCGGTCGAACAAAGACCGATCACGCGCCATTGGGTATCGGATGTTTATCAGCTGGGATACCCGGCTCGCGAGGACGCTCGCCCCACCCGCCGCTCGTCATTCGTAAATCGTAAATCGTAATTCGTAATTCCCGATGTTCCTTTCCAAGGTCTCCATCCAGCGGCCGATCCTCGCCACGATGCTGAATCTGGCATTGGTGCTCTTTGGTCTGATCGGCCTTTCACGCCTGCCCGTGCGCGAGCTGCCGGACATCGATCCGCCCGTGGTCAGCGTGACAACGGTTTATCCGGGGGCCAACGCCCAGGTCGTGGAGACCGAGGTGTCGGAACGCCTTGAAGAGGCCATCAACAATATCGAGGGCATCAAGACGCTTTCGTCGCAGAGCCGCGAAGGCCTCAGTTCCATCACCGTCGAGTTCGACCTGTCGCGGGATGTCGACATCGCGGCCCAGGATGTGCGGGACCGCGTTTCGCGTGTGCGCGGGGCGCTGCCGCTCGACATCCGTGAACCGATCGTCTCCAAGGCGGACTCCGACGCGCAGCCCATCATCTGGGTCGCGCTGAACAGCGACCGCTACTCGGCGCTCGACCTCACCACCCTGGCCGAACGGCAGATCAAGCCCCGCTTCCAGGGTGTGCCCGGCGTCTCCTCGATCACCATCGGCGGTGAGAAGCGTTTCGCGATGCGCCTGTGGCTGGACTCGGAAAAGATGGCGGCGCGCAAAGTCACGGTGCTCGACGTGCAGCGCGCTTTGCAGCAGCAGAACATCGAGCTGCCCAGCGGACGGGTGGAAAACCTCGACCGTGAGATGACCATCCTCACCCGTGGGGAGCTGAAAACCGCGGACGAATTCAACCGGCTGGTCGTCCGCGCCGACGGCACCACACTGGTCCGGATGCAGGACATCGGCCGGGCTGAGGCGGGTGTGGAGGACTACCACACTATCGCCCGCGCGATGGGCAAGACGTGCGTGTTTCTCGGAGTGGTCAAGCAGGCCAAGGCCAATACCGTCAGCGTCGCCCAGGCGATCAAAGCCCAGGTCGAGGCGCTGCGGCCGTCGTTGCCTCCCGGCATCGAGCTCACCAACTCCTACGACGCCAGCATCTACGTCGAACAGGCCATCAGCGAGGTCTGGGGGACGCTCGCGGTGGCGTTCGCCCTGGTGGTGCTGATCATCTTCGTGTTCCTACGGAATGTCCGTTCCACCTTCATTCCGGCCATTGCGATCCCGGTGTCGCTCGTCGGCACGTTCGCCATTCTTTACCTCTTCGGTTACTCGGTGAACATCCTCACTATGCTGGCGTTGGTCCTCAGCATCGGGGTGGTCGTTGACGATGCCATCGTCGTGCTGGAGGCGATCTATCGGCATATCGAGGAAGGCATGCCGCCGATGCAGGCGTCCTTGAAGGCAATGGAGGAGATCAGCTTTGCGGTCATCGCCATCACCATTTCGCTCATTGCGGTGTTCACCCCGCTCGCGTTCCTGAAGGGCACCACCGGACGCCTGTTTGTCGAGTTCGCGATGGCCGTCGCGGGCTCAGTCGCGATCTCCGCGTTCGTCGCCCTCACGCTCTCCCCCGCGCTGGCGGCACGGATGCTGAAACCGATTCACCAGACCAAGCACGGGGCCCTCTTCAACTTCTTCGAACGGGTTTTTGACCGGATTTCCTCGCTCTACCTCGCCGGACTGAAGCCGTGTGTTCGCCTGGCGGCGGCGGTGATCCGCCCGGTCCGCGAGCTTCCCGGGCTTGCCCGCGTGGTGCTCGGCCTGGTGCTGGGAGTCGTGATCCTTCTGGGCTGCGTTGCCCCCAGCCTTCCCCTGTTTTTCGCGCTGGATCAGGAGTACCTGCCCCAGGAAGACAAGGGGCGGATGTTCGCGCTGGTGCTCACGCCCAACGGTTCGACCAGCGAATTCACCGACCGCCAGCTGAAGAAGGCCGAGAAGATCATCGCCGAGACGCCGGAGGTGAAGAGCTACGGCGCGATTGTCGCACCGGGCTTCAACGGTCCCGGACAGTCGAGCTTCGGCATCATTTTCGTGACCTTCAAAGACAGATCCGAACGTCAGCGCGGAACGGAGGAGATCGTCAACGGGCCCGGCGGCATTGCGCAGCGCTTCTTCGCCGAGGTCGAGGGCGGCATCGCCATCGCGAACCTGCCCAAGGCCATCGAAGTCAGCTTCAACAGTTCGCCGTTCGAGCTGGTCCTCCAGAACCAGGATCTCGACGCCCTCAACACCACCGCGATTGCGATGGCCAACCGGCTGCGCGGACTCACCAACTCGGTGGGGCGCCCCTTGCTCACCAACGTCCGGGTCAGCTACGAGGTCAACAAGCCCGAACTGCGCGTCAACATCGACCGGAGCCGCGCCGCCTCGCTCGGCGTCAGCATCGAGGACATTTCACGCACCATGCAGATCCTCTTCGGTGGGCTCGACCTCAGCCGGCTCAAGGTCGAGGGCAAGGAATACCTGGTGATGGCCCAGTTGGAACGCGCTTCCCGCCTCACGCCGACGGACCTTGATCGCATCTTCGTGCGCAACACCACAGGTGACCTGATCCAGCTCAGCAGTCTCGTCACCCGCAGCGAGGGGGCGGCTCCCAATGCGATCAACCACTATAGTCGTCTGCGCAGCGCCAGCATCACCGCATCGCCCGGCGCGGTGCCTATCGGGACGGTGGTGAAGCAGGTCGAACCGATCCTCGCTCAGGAACTGCCCGCCGGTTTCCTCCATGCCTGGGAAGGCGATGCCAAGAACCTCTCGGATGCCACGGGGGAATTCTGGCTGGTGCTCCTCTTCGCCTTTGCGATCGTCTATATGACGCTGGCGGCGCAGTTCGAAAGCCTCGTCCATCCGTTCACCGTCATCCTTGCCGTGCCGCTCGCGGCGCTCGGAGCGGTCGGGGCCTTGTGGCTTCTCAACTTCGGAGGCAAGGCCGGCCTTTACCCGCCGATTCCGGCCATGAACATCAACCTCTTCAGTCAGATTGGCCTCGTGCTGCTGGTGGGCCTGGTGACCAAGAACTCGATCCTGCTGGTCGAATACGCGAACCAGCAGGTAGCCAAGGGCGTGGATATCCACACCGCCATCCAGGAAGCTGGCCGTGTCCGCCTGCGACCGATCCTGATGACGGCCCTGGCGACGATCACGGGAATCATGCCCATCGCCATCGGGTTTGGGGCGGGAGCGGAAAGCCGCCGTCCCATGGGTGTGGTTGTGGTCGGCGGGATGCTGACCAGCACCTTCCTCACGCTGTTTGTGATCCCGGTCGTGTACACGCTCTTCAGCGACCTCGCCGCGAAGGCCCATCGGAAGCAGCCGGAGCCCACGGTGATGCCGGAGGATGTGGTGGTGGTGAAATAGGCGGCACAACTGAAATGTATTAAGAAACTGGCTTTCGCAAGCAACTATTCCGCAGGGACAAGTCCGTTTTGGCATGTTACCTTTTGCATCAGATTCGTTTCCCAAGCTAATGAACTCCGAACCTAAACATGACATTTTCGAACTGTGCGAGATGGAATATGCAAGTCTCCGCCAAGAGATTTGTCAGTCCATTGAGCTGCAACATCGAATTCTCCTAGCCGGATACGCCGCGGCCGGTCTGGTTTTTGGCTATGCCTCAGCCGTTAAGGAAGGTCCATTTTGGCCCACCCTGATTTGTATTCCATACATCCTGCTTGGGATGACAGCGTTATGGATTGTCGAGTGCAACCGCATGGTTAGGGCCAGTTTCTACATTTGTTCCAACCTTTGGCCAACCTTGACTAAAGGACATAAGATTCCGATAGCAGATTTTGGATGGGAAAGATGGATACGGAATGAACAAACCGATCCACATCGCTTTTGCGCTCGGCAACACGAGGCTCAGTTCATTGTAGCCGTTGGACTTCCATTGGTGCTCTCAGGTATCTCTATTGTTATTGCTGCATATGCAGCTCATTTAAAGAATATGCACTATGGCCTATTTTTAGGCGCTGGCTTTGTCGCATTCTGTTT
The DNA here is from genome assembly GCA_903922605.1 of uncultured Verrucomicrobiota bacterium. Taxonomy (GTDB): domain Bacteria; phylum Verrucomicrobiota; class Verrucomicrobiia; order Limisphaerales; family UBA9464; genus CAIVQB01. Next base: position 13,987 of record CAIXUG010000085.1, read on the forward strand.
CTGGCCGCAAATTCTTAAGCACTTCTTTGCCATCTCAAAGCTATCAAATACGCAGCATCCTGAATCGTCAGAACGCCAAGACGAGGAGGAACTACCTAAGGCCTCTAATTGAGCCTCACCGAATACGCCCTGCTCGCCCTGAGCTCGCTGTTCGTGATCATTGATCCGGTCGCGACGGTCCCGGCATTTCTGGCGATGACCTCGCAAAACACCCCGGACGAACGGGTGAAAATGGCCCGGCTCGCCTGCACGGTGTGCGCGGCCCTGCTGCTGGTCTTCGCCGTGGCGGGACGGTGGATCTTCCACTATCTCGGCATCACCATCCCGGCGTTCCAGATGGCCGGCAGTGTGGTGCTCCTGCTTATCGCCCTCGACATGCTCAATGCCAAGCGTTCCCGCGTGCATGAGACACAGGAAGAAACCGACGCCGGCACCGTAAAGGATGACATCGCGGTGACCCCGCTCGCCGTCCCCATGCTGGCCGGGCCCGGTGCCATCTCGACGGTGGTGCTGCTCCAAGCGAAGGCGGACTCGTGGATGCTGCACGGAGTGCTCTTCGGGTGCATCCTGCTCGTGTGCTTCGCGAGCTATGTGATCCTGGCAATCGGCGCGCGGACCACGAAATGGATCAGCCCCATCGCGATGCGCATCACCACCCGCATCATGGGACTGCTGCTGGCGGCCATCGCGTTCCAGTTCCTGCTGAATGCGCTGAAGGAACTGAAACTGATCACCTTTCCGTCAGCATAAGGAACTGAAGCCGCGCTACCGGCTCCCCGTTTCATCCTTCATCCTTCCTAATTCATCCTTTTCGCGCTCACCTCCGCCCGTCGTACCAGATCGCGCATTCGTCCCGGTTGGACAGCATCTTCTTGGGGCGCAGCACCGTCCGGATCAGGAACACCACCGTCTCTCGGAACGAATAGAGTTTGGCTTTTCGCGCGGAGGTAAGCAGCGGATGCCGGTGGAGAATCACCACGCGCTTGCCCCGCTGCCGGGCCAGACGTTTGAGGCGTAATGTGAGGTCGAGTTCTTCCGCTGCGAAGAACTGGTTGGAGAAGCCGCCGATCTCCCGGAACGCCGCCGCCTCGACGAAGATGAACGACCCGGCCAGGTGCTTCGCCAGCCGGCTCCACGAGCACCAGAGGACCGCGAACAGGGCGTACCACCAGTTGGTCTGTTCAGTCCGCAAGGTGGAGCCCCCAGCCATAACCCGCCCGCTGGCGATGGCCTCAGCCATGTCGGCAAAGAGCTCGGGGGAGGGCTCCGAATCGGCATCCACGAACAGGATCCACTCGCCCGTCGCAGCGGCGGCACCGCAATTGCGGGCTCGCCCGATCTGGTTCACCGGTTCAAACACCACCACCGCCCCTGCCCCGCGTGCGATCTCGGCAGTACGGTCAGTGGAATTGTTGTCGCAGACGATGACCTCAGAATCCCACCCACGCTTGGCCAGGGATCCCCGGGCGATCTGGACCGCAGAAAGTGTGGCGGAGAGCAGTTTCTCCTCGTTGAAGGCGGGGATGACGATGGAGATTTTCAAAACAGGGCGGCAGAAGTGTGACGGACGCGGCGTCCTTTGCCAAATCTTGGCTGGCGACATGCTTTAATGGGCCAGTTACCGGGAAATCCGTTGACGCTGGCTCGCAGCGGCCAACAGACTCCCGGCCGGTTTTTGTTCAATTGGGAATGATTTTCTAACGATGACCCCGCCTGCCACCACCCCACCCGCCAGTCCATCCGCCGTCTCCAAAGGCCTCGAAGGCGTCATTGCCGCGCATACGCGACTGAGTGATGTGCGCGGTGACATCGGGCAGCTCATTTACTGCGGCTACGACATCGATGAGCTGGCCGGGAAGGTCAGCTACGAGGAGGTCGTCCACCTGCTCCATCACAACCATCTGCCGAATGAGAAGGAGCTGGCTCACTTAAAGACGGTGCTCGCCGGCTATCGTGAGATCCCCCAGGGCGTCGTCGAGCTGATCACCAAGCTCCCGAAGGACTGCCCGCCGATGCACGCGCTTCGCACCGGCGTGAGCGCGCTCGGCTGCTACGACAGCATCGCCGACGATGACACGATGGATGCCCAGCGCCGCAAGGCGCAGCGGCTGATCGCGCAGATTCCGGTGGTGATGGCCTACTTCCACCGTTCCCGGCAGGGCCTCCCGCTGGTGCATCCCGACCCCAGCTTGGGCGAAGCCGCGAATTTCCTGTGGATGATCGACGGTGAAAAGCCGTCCGCCGAGAAGATCAACACGATGGACCTGTGCTACGTGCTCCACGCGGATCACGGCATGAACGCCTCGACCTTCAGCGCCCGCGTGACCATCGCGACACTCAGCGACATGTATTCGGCCATCACCACGGCCATTGGAACGCTCAAGGGGCCGCTGCACGGCGGGGCCAACGAGGGCGTCATCAAGATGCTTCAGGAGATCGGTTCGCTCGACAAGGTGGATGCCTATGTCGCCGACTGCCTCGCGCAAAAGCGCAAGATCATGGGCATCGGGCACCGGGTTTACAAAGTGCTGGACCCCCGCGCGCCACACCTTAAGCGCATGGCGCTGATCCTGAGCGCCGAGCTGGGCGATTCCAAATGGATCCAGATGTCGGAACGGATCGCCGAACTCATGCTCAAGGAAAAGGGACTGAATGCGAACGTCGATTTCTACAGCGCCACGGTCTATTACAGCCTCGGCATTCCCACCGACCTGTTCACCCCGATCTTTGCCATCGCCCGCACCAGCGGCTGGACGGCACACGTCCTGGAGCAGCTGGCGGACAACCGCCTGATCCGCCCGCAGTCCGTCTATACCGGGCCGGTCGGGCTGAAAGTCGTGCCGATCGCGCAGCGATGACCGGCCGCGAAGTGGAATCATGTCGGTGATGTCTGCACTGCCACGGACTACCGCCTTTGGCATGCCGCCACCGACCTTGCGCGGTACATCGACCGCAGCGGCATCGCCCAACCCGTTCAAAACCCTTTGTCGCGGCCAGCGCCCAAAGGCTGGACGCCGCCGTTCTGACGCTGGACAATCACTTTCACGACGTTACCAATCTGCCGGTCGTCATTTCACTGGACGATCTGCGCTGACCGACTTTCATGAACATTCACGAATACCAAGCCAAGGCCCTGCTCGAGAAATACGGGGTGCCCGTGCCCCGTGGTGCCGCCGCCACCACGCCCGAGGATTTCATCACCGCCCTCACCCGGCTCCCCGACGGCCCGACCATGGTGAAGTCGCAGATTCACGCGGGCGGACGCGGCAAGGGCACCTTCACCGACGGTTTCAAGGGCGGCGTGAAGTTCTGCAAGACCAAGGCGGACGCGAAGGAGATTGCCGGCAAGATGCTGGGCAACACCCTGGTCACCGCCCAGACCGGCCCGGCCGGCCGCAAGGTGCAGACGATCTACTTCACCGTCGCGAGCGACATCAAAAAGGAATACTACCTCGCCATCCTGCTCGACCGCGCCACGTCGCGTCCGGTCATCGTCGCCTCGACCGAGGGCGGCGTGGAAATTGAGAAGGTCGCGCACGAAACGCCGGAGAAAATCCACAAGGTCCATGTCGATCCCGCCTATGGCCTCGCCGATTTCCAGGTGCGTGAGCTGATCTTCAAGCTCGGCCTGAACCCGGTCGAGGCAAAGAACGCCGCCAAGCTGATCCGCGCCCTTTACACGATGTATTGGGAGACGGACGCGGCGATGATCGAGATCAACCCGCTCATCACCACACCGACCGACGAGGTGCTCGCGTTGGATGCCAAGGTGTCCTTCGACGACAATGCGCTTTACAGACACCCGCTCATCACCGGCCTGCGTGACCTGAACGAGGAGGACCCGAAGGAAATCGAGGCCTCCAAGCACTCGCTTAGCTACATCGCGCTCGACGGCAACATCGCCTGCCTTGTCAACGGCGCGGGCCTGGCCATGAGCACGATGGACATCATCAAGCACTTTGGCGGCACGCCGGCCAACTTCCTCGACGTCGGGGGTGGCGCTTCCAAGGACCAGGTTGTCGCGGCCTTCAAGATCATTCTCGGAGACGCCAACGTGAAGGGCATCCTGGTGAACATCTTCGGCGGCATCATGGACTGCAACGTGATCGCCACCGGCATTGTGGAGGCGGTGAAGGAAGTCGGCCTGAAGCTGCCCCTGGTGGTACGCCTCGAAGGCAACAACGTCACGGCCGGCAAGGCCACACTCGCCAACTCCGGCCTAGCGCTGGTTTCCGGCGACACGATGGCGGATGCCGCCCAGAAGATCGTGAAGCTGGTCGCCGCCTAATCCTTGGCGGGCCACGACGTCACTCCCGGCTTATGCTCAAAGTCTCCGAAATCGCCTTCTCCTGCTATCCGGTCACGGACATGGCCCGGTCGCGCGCATTCTATGAGGGCGTACTCGGTCTGAAGGCCACCATGATCGTGGGCGAAGCCGGCGGCATGCAGTGGACGGAATATGACATCGGTGCCGGCACCCTTGCCATCGGAGTCGCCCCGGGCTGGATTACCACCTCCGAGGGTTGCTGTGTGGCCCTCGAAATGGAGGATTTCGACGGAGCCATCGCCGAGCTCAAGGCCAAAAACGTGCCTTTCAAAATGGAAGCCTTTCCCACACCCGTCTGCCACATGGCGTTCATCTTCGATCCCGACAAAAACGTCGTGTGCATCCACAAGCGCCACGCCGCGCCTCACTGACCACTGATCACCGTTTTACTGACCACTCTTTCCTTCCCATGGCCATTCTCGTCACTCCTCAAACCAAGATTCTTGTCCAAGGCATCACCGGCGACTTCGGCGGTCGCCACGCCAAGCTCTCTCTGGATTACGGCACGCTGGTCGTGGCCGGCGTCACCCCGGGCAAGGGCGGCCAGTTCTTTGAGCACGCCGGCCACAAGGTCCCCATCTTCAACTCCGTGGCCGACGCCGCGCGCGAAACCGGCGCGACCGTATCGGCGATCTTCGTGCCGCCGCCGTTTGCAGGTGACGCCATTCTCGAAGGCGTCGCGGCCGGGCTGGAACTGGCCGTGGCCATCACCGAGGGCATTCCGGTCAAGGACATGATCCGCGTGAAGCGCGCCATGCAGGGCAGCAAGACCCGGCTGGTCGGCCCGAACTGCCCCGGCGTCGTGACGCCTGGCACCGGCGAAGGCTCCAAGGGCGGCTGCCGCATCGGCATCGCCCCCGGCTACATCCACAAGAAAGGCCGCGTGGGCGTCGTTTCGCGCTCCGGCACCCTGACCTACGAGGCTGTCTATCAGCTCACCGTCAAGGGCATCGGCCAGAGCACCTGCGTCGGCATCGGGGGTGATCCGGTCAACGGAACCTCGCATCTCGACGTCATCAAGCTCTTTAACGACGACCCCGAGACCGTCGGCATCATCATGATCGGCGAGATCGGCGGCAGCGCCGAAGTCGAAGCCGCCCGCTGGGTGAAGGCCCACTGCAAGAAGCCAGTTGCCGGCTTCATTGCCGGATCGACCGCCCCGGCCGGCCGCCGCATGGGGCACGCGGGTGCCGTCATCGGCGGTGCGGAAGATACCGCCGCCGCCAAGATTGCCGTTTTCAAGGAATGCGGCATCGAAGTTGCCGCCACTCCCAGTGACATGGCCGACGCCCTCATCCGCGTGGCCCAGACCATGGGCGTGACGCTCTCCTGAGCCGTTCGGTTTCACCTCAGGCCGGGCTTTCCGCCCGGCCTTTTTCTCGCCGGAGAAAAGTTGGTGAAGCGGCGCGGCCAGATCGGAGTCGGCTTTAAGATCCCTAAATCCCAGAACGCATGGCGCTCATTGACCAGCTCCTGAACCTGATCGGTTTGGTGCTCTGGCTTTCCTGGCACAGTGACGGACAGCCGGCACAGATCCGTGGGGCGGGCACACTGCTGTCCAATCTCAAGCCCGTGGAGACACGCCGGGCCCGTCGCTGGCTCTATCCGCTGGCCCTGGTGGTGCTGCTGGCCGTCCGGCCCCTGCTCTATGCGACCCTCGCTCCGGCGCTGGACTGGACTCCCACCCTGGCTCCCGGCCCGGTATCGCTGGCCTTTCGCGCGGATGATCCGAAGCGGCTGCTGGCCTTCTCGTTCCTCAGTTTCGCCTGGTGCCTGCTGCTGTTTCGGGCCGGCCTCATGCTGCTGGCCGCACTGGGCCGTCGCGAAGGCGATCCGGCCGGATTGTCACGCTGGGTCCGCGAGCTGGCAGGTTCCACCGCCCAATGGCCGCTGGCGGCAGTTCTGCTCGTTCCCATCCTGACCATGGCGATTGCCTGGATCATGATTACCCTGGGGCTGCGACAGATTGGCGTGCTGCCGCCGGAGCCGCTCATGATCGGCCGCCTCCTCGCCCAGTCGCTGGTGGTGGGGCTGGCCGTCTGGCTGCCGATACGGTGGCTGCTGGCCGCCTTGATGGTGCTCCGGCTCGTGCACGACTACGTCTATCTGGGTGAGCACTCGCTTTGGGAATTTGTCCGCAGCACAGGCGGACGTCTGCTGCGTCCCTTGGAATGGCTGCCCGCCCGTATCGGGCGGTTCGATTTCACCCCCCTGATCGCCGCCGCGCTGGTGCTCGCCGTGGGCGAGGCCCTGAAAATCGTGCTCATTGAAGCCTACCAGTGGCTCGGCCGATGAACCTTCCTCCCTGCCTGAGCGAACACGAGGGGGTGCTCTGGCTCAGTATCAAGGCCCAACCTCGTGCCCGTCGCAATGAGATTGCCGGCCTCCTGGGGAATGAATTGAAGATCCGGATCACGGCCCCGCCGGTCGATCACGCCGCCAATGAGGCGCTGACGGATTTCATCGCCACCACGCTGGGCTGCCCGCGCCGATCGGTGTCCCTGATCAGGGGGCAGACCTCACCCCACAAGGTCTTCCGCGTGGACGGCCTGAGTCTGGAGCTGGCAGCCAAACGCCTGGGATTTTAGCGGCTTTCTAACTACCCGGCAGCCGACGTCGGAATTCATGGCAGGCCGCCACCACATCGGGCGCGTTGAGAATTGCCGAAACCACGCAGATGCGCGTCGCACCGGCCGCGAGCACGGCATCCAGATTGTTCAGATTGATTCCCCCGATGGCGAACCATGGCACCGTGATATTCGCCGCCGCCCAACGCACATATTCCAGCGTCACGGGAGCCGCTGTCGGTTTCGTGCCGGTCGCAAATACCGGCCCGATCGCGATGTAATCGGCGCCGGCCGCCAGGGCGCGCTTGGCCTGCTCGGGAGCATGCGTACTCAGACCGATCTCGGGGCGATGCCCGCCGACGTGGAACTGCGCGACGTGGGTATGGCCGGAATCGAAGAAATCCTCCTGCCCCAGATGACAGACTTCCGCGCCTGTTTCGCAGGCGATGGCGAGATGATCGTTGATGACCAGGCGCACTCCCGCCGCGCGGGTGACCGGAAGGATGGCTTCCGCCAATCGGCGAACCTCGGACTCTGGGGCTCCCTTTGCCCGCAATTGAATCAGGTCGGAACCCCCTTCGCAGAGCTGATGGGTCAAGGCTGCCGGATCTCGACCGGCAAGGTAGGCGGTATCGACAAAGGTGTAGAGCCGGCACTCGGCGAGGGACTTCATCTTCGGCGCTAGAAGAAGATCGAATCAGCCGACCTGTCGAGCCTGACCAAGCAGGCGACGGAATGGCATCCGCCGCGGGAACGGCAGCAGGCTGGGATCACTTAAGCTGGGTGGCATGATCACGCAGCCACTGGTGATCGACTTTGCTGACCTCCTGCAAACCACCACCTACATGCACGTGCCAGGGGCCGTTCTCGGCGTCTTTACGCTTGGTGAATCCGGCGTCTTTCCAACGGTGCGATTCCGCGTGGCCGTCCAGGTAGGAAAAGACCGATCCCTGGCCATGAATGTCGTTGGGGACGTGGTAGATGTAGTTTCCGGTCATGTTGATCCCGAAAAACGGCCGGCACACACTGTAGGCATGCATATCCACGAACATATAGATGTCCGCCGGTGCCGAGGAGTCTGACATTTTATTGAAAATGCGCCATTTCCCCTTGGGGTCGCCCTGATCGTTGTACGAGTCACCGGTCCATGCGACGAATGAGTTGAGGCTGTAGCTCCGATATACCGGATCCTTTTGGCCCTGGGAATTTAGCAGTTTTCGCGTTTCTCCGGGACATACAAAAGATCCCTTGACCCCCATGTACGGTGCGAGCAGTCCCAATTTTTTTGAGGTCAGAAAGGCGGAGGCCGTCGCGCTGACCAGCTGGTTCTGCTCCCGCCCCTCGACCCAGTACTGGGGAACGAAGCCTGCTGGAGCGGTCGGGTTGCCATTGGCATCGAGGACAAGCGCGTCTGTCCCATGGCCGTTGGGGACGATGGCGTCATGAAAATCAGTGGCGTAAACGAACGTGGCCGTCATGAATTGCTTCAGATTGCTCAGGCATGCCACCCCACCGGCCTTCTGCTTCGCCTTGGCGAGCGCCGGCAGGAGCATCCCCGCCAGGATCGCGATGATCGCAATGACCACGAGAAGCTCAATGAGCGTGAAGCCGGGCACTCTAGGGCGGATTTTCATTTGAATTACTGTTGGTGGACCGCCAAACACTAACCCGGATTCCCCTCAAGACAACTCTGAAAGCAGCGCTTCCATTTCGGCCAGCGGGCCCTCGTGATGCTGAGCAATCGCCAGATCCCGGGCGCGCTGAAAGGCGGTCATAGCCGCAGCCCGGTCCCCGAGTTCCAGATCGCACTTGCCGAGCAGAATTTGCACGACCATCCAGTCCGGCTTCTTTTCGAGGGCAAGCTGGAGGTGCAACTTGGCTTCCATGAATTCTCCCCGATCAAACAGGGCCCGCCCCAGGCTGTAGCGGGCCAGTTCATTTTGCGGGTGCTGCGCCACCATCTGGCGCTGACGGGCTAGCGGGTCGGTCATGTTAAGGAGAGATCATAGCGCGCAGGAATACCGGCGTCATTTCTCGGTCGCCGGCGGTTTCTGGAAACGGCCCCGCACAAGGCCAAGGATTTCGTGCGCCTGCGGAAGCTTCAGCCATAGCGCCAGGGTCAGGTAAACCACTCCGGCCAAGCCCATGGGCACAAAGACCGCCCCCAGCTGCCGGGCCAGATGGGCATGTCCCAGCCAACGTTCCCAGAGCGCATGGCTGCCCCAGGCCGTCGCACCGGCCAGGACGGCCGACCCGGACACGGCGATGACGTTGGGAAGGAACTCGCGCAGGCTGAACTTCGGCAGCGCCCGCTTGAGCGCATAGAACAGCAGCGCGCTGTTGGTCGCCGCGCTGATGGTGTTGGCCAGCCCCATGCCACCCTGCCGCATCAGGTAAATCAGGGGCACGGCCAGCGTGAGATTGATCACCAGGCAGAGCAGCGAGATTCGCATGGGTGTCCGCGTGTCGCCCAAGGCGTAAAAGGCCCGCGCAAGGATGTTGTTCACCGAGTAGGCGACCAGCCCCGGTGCCAGAAACACCAGCGCAAAACTGGCCCGGGCGGTGGAATCTGCGGTGAATTTGCCGTGCTCGAAAAGCAGCCGCATGATCGGCGTCGCCAGCATGACCAGCAGCACGCAGGCGAGGCCGTTGATGAACAGAACCTGCCGCAGCCCTTCCCCCAGTGCGGCGCGAAACTCGGGGAACTTCTTTTCGGCGGCCAGATGGCTCAGCTCCGTCAGCAGATACGTCGCGAGGGAAACGCCCACCACCCCTTGTGGAAGCTCCATCAGGCGCACCGCGTAGTTGAAGGAGGCCACGATGTGCGGGTCCACATTGAGCGCAAAGGTCTGCGTCAGCAGCACATTGATCTGGTAGGCGGCTACCCCGATGGTTGCCGGTGCCATCTTTTGCACGACCTGCCGCACGGTCGGGTCGCGCCACGGGGTCACCCACCGCCAGCGGAACCCCTCCCGGTGCAAGGCCGGCAGCTGAAAGACGGCCTGCAAAAGGCCCGCAATCACCAATCCTACTGCCAGTCCAAAAACCTGATCCACCAGCAGGGGCCCAAACAGCGGGGCCAGGAACCACACGGACCCGATCATCACCACGTTGAGCACCGTCGCCCCGATAGCCGGCAGAAAATAATGGCCGCGCGCGTTCAACATCCCGATGAACACCGCCGCGATGCAGACGAGGCCGACGTACGGAAACATCACCCGCAGGAGGCGCAGGATGAGCAGGGTATGCACCTCGAGGGACAGAAATTTCAGGGCCAGCGTCAGTCCCAGCAGGGTCAGCATGACGAGCCCCGCGCTGACCACTGCCAGCCCGGAAAGCACCGCCGACGCCCCGCGCCACATCGATTCCTCCCCCTCGTTGACCTCCTTCTGCTTGAAGATGGGGATAAAGGCCGCCGTGAGCGCGCCTTCGCCCAGCAGCCGCCGGAACAGGTTCGGAATGCCCAGTGCATAAAGGAACGCGCTGGCAATCGCGCTGTCGCCCATGAACGCGGCATAGACCGATTCCCGGGTAAAACCGAGCACACGACTGATCAGCGTGGCGGCGCCGACCGAACCGGATGACTTCAGCAAACGTGACATGAGCCGCGGAGAATCCCGCCTGCGCGGCCAAGGGCAAGGCAAAGGGTGAGCCCTCGTGCGGAAACGCGGGGTGCCCATGTTCTCGTCGTCGCCCTCTTAATCCTAATCTTACTCGTAATCGTAATCCGGCGAAGCAGAGTGATTATGATTATGATTAAGATTAGGATTACGATTATGACGGAAACATCGCGACCGAGTTCGCTCCCGAATGTGTGTCGCGCTACAAAAGCCGCCGGTCAGCATCGGGAAAAATCATCGCCGCTGGCGGTATCCTCACCCATCCTTCGCCCATGCGATCCATGACCGGCTACGGCCGGGGTGAACATTCCATTGAAGGCACCAAGGCGACCGTTGAGCTGAAGGCGGTGAACCGCAAGCAGGCGGAAGTCGTGCTGCGCATTCCGCGTGAACTGGAAGCCTTGGAAGCGCGCATCCGCGAAGAGGTCAACAAGACTGTCGCCCGCGGGCGCGTCGAGGTTCAGATTTCCCTGGAACAGCCGGGAGCCACGGCAGCAGCCAAGATCAATCGCGATCTGGCCGCCGCCTACACCGAGGAATTGCGCGGCCTCGTCCGGCAACTCAGGCTGGCCGGTGACGTGACGCTCGATGCGCTCATGCGCTGCCCCGGGGTGATTGAGATGAACAGTGAAGCGCCCCAGGCCGAAGCCTTCTGGCCCCTCATTGAGCCGGCGCTGCGCGGCGCCTTGGCGGCCTTCAACGGCATGCGGGATCGCGAGGGTGCCGCCATGGCGGCGGATCTGGCCCTGCGCATCGCCAACCTGGACGCCGCCGTCTCCCGCGTGCGCGTCCACTCGCCCGAAGTGCTGAAACGCTTCCGTGAACAGCTGCTGCAGCGCATCAAAATCGCCGGACTGGAAAATGTTTCCGCCGAGGACGAACGAGTGATCAAGGAGGTCGTGTTCTTCTCCGACCGCTCGGACATTTCGGAGGAACTGGCGCGGCTGGAAAGCCACTTCACGCAGTTCGAGGATTGCCGGAAGTCCGCCGAACCCGTCGGCCGTAAGCTGGATTTCCTGGCCCAGGAAATGAACCGCGAAATCAACACCATCGGCTCCAAGGCCAATGACGCGCTGATTTCCGCCGACGTGGTGCTTCTGAAAACAGAGCTGGAACGCTTCCGAGAGCAGGCGCAGAACGTCGAATGACATGAGCTCGCCGATCGTTTTCCTGATCTCAGCCCCGTCCGGTGCCGGCAAGACCACCGTCTGCCAGGCCCTGCTGGCGGCAAACCCTAACCTGCGGCGCGTGGTGACCAGCACCACCCGGCCAGCACGCCCGGGTGAGCGGCACGGCTTGGACTATCACTTTTTCAGCCCCGAAGAATTCGCCCGCCGGCTCGCTGCCGGCGAATTCCTCGAGCACGCCAGCGTTTATGACCGTTCCTACGGCACGCTGAAATCGTCGGTGCTCGAACTGCTCGCGGCCGGTCATGATGTCCTGCTCAACATCGACGTTCAGGGCGCCGCTTCCGTGCGGCAGGTGGCCGCCAGCGACCCCGTGCTTGGTCGGGCCCTGGTGACAGTGTTTCTCACCCCGGAAACGCTCGCCGAGCTGGAATCCCGCCTGCGCGGTCGCGGCTCAGACCCGGAGGAAGTCATCGCCCGACGGTTGGCCGAGGCGAAGAGCGAGGCCGGCCGCTGGGGTGAATTCGACTATCTGGTGGTCAGCAGCACGCGCGCGGAAGATTCCCGGCGGATGCAAGCGATCTACGACACGGAGCGGCTGCGGAGCGCTCGGGCGGAATTTGCGCTGATTCCCTGAAGCCGACCGGCAGACGCTTTGGAAGTCTTGGCGCAACCATGTATGTTCACCGCCAGCCGCCTGTGATTAAGGTTCACACATGAGCAGTCCGAAAAACATCGTGCTGGGGGTCACCGGCTCCATCGCCGCGCACAAGGCGATTGACCTGGCCAGCCAGCTCACCAAGGCCGGGGCCAACGTGAATGTCGTGCTGACGGCCGACGCGCAGAAGTTCGTAACCACGCTCGGCTTCAAGACCCTTTCGCGGAACCCGGTCGTGACCGATCTCTACGACGAGGAGGAAGGCTGGAAACCGACCCATATCCGTCTGGCCGACGAGGCGGACCTGCTGCTGATTGCACCGGCCACGGCCAACAGCCTCGCGAAATTCGCCCACGGACTGGCCGATGACGCGTTGTCCTGCATCACCCTGGCCCTGAACCCCAAGGCGCGGGTGCTGGTAGCCCCGGCGATGAATGGCAAGATGTGGCTGCACCCCGCCACGCAGGCCAACGTGGCGACCCTGAAGGCCCGCGGCGCGGAATTCATCGGGCCAGAGGAAGGCCTGCTTTCCTGCGGCTATGAAGGCATTGGCCGCCTCTGGCCCGTCGAACAGATCGCCGCCCACGCGTTGTCGCTGCTGGCCTGAAGGTCGGCACGGAAACTGCCATATCGGCTCCACATGTCTTTCGCCAAAACCTGGACCACCACCCGCCAAATGCTGGCCCGGTGGCGTCGATTGGCGAACTCGCCGCCGCCAGATGAGGCGGTGTTTCTGCAGCGGGTGCGCTTCGTGGAGCGTGGCGTGACGCTTCCGGTGAAGGCGGTGATGCTGCTCCTGCTGGTTTACTTCCTGTTCTTCGCCCACTGGTTCGTGAACCTGACTCCGCCGCGGGAGGACGCCTTGAACGGCCTGCGGAACTTCTTTCTCGTCTATCTGGCCCTCAATGTGGGCACGGGGATCATGCTCTGGGGTATGGACGAGATTTCGCCCCGGCTGCTGGAACGGGCCGTTTACAGCATGGCGATCCTCGATGGCGCGGTGCTGGCGGCTCTGACCCTGGTGACCGGCGGCTTCGACAGCGCGCTCTATTACGTCTTCATCGGGCTGATCATCCGCAACGCGGCGATCATTCCACATGCGGATGTCCAGATCGTGGTCAATCTGACGGTCAGCGTTTGCTATGTCATTGCGGGCCTGCTGGATGTGGCCCTGGAAAAAATGGAGCAGCAGGTCGTCCGTACCGTGGGACGCGGCGGTTTGGGAGAGGGCTGGTCCGAGGTGCCCACGCAGATATCGGCCGAATCGCTGCTCCTACGGGTGCTGCTGCTCCTGCTGATGACGCTCTGCTGCTACGGCATCCAGATGCTGATCGACCGTCAACGGGAAAAGGAGATTGAAGAGCGCGAATTTGCCCTCAAAGAGCATCAGCTGGCAGCGGCGGGCCGGTTGGCGGCGGAGATCGCGCACCAATTGAAGAATCCGCTGGGGATCATCAACAACGCGGCCTACACGCTTCAAAAAACGGTCAAGGAAGGGAAAACCATCACCCAGCAAATCGCCATCATCCGCGAGGAGGTGGACCGCTCGGACCGGATCATCACGGAGCTGATGGGGTACGCCCGGCTGGCCGAGGGCAAAGTCGAGCGTGTGCTGATCACCGAAGAGCTGGATCACGCATTGACGCTGGTGCTGCCAGAAGGCGCTAAATTCGACATTCAGGTCCATCGCGATTACGATCTCGGCCTGCCGCCTCTGCTCGGTCAGCGCGGACATTTTTCCGAGATCTTCACCAACCTCCTGACCAATGCGCGAGAGGCGATGGATGGACGTGGGGATCTGTTTGTCTCAGCGCATGCCGGTCCCGATTTGTCCGTGGAAATCATGATCCGCGACACCGGCCCGGGCATCCCGGTCGACAAGCTGAAGCAGATTTTTGAACCTTACTTTACCACCAAGGCGAAAGGCACCGGCCTGGGTCTCGCCATCGTACGGCACAATACCGATCTTTACGGCGGCACGGTTTCCGTGGAATCGCAGCTTGGCAAGGGTACCACCTTTACCATCAAGCTGCCCGTCCGCTCACTGATGCGACTTCGAAAATGAAACTGCCACCCCTCCTCGTCGTGGACGACGAAAAGAACATGCGCCTCTCCCTCGAAACGGTGCTCCGGGCGGAAGGGCACGAGGTGCGCCTCGCCGAATCCGCCGAGGCCGCCCTGAAACTGCTGTCCGAGGAAGAGCTGTTCATGGTCATCACCGACGCCCGTCTCGGCGGCATGAGCGGCTACGAATTCCTCAAGGAGGCTGCCAAACGCAAGCCCGGCCTGCCCATCCTGATGATGACCGCCTACGCCACGCCCAAGCTGGCCGTCGAGGCGATCAAGAACGGCGCCATCGATTATCTGGCCAAGCCATTTGACCCGGATGAGCTGATCCACGCCGTGGCCCGCTGCGCCGAACGGCATCAGCTGCTGGCCGAAAACGCCGCCCTCAAGGCCCGTGCCGGCGAAGCCTACCGGATCGAGCACATCATCGGCGACGCCCCCAAAGTCCGGGAGCTCCGCCAGCTCATCCAGACAGTCGCCCCGACGGATGCCACCGTGCTCATCCTGGGTGAGAGCGGTACGGGCAAGGAGCTGATCGCCGGGGCGCTTCACTCCCTCAGCAAGCGCGCCGGCCAGACATATGTGCGCCTGAATTGCGCCGCCATTCCTGAGACCTTGTTGGAAAGCGAGCTGTTCGGTTACGAAAAGGGCGCCTTCACCGGGGCGCACCGGACCAAACGTGGCTACGTCGAGGAGGCCGACGGCGGCACCATCTTCCTGGATGAAATCGGGGACATGAGCCGGCCTTTGCAGGCAAAGCTGTTACGCTTCCTGGAGGACGGCTCATTCACCCGCGTTGGCGGCACGCAGGAACTGCGGGTCAACGTCCGCCTCATCGCGGCCACGAACAAGAACATCGTCGATGCCATCCTGAAGAACGAGTTCCGTGAAGACCTCTTCCACCGCCTGAACGTGATGCAATTTCGGCCGCCGCCGCTGCGTGAGCGCGGCCCGGATATCCTGCTGCTGGCGAACCACTTCCTGCGGCAGTTCTGCCTGCGACTCGGGCGGAACATCCGGACGATCAGTGAACCGGCCCAGTCGGCGCTGCTGGCTCATTCGTGGCCCGGCAACGTCCGCGAACTGCGCAATGTCATCGAGCGGGCGGTCATCCTAGAAACGGCGGAGGAAATCCGGCCCGCCAGCCTGCCCGATTTCGAGGTTGAGTCACGCCTGCGTCAGGGAGACCTGCCAGCATCCGGCACTGTAGCCGCCGGAGCCGGCTCTCCGGCTCCGGGATCCCTGAGCGAAGCGCTGGTGCAATTCGAACGGGATTTGATCCTGGCGGCGATCCAGCGCAGCGGGGGCAATCTGACGCGTGCCGCCAGTCAGCTCGACCTCTCACGTCACGCTTTGCGCTACCGGATGAGCCGGCTCAACTTGCAGGTGGACGGCGGCGTTGACGACGAAGGTGCGTAAGGGTCATACTTTCACGTCAATGTTGCCCTTAGGACATAACTTGTTGATGGCGGCTGCGGATAATGGGCCTCTCCTGCCCAGCTCGCTGGACGGTTCCTCACGCCAGGTACTGGGGGGAGTGATTCCTGTGGTTGCGGCGATGCTGGTGCTCGTCTGCCTCCTCGTGGGCTGGGCCGTATTTTTGCGCAAACCGCAGGGACGACGCGAGCGGGGCCGCCTGATTGAGTCGAAGCCTAAACCCCCTGCCCCTCAGGATTCCGGGTCCAAATCCGGTCGGCGCCGTCGCCGTCGCGAGAAAAAGCGCCCCCGCAATCCCACGCTTGCTGAAACTGGTGGACTGCCCCCGCTCGGTGCCGGAGATTCGGGTTCCCCGCCCCTGTGAGCACCGAGGTCAGCGACCAGATCACCCAGAAGAGTGCCTCCAACCTGGCGTTGGCATTTATGGTTCTGCCACGCCATAAGCGGGCCGCCATGATTACCCTCTACGCGTTTTGCAGGAAGGTGGACGATGTGGCTGACGAAGAATCCGTGGCGGTCGACGAGCGGCGTCTTCAACTGGCTGCCTGGCGTGCGGACATCCGGCGTGCCTGTGAAGGGGGCAAAACCGAGTTCGCGGTGAACCGGGAACTCCAGCCCTTCATTTCCGAATTCCGCCTGCCTTTCAGCCTCTTCGACGAGCTGATCCGGGGGGTCGAAATGGACCTCGACCAGACCCGGTACCCCGATTACGAGGCCTTGGAAGCCTATTGCTACCGGGTCGCCTCGGTCGTGGGGCTGCTCAGTGTGGAAATCTTTGGCTACTCCGACGCCCGTTGCCGCGACTATGCCGACGCCCTGGGCAAGGCGCTGCAACTGACCAACATCCTGCGCGACATCGGCAACGATGCCGCCCGCGGGCGCATTTACGTGCCCCAGACGGAGCTGAAACGCTTCGGTGTGTCGGAACACGAGATTCTCCAGAACCAGCCTTCGGAACGCTTTCAGAAGCTGGCCGCCAGCCTGGCCGCCCGCGCCCGTGAATTTTATTCCCGTGCCCGCTCCGTCCTGCCCCCCGGTGACCGACGGTCGATGGTCGCCGCCGAGCTGATGGGCACCGTTTACTGGCGGCTTCTGCGCAAACTGGAAACCAATGGATTTCCCGTGCTGGCTCCCGAACCGACCCGCCTGAGCAAGCTCCAAAAAGGTCTGCTCATCCTGCTGGCGTGGGGTGGGGTCAAAACCGGGATTCCCCTCGTGCGATATGGTGTTTGAGCCTTTTGACCCGCGCATCCGCGTGATCGTGAATGCCGATGATTTCGGCATTTCCCACGGGGCGAACCGGGCCATCGTCAAGGCGCACCGGGAAGGCATCCTGACCTCCGCCAGCCTCATGGTGAATGGCGATGCGGCCAACAACGCCCTTTCGCTCGCGCGGGAAGTCCCCACCCTCGCCATCGGCCTGCACCTGACACTCGTCAACGGGAAATCCACCCTGAAGCCCAGCGAGATCATCGGTGTGGTGAACCAGCGTTTCGAATTCGACGAATCGCCCATCCGCGCCGGACTCCGCTACTTCTTCAACCGGGACCTCGACCATTTCCTGAAGCAGGAGATCGACGCCCAGTTCCGCGAGTTCCGCACGGCCGGCCTGCAGCTCGACCATGTGAACGGTCATCTCCATTTCCACCTGCACCCGACGATCTTCGCGCACATCAAGCGCCACTACCGGACTTGGGGTATCACGACGATGCGGCTGACACGGGAACCGCTGCTGATCAACCTGCGGCTGGCCTTCGGCCATTATTTCTACCGGCTCAGCCACGCCTTCATCTTCGACCAGCTTTCCTCCCATGCGGCCGAGTCCTTGGAACGGCGCGACATCCGGCATACCGACTACACCTTTGGCCTGCTGCAGAACAGCCGCCTGACCGAGAAGTATCTGCTGCGCCTGCTGGAAAATCTGTGGCCGGGGACCTTCGAAATCTTCTGCCACCCGGACGAGGACGAGCACGAGCATGAGCTGGCCGCCCTGACCAGCCCGAAAGTCAAGGAACTCATCCGCCAGCGCGGCATCGAACTCATCCGCTACTCCGATCTTTGACATGATCCGTCTCCTTCTCGTTCTACTGGCCGGCCTGGTGTTGGAGGCCATTGGTGTCGTGCTGCTGAGCAAGGGCATCAAGGAAATCGGGGACATGGCCCAGGTGAGCGTAGGCGAGATCGTCCGCCTGATCGGTCGCGGGGCCACAAACCGGAATGTCCTGGTGGGCGTCGCCTTTGAGGCGGCCTTCTTTGGCGTGCTCCTGTACCTGCTGTCGCGAGGCGATGTCAGTTTCGTCTGGCCGTTGACCGCGCTCAGCTTTGTCATGACCACACTGGCCGCCAGATTCGTCCTGCACGAACCCGTCAGCGGCCTCCGCTGGTTGGGCGTGCTGCTGATCATCCTCGGCGCGGGAGTGATCGTGTACACCGAGAAGCTGAAAGAACGGCAGGAACGGCAGGCCCGCGCGGCTGCCGCCACCAACGCCGTTCCCGCCCCCTGAGATCACGGCCGTCGCTTGGGCATGGGTCCGGCTAAGCTCTCACTCCTCCGCTTCACCTTCGGCGGGCAACCACGGCCGGAACTTCTCCAGCAGCAGCCGCAGCCGTCGGGGATTGGCCGGATCGGCGGAGCTTCCCTCGCGAACGCCGCGCTTCGGATTCTCCAGCGCGATTTCCAGCGCGTTTACCAGCACCGCAACATCCCCTTCAGCCGGCGTGAACTCCGCCTTGGGCTGCTGCTCCAGCTTCATCGCGCAGCGGGCGAAATCGAGCAGCTGCGAACACGGCTCCAGACAGGGGATGACCGACTTCGCCTCTACCGCGTCCGGAGTTAGTCCCGGAACGGTCCACAGGCGGCGGCGCAGGCAAAACCGTGAATCGCAGCAGGCAATGGTTGCTTGGGCAGCCAACGCATCCGGCAGGATTTGGGTGATGCGATACAGACCTGTCTGGCGCGCAGCCAAGTCTCGGTACGACGTGATGGGTGGCGTCGGCGACTGCGCGGCATACCAATCGGCCAGCGCCCCGGGATAAAGCTGCCGGAGCGCCGACTCCAATTCTTGTGCATCCCGCGCAACGCAGCGCCAACCCCGCCGCAGATTGGGCGCCGCCTTGTTCGGCCGGAAATCCGCTTCAGCCGTTGACTGGGCCAGTGCCCGGAGCGCCGCAATATCCGTCAGAAGAAGATCGGTATCGGAAGCCGACGAGTCCGCAACATGCCGCAGGCCGAATCCGCCGTGGTGTGGAGTGATCCAGACCTGGGCCAGGGTGCAACCCTGGCCGATCTGGGCCACAAACGCGTGCAGTGCTGGATTTGGAAAACCGGCCATGGCGGACAGGGTATCGCAGGCGGTGAAGCGGGCGAATGGGATTTCGCGTCGGACTCCGTCCGGGCGAACCGATGTACCAAAGCCTGCCGGGCACCACGCTCAGTGGCTGGCCACGAAACGCACGCAAACCGGCGCGCCCACATCCAGCTTCTGCCCGGTGGGAGTCAAATGGCCGGTGTCGGCATTGACGGCGTAGATGAAAATGGAGTCGGAACCCTGGTTCTCCGCCCAAAGCCACTTGCCGGACGGATCGAAGTTGAAGTTGCGGGGCGTTTTCCCCTGCGTGGAAACATGCTCGACGACGCTCAGGCCGCCCTTGCCATCCGTGCGAAACACCGTGATCGAGTCGTGCCCGCGGTTCGATACGTACACGAACTTCCCGTTGGGATGCATCCGCACCTCCGCCGTGGTGCTGTCTCCTTTGAAATCGGCCGGCAGTGTCGGGGCGGTATGGGCCGGCATCAGCGAGCCCTTCGCCGCATCATAGCTGAAACTCGTCAGGGTGCTCTGCATCTCCCCGTTCACGAACGCAAATTTACCGTCGGGCGACCAGGCGAAGTGCCGCGGACCGGCTCCCGGTGCCAGCCGGGCAAACGGTGGCTGATGGGCCGTGAGCGTGGCTTTGGCCGCATCCAGGTCATAGATCATGACCTTGTCCATGCCGAGGTCGCACACAAAGACGAGGCGGTTGTCGGGCGACAGATTGGCCGAGTGGGCGTGTGCCTCCTTCTGCCGCTGCGGGTTCACACTCGACCCGGTGTGCTGGATGAAGCTGGCGTGCGGCTGAAGCGAGCCGTCGGCCGCAATCGGGAAGGACACCACGCTTCCGCCCCCGTAATTGGCCGCCAGCAGGGTGCGCCCGGTCGCGTCCACGTTCACGTTGCAGGGCCCGCCACCCACCGTGGATTGGGCATTGAGTTCGGTGAGCTTGCCCGAGGCCGTATCAATGCCGTAGGCGGTCACATAACCGCCGGGCTGCCCCTTCCACTGGTCCGTTTCATTGGCCGCGTAGAGGTGTTTCCCATCGGGATGCACCGCCAGAAAGGTCGGGTTCTGCGTGGTCGCCACGAGTCCCAGCGGCTCCGCCTTTCCGGTGTCGGAATCGAACCGGTAGGCATAGATGCCATCGCTCTTCGGCCCGGTGTAGGTACCGACGTAGGCAATGAACTTGTCAGCGTGGGCGGAGAACGAAAGTACAACGGCAGGCACAAGCGCAGAAGCGAACCGAACAATGCGGACGATGGAACGGGGATTCATGCGCCGAAGAGCAGACACCGCCTGACGCTGCTGGTGAAGGAATTTCGCGAGCGGCGAGCGCGAAGCAGGGGAGAAAGGGCGCAGGGGTGCAGGGGAGAAGCAGTGAGCCAGTGAGTGGGAAATGAGCGGGAGGGAGCATAGGTGTGTTGCCCCACTGCGCCCTTTCTCCCCTGCTCAAGCACGACCAGCCGAGAATCAGCCCAGAAATTTTCCTGGGTTCAGAATGCCATGCGGGTCCAGCGCTCGCTTGACCGTCTGATGCAGCGCCTGCGCTTCCGCCGAAACGGCGTCCGGCCACCAGGGCTGCTTGGCCAGGCCGACGCCGTGTTCACCGGTGATCGCCCCGCCCAGCGCCAACACCCCGTGAAAGAGTTCGTCCAACGCCGCCTCGCTGCGGGCGCGTTGCGCGGGATCCTTGTCATCCACCATCAGGTTGACATGGATGTTGCCGTCGCCCGCATGGCCAAAGCACGCAACTTGGATGCCGTGCTTCTTTTGCAATGCCGCAGCGAAGCTGAACAGTTCTTCCAGCCGTCCGCGGGGCACGACGATGTCCTCGTTCAGTTTGGTCAGCCCCGTGTCCCGCAGCGCATAACTGAACTGCCGCCGCAGTTGCCAGAGCTGCTCGCAGCCCTCGGTGCCGAAACCCTTGTCCACAAAGATCGGCTTAAACTCCTTGAGCACCCCGGCCAGCACGCGCAACTCAGCCCGCACGCTGCGCTCCTGACCATCCAGCTCGATGATCATGTGCGCGTTGCAGCCGGAGAGCCGGGTCGAGCCCGTGCGTTTGCGAGCCGCCGCGAGCGTGAAAGCATCCGCCAGCTCCAGCGCGCTGGGCAGGAAGCCGGCAGCAAAGACCGCCCGGATCGCCCGGGTGGCAAACTTCATGTCACTGAAACCAACTCCCAGGCACGCGCGGAACGGCGGCAACGGGATCAGCTTCAACGTCGCCTCCGTCACGACTCCCAGCAGCCCTTCGCTGCCCACAAACAGCCGGTGCAGATCGAAGCCGGTCTTGTTCTTGTGCGTGCGCCCCCCGAGCCGGACGACAGTTCCGTCCGCCAGCACCACTTGCAGGCCGAGCACGTAATCGCGGGTGACGCCGTACTTCAGGCAGCGCGGGCCGCCGGCGTTGGTGGCGATGTTACCCCCCAGCGAACACTCCGCCCGGCTGGCCGGATCGGGTGGGTAATAAAGCCCCCGCTTCTCCACTTCCTCCTGCAACTTGGCCGTGATGACTCCGGGCTGAACCACCGCGACGAAGTCAGCCCCGGCGATTTCCAAAATCTGGTTCATCCGCGCGAGCGACAGGGCAATGCCCCCCTGGCTGGGGACGCAACCGCCGACATAACCGTGCCCCGCGCCACGCGGCGTGACCGGAATCTGCCGCTGGTTGGCAAACGCTAGGACGCAGGCCACCGACGCGACATCACGCGGTAAGGCCACGGCCTCGGGCAGATGGCTGGCAAACCATTTGTCCCCGCTGTGGGCCTTGAGGATGGCGGGATCGAAACTGAGTTCGTCCGGGGCCAGCTGTTTCGCCAGCGGACGGAAAAGGGTCGGCACTTTCATGGCACTTCGGAGCCCGCCTCATCACTGCCCAGCAAGGCCCGGGCATCCTCGGCCTGGTCGGCCGGCACCTGGATGCGAATGCCACCCACCGTAGCCGGGAAGCCCTCGATCACTCCGGAGTATTCGCTATGGCGCAGCACCGCGAAGCCGGCGGACTCCAACCGGGCGGACGCCAGGTCGGCCTCGGCCGCGTTGAAGAAGCGCGCAACAGTTACCAATTCCATCAAGGCAACGTGCCGCCCGAGAATGGGCGCTTCAACCGAAAATGCGGTCCGGGGAGGTGGAAAAATATCCCGCAGTTCCCACGTTCACTTTGCGGCCCAATCGTTTTACTCTGGCGACAGTCAATTCAACACGATCTCTAGCTCCTATCGTCGCCGTCATGAGCCTCGTCGTTTATCAGCTGCCTCACAGCCCCTACTGCCTGCCCATCACGCGCGCCCTGGCCGCGCTGAAAGTGGGGTTTGAGGTGGTCAACCTCTCCAAGGCCGACCGCAGCGAGGTCATCCGGCTCACCAACGGCGCCCACTACCAAGTGCCGGTGCTCGCGCATGGTGATTCCCCGCAAAACTGCCGGCTGGTCCACGAGGGCAGCGAAGGCGAGCCCGACGGCCTCGACGTGGCCCGGTACGTTGAACGCCTGTGGGGTGCTGGCCGCCTGTTCCCGCAGCCATTGGAGGGCCTGCAATCCCTGCTTGTGCCGCACATCGAGGGCGAACTGGAAGGGGTGATGTTCAAGCTCACGGACATCCATTATGTCCCCGCCATCGCCGACCTGGTGGAGCGGACGATCACGATCCGGCACAAGGAGCGGCGCTATGGGCGTGGCTGCCTGGACCAGTGGCGGGCGAATCGCGAGGCGCTCTTTGCACAGGCTGGCGCCTTGCTGGTTCCGTTTGAGCAGATGTTGTTCAGCCAGCCGTTTCTGCTGGGAAACCAGCCGGTTTATACCGACTTCGCGCTGTTCGGCGTGCTCGCCAACCTGACTTTCAATGATTGGAATCCCTTCCCGCCCAGTCTGCCCCGTTTGGCCGACTGGTTCGCGCGCATGAAAGTCTTCTGCTATCCGTGATCCCCTCTCCAAGGCATCGCCTCTGACTCCAACTTCAACATCACCATGAGCGAACCCGTTCCCCCGCCTCTGCCCATCCCGTCCGCGACGGCACAGCAGAAGTTCCACTGCCCCAGTTGCGGCGCGGAGGCGACCTGGAATCCGGCCAAGCAGGCGCTGGTCTGCGGCTTCTGCGGCACCGAATCACCCGCGCAGCTTGACCAGACGCCGGGCAATGATGCCGTGATCAAGGAGCACGATCTCGTCGCGGCGTTGCGCGGAATGGATGGCGACCGGGGCTGGCAGGCCGAGCGCGTGGAGGTGCGTTGCCAGAGCTGTCAGGCGATCTCGGTTTTTGACCCGGCGCGGGTCGGCCAGAGGTGCGACTTCTGCGGCTCTTCGGCGCTCGTGCCTTACGAGGAGGTCAAGGAAGCCTTCCGCCCCGAGAGCCTGCTGCCCTTCAAGCTCAGCGATTCACAGGTGCGCGACGCCGTGCGCGAATGGTACGGCCGACGGTTCTGGGCTCCTCGTGCGCTCGGCAGCCGCGCGATGACGGACCAGCTCAAGGGCATCTACGTCCCGTACTGGACGTTTGACGCGCAGACACAGGCGAGCTGGCAGGCCGAGAGCGGCTACTATTATTACGAGACGGAATTTTACACCGACAGCAACGGCCGTGAGCAAACCCGCGAGGTCCAGCGCACCCGCTGGGAACCGAGCTGGGGCGAGCTTTCCCATTTCTTCGACGATGAACTGGTGTGCGCGTCGAAGGGCGTCGACCACGATCTGCTGGACGAGGTGGAAAACTACCCGACCAAGGAACTCGTCCCGTATCAGGCCGGTTTCCTCGCCGGCTGGGTCGTGGAGCGCTACCAGATCGACCTCGTCGCCGCCGCGCAGCGCAGCCGCGAGGTCATGACCGCAAAGCTCGAACAGCTTTGCGCCAGCCAGGTGCCCGGGGACACGCACCGGAATTTGCAGGTCAGCGCCAACTGGTCCGGACAGACCTTCAAGCACATCCTCACGCCGGTCTGGCTGCTGACCTATGACTACCACGGCAAGAGCTTTCAGGTGGTCGTGAACGGTTACACGGGAGCCATCGCGGGCCGCTATCCGAAGAGCTGGGTAAAGATTTTCTTCGCGGTGCTTCTGGTTCTGGCCTTCGTCGCCATGGTGATTTTCTTCGGGCACCGCCATTGAGCAGCCGAAGCCGAATCACCCACATGAATCTTGTCCGACTCGGCTGTCTCATGCTCGCGTTGGCCGGATTGGCTCATGCCGCCGACTCCAAAGGGGGCAAATTCGCCTTTCCGCTACACGCCAGCGCCAATCATCGTTTTTTGGAAGACAGCGCGGGACACCCGTTCCTCTACGTTGCCGACACGCCGTGGCATTTGCTGACGCAACTCACTCCGGATGAAGCCGAGCACTATCTGGCCGAACGCTCTGCTCAGGGGTTCACCGCGATTCAGCTCCAACTAGTGCCGGAAGGTGCCGACGGCGGGGTCACAAACCGTCTGGGCGAACCAATTTTCCTCCAGCCTTACGACCTCGCCACACTGAACGAGAAATACCTCGCGCACGTTGAACGCATTTTGCGCCAGGCCGAGCAGCACGGCCTGTTGGTGGCCATGAACCCCGTCTGGCTCGGCTGTTGTGACGGCGGTTGGCGCGATGTGCTGAAGACTAACGGCGTCGCCAAGTGCGGTGCCTATGGCGAACAGCTGGGGCGGCGTTTTGCCGCGAACCCGAACCTGCTCTGGCTCGATGGCGGTGACCGTGATCCGGGCCCGTGGTTGGAATTCGTCCGTGCCATCGCCGAAGGTGTGAAAGCCAACGCCCCCGCCCAGCTCCACACTGCCCATCCCAGCTCCACCCATTCGGCGCTGGATGTGTATGCCGGCGAGCCGTGGCTCGATGTCAACGCCACCTACACCTACTCGACCGACCACGTCGGCGCCTGGACGAAGCAGTTTCATGTCTATCAGCGCGCGCGCCTGGACTTTCTCCGGGAACCGGTCACCCCGTTTTTCCTGATCGAATCCACCTACGAGCTGGAGCACCACGCCTCGCCGCAGAAAGTCCGCCGACAGGCGTGGTGGAGCGTGCTCAGCGGGGCCTTCGGCACGGCGCTGGGCAATGGAAAGATCTGGCCGCTTCGGGACGGCTGGGAACGCGAGCTGAAGTCGCCGGGCACCCGCGACCATGCGGTACTTGCCGCGTTCCTGCGGGCGCGCCCATGGTGGGAACTCACGCCGGACTTCGGGCACCAGGTGCTCACCGCCGGTTTCGGGACATTCAACGACACCAGCGAACCGGGCGGCGACGATTATGCCACCGCGATGTTCGGGGCGAACCGTGGCCTGCTGCTTGCCTACCTGCCAACCCCGCGCAAGGTGACGGTGGACCTTGCAAAGTTTCGTGCTCCCGTACACGTCCGCTGGCTGGACCCAACTTCGGGCAAGATCACCGACGCCCCGGGCTCACCCGAGGCCAATCTCGGTCCCGACGATTTTACACCGCCCGAACACAACGCGACGGGGGATGCCGATTGGGTGCTGGTGGTCGAGGCCACGAAGTAGCCGCCGGAGTAGGCCGGGCTGCCAGCCCGGCAAGTACAGCGGGCTGCCAGCCCGCTGAAAGCCCTGCTGGAACAGCTACTGCGGAAGCCTTCGCCGTGCTGGCAGCCCGTCATACCGTGTCGGGCCAGCGGCCCGACCTACTGCCGCCAAGGGTTCGGCACTCCGCTACTCCGGTTGGCCGCGTTCGACCATCCGCTTGTACGACAGGATGCCATCCACAATCGCCGAGGCGTAGCGTGACCGGCCGGTCTCGGAGTAAATCCTGCGGGCATCATCCGTGTTGGTCATGAAACCGCCCTCAATCAGAACGGCCGGCATCGTGGCCAGAGTCAGTTCGCGGAAACGGGCCCGGCGTACGCCGCGATCGGCGAGGTCCACCTCCCGCCGAACCGCGCGATGGAGCTCATAAGCAAGGCAAAGATTTTCGCGGTCATTGCGGTTGCCTGGCAGGTATCCGGCGCTGTTGCCACCCCGATCATTGGTGGAGCTGGCACCGGCGGGTGTCAGGCAGAAGGTCTCCACCCCTTGGGCTTCGCCACCGCTGGGTGAGCAGTTGTAATGCAGGCTGACAAACATGTCGGCTCCGCGCGTCCTGGCGATGGCCGGGCGGTCATCCAGCGTCACGAACTTGTCCGTGTCGCGGATCATCACCACTTTCAAACCGGCCCGCTTCAGCTGGCGCTCCACTTCGAGCGCGAGCTGCAATGTGTAGATCTTTTCCTGGCGAGTTCCCTCGATATTGCCGGGGTCTTTGCCGCCATGCCCCGCATTGATGGCGATGGTGGTGATCTTCTTTTTCGGATCGCTCCGGGGAGGATTCAGGAGCGGACGCAGTGTGGAATCCTCATCGTATTGGGCAAAGTAGAGATGATCGCCGCCGCGCAAAATGGAATACGAGAGCCACACCGTCACCCCGTCCATCTCCACGCGCTTGGTGTCGGCCTTGAACAGCAGCCGCGACCAGCGGTTGGAGACCAGCAGCTCGCCTGAACGGGCATTCCAATGGGAAACAAACCCGTTCACTGCCGCCCACGTGCCCAGGTCGGAATAAATCCGTCCGTTGAGAATCGTTTTCGACGTCCGGCTGCTGGAAGGGCTTTTGGCAGGCGCGGGCTTGGCAACCGCATTCGCAGTCACCAGCAAACATCCGATCAGCAACCCCAGCCAGACACGAACCATGTGCGGCGGACTGTGACGATGGTGGAACGAAAAGGGCAAGCGAGGCAGTTCAGGTGGCATTGCGTCGCGTGCGAGGAGCCGAAGCGGCCAGATTGCCCCAGGCCGCCTTCATGGCCGCGCGCACCTGAGCAACGCGCACGGACGGCAAATGGACATTCGTTGAACCCTGACGGCCCCAGGCTCCTTTCACCGGCTGGAACATGGGAGCGGCCTTTGCTACAAAGTCCGCCTGCTGTTTCGGGGTGAGCTTGATCATGCCCCAGTGTTCGTCGGGATAACCCAGCGTGGCGAAGATTTTGCCGCCGACACGAAAATCCGGATGGTTCATGTGCGCGGACTCAACCGCTTCCGGCAGCGCCAGAGCAAGGCGGCGGAATGCGTCAGAGGTCATGGGGCAGAACAGGACGTGGCCTTCGCCGATAATGCAGGGATGACGGCGAGGCGTCCGTGTTACTCGCTTCGCTTGCCACCGAACGCATACAGGTTTTTCGCGGTACGGATGAAAACCTGACCCTGCGCAACCGTCACGCTGCTCTTGCACGGACCTTCGCCGTCGAACATACAGGTTCCGAGGACTTTGAACTCATCACCCGCATCCACCACGCTGGCCATGCCGTCTTCACTGACCACGTAGATTTTACCGTCGGCTCCCGTAGGTGAGCCCCAGATCGGTCCGCTGCCCGCCAGTTTGCCGCTCCACTTCTTCTCCCCGGTCTTGGGATCGAGACGGGTGATGACACGCTTGTTGCCGTCGAGGACGAACAGCTTCCCGTCATAAACCAGCGGTGTGCTCCAGTCGGTCGGGTTCTCCGAGAAACGCCAGGCGACGTGGGTGTCAGTGACGTTGCCCTTGCCGCCGTCCTTGAAGGCGACGACCGGCTGGCCCTTGGGTCCGCTGGCGTAGATCAGCCCGTCATAGGCCACCGGCGAGGTGACGATACGATACCAGTCATCCCGCTTCTCGTAGAGCCGCGCACGCCAGAGTTCGGCGCCATCTTTCAGGCTGTGACCGCTGACATGGTCGCCGCCAACGACGATCAGCTCTTCGCCGTTCTTGCCAACATAGGGAATTGGCGTCGCGTAGGACTCGTGCGATTCCTTCGTCGAATCCGTCTCGCGGACGTGCTTCCAGAGGGTCTTGCCCGTCGCCGGGTCGAGCGACAACAGGAAGGATTCGCGCTGCGCCTTGCCATCGAAAAGCGGATAGTCGGGCGGCAGCTCGTCGCGCTGCAGTACGGGGATGATCAATTGACCCTCGATGAGCAGCGGACTGGAGCCAAAAAGCCACATGATGCCGAAGCTGCCGTAATCCTTCCCGAGGTTCCGGCGCCACAGCTCCTTGCCCTCAAAGTCAAACGCCACCAGATCCCCGGTGCCATAAAGCGCGATGACCCGCTTGCCATCCGTCACCGGGGACGGCGCGGCCATGTTGTTCCGGCCGACTTCCTTGTCGCCGACCGCCACTGTCTGCGACCAGAGCGGCTTGCCGCTGCTGCGGTCAAAGCACAGCAGATTGAGCTGCTTTTGCGCGTCGGCACTGCTGACGAACACGTGATTGCCCCAGACGACTGGCGTGGCGCCGCTTTTCCCCGGTAGGGCGGCCACCCAAGTGGCATCCTCCTTGGCGAAGGAGGCCGGGAGGCCGGTCGCCTTGGTCGAGCCGTTGAAGTTGGGTCCGCGCCACTGCGGCCAGTTTTCACCGCTGGCAGCCAGTGCCGCAGTTCCGCATGCAAGGGCGGCAAGGAGGGATGCGATTTGCTTCATGGTCTGGCAGGATTGACTACCCGGCTACAGACCAAAACAAAAGCGGGGAATTCAAACGGCCCTGTTCCAAATCGCGAGGGGATCATCTCTCCCGTCACCGCCTTCGGGGCCGGCGCGTGTCGGACACGAAGGCATTTGCGACCTGCCGCACCTCACGAACCTCCGCGCCCGCCAGCAGTACTTCGACAATGTCGAAGCGCCATTTCACCCGGCGGTCGTCCAGTTTCCGCAAATACGCCTCGGCGGTGAGCGAAAGCAGGCGGCGTTTGCGCGCATCCACGGCCGCCGCCGGCCGCGTCCATTCCTCGGATGAGCGCGTCTTTACCTCAACGAACACGAGGCAATCGCCGTCGCGGAACACCAAGTCGATCTCCCCGTGTTCTGAACGGAAATTCGCCGTGAGGAACTTCAGCCCC
This sequence comes from uncultured Verrucomicrobiota bacterium, assembly GCA_903922605.1. Classification (GTDB taxonomy): domain Bacteria; phylum Verrucomicrobiota; class Verrucomicrobiia; order Limisphaerales; family UBA9464; genus CAIVQB01. The sequence continues at coordinate 42,943 of CAIXUG010000085.1, forward strand.
TGAGCTTGCAGGTACGTCTTCGCCGCAAGCTCCCCTAGCCTGCCCCGCCGCAGATGCTCCGGCTCGGCCTTACGCCCAAAGCACGCTTTCAGTTTTGCGATCAGGCTCACCCGGCCCAAATCCAACACAGGCCGGTGCGGAAGACAAACCCGGACACCACCTTCGCCGCGCCTTCACTGCCAGCGGTACCGGGACTTTTGGTTCGTTCGTGTTTTTGTCACGGTAACGTTCGTCAGGCGTAATGGCGGCTTCCCGCATGATCGGCCATCATCCTCACCGCCTCGGCCGACGCGGCAATCGTCCGTCTGAATATGGTGGGAGCCCTTTAGTCCCATTCCCTTTCGGAATTCGATGCGGCACAGTAACTTTCTCCTGGCATGATACAGTTCAGAACGCTCCTTCAGGCCGCAGCGGCGCTGGCTTTTTCCGGTTTCATGGCGGTCGCCGTGGCTCAGACCGTGTCGATTCCTGACCCCGGTCTGAACGCGGCCGTTCGCGAGGCTCTGCAAAAGCCCACCGGGCCCCTGACTCAGCAAGACCTGCTGAACCTGACGGTTTTGAACGCCCATGACCGCAACATCAGCAGTCTTGCCGGGCTGGAAGCGGCCAGCAATTTGAACACACTGCTGCTGCATGGAAATCAGGTCCACAGCATCGACCTCTCCACGTGGATGAATCTGGCGGCGCTCGATCTGGGCGACAATTCCCTGACCAACGTGACCCTGCCGAACGGCATGACGAACCTGTTCTCGCTGCTTCTCCCCGACAATGGGTTGACCCAGCTCACCCTGCCGGCCGACCTGAGCCGGCTGGAAGAGCTGAATCTGAACAACAATGACCTCGTGAGTTTTGAGCTGCCGTCCACGCTCACCGGATTGGGCACGCTCGACCTCGGATTCAATGCCCTCACCAATTTCTTGCTGCCCGCCGGGTTGACCAATCTGGATCTGCTCCGGTTGAGCGGCAATTCCCTCACGAATGTCACAGTGCCGGCGGATCTGAATCGCCTGACCGAGCTTTACCTCGACGAAAACGAGCTATCGAGTTTCACGCTGCCAACGGGGGTGACGAACCTGCATGTGCTCGAGCTTTTCTTCAACCAGCTCACGAACCTCAATCTCCCTTCCGATCAGCAGAATCTGATCGAACTGGACCTGGATAACAACCAGTTCACCAGCCTCAGCCTGCCCGGAAGTCTGACCGGCTTGGCCTTTCTCCACCTGCGCTCGAATCAGCTGACCGAATTCACCCTGCCCGATGGCCTGAAGGCATTGAGCTCGCTCGACCTGGGCGAGAATCAGCTTCGCACCGTCAGTTTGCCGCCGGGCATGGGCCACCTGAACCTCCTCCGTCTTTCCGGCAACACCAACCTCACCAGCCTCGTTCTCCCGGTGGGCCTGACCAACCTGTCCTCGCTTTTTCTGCGCTCCAATGGCCTGACCAACCTCACGTTGCCGTCCGATCTCAACCAGCTGCTGGACTTGGATGCACTGGGGAACCAACTCAGCAGTTTCATCGTACCTCCGGGGCTGGACGGGCTGACTAACCTCATTCTGAGCGGGAATCAGCTGACCAACCTGACGCTGCCCCCGGACCTCACGCATCTGACTTCGGTGGTTCTGAACGGCAATCCGCTGACGCAGCTCGTCCTGTCGGAACCTGAGGCAGCCAACGTGGCCGAAACGATCGCGGCGCTGCAGGGACTGGGCATCCCGGTGTATGTCTACCCGCTGATGATCCAGCTCCAGAAGCAGCAACGCCTGGAAGGCGGCACGTTCCGGTTCGCGATCACCGGGCCGCCGGGTGATTACAGGGTCTTCGGCTCCACCAATCTCGTGGAATGGAGTGAGCTGGCGGTCTCGTCCAACCCGCTCGGCAGCATCTTTGTCACGGACACAACGGCCCAGGTCTCACCGCAAAAGTATTACCGGGTGCAGCCGCTAACCGTGCCGGCAAACATGGTGTTCATCGCGCCGAACACGTTCACAATGGGCAGCCCCGACAGCGAAGCAGGGCATGAGGGAGATGAAGGCCCGCAGATGGTCGTGACGCTCAGTCATGGCTTCTGGATCGGGAAATATCCGGTGACGCAAGGCGAGTACCTGGCCGTCACCGGTGAAAATCCCAGTGGATTTCCCGGAGATTTGAACCGGCCAGTGGAAAGCGTCTCCTTCTTCGCGGCCTCCAATTATTGCGCGCAACTCACCCTGCAGGATCAGTCGGCGGGGCGTATCCCGCCCGGCACCCATTATCGGCTGCCGACCGAAGCGGAGTGGGAATGCGCGGCCCGCGCAGGCACCTCGACGCGTTTCTATTACGGTGACGATCCGGGCCTGAGCAGCCTGTCCAACTATGCCTGGTTTGGCGCCCACGATGGCGCCACGACGCATCCGGTCGGCCTGAAGCTGCCCAATGCCCGGGGCCTGTATGACATGGAAGGAAATGTCTGGGAATGGTGTCAGGACTGGTACGGCAATTATCCGGGCGGATCCGTAACCGATCCCTCAGGGCCTGCTTCGAGTCCGGTCGGGTGGAAAGTGATTCGGGGCGGTGCCTGGGAGGCCTCCGAGCTCGATTGCCGCTCCGCCAGCCGTAACATTGAGGGAGCCAGCCCGTTCATCAGCGATTTCATCATCGGCTTCCGGGTGGTGCTCGTCACGGATCACTGAGAGACTGGAAGCAGTCAAAAGGTACGTCGCGGCCGGCGGTCCATTCGGCCCCTCGGCTTTTTCGTAAGGCTGCCGTCCCGCACAGCCGATTGGCAATCACGCCGCCTTAGTATGGCGGAAGCAATCGCCGGAACCCATGCAGCAAGACCACACCCAAGAATAAGAGGTTTCGGAGCACAACAGCCGGCCAGAAACTCCGCACGGAACCCAACGCCTTATCCGAATTGCCCTGTTGGGAAAGCCGGATCGCCAGAACTCGGATGAACGAGACCGATCTCGGCCATTCGTGGATACTGTTTACCCACTCGCTCGGAACTCCCCCGCCCCCTGCCACCGCCCCCGCCAGCGCGCCCACAACGGCTCCCACCGTGTCTGTGTCTCCCCCGCATTCGAGTGCGGCAATCAGAGCGCCGCGAAAGTCTCGGGGATGTCGCAGCCAGCCGTAGATCGCCACCGGGACCACGTGGAGAGAGTAGCCGGTAACTCCCCTTTCCAAACCGAGCTCCGAAACAAACTCGGCTACGGTCAACCTCGACGCTAGCGCAGTCTCCATTTTTGAGACGAGGTCCCTCCATTCTTCCTCTCTCGATAGCGTTCGCAGCGCCTCCATAACCTCCCAGGGTTCCGGCTGCCCTTGGGTATGGACCACGAGTGCCACGCACTCAGAGACGGCGTGGGCGGCTACCTCGGCCTGCCAGCTCCGGTGGGTCAATGTGGATGAGGCCGAGACAAAGTCGCGGCGCCGAAGCGCATCCGTGGAAAAGCATGCACCGAGGATGGCACACCGCATCGCCGGCCCGGAGCCGGCCGACCTGACCGCCGCTCTGCGGGCCGGAAACCCGAGCCAAAGTTTTATGCAAGCCCTCGCAGTGGCGAAACCCACCCCGGCAGGCAGAGCCGCGAACCACCAGCGGAGCTTCCAAGCAAGCGCTCGCTGGAATGCCTCAGCGTTGACCGGCTGGGCAAGCACGCTTTGAGCGACCAGGAGCGTATGTTCCGTGTCGTCGCTGACCATTCCCCAAGCGCCCATGAACCGCATTCGCCATTCTCCGGACCAAAACTTCCTGATCCGTTTGGGGGTGAGATTTTCTGCCGGGAGCCCGAGCGCATCACCAACGGCCGTTCCGAGCAACACCCCTTCCAATTGATCGGCGGTGATTGACCGAGTCGCACCAGTGGTTCCGCGCGAGTGGCGAGCTTGAGGCATTGGGGTCCGGGTCTCGCTCACGCGGGAAACAGCTCCGGTTCCGGCTGTTTCAACGGCGCGAAGCTGCGCCGGTGGATCGGGCACGGGCCCAGCGTCGCCAGTGCCGCCAGATGTTCCGGCGTGCCGTAGCCCTTGTGCCGGGCAAAGCCGTACTCCGGCCAAGTGGCGTCAGCGACCACCATCAGGCGGTCACGGGTGACTTTGGCGAGTACGCTGGCGGCGGCGATGGAGTAGCTGCGGGCGTCCCCCTTCACCAGAGGCAGCTGCGGCACCGTGAGCGACTTCACCCGCAGACCGTCCACCAACGCATGTTGCGTACGCAATGGGCGCAGCGCTTCGTTCATTGCCCGATGCGTCGCCTGCAGGATGTTGATCGCGTCGATCACCTCTACTCCGACGATGGCCACGGCGTGCTCGACTGCTTCGCATTGGGTCAGCAGGTCAAAGAACCGTTCCCGTTGGAACTCGGTTAGCTGCTTTGAGTCGTTAAGCTCCCTCAGCCCGAAAGGCATGCCTGCGGCAAACCATGCGCTTGGAAAAATCACCGCCGCCGCGACCACCGGGCCTGCCAGCGGTCCGCGACCGGCCTCGTCCACGCCGGCCAGACGCGTCAGGCCGGTCGCGAACAGCTCGCGCTCATGCCGGAAGCGGTCTTCATAACTGGCGGTCACCGCCGAACAATTCCAGAGCGCGAAGCACACGCAATCCTGAAGCGGAAGGAGACAGGAGACACGAGACGCGAGGTGGGAGTCAGGAGCAGGGAGTTGGGAGGTGGCGGACTTGTAGGCGCCGAATTCCACCGACAAAGGACCATTTCGACGGCTATCCCAAAGGTGGTGTACCTCTCTCGGGCGGCAAATGAGGCTTGTGTTTTGGCCTTCCGCCCGAAATATCGCGGCCTCTTTTATGAGTTCATCGACCGTTTCGCCGTCACCCGCCGCCCCGGAAAAACAGGGGCCAGAATTCGATTTCCTGACCTGGTTCGAGCTTTACAAGAAGGCCATTGCCATCGTGCTGGCGGCCGTGGTGGCGGCCGTGCTCGCCTTCATGATCATGAACTGGCGGCATGGGCAGAGCGAAGCCGAGGGCGGCCGCGCGCTGCACACCGCCACGGCAACCGAAAGCGCGATCAACAGCCAGGCGCTGCTCCAGGTGGCGGCGGCCCACGCCGGCACGCACGCGGCGGAACGCGCCCGCCTGCTGGCCGGCGGCCAGCTCTTTGCCGAGGGCAAGTATGCGGAGGCGCAGTCCGAATTTGCGAAGTTCACCGCCGACTATGCGGCCAGTCCGCTCGTGCCCACCGCTGAGCTGGGTGTCGCCAGCGCCCTCGACGCCCAGAACAAGACCACCGAGGCCATCGCCGCCTACGACCACGTGATCTCCACCTATCGGACTGACGCCGTAGCCAACCAGGCCCGGCTGGCCAAGGCCCGGCTCCACGAGGCCGCCAATCAGCCCGCCCAGGCTCTCGCCCTATACGACGAAGCCCTCAAGGATACGGCGTCCCTGTCCCGTGAAACTGCGGTGCTTTCCCGCGCCCGCCTTCTTCAGCAGCACCCGGAGCTGGAGAAGCCCCCGACGACCAACGCAGTTGCGGTCCCGGCCAAATGAACCGGCCGTCCTGAATTGAACTTTCACCCCCAACGGCGGTCTATGACCGCCGTTGTTTGTTTAGCTACCCATGAAAATTACGATCATTGGAACCGGATACGTTGGTCTCGTCACAGGCGCGTGTTTCGCCGAAGTCGGCCACACGGTTACCTGTGTGGATGCCGACCCAAAAAAGGTGGCCCTGCTTCAGGCCGGTGGCATCCCCATCTATGAGCCGGGTCTGGACGACGTAGTGCGCCGCAATGTCGCCGCCGGCCGGTTGCTGTTCACGCAATCCACCGGCGAAGGCGTCGCAAATTCCGAGGTCATCTTCATCGCGGTGCCCACGCCGCCGCAGCCCGACGGCTCGGTGGACATGAGCTACATCGAGTCGGTCGCCCGCGAGGTCGCCGGCCATCTCACCGCCTACCGCATCATCGTGGACAAGAGCACGGTGCCGGTGAAGACCGGCGAGAAGGTCACGGAGACCATCAAGCGCTACCGCAAAACCAGCGTGGATTTTGATGTCGTGAGCAATCCGGAGTTCCTGCGTGAGGGCTTCGCGGTCGAGGACCTGATGAAGCCGGACCGCGTCGTCATCGGCGTCAGCAGCCAGCGTCCGGTAGCGGCCATGAAGGAGATTTACAGCCCCTTCAACGCGCCGATCATCGTCACCGACACGAACTCCGCCGAGCTGATCAAGCACGCCGCCAATTCCTTCCTCGCGCTCAAAATCTCGTACGCCAACGCGCTCTCCGTCATCTGCGAGGCCGCCGGCGCCAACGTGCAGGAGGTCACCCGCGGCATGGGCCTGGACAACCGCATCGGCACCCGCTTCCTCCAGGCGAGTCTCGGCTTTGGCGGGTCGTGCTTTCCGAAGGATCTTTCGGCGTTCATCCACATTTCCGAGGAACTGGGCTACGATTTCCAACTGCTCAAGGAGGTCCAGCGCATCAACGCCGACCAGATGGCGCGCTTCGTGAAGAAGATCCAGGACAACCTCTGGGTGCTCCGCGACAAGCGCATCGGCGTGCTCGGTCTCGCCTTCAAGCAGAACACCGACGACGTCCGCACCTCGCCCGCCATTGACCTCTGCCAGCGGCTCCTCAAGGAAGGCGCGAAGCTGCGCGTGTACGATCCGCAGGCGATGGAGAAGGCGAAGGCGCTGCTGCCCGAATCGGATTCGGTGGAGTACGTCGCCAGCATGGACGCCGTGACCGAGGGCATTGACGCGCTGGCCATCGCAACCGAATGGCCGCAGTTCACCAAGCTCGACCTCGCGCGCGCCCGCAAGTCCATGCGCACGCCGATCATCTTCGACGGCCGAAACCTGTTCGACCCGGCGGAGATGGAGAAGCTCGGTTTCATCTATAAGAGCATCGGACGCTGATCGCCATCCAGCCGGAAACCGCACCACGAGTCCAAGGCTGTGAGCGACTTTCCCTGCCCCATTCAATCTCCGCCCGCCGCCAGCGTCGTCATTGACGTGGCGGCGGGCCTCATTTTTCGGAACGGCAAGCTGCTCATCACCCAGCGCAAGGCTGGCTCGCACTTGGCCGGTCTGTGGGAATTTCCCGGCGGCAAGCGTGAACCGGGCGAAAGCTGGGACGACTGCCTCCGACGCGAGTTACGCGAGGAACTGGCAGTCGATGTCGCTGTGGGCCGCCTGTTCAACGAGGTGACCCACTCCTATCCGGAAAAGACGGTTCACCTGCGCTTTTACGTCTGTTCGCTGATCACGGGTGAGCCGGAGCCCATCGACTGCGCAGCCTTAGCCTGGGTCACGGCGGTGGAATTGAAGCAGTATCAGTTTCCAGCGGCGGATGCCACACTCCTAGCAATAATGCCCGCTGCCGCGGAATTTTCTCGCAGTACCACGGACTGAACCGGGCGCTTCACGGCTGCTCAAGCCACGCCACGAAGTCCGCGAGGTTTTGGAGTGCGGTAGCCCTCTACCGCTTTGGTCGGGGTGCGGGTAAGAGGCAGTCAGACTTCAGCCTATCGCCAATCTCTCCAGCGGCCGAAAACGGCAGAGGACTGCCGTACTCCAAGACGCTCCGCGACTCTGCCACTGCTTTTTACAGTCCGCCTGTAAGGGAGAAATGTGCCCTGGCAATCAGCCCCGAACCTTGCGCAGAAAATCCCGCGTCCGCTCGTGCGTCGGCGCGTTGAAAATGGCCTCGGGCGTGCCCGACTCAGCGACGCGCCCCTGATGGAGGAACACCACTTGGTCCGCCACCTCGCGGGCCAGCTGCATGTCGTGGGTGACGACGAGCATGGTCATCCCCTCCTCCGCCAGTTGTCGCAGCACACTCCGGACCTCATCGCGCAACTCCGGGTCGAGCGCACTGGTCGGCTCATCCAGCAGCAGCAGCTGGGGCCGCATCGCCAGCGCCCGCGCGATCGCGACGCGCTGCTGTTGGCCCCCGGAGAGCTGGCCAGGCAGATGATCGGCCCGCGCAGAAAGGTCCACCTTGGCGAGCAGGTCCCGCGCGCGGGCCTCGGCCTCGGCGCGGGGCTCTCGCAGGATGTGCAATGGCCCTTCCATCACGTTTTCCAGCGCCGTGCGGTGCGGAAACAGGTGGAACTGCTGGAACACCATTCCCGCCCGCAGGCGGAGCTGGCGCTGCTGTTCGGTGGTGGCGGCGCGGCCACCTTCCAACGTCAGATCGCCAATGGTGATGCGCCCCGTGTCGTGCGTCTCGAGCTGGTTGAGGCAGCGCAGGAACGTGCTCTTGCCACAGCCGCTCGGGCCGATCAGCGCGACGGTTTCGCCCGCGGCCTGGCGGTGATCCAGACCATCCAGCACACGGGTGGAACCAAAGCTCTTGGTCAGGGCCTCAACGGTGATCACGATTCATCCTCCTTTCGATCTGACGGGCGCCGAGCGACGCGAGATAGCTCATCACAAAATAAATGGCGGCGGTCATCAGCCCCATGCCGATGTAGTCACCCGAGTCGATCGCGCGGATCTGGTACTCCTTGGTGAGCTCGACCAGGGCGATGACGGACACGATGGATGAGTCCTTGAACATCGCGATGAAGTCGTTGGTCACGCTCGGCAGGCTGATGCGCAATGCCTGCGGCAGGATCACCCGCCGGATGGCCAGCGCGCGGGTCATGCCCAGCGCGAGCGCCGCTTCGGTCTGGCCACGCGGCACGGCCTGCAAGCCGGCGCGATAATTCTCCGCCTCGGTCGCCGCGTAGTTCAGCCCGAGCGAAACCACGGCGGCCACACCGGCGGACAACTTCAACCCAAGCTGCTGCGCGAGGCCGAAGTAGATGAAGTAGATCTGCAACAGCAGCGGCGTGCCGCGAAAGACCTCGATGTAGGCGATCGACAGCCAGCGCACCGGCGCGGGTCCGTACATGCGAAACAACGCCAGGGCCAGTCCCCAGACCACCGCCAGCACCATGCCGGCACAGGTAATCCAAATGGTGGTCACCGAGGCGCGGAGCAAAAGCGGCAGGTAGGTCCGCCAATCACGCAGGGCCGAGTGCTGTGTCTGGGCGATGACGCTGTCGTCCGCTTTCCAGTCACGCAGCGCCATCTGCTCGGGCGACCACAGTGCATACTTGGTATAGATGCGCTCCAGCGTTCCATCCACGATCAGCGCTCCAATGGCCTCATTGATCTTCGCCAGCAGCAGCGGGTCTTCGCGCCGGACTCCAACCGCGTAGTAGCCAGGAGCAAAAGGTTTCCCGGCCAGCTTGAGCTTCGTGTTCCCCACGAGGTTGACCTGAGCGATGGGCGAATCCGTCAGCACGGCATCGAGGCGGCCGACCTCCAAGTCGCGGAAATAGTTCACGTTATCCTGATAGACCTTCGCTTCGATCCCGCCATGGCGTTCCACCAGATGATGGGAGCCCGAGGCGGAGAGCACGCCCACCGCCCTGCCCCGCAAATCATCGAGCGAAGTGAAGTTCGTCGCTTCCGCCCGCACCACGAGCTGCTGGCCGAAGATGAAATAGGGGCGGCTCATGGCCAGCTTGCCCAGATTCTCCGGCGAGCGTTCCAAGCCGGCGATGATCACGTCGAACTTCGTGCCGTCGCCGAGCGCGGGGACGAGCATGTCCCAGTTGTTCTGGACGAACTCGGACTTCACACCCAGCCGACCGGCCAATGCCTCGGCAAATTCCACCTCGAAACCGATGAGGCGGTCAGCGTGATCAGGGTCGTGGTAGATGTAGGGGGCACCGCCCTCGGCGTCGTTACCCCAGCGCAGGACTCCCCGCTGGCGCAGCTCGGAAAGATCGGCTCGGGCCGGCAACAACGGCAGGCTGAACAGAGCGATCAGGGCGAGGTGGAGACACCGCCATCTGCGGTGAAAACTCCAGTGGGACCGGCGGCCAGAGGCGACCGCGAGACCGGCAATTTGCACAGGTCGCGATAAGCGGTCAGCGCCCGCAAATCACAAGCATAATTTGCAGACAATCTGTGGCATCCGATTTGACGCTGCCATTTCCTCCCGCAACCTCCGCCCGTGCCTGCCTCGCCCATCCTTGAAGCCCGCGCACTGACCAAGACCTATGGCCGCGCCGACGCACCGCTCACGGTGCTGCGTGACGTCAGCTTTTCGCTCGCCGCAGGTGACACCCTGGCCATCGTCGGGCCCAGCGGCAGCGGCAAAACCACCCTGCTCGGCCTCTGTGCCGGACTCGACCGGGCTACCACCGGTTCGGTCACTTTGGCGGGACAAGAACTGGGCGCGCTCGATGAGGACGCCCGGGCGTTGGTTCGCAATGCCTCCGTGGGCTTCATCTTCCAGAATTTCCAACTGCTCGCGACGCTCACCGCCTTGGAGAACGTGCTCATCCCGCTGGAATTGCGCGGCCAGAACTCCTCACAGAAAACCGCGGAAGAACTGCTGGCCCGGGTCGGGTTGGGGGATCGGCTGCATCACTATCCGGCGCAGCTCAGCGGTGGTGAACAGCAGCGCGTTGCGCTGGCGCGGGCGTTTGTGAACCGGCCGCAAATTCTCTTCGCCGATGAGCCGACCGGAAACCTCGATGGCGACACGGCGCAGCTTGTGGTGGACATGCTCTTCGAACTGAACGCCGCCGCCGGCACCGCATTGGTGCTGGTCACCCACGACCTGGAACTGGCCAGGCGCTGCCGTCACATCCTGCGGCTGAAGAATGGTGCGGTCATAGAGCAGTCTTAAACTGCCCCGCTCCCGGGAGAACCGGCTACAGGCGAATCTGGCTCAGCTCACCGCGTCGGCGGTCGGCGGGCGCAAGCTCTTGTCGGTGGGATGCGTGCCAACGTCACCACGCAGTACGGTTGTGCGGGCAAAAGTGACATCGGCAGCGCGCTGGTCATCACCGGCCGAGCTGATGGCCACGACTGGCAGCTTGAATTCGCCATCCGGCAGGGCGAAGCGGAAGGAGAATGAGCCATCGTCGCGCAGCTTCACCGGGCGTCCGCCAATGGTCACGCGCGCGTCGCGTTCGGTGCTGCCGTAGAGAATCACTTCCGCGTTTACCTTGAACCAGAAGTTGCGGGCCGAGGCAGGCGGCTGCGTTGAAACAGATTCACTGCTCGGCAGGGCTTCCACCGTCAGCTCCGGCCCCCCGGCCGTCGGACCGAGCCTGGCCCCACCGGGCAAGATCACGTGTTCGCCCACCAACTCCGTGAGTTCGCCGGAATTGCCCACGCCGGACTGGGAAAGCGCCCTCCAGACCAGCGCGGTAAGCTGCGCGGCCTTGGCCAGGTCCGGCAGTGAGAGCAACGGGAAACCGGAGCTGGGGACTGCCGCTGCATCCGCCGGGAGGCGGCGCAGCACGTCGGGAGTAACCGGCTCCGGAGCCACGGTCGCCAGGGTCACTTCGGTATCCATGGACACGGCATCGGCGGGGGTCGCCACGGGCTGGCTCACGGCGAGCCCCTGCCAGGAGCCGTCCTTGGCCTCGAAACCCACTTCGGCAACATACTTGGTCGCGGGCATCAGCACGGGCACAAAACGATGCGACACGCCCAGCGGCAGGAGCTGATCGTTGGCCAGCCAGGCTCCCGGCATCTCCACCCACACGCGCAGCCGCCAAGTGCCTTGGTGATCGGCGGCGTAGGCGGCCAAAGCCGGCACATCGAAATTCCAATGCGCGCAAAGATCAAAGGGATCACGGGCCACCAGCCATAGGGAGCCGGCACCCGGGAACGGGACCGCAAACTTCGGTTCAGCGGCGGCCGTCCACACCGGTTTGGATTCCGCCTTTACGATTGCGGCAACCGACGCAGGCGGCACTCCGGGCGGCTGCGAATTGGCCGCAGTTGGGGTGGGCGTCGCGACGGGGGATACTGCGGGAGCTGAGCCAGGCAGTTTCACCGGGTGATCGCCTTCCAGCAGGATTGGCGGAATGGGCGGGATCATGATTGTCGGTGCTGAGGAGAATAGATTGGCATGTAAGGTGGCCGTCTGAGCGGCTGCCTTCATAGGCGGCTGCGGTGTGATCATTTCCTCCGGAAGGGCGATCACACTCGCCACTACGCTCACTGGCACTCGAGTGGCAGGCTTCTTTACCACTGCTGACCGGCTGACAGCGTTGCCCTTAACCGGAGATTTTGTCGGCTTAACCGCGGAAACCGGAGATGACACTGGAGACACGGCAACTTCGGGCTTTGGCGCCTCCTTCGTTGGTTTCGGGAGTGGCACAGGCGCAGCCGGGCTCGCGAGACCCGGTGTTATTGACACGGTTTCACTCTTCGCCTCGGTCTTAAGTTTGGCAGGTTCAACCCTGGCAGGAGCTAGCACCTTGGTTTCTGCTGGCGTGGTCGTTTTGGGCCTATCCGGCATCGCTTGGGGAGCCGGATGAGGTGTCAAAGGAATCGAGGTTGCCGGTTTTTCAGTCTCAGATTTCTGCGCAGCCTTGACCGTTGCCTTGGGCTTGACCGATTGAGTTTTAGCAGTCGCAGCCGATGGCGGTGTGGCTGCAGGAACTTTGGCGGGCGCAGTCATGGCCGAGCTCGCGACCGATGACTTAGCTGCCGCAGACGGTTCCATTTCTTTGGCTTTGAGCGGTTCAACTTTTGCGACAGTTGCCACCGCCGCGGTTCCGGCTGCGCTTACTTTGGGTACCTTCTTTGCCGCTTTTGTTGGCACCGATTTGACAGGTTTGGCGGTGGGCGCAGCCAGAATTTCCGTCTTCGCCGGAGCACTGGCCACGGGTGCAGGCATTTTCGCCGGTTTGGCGAGGGCCACCGCCTCTTTCGTCTCGCTGACGGCCGGAGCTGCTTTTGCCTTGGGCTGGGCTTGGGCCACCTTGGCTTCGGTCTGGGGGAGCGTGGGAGGAGTCGACGGCGCGGCCTTGACGGTTTTCTTGGCGGGTCGGGTTACCGGAGTGGCGGCGGGGGAACTGGGTTTGGGGCCAGGGCCAGAAGCCGGCGAACCCGGTTTGGACGGAGTCTTCACCGGGGCGGAGAGTCGGCGGTCTGCGCGCCGGGTGCAACGGTTTTGCAATGTCGATTGCGGCTTGGAGCAGGACCAACCAGCGGCTATCTCTGGTGCATCGTGTCGCTGAGAGGAAAAAAACTGGGCGTGCTGCTTTCGGGAAAACCGGAGGCGGCACCGTTCACGCACGGGGTGAAGTTTGCGGCGGCAGCGCTCGCGGCCGGTTGCGATGTCTATCTTTATTGCATCGACGACGCGGTGTCAGGCGTGACCCGCGCCGATCTTCAGGCCTTGCGCGGCCAGGGCCTCAAACTCTACGCCTGCGCCTACGGTGCCCACCGGCGGGCAATCCCGGTGAACGCCGCCGCCGCCTTCGCGGGACTGACCGTCGTCAGCGATCTCGTGGCGGGGACGGAGCGCTTCGTGAGCTTCAACTGACATGAACCCCCGTCTGCTCCTGCTCGTCTCCAGCGATCCGCGCACCAGTGCGCGCCCGGCGGAAGCCATCCGCATCGCCGCCGGTGTGGGCACTTGGAAAAAGACGGACGTGACGCTGTATCTGCAAGGGCCCGCTGTGCTCGCCCTCGGCGAATGGGTGGACGAACTGGTGGACGAGGACAATTTCACGCGCTACCTGCCCATCGTCGGTGAATTTGGCCGTCCCATCTACGTGCAGCGTGGGTCCAAGGAGCTGGCCGACCTCGGCGATACCACCCACGTTTTTGAGGAAATTGACGGCACGCGGCTCGCCGAGCTGGCGGCACAGTCCAACTACGTCCTCCGCTTCTGACCATGCCCAAGCAGCTTCACATCCTCACGCAGCCCGCCGATGAACTCGCCCGCAGCCTGATCAAGGAACAGCGCAAATCACCGGAATGCGAAGTCGAGGTCGTGGACCTGACGCTGCCGGAGCCGGATTACACGGCGCTGGTGGAAAAGGTGTTCGCAGCCGATTCGGTCGCGACTTGGTAATTCCCCGCGACGGACCAGATTCAGGAGGTATAAAACGTCGGTGGTGGCGTGACGGGCGGCGATACCGTGGCCGTCTTCGGAGCCGGCGACAGGGTATTTGGCGTCGCCTGGGCGGCCATCAGCTGCGCAAGCAGCGGCGAGGAAGGGGGCATGAGCGTCACCCGACCTTCGGAGTGCAGGATCTTTTGCGTCTCCAGCACGGCGAACAGGGCAGTGGCCACTTCCGCGTCCTGGGAAATCTTGTCCAAGGCGGCCCCCACGATGTGAGGGCGCATGGCGCTGGCCTTGGCAAACTCCACCGCCGCCTGCCGGTCCGCCGTGCTGGTGATGATGCTGACCTGGTTGGCGCCGTCCTGCTTGATCGCGGAGGTCACCTGCCGGAGCCGGTTCACCACCTTGCTCTCGATCTGCTTGATCATGGCGACATCGCGGAAGTGAACCTTCCGGATGTACACGGAGCCGAGCTTGTAGCCCCACTCATGCGACTTGGGTGAAACTTCCGCCCGCACCGTGCTGCTCATGGCGTGGCGGTTGATCAGCATGTCGGCCAGTGGCAGGTTGCTGAGGCAGCGCACGGTCGAGTTGCTCACATTGGCCGCCAGCGAGCCGCGCGGATCGGTGTTCTTGAAGAGGTAGGACACCGGATCGCTGATGAACATCTCGTACCAGATGCCGATGCCCATGGGCGCGCCTTCCTCGGAGTTCACGGGCTGGCTGCGGAGGTATTCCTGGTCCAGCCGCATGTCGAGGACGTGGCGGGTGCCCATCCAGTTCACGATCAGGGCGCGCCAGCCCATCCGGGTGATCAGGAAGTGCAGGCCCGGCTCGTCAATGGTGGCCACCACCTTGCCGAAGAGCATGTACACGAAGCAGCGGCGCTCCGGCACGACTGCGTAGAGCCCCAACAGACGGGCCAGCACCAGCAGCGCGGGCATGATGACAAATCCGGCGAAAAAGGTGACGCCGGCGGCGATCAGGAAGGGAATCATAGCTTGGCCTCCACAAAGATTTTCTGAGCCTTGTCGAACAGCGACAGGCGGACGTTGCGAACGTAGGCGGCCAGCACACCGGAACCGCTGCGCTTCAGCTCGCCGAGCTGTTCGGCCTGGCGCATCAGCGGCTCGACCTCCGCCTGGGCGCGCAGCGTCTCGATTTCCACCGCCCGGCGTGACTGGACGATCTTCTGATCCGCCCCGGCCTGGGCCAGACTGATGTCGGACGACACCTGGTTATACGCGGTGTTGATGGCTGCCAGCGCCGACTCGACCTCCGGCGGCGGGTCAATCCCGGTGATCAGCGAGGCGTCCAGCACCATGCCGTAGCGCGCCGCCGAGGAGCGGCATTCCCGGTCCATGTGCTCGTTGAGGTCGCGCATGTTCTTGCGGATGTCATTGATGGAGATGCCGGTCACGATCGTGGCATCCGGCCCACCAATCGCCGGGACTGCGACCGCCAACGTGGACGGATGCGGCGCCTCAAAGTTGGCGATACGCTCACGGAGCACCGAGACGAAGTAGCCCATGACGTGGGCGATCGGGCGCTTCACACCAAAGAGATACGCATAGAGATTCCGCTCCGAAACGCGGTAGCGGATCTGGCCGGTAAGGCCGGTGTTCAGCTGATCCTTGGTGACCGCCTCCAGGATCGTGCCGCGACCGTTGGCCGAGACGTCCATCGGGTCCCAGGCCATGTTTACGGTCTCCGTGGCGATGGAGACCTTGTAAACCCGCTCCCAGGGCCAGCGGAAGTACGGCCCGCCCGGCGGAATGACGCGCACTTGTGGATACGTGTAGCGCAGCTTTTCGTCGGCGGTGAGCGGTTCGGAAATAGGATCGTCCGCCGTCGTCTGCTCGCCCACCCGCTGGGCGCGGCCAAAGCTCGTTTTCACGGCGCGCTCGTTCTGGTTGACCGTGTAGAGGCCAGCCACGACGTAGCGGACGAGAAACCAAGCCACGAACCCGAAGAGACAGCCGGCAAGGATATTCATAATTGGACGGACGCTTGTTACTCCCATCGGAGGATGCCCCCAAGTGGAATCTCCCGACATCTGTGTAACCGGGTCCCAGCTCCAAGGTAACAGAGAACCGGGCAGTGTATCAGCTTGCTCGAATTCCCATTTGGCAAGGACAGCGCGCTGGGCGTCGTCTCTACCGCAGTAGGTCAGGCTGCCAGCCTGACAGGTATGGCGGGCTGGCAGCCCGCCGATAGCGACCGCGCAGTGCCCGACGGGCTGGAAGCCCGCCGTACGGTGTCGGGCCAGCGGCCCGACCTACTATCAGGCCAGGACGGCGCGCAATTTCTCACGGAGCAGTTCGGCGGTGAAGGGCTTCTGCAGAAACCCGGCCAGCCCGCGTCCCAGGAAACGCTGCAAGGCCTCCTGCTCGCTGAAGCCGCTCATGAGCACCACCCGCATCTCCGGCTTGATCGCCCGGATACGCCGGAAGGCCTCCTCGCCATCCATCATGGGCATGGTGAGATCCAGCAGGACCATTGCGATGCGCTCCTGATGCTGCTGGAACAGCCCGAGCGCCTCGGCTCCATTGCGGGCCTGAAGCACCTCGAACCCGAGGAACTCCATCATTTTCACGGCGATGCCGCGGACCGAATCGTCATCGTCCACCACGAGAGCGAGGCCGGAACCGCGCCAGCCGGAAGTCTCGTGGGCAGCGGCATGGCTTTCCTCGTCGCTTCGGGTGGAGACGGGCAGCAGCACCTTGAAGGTCGTTCCCTTGCCCGCCTCACTGTACACCTTCACCCCGCCCCGATGCCCACGGATGATGCCGAGGACGGCGGCCAACCCCAGACCGCGCCCGGTAAACTTCGTGCTGAAGAACGGCTCGAAGATGCGTCCCAGTTTGTCGGGCGGAATGCCGCAGCCATTGTCACCCACCTCCAGAAACACGTAATCACCCACCGCCAATTCCGGCGTACCCAGGGTGTGGTCCAGATAATTGCGGTCCGCGAGCAACCGGCCGGTCTGGATCCGGATGACCCCGGCTTTTCCTTCCAGGGCTTCCGAGGCGTTGATGACCAGATTCATGACGATCTGGCGGAGTTGGCTGGCATCGGCCTTCACCCGGGGGAGCTGTTCCGCCAGCTCATAGGAAAGCACGGCCGACTTGCTGATCGAGCTTTGCAGCAGGAACACGGATTCCCGCACCAGAAGGCTCAGATCAATGGGTTCGACTACGAACCGCCCCTTCCCCGCGTAGGCCAGGAGCTGATGGCACAAATCGCCTGCCTGCATGGCCGCCTGCTGGATCTGGTCCAGATGCCCCGCCAACTGCGAGGCCGGGTCCATCTGCATCCTGGCCAGCGAAGCATTGCCCACCACTCCGGTGAGCAGGTTGTTGAAGTCATGGGCAATCCCGCCGGCCAGCACGCCAAGGCTCTCCAGCTTCTGCGTTTCCAGCATTTTGCGCTCGATCAGCTGGCGCTCGGTCTCCGCCTGCTTGCGCGTCGTGATGTCGATAAACGCCCCGACCGCGCCCCGGATCTTCTTTTCGCCATCACGCAGGGGGGCGGCGTATGCCAGCAGGTGCAGCACGCTGCCGTCTTCGAAGCGCACCTCTTCCTCCATGTCCCGGATGACCTCATCATTGGCGGCGGCCAGCTGCATGGGCAGCTGATCGGGCGGCACCAGCTCGCCCGCCACATAGACCTGAAAATGTTTCGGCACTTCGGCACGTCCGGCGGAGAGGGAAACGTTGCCCCCTTCCGAAGAACGCAGGAGCCGGTGCAGCGCGGTGTTGGCACGGATGTGCCGGCATTCCCGGTCGGAAGCGATGCCGATGCCGACCGGCAGGACGTTCAGCAGCGTTTCCAGCTCCTCGACCCGGTGCTGAAGGGCGGCGTTAAGATGTCGGACCTCCTCCTCGGCCCACTTGCGCTCCTCGACCTCGGATCGCAGCTCCTCATTGAGCCGCATCGCGCCGGGCAGCGCCATGGCGCGCGGCAGCACCCGCACCACCGCCACGACCGTGGTCCAGGCAGCAACCCCGGCAAACAGCTTGATCAGGGCGGAAAACCGGTACCACGGCTGCCAGAACAGGCTGGCATCCACCAGAAATAACAGGCCGCAGACGAGGATGAAGGTCGCAAACAACCAGTAAAGGCGCGGGAAATACAGGTCACGGCGGCGGATGACGTAGCAGAGAATGCAGGCTGCCATCGCCATGAAGGCGCCAAAAAGCAGCAGATCCGCTCCGACCTGGACCCAGCCATGCGTCTTGGTCCACGCAGGCCCATGCCACGGCGGCGTGAACCCGTCGGTGCCAAGCAGTTCACTGGAAAGAGCCATCATGACAGATTGGGCTGTGGATGGACCGCCTCATACCGCAGGCGCTATCTGTTATCAGGCCCATCTGCCCGTTGCCGATTTATAATGGAAATCTTCATCACCGCAGCACAAAAGAAAAGGCTACCGGGGAACCTGAAAACGCAAAGGTGAGACTTGCCCTCCCAGCCGGTCTCACAGCGGCACTCCCGTCCTAAATCACCACATCGGCAAAATCGGGTGAAACTGAAGCAAATCGGGGGATTTGCCTATGTCTCCCGTTTCCCCTACCAAGTAGGCGATGGCCGAGGACAAATGTCCCACAAAGCCGCACCCCGGCATTGCCGCGTGCCGGCTGCGGGCATTGCCTTTGATCTTAACCCTTCTGGCCGCAACGGTTGCACCGGCAAGGGCCGTCGAAACGCCGCCCCTCCTGACCAATGTTCTCCAAGTTCTGCGGCTGCGCGCTGGCGAAGCCAGAGCCGGCTTTCCCGTGCGCCTGGAAGGAGTGGTGACCTATTCCTCGAAGGAGATGCGCCTTGCGTTTGTTCAGGACGCCACAGGAGGGGTGCCGGTGGAAAACAACTCTGACCTGGCGTTGGAATTTGGCCAGCAGGTCGCGCTGGAGGGACGCACCGATCGCGGACTTTTTGCCCCGGTGATCCGGCAGGTCGTTTCCAAATCGCTCGGGCCAGGCGACCTGCCCCCACCCCGGCATCCCACAGCGGACGAGCTGCAAACCGGCCGAGTGGACAGCCAGTGGTGCGAGATCGAAGGCACGGTCCGCTCGGTTTCCTACGAACCCGGCTCGCTGACTCTTGAGCTTTCCGTGGAGAACCGGCGCTTGCAGGCCGTGTGCCGGCATGGGCAGGAGGTCAACCCTGAAGATTGGGTCGAGGCACGGGTCCGGGTTCGGGGCGTTGCCGGCTCCCACTTCAACGGCCGGCAGCAGTTCGTCGGCCCCCTGCTGCTGGTGCCCAACCTAGGGCAAATCAGCGTGCTGCAATTGCCCCGGGGCAACCCGTTTCTATTGCCGGTCACGACTTTGGGTGACATCGGCCGTTATCTTTCGCAGCACACACCCGGTGAGCGCATCCATGTACAGGGGGCGGTCACCCTCTTCGTGCCCGGACACGCACTCTATGTTCAGGACCAGACCGGGTCCATCGAGGTCCGCACCACGCAGCGGACCCCCTTGGAAACGGGCGACCGGGTGGACGTCATCGGCTTTTACCAGCAGGAGAAGAACTCCATCGTGATCGAGGACGGCAACTTCCGCCGCCTCGGCAACGGGGCGCCTCTGATCGCCAGGGCCGCCGCGCCCGCCGATTTGCATGACGGACGGCTCGAATCGGAACTGGTCACCATCGAAGCCACGCTCCAAGGCTCACAACGCGCCACCACCTCGCAACTGCTCCTGCTGCAGACGGACGCTTCCGTCTTCAACGCCCGGCTCTACGGCACCAACGCCTTGGCGGAAATGGCGGCCGGCAGCCGGGTGAAAGCCACCGGCATCTTCCATTCCACGGCCAATTCACTGCTCCCCGGACTTTCGTTTGAGCTGCTGTTGCGCTCTCCGGCCGATGTGGAGGTGGTTTCCTCCCCGTCCTGGTGGGATAGCAGGCACATCCTCTGGGTCACTGCGGGCATATTGCTGCTGGGCGTCCTGATCCTTATACGGGCAGTGGAGCTTGCCCGCACGAATGCCCGGCTGGAACAGCGGGTCAGCAAGCGCACCGGGGAGCTGCAAAAGGCCAAAGAATCCGCCGAGACGGCCAATGAGGCCAAGAGCGAGTTTCTCGCCACCATGAGCCATGAGATCCGCACGCCGATGAACGCCATCATCGGCATGAGCGGGCTGCTGCTCGACACTCCGCTCAATGCCGAGCAGAAGGAATTCACCGAGACGGTGCGCGGCAGCGCCGAAGCCCTCCTCGCCATCATCAACGAGATCCTCGACTTCTCCAAGATTGAGGCCGGTAAGCTGACGTTTGAAACGGTGGATTTCGACCTGCGTGAAGTGGTGGAAACGACCATGGAACTGCTCGCCGGTGCCACCGCCAACAGGCAGATCGAACTTGCCTGCCTGATCGATGACGGGGTTCCCACCCGCTTGCGCGGCGATCCCGGGCGCCTGCGGCAGATCCTGCTCAACCTGACCGGCAACGCCGTGAAGTTCACCCGGCACGGCGAGGTGTTTGTCCGGGTCAGCCTCGAGGGCGGAAGCGAAACGGATGCCCTGCTCCGCTTTGAGATCAAAGACACCGGCATCGGCATCCCCGCCGAGGCGCAGGCGCGGCTCTTCCAGCCCTTCAGCCAGGCGGACGGCTCGACCACCCGGAAGTATGGCGGCACCGGGCTCGGGCTGGTGATCTCCCGGCGTCTCGCGGAGATGATGCACGGCCAGATCGGCTTCCAGAGCGAACCCGGACGCGGCTCGCTCTTCTGGTTCACCGCGCGGCTGTCTCGGCAGCTGCAGGGCCCCACCCCTGCGGCCGCCCGGAACTTCGAAAACGTTCACACCCTGATTGTGGACGACAACGCCACGAACCGCGCCATCCTCGAACGCCAGCTGGCCTCCTGGCACATGCCGACGGAGAGTGCGGCGACGGCCACCGAAGCGTTGTTGCGGCTGCGCGAGGCCAGTGCCGCCGGACAGCCGTTCCGCCTGGCCCTGCTCGACATGGAGATGCCGTACATGGACGGCCTGACCCTCGCGGAAGCCATCCGGAGTGACAGCACCATCACCGCGCCGCGGATGATATTGCAGACGTCCGTTTGCGACCGGACGCAGCCCGCCGACATCCGGCGTGCCGGCATCGCCGCCTGCGTGACCAAGCCGGTCCGGTTGTCCGACCTGGGCGACTGCATCGACCGCGTGCTCAAGTCCAACGGCAGCGCCACATCCGCGGAACCAACGGCAACCCGCGCCCGCCCGGCCACTCCCGCCAAAGCGATCCCGGCCATCCATCATCTGCGCGTGCTGCTGGCCGAGGACAACTCGGTGAACCAGAGACTCACCCAGCTGCAGCTGAAAAAAATCGGCTATCAGTCGGACGTCGCCGGGAACGGCATTGAGGTGCTCGAAGCCCTGCAGCGCCAGGGTTACGACCTCATCCTCATGGACTGCCAGATGCCCGAGCTGGATGGCTACGACACCGCGCAGCGGCTCCGCTCCAATCCGCGACTGGCCCCGCATAACCGTCACCCGGTCCGCATCGTCGCGCTCACGGCGGATGCCATGGATCGCAACCGTGAAAAGTGCCAGGCCGCAGGGATGGACGGCTACCTGACCAAGCCGGTCCGGATCGAACTGTTGCAGGCGGCCCTCGCCGAAGCTGAGCAACTGTTGGAGGATAATAAGGCATTGGTGTAGGGACGGCACGCACCAGCCCTACCAAACTGCCGTCTCCTTCAACGAATCCGTCTAATAATGACCGGTGCGCCTCCCGCGGCCCTCTGGAGAGCGGTCGGCTTCCAAATTCTTCCGGTGGCGCTTCGGGAATAGCCCTACTGCGTTTCGCCCTTGGTCACCCGGAGGAACACTTCCTCCAGGCCGATCTCATCCTCGCGGAACTCCAGCAGCCGCACGCCAGCGTTGATGAGGGTCTCGGGAATATAGCTCGGGTCCGAGCTGGAATTGGCGAGCACCACCTTGAGCCGGTCATCGGTGACTTCCACGCTGTAGGTCTCGGGCCGGGCCGCCAGCAGGTCGCGGGCGGTCGCCAGCGGACTGCCGACCCGCACCCAGAAGGCACGGACATCCGCCAGCTGCGTCTGCGCCCCCTTGATCGGCCCACTGTAGATCAGCTTGCCGCGTTCAATGATGCAGCAGCGGTTGCAGAGGGTCTGCAGCTCGGAAAGGATGTGGGAGGAGATGATGATGGTCTTACCCATCCGCTGGAGCTCCTGGAGGATGGCCATCATCTCAATCCGCGCCCGGGGATCGAGACCGCTGGCGGGCTCATCGAGCAGCAACAGCTGCGGATCGTGGATGAGCACCCGCGCCAAACCCAGACGCTGCTGCATGCCCCGGCTCAGCGAACCGATGAGGGAACCTTTCTTCTCGCTCAGGCCGACCAGTTCGAGGACGTCGGCCACGGTCTTTTCGCGCTGGGCCGTCGGGATCTTGTAGCAGGCGCCGAAGAAATCGAGGTACTCCGTCACCTCCATGTCCTTGTACACGCCGAAAAAGTCCGGCATGTAGCCGATCAGGTGCCGAACGCGGTCGGCGTCCCGCACAACATCGTAGCCCAGCACTTCGGCACGCCCGCTGGAGGGCGTCAGAAATGTCGCCAGGATGCGCAACGTGGTGGTCTTGCCCGCGCCGTTGGAGCCGATGAACCCAAAGAGATCGCCGCGATTGATGGTCAGGTTCAGCGAACTGAGCGCCACCATGCTGCCATAGACGCGGCTCAGGTCGACGGTCTGGACGGCGGGGATATCGGGAGGGGCGGACATGGCGTGAAGGGATTGCTACTGATCGGAGGTCAGCGGGAGGGAATTACCAGCCGCAGCAAGGTGCCATTCTGTTGGCGCTTGGGGGTGAACTTGTTGAAAGGCGCCACCAGTGAGGCGTCGGGAATCCAAGCCAGCACGATGGTATCGTTGCGTTGGAACAATGAAGTGAGGTCCATGCCCGCCGGCCACACGAACTCCCGCGAGTCACCATTGTTCAGGTGCAGCAACGAACCAAACGAGGCCGCCACCGAGGCGCTGGCCCAGTCGTCGATGTGGGCCTTGGCACTGTCGCCAAAGATCTCCTCCCGCCGGGTCACAACGGTTTGAAACTCGTTCTCATGCGCCGCCACGAACGGTTCGAGCGAGGTGGCTCCGGCCCCGGTCAGATCAAACTCCTTGGCCGCCCCCATGGGCAGGTCGCCCAGTTCCGAAATCGGTCCGCCTGCCGAAACCACCCAGAGGCGGCCAATCCGGTGCCCGCTGTGGTTTTCCAAGCGGATGGTGTGGCCACCGCTTCCCAGTTTGGCTACGAGTGGTGATTCTGCGGTGTCCTGCCAGTCGGCGACGTTCATCTGGCTGGTCCAGACAGGCACAAAGACCTCGGCCTCAAAGCCGACCGGCTTGGCCAGTAGACTGACCTTGCCATTGTCATTGCCATTGCCCCAGAGGCCTTGGAATTCCGCCCGGAACGATGCGTACTGCAGGTCGGTGGCAATTTTGTAGGCGTCGTTCCGGGGCGAGTAGATGCCCGTGAAAGTCCTCCCCCGCAGCACCGCCCGCGTGCCGTCGCCCTGAGGCAGAACGTCCACAATGTGCAATTCGTTCCACTCGATCTGGCCGGCCCGGAGCTTGTAGCCAATGAGGTAGATCAGCAGCGAGAACAGCGCGACATAGGCCGGAAAGGTGATCCATGTGAGCATCGGCCGGTTGATCTTGCGCAGCCACCATTGGTCCAGCGGACCGATGACCACGAGATAGACTACCAGCAGGAGCAGCAAAAAGCCGACGGGAAGCTTGCGGACCTGCCGGGTCTCCACCATGCCACCGAAAACCGCGTCGAGGCTTCGCCCGCCGTAGACGTTGAAATCGGCCTTCCCCAGCAACGCGTGTGGCACATCAATGAGCCGCGCCCAGAACCACGGACGGAGCTTCCAACTGCGAAAAGGCTCCCGTTCGGGATTGAAGGCCAGGAGCGTGACCAGCCCGCGCCCGCGAGAGCCCGATACAATCATCGGCACCGTCCCGGACTTCACCGTGACCTTGCCCTCCTGCGGCAGCAGCGTGAGAACCGGCAGATCAGCTGCTCCAAATTCGCTTTCGGCCGCCAGCTCGGTGAAAGGATTCCCGGCATTCGCCACCGGTTTGGACTTGTTCACCTTGGAGTTCGGCCTGGCCAAAGGATGCGAAGGCGAATAGCCGGGCACTGGCGGCGCATAGCCGTAAAGGGGGGCCCATTCCTCCTCCGACAACCAGTGATGGAGTGCCGTGCCGGCGCGCAGGCTGTTGCCGCCCGCCACTTCGGCGGGAAGAACCTCGCGGAGCCAACCGGCGGCATTGAGGTCGGCCGGCTGATCCACCGCCACCACCAGATGCCCACCGGCATGCAACCAGGACAGCAGCGCATTGATCTGCGGCTCCTTCAGTTCCAATGCCTTGGCCGTATTGAGATAGATCGTATTGAGCCCCTCCAAGGCAATCGGGTTGTCGGGCACAAACTCGCTTTCCAGGCGGGCCACGGTCGGCTGCCATTCGGGGCGGTGTTGACGGTCGTTGGGGAACGTCGGCATGCCGCCATAGGAGGCTGGTAGCGCTCCCATCAGGGGCGTTTTCCATTGGACGATGTTCAGGCGGGTGCCGAGCCGTTCATCGCGCACCTTCCCGTTGCTGTCCTTGAGGCGCGCGTCCATCGTAAGATAGCCGGCCGAGGCGCAAAAGAACGGCACCACCAGGCGTTTGCGGGTATTGGTGGGCAATTCGACCGGGATGCGCTGCGTTTGGCTGCCAAACTGCCCGGCCGTGATTTCGATGACCGCGTCGAAGGTCGGCCCGTCGTTAAACACCTCAATGGCCACCGGATACTAGCCCCCGGCGCGGACCACCCCGCCACCCGCATCCCCATAACCCGCAAAGACATCAAACTGGATTTTGGCCTGGGCCAGCGACCCCGCCAGCAACGCAAGCAGACAGCCAAGCCAGAAGCGTAGGATGGCAGAGGTCGGTCTAAGGGGGATCATGATTGGCGCTGCGCCGGGTGTTGTAGTCGGCCTTCGTTTGCGAGGGCAAACCGTAAGTGCAGACAATGCTGGCCCCCGAACGTTCGTGAATTTCCACCGAGTTCCGTAACCGGCGTGCTTGCGCTGAGGTCTTCACTGATGAGAATGCGGCCACACAGGCATGGATGAACCGGGTTTGGACGTGGCAGCGTGCGTGGCACGGGTGCGCACGGGTGACGAAGAATCGGCCCGGGCGTTGCTGATCCATCTGACGCCGCTCGTCATGAAAATAGTCCGGTCACACCTGCCGCGGCGCGCCAGTGAAGAGGATCTTGTGCAGTCAGTATTCGTCAAAGTTTTCACAAAGCTGGACCAGTTCGGCGGCGCGGTGCCGCTGGAACACTGGGTCTCGCGGATTGCCGTGAACACCTGCCTGAACCAGATCTCGCACGAGAAGATCCGGCCCGAGTTCCGCCATGCCGACCTGAGCGAGGATGAGGTGGCCGTCATCGAGAACCTGGCGACCGAGAGCGGGGACCTGCCGGCCGAGCAAAGTCTCGCCTCCCGCGAGCTGGTGGAGAAAATGCTGGCAAAACTGAATCCGGCGGACCGGCTGGTCATTAATCTGCTTCACATGGAAGGTCGCAGCGTTGAAGAAGTGAAGCAGGTCACCGGCTGGAGCACGGCTCTGGTCAAAGTCCGGGCCTTCCGGGCCCGGCAGAAGATGAAGAAACATTTGGAAGAACTTTTGAAAGAGACCCGCCCATGAGCAATCTCGACCAACAACTCGAACGCCTGCTGCACAGCGCCTCCGCCGCCTCCCGGCCGGCTGAATCGGCGGCGGAGCTCCCCTTCCCGGCCCAGGCCCGCGTGCTGGCAGCCTGGCGCGCCAGCCGGGCCGAAGGCGGCGACCTGTTCGGCCTCATCCGCTGTTTCCGGCTGGGCCTCGCCTGTGCCTGCGCCGTCGCCATGATCGCCATTGGGGCGAGCTGGCATGGCGTGCAGTCGGAAACCGCCGACGAGATGATTCTCTCCAACGCCCGGGCCGACGTTGCCATGCTGCAATGAGGCTTCCCGTCACCAAAACCGTCGCCGCGCTCTATGTCGCCGCCATCTTCGCGATCGGCGCGGTGGCCGGCGGGGCAGTCAGTTACACGTACGGCCGGAAGCAGCCCCCCCGCCGGTTCGATCCGGAAGCCATGCGGCAGGAGCAGAAAGAACGCTACACCAGGGAGTTAGGCCTCTCGACCGAACAGGCGACGCAGTTGGATTCGATCATCAAGCAGGGGATGGATGAATTTGGGGCCTGCCACCGGGAACACATGGACCGCATCCATGACCTGTTCAAAAAGGGCCATGACCGGATCGCGGCCATTCTCACGCCCGAGCAGAAGCTCGAGTTCGAGAAGCTCGAAAAGAAACGGGAGGAGAAATTCTCGCGGGATGGCCGCGGCGACCGTCGCGGCCCGCCCCCGGAACCCGGCTCACCCCCGCCCGGCAAGTAAGCCGACCGCCGGTCGGTTCCCGGGGTCTCCCGGCCTTGGAAAGCAAAAGTTGTTCACAACTTATTTGGCTTTCCCTTGACCCCCTTTCCCCGCTGCCGCCATCGTTGCGCCGTGCTTTTGGGCACACTTCATGTTTGCGCAACTCAAAGGTCTCTTCTCTAACGACATCGGGATCGACCTCGGCACCGCGAACTCGCTCGTTTACGTGCGGGATCAGGGCATCGTGCTTCGTGAACCTTCCGTGGTGGCCATCCAGGCCGGCACGACCAACGTTCTCGCCGTGGGCGAAGAGGCCAAGCGCATGCTCGGCCGCACCCCTGGCAACATCGTCGCCATCCGTCCCATGAAGGACGGTGTGATCGCGGATTTCGAGATCACCGAGGCGATGCTGCGGCATTTCATCCAGAAGGTTCATCATCGGAAGCTGATCGCCCCGCGCGTCGTCGTGGCCGTTCCCAGTGGCATCACGGAAGTCGAGAAACGCGCCGTGAAAGATTCAGCCACCCACGCAGGTGCGCGCGAAGTCTACCTCATCGAACAGCCCATGGCCTCGGCCATCGGCGTCGGCCTCCCGGTGCACGAACCGGCCGGCAACATGATCGTGGACATCGGCGGCGGCACCTGCGAAATCGCGATCATCTCGCTCGCCGGCATCGTGTTCAGCCGGAGCGTCCGCGTCGGTGGGGATGAATTCGATGACACCATCGTCGCGCATCTGAAGCGTGCCCATAATTTAATGATCGGCGAACGCACCGCCGAGGAGATCAAGATTCGTATTGGCTCTGCCTTTCCCCTCGAACAGGAACTGACCATGGAAGTCAAGGGACGCGACCTCGCGGCCGGCCTTCCCAAGACCGTTCTCGTGCATTCCGAGGAGATCCGCCAGGCCCTCCAGGAACCGCTTTCCAGCATCCTTGAGTCTGTCCGCATCACGTTGGAACGCTGCCCGCCTGAACTCTCGGCCGACCTTGTCGACCGGGGCATCATGATGGCCGGCGGCGGCGCCCTGCTACGGAACATCGACCGGTTGATCGCGAAGGAGACGGGCCTGCCCGTCCACATCGCGGACGACCCGTTGACGGCCGTGGCCACGGGCACCGGACGGGTGCTGCAGGAACTCAGCTTCCTGAAACGCGTCGCGTCCAGTTCGACATCCTGATCTCCCCGGCTTTGCGTTCGCCCCGAAACTGTCGGAGCGAACTTTGTTCAAACGCGCGCATTACGTCGCCCTCGGCACCATCACGGTGCTGTTGCTGGTGCTGTTGAATCTGCCCCCCAACACGGCGGGCCGGTTCAAGCTCGCCGTCAGCGGGCTGTTCCTCCCGCTCTTCGGGCTGGCCGGCAGCGGCCAGTCCTTTGTGGACCGCGCCAGCTACAGCCTGCTCACCCGCGACACCCTCATCGGCGAGGTCGAACGCCTCCGCAAGGAGAATGAGCAGCTCCGCCTCGCCAACGCGCAGGCCCGCGACACGCTGGCGGAAAACGCCCGCCTCCGGGCCGCCTTGGGCTGGGCCCCGCGCGCGCCTTGGAAGCTTCATCCCTCACACGTCATCGGCCGTGAACCCACCACCTTCTGGCGGGTGATTGCCATCGACTACGGCAGCCGCGACGGAGCCCAGGTCAATCAGCCGGTGCTCACCAGCGAAGGGCTGGTCGGCCGAATCCGGTCGGTTGAGCCGACCCAGAGCAAGGTGGCGTTGATCGGCGACCCTGAATGCGGGGTTTCCGTGATCGTCAGCGAGACCCGGGACAACGCGGTGATCCAGGAAGCCCGTTCCGCCGCCGTGGGTGACGGCTTCGTCGTCCTGCGGACCCTGCAAAACAGCCCCGGCATCCTCGCGGGCCATAATGTTGTCACGAGCGGTCTCGGCGGGGTTTTCCCGAAAGGAATTCCGGTCGGCCAGATCGTGGATGCCCGTTCGGTGGACAGCGGGCTCTACACCGAGGCCCGCGTGAAACTCGGGGCCAACCTCAACCGCCTGGAGGAAGTCTGGGTGCTCACCCCGTGAGGAAAGTTATGAGTTACAAGTTGCGAGTTATGAGCGGGCAGCCGGCGCTGACGCGCCCGAGCTTTCCTCAGTCGCTCGCGGCGCAAAACTCGCAACTCATAACTCATAACTCGCAACTCTCATGAGCTGGGTACCCACCATTGCACTGTTCTTCGTCGCCTGGCTGGAGGTGTTTGCGCAGACCCAGTTTTCCCCGGTCGCCCGGGTGCTGGGCATGGTTCCGGGACTGATTCCGGCGCTGCTGGTCTATGCCGCCCTCACCACTCACCTCGCCGTCGTGGGCGGGCTCGCCGTGTTTGCCGCGCTGTCCCTGGATTCACTTTCAGCCAGCCGGCTCGGCGTCAGCCTGGCCCCGATGTTCACCGTCGTCTTCGTGATTCATACGCGCCAGCACCTCATCCTCCGCGACCAGCTTTACGCCCAGTTCTGGCTCGGCCTTGGGGCCGGTCTGTTCGTGCCGCTGGCCACGCTGGCGCTGCTGTCCCTCGGGCAGGTGCCGCCCATCGCCGGGGCCGCCACGATCTGGCATCTGCTGTTGAGCGCGCTGACCAGCGGGCTGATGTGCCCCGCGTTTTTCCGGATCTTCGACGCCCTGCGCAGCACCTTCGACTACCAGCCGGTCACCGAATCCAGCTTCCGGCCCGACCGCCAGATCAAACGCGGACGCAACTGAACCAAACCACTCGATTTTCAAGATGAACAACCGACCCGAAACCTGGTCCGAAGCCGGTCCCCGATGAGGAAGCGATCTGTCCATCCGACCGACGCGGAATTGTGCCCGGCACAGTTACGCACCGGCGTGCGTTTCGTTTCCCGCTCCACACCCGTCTGACATGCTCCTGTTCGACCAGCTCAACAAAGGCGACCGCGCCCTGCGCACCGTGGCGTGGGTGGCGCTGGGCGGCCTGCTGTTGCTGGGGGCGCAGCTCTGGCGCCTGCAGATCTTTTCTGCGGCGAAATACCGCCAGAGCCAGGAAACCCAGAGCTTCCGCACCGTGCGCGTGCCGGCGATGCGCGGGAAGATTCTCGATCGCAACGGGGTCGAGCTCGTCGGCAACGCGCCGCGCTACCAGCTGGATCTTTATCTCGATGAGCTGCGGCCACAGTTCGAGACCGAATACCAGCACCGCAAGCTGCAGGTGCTGGCGGCCAAGCGTGCCGCCGCCGGCGAACCGGAACCCACCGGCTTTTTTGCCCAGTTCCTCGACAAGTTCCGTCACAAGAAGCGCGGCGTACGCCTCACCCGGGACGAGATCGGCGCGCTCGAACGGCAGGTGCGCTACACGGTCGTGAGCAACACGGTGGCTGCCGTCGGCCAGCGGATGGGCATGGCCATCGGCCTCAGCGAGGAAGCCCTGCAGCATCACTACCTGCAAAAGCGCTTCCTGCCGCTTTCCATCGTGACCAGCTGCACGCCGCAGCAGGTCGCGCAGATCACCGAGCAGGGCTGGACGGTCCCCGGTATGGCGCTGGAGCAGGTCGCCATCCGCAGCTACCCGCACGGCCCGCTGGCCGCCCATCTCCTGGGCAATCTCAAGCGCAACGACAGCTACGACGAGTCGGACGGCCCTTTTGACTACCGCCTGCCGGATTACGTCGGCGGTACCGGGCTTGAGAAATCGTTCGACCATGAACTGCGCGGGGTGGCCGGGGCGAAAAGCATCCTGGTCAACAGCGCCGGTTACCGGCATCGCCAGGCCGAGGAAATCATCACCCCGGCCGAACCGGGCCAGAACCTCGTCACCACGATTGATCTCGCGCTGCAGGTAGCGGTCGAGCAGGCGCTCAACGGCGTGAAGGCGGGCGACGAACGGGGGGCCGTCGTCGTGATGAATCCCGCCAACGGGGATGTCCTGGCGATGGCTTCAGCCCCCGCCTTCGATCCCTCCGAGTACGTCAACGGGATCTCCACGGAGCGCTACAACAGTTATTTTATGGCCGTGCCGGAACGCCGGCTCGTCAACCGCGCCTCCATCGGCGAATATTCGCCCGGTTCCACCTTCAAGATCATCAACGCGCTGGCGTTGCTGGAAAATGGGCTGAACCCGTCGGAAATCTACACCGTGGAGGCCGGCCCGGGAGGCAAAGGACGCTATATGCTGGGCCGACGACCGATTGGCGATACGGCGCCGCCCGGAGACTATGACTTCCGGCGCGCCTTCATCCGGTCCAGCAACAGCTATTTCATCAATTACGGCCTAAGGCTCGGCTGGGACCCGCTGATGAGGATGGGCCACCGTTTCGGCCTCGGCGAGCTCGCTGGCATCCGCATCGGTGAAGAGGCGCCCGGCTTTTTCCCCACGGGGGATGAAGCCCGGGAGCGCGGTTGGTCCCAGGGCAATCTGGCCAACGTGAGCATCGGCCAGGAAATCACGGTGACCCCGCTGCAGATGGCGGTGGTGCTCAGCGCCGTCGCCAACGGTGGCAAAGTGTACTGGCCGCGCATCGTGGACCGCCTTGAATCCGGTGACGTCCTGTCCAACGACAAGCCAGTCGTGGTGAAGCCCGGCCAGCTCCGGTCGCAGATCAATCTGCAGCCGCGGAACTGGGATCTTGTCCGGGCCGCGATGCGCGACGATGTCGCCGACGATGAAGGCAGCGGCAAGGCGTCACGGCTGAAAAACTTCGCCGTGTGCGGCAAAACCGGCACGGCCGAAATCAAAGGCTATGGGCGCAAGGACAAAGTGACGTGGTTCACCAGCTTCGCGCCCTATGAGGCCCCCCGCTATGTCGTCATCGTGATGGTCGAAAGCGGCGGCTCCGGCGGCGGCACCTGCGCCCCCGTGGCGAAGAAAGTCTACGAGTTCCTGCGGGACCGGGAACAGGGCCTGACGAAAGGAGTGGCCACCAAATGATCTCGCCCCTCGTCGCCCCCCGGACCCGTGAAGCGCACGTGGACTGGCCGCTCTGGATCGCCGCGTTCGGCCTCATGCTGGTCGGGGTCGCCTTCATCTACTCCGCCACCGGTGACACCGATGCGGCGGCCAACCTGCCGTGGTGGCGCTACCGCGCGATCGGGCACCTGTTCGCCTTCATCTTCGGCCTGGGAGCCGTGTTTGTGCTGTGCCTGGAGGACTACGGCCGGCTCGCCCGCTGGTCGCTGGTGGCCTACTGGGTGAGCATCGTGCTGCTGGTGGGCGTGTTCCTGGTCGGTGTTTCCCGCAACGGCGCAAAACGCTGGATCGACTTCGGTCCGATCCAGTTCCAGCCCAGCGAATTTGCGAAGCTCGCCTTCCTCTTCGCGCTGGCCAACTTCCTGTCCCGCCCGCCCGAGGAGCTGCGCCTGCCGGGCAACTTCGTCAAGGCACTGGGGATGGCCCTGCTGCCGTTTGGCCTCATTCTCAAGGAGCCCGACCTCGGCTCGTCGCTCGTGTTCATGCCCACCGCGCTCGTGATGATGTTCGTCGCCGGCGTGCCGCGCGCGATGCTGGGCAAGTTCCTGGCCGGCACCGGCATCATCGCGGCCCTGATCCTCTTCGACGTGCTGTTTGCCCCGCCGAACTGGAAATTCATCAAGCTGGAGGAATACCAGCGCCGCCGGCTGATGGTTTATTTCAACGTCGATTTCGCCCCCTCCGGCGCGACTCCCGATCAGGCGCGACAGGCGCGCCTGCTCCAGCGCGACACCGCCATGAACGTGGATCAGGCCATGATCTCCATCGGTTCCGGCGGGCTGACCGGCAAGGGCTGGCGGTTGGGCACGCAGCATTCCCTGGGCTTCCTGCCCCGGCTGGGCGCGCACAACGACTTCATTTTCTCTGTGATCGCCGAGGAGAAAGGTTTCCTGGGCAGCGTCACCGTCCTGGGCCTCTACGGCGTGGTGCTCTTCACGGGCATCCGCATCGCCGGGGAGGCCCGCGACCGACTCGGCCGGCTGCTGGCCACCGGGGTCGTCACGCTGCTCTTCAGCCACATCTTTGTGAACATCGGCATGAACATCCGGCTGATGCCGGTGACGGGCATCCCACTGCCCCTGCTCAGCGCAGGCGGAACGTCAGTGCTCTGCTCCCTCGTTGCCATTGGCATCCTCCAAAACATTCACCTGTATCGGCGTCACTACTGACGCCCCGACCAAAACATCATGAGTCAACAGTCATTCAAAAAGGGCAGCGGCCCCATGCGCTTCAAGCCGCAGCGCGGCCTCGGCTCGCCCGCCAAGCCCAACCGCGCCGCCAACACCGCCCGCGCCGAGGCCGTCGGCGAGAAACCGGCGAACGACCACGTCTTCGACCGGCGGCGTCACGAGGCGGAAATCCGGCGTGCGGAAAATCTCGCCGCCGGCCTTCCCGAGGACGCCACCGACCATCAGGACGAGGCCCAGCCCACCGCCTCCGGCCGTGACCAGCGCTACCGCCGCCCGGACCTTTCCCGCCCCGAGGAACTCACCGAGGAGGACGAATCGTCCGAGTTCAAAAAAGAGGCCCCGAAGGAAAAGGCGCCCCGGACGCTCTTCGAGAAGGCCCGCGCCGCCGTCAAGCAGGTGGTCAAGAAGGTCAAGCAGTTCATCAAGCCCGAGGACAAGGAGACCGTCGAGGTCATCATCAACTCCGAGCCGCTGGAGACCCGCGTGGCCGTGCTCGTGGACAGCAAGCTGGAGGACTTCACCGTCGAGCGCACCAACACGGAGCGGCTCGTTGGCAGCATCTACAAGGGCAAGGTCCGCAACCTGGAAGACGGCCTCAAGGCGGCCTTCGTGGACATCGGCTTCGAGAAGAACGCCTTCCTGCACTACTGGGACATCATCCCCAACAGCTTCGACTCCAGTGTCGAGATCGTGGAACGCGAGGGCGACCGCCAGAAGAAGAGGGACAACAAGCCCAAGATCACCCAGCGGGATGTCCCCAGGCTCTATCCCGTCGGCAGCGAGATCATCGTGCAGGTCACCAAGGGGCCCATCGGCACCAAGGGACCGCGCGTCACCACCAACCTCTCCCTGCCCGGACGCTACCTGGTGCTGCTGCCGAACTCCGACCAGTCCGGCATTTCCCGCAAGATCGACAACCACGAGGAACGGCAGCGCCTGAAGAAGATCGTGCGCGAACTCACCCTGCCCGAGGGCATGGGCGTCATCGTGCGGACGGCCGGCGAGGGCAAGCTCAAGCGCTACTTCATCCGGGACGTCGCGATGCTGCTGGAGGAATGGAAAAACATTCAGGAGAAGATCAAGACCCAGGGCCTCGCCTCGTGCGTCTTCCAGGAGCCGGACCTCATCGAGCGCACCGTGCGCGACTTCCTCACGGAGGAGGTCACCCGCATCCTGATCGACAGCAACAAGGAGTATCAGCGCATCCGCGACAGCATCGCGAAGATCAGCCAGCGCTCCGCCAAGAAGGTGGTCTTCTACAACGAGGCCCAGCCGCTGTTCGACCGCTTCAACGTCAGCAAGCAGCTGGAGCACGCCTTTGGCCGCCAGGTCACGCTCAAGAGCGGTGGCTACCTCATCATCGACGAGACGGAGGCGCTCGTGGCCATCGACGTGAATTCCGGCAAGCACAAGGGCTCCAAGGACCACGACCAGAACCTGCTGAAGGTGAACCTGGAGGCCGCCGACGAGATCGCCCGCCAGCTCCGCCTCCGGAACATGGGCGGCATCATCGTGCTCGACTTCATCGACATGAAGTCCCGCAGCGACCAGCAGCGCGTTTTCCAGCGCATGAAGGAGAACCTGAAGCGCGACAAGGCCAAGACACACGTGCTGCCCCTCTCCCAGCTCGGCCTCATGGAGATGACGCGCCAGCGCCATACCGAGAGTGTGGCCGCCGCGATGTACATGGACTGCCCGCACTGCAAGGGCCGCGGCGTGGTCAAGAGTGCCGAGTCCATGAGCGTCGAGCTCCAGCGCAAGCTCACCAGCATCATGAAGGCGCGGCCGCGCAGCGAGGAGGACTTCCAGCTCCGCATCCACTGCACCCAGCAGGTCCTCGACCGCCTCCGCACCCAGGACGAGAAGCTGCTCATCGAGCTGGAGAAGAAATTCTTCGCCAAGCTCTCGTTCCGGCCCGAGCCGGGCTTCCACAACGAACAGTGGGCTATCTACAACGCGATGACGAATCAGGAGCTGGCCAAAAACCAGAACTGAGCGTTTGGAAAATCATGGGCCGCGCCGGCAACCGGCGCGGCCTTTTGTTGGGCTGCGGTCGGAAGGCCACGCCCTGGTAGCGGCCCGGCATCCTGCTCATGCTCTTACTATTGCTCCGGTTGGCCGTTTGGCAGGCGTTA
Source organism: uncultured Verrucomicrobiota bacterium (assembly GCA_903922605.1). Classification (GTDB taxonomy): domain Bacteria; phylum Verrucomicrobiota; class Verrucomicrobiia; order Limisphaerales; family UBA9464; genus CAIVQB01. The sequence continues at coordinate 77,452 of CAIXUG010000085.1, forward strand.
CCGAAGACCATGAGCAAGAGTAAGAGCATGAGCAGGAATACGCTTCGGCTTCAGAATTGACGTTTGCCCTCCGATCGTCTTCCTTACCCCGGTAATGAGTCGCGCGTTTTACGTGTTTAGCTTTTGGTCCGGCTATTTTAGCCGGGCCGGCTGGCGCGTGGATGCGTGACACGGAGTTGCACCCCACCGCCGCCGGCTTCCGCCGGCGGCGTTTTTATTTTCGCCCCCCCGGCTTCCGCTTCGGCACCCCTAATACACCATGATCATTGTCCTCAAACCCAACCTGTCCCGTAAGGAAGAAGCCGCCGTGCTCGCCGAGATCAAACGCCTGGGCTACACGCCGCACGTCATGCGCGGCGTCGCCCGCACCGTCGTCGGCGCCATCGGCGATGAGCGCGAACACGCTTCGCTGGAAGCGCTCAACGCCTGGCCGCAGGTCGAGAGCGTCATGCGCGTGCAGAAGCGCCACAAACTCGTGAGCCGCGAGGCGCACCCGCAGAATTCAACCGTCACCACGCGTGGCGTTGTCATTGGCGGCCCGAAGTTCGTGGTCATGGCCGGCCCCTGCTCCGTCGAGAGCGAGACGCAACTGATGAAGACCGCCGAGGCCGTCGCCAAGGCCGGGGCCACGGTGCTGCGCGGCGGGGCCTTCAAACCGCGCACCTCGCCCTACGAGTTCCAGGGCCTCGGTGAAAAGGGGCTGAAGCTCCTGGCCAAGGCGCGCAAGGCCACCGGCCTTCCCATCATCACCGAGCTGCTGTCCGAGGATCACGCCGAGATGGTCGCGGAATACGCTGACATCCTGCAGATTGGCGCGCGCAACGCGCAGAACTTCCAACTGCTCATCGCCGCCGCCAAAACCGGAAAGCCCGTGCTCCTCAAGCGCGGTCTGGCCATGAAGATCGAGGAGTGGCTGCTCGCCGGCGAATACGTCCTGGCGAACAACAACCGCGACCTGATGTTCTGCGAACGCGGCATCCGCACCTTCGAGACCTACACGCGCAACACGCTCGACCTCTCGACGATCCCCATCGTGAAACGGGAGTCGCATTGTCCCATCGTCATCGATCCCAGTCAGGGTGGCGGGCGCGCGGACCTGGTGGCCTCCTTCTGCAAGGGTGCCATCGCGATGGGGGCCGACGCCCTGCTGATCGAGGTTCACCCCAATCCCGCCGAAGCCTGGAGCGATGGCGCCCAGCAACTTTCGCTCGAAGGCTTCTCCCAGCTCATGGTCGAGCTGAAGCCCTTCATCGCGGCGGCTGGTCGGGAGTAGCTTCCCGGAGCGCCGAGCATTGCTCGGCTTGAGCACCACAGTGATCGTTCCAGCCGCAATGCTCGGCGCTCCGCCTGTTCAGGGCGTCGGCCGCACGTCGAGCGCGATCATCTGGTTCTTGTCGCGCGCAACCAGCAGGCCATCGGCGATGGCGAAGGGCGGACGGGTTCCGCTGCCCAAAACCTGGGCCCGGGCCAGCGGCTTGAACGCGGCGGGTTCGGCAGCCACCACGATGAGTTCGCCGGATTCGAGGAGCAGCACGAGCCGGTCGTCCGCCAGCGCGACGGTGCCGGCCCCGATCCCATCCTCGCTCCAGCGCACCTTGCCGGTGCGCCACTCGATGCAGCGGAACGCCGGCCCCCGTTCCTGCCGGCCATGGAAGCCGTACAGAAACTCACCCCGTTTCACCGGTGTGGCGTAGTGGGCGGAAAGCGAATCATCGCCGGACCATATGGATTCCGCGCTGTCCGGTTTCAGCTTCAAAAGCACCGCCCCGGTGCCGTAACTGGCGGTCAGAAAGACCTCGTCACCGGCGACCACCGGACTGGCGGCATTCACCGAGGCGTGCTCGCGCGAACGCCAGGGAAAGCCGAAGCGCAACCGCCCCGCCACCGGATCAACCACCTTCAGTCCGGCCCGCGTGAAGAAAAGCACCGAGCGTTCCTTTTCCAAGACAAACGGCACGGGCGAGGCGTAGCCCGCCTCATCGTCGGTGAGCTTCCACACCAGCTTGCCCGTGTCCGCGGCGAAGGCCGCCAGACCGGCACCATTGCTGCCGCCAAGGTTGAGCAGGAGCAGATTGCCCTCGACCAACGGTGAACAGGCGGCACCAAAGAACCCCTTGTCTGCCCCGAAGCGCGCCTGGGTATCCACCTCCCACAGCTTCTTGCCGTCCGCCAACGAGACTCCGATCAGGTGGCCATCCGCACCGAAAAGGAACACACGCCCATCACTGACCGCCGGGACCGCGCGCGGACCTTCGTCAAAACCAAAATCGTCCACATAGGCGGTCGGGGTCGAGCAGCGCCAGACCGGCTCTCCGGTCTTGGCCGAGAAGGCCTCCAGCAGGGCCTCGTTGTCCACCCGATGGAACAGCAGCACCTTGCCCTCCACGATGACCGGGCCGCTAAACCCCTGCCCCACCTTGCGCCGCCAGAGGCGGGCCGGCCCTTCCTTGGGAAAACTGGCGGCAATCCGGTTGGTGGTGGTGCCATTTCGGTTGGGCCCAAGAAATTGCGGCCAGTCCGCCGCCCGCACCGGGCCGGCACCCACCAATAAAATCGCCCCGGAAATGACCGGGGCGAGCTGACGGAAGAATTGCACGCGCCAGAAATGCGCTCAGTCCTTCGGCGGTTCAATCGCAAAGGAGACTTTGGGGGCACCGACGGCCTTCACGGAGTCGAGAATGTTCATGACCATGCCATGCGTGGATTTCTGGTCCGCCTTGATGTACACGGGCAGATTGGTGTTGGCGTTCATCCGTTCCTTCAGCGCCTTTTCCATTTCCGGGATGGAGAGGTGCTTGGAGTCCACGGAGACGTCACCCGTGCGCGAAATCTCGATGTTGAAGACATCGGGTTTCTTGCTGGTGGTCTGGGCCGTGGCGGTGGGCAGGTCCATCTTGATGACCTGCAGCTTCTGCATGGAGAGGCTGACCATCATGAAGGCCGCCAGCAGGAAGAACATCACGTCGATCAACGGGATGATCTCGATGCGCGCCTTTTTCCGGCCGCCGAGGGAATGTGAGGAACCGCCGCCTGCCATGGGATGATTGGGTTACTGCGATTTGCCGGAGACGGCGAAGGAAACGCGCTGCACACCGGCCCGGCGCACCCGGTCGAGCACCCGGTTGACCGAGCCGTGAAGCGTATCGCGATCCGCCGTCACGAAGACCGGCGCGTTGGTGCTTTTCTTGAGGGCCGCTGCCAGCATCTCGTCGAGTTTCTCGATGGTGATGTTGGTCTTGCCGACGCTGATCATGCCGGTCTTGTCCACGCCGATGTTGAAAATGTCCGGCCTGAAATCGCCTTTGGCCGTGACCGCCTCCGCCAAATCCATGCGCTTGGTCTGCATGTTTTGCATGGAAAGGCTGACCATCATGAACGCCGCCAGCAGGAAGAACATCACGTCGATCAACGGGATGATCTCGATGCGCGCCTTGCGCTGCGGCACCGGGGACGAGTTCAGTTGCATGGCGTCAGGCGAGTCCCTCGGCGGATTCGCGACGGAAAGTCATCGTGTCGAAGCCCTCCTGTTTGGCCCGGATGACCATGACCTCGACGTTCGTGGCCGCCGTTTCCAGCTCAAAGGTCAGCTTGGCCAGGCGTTCGTTGAAATAGTTGAAGGGCAGCAGACAGAAGATGGCGATGCCGAGGCCGCAGGCGGTGGCGGTGAGCGCCTCGCCAATGCCGCCGGAAACCGCGCTGACGGCCAGTTCATTGCCACCGACCGCCTGGAAGGAACCCATGATGCCGGTCACGGTCCCCAGCAGCCCCAGCAGCGGAGCCACCGTGATGCAGGTGTCGATGAGCATGAGGAAGCGCCCGGCGCGCTTGATCTCGGCACCGGCGGCCACCTTGAGCGCGCCCGTGAGCGAACCATGCACGTGGCTCAGGCCGCGAAAAATCATGCGCGTGACCGGGTCTTCCGACCCTTTGGACTGGTTCAGCGCCGCCTTGAAATCGCCATTTTCCATCGCGGCCAGCACCTTCTCCAGGGTTTCCGGATCCCGCTTGGCGCTTTCCCGCAGCCACCAGAAGGCGCGTTCGGTGACAACCGCGATGGCCACGATAGCCACCACGAGGATCGGCCACATGATCGGACCACCCTTCTTGAAGAATTCGACGGCGATGTTGGCAAGCAGCATAGGTATTGTAGTCTAGGTATTGCGGATCAGGCAGGGACTAGGAACGGCATTCGGGCAGTTACTTCATTGTGAACTCAAATGGCCATCTAAAGGTACGGACGCCTCCGGGCGGAAACTTCCACTTCTTCCTTACCGCGGTCAGGGCGGCCCGGTCCAGAACGGGCGAACCGGAAGAAATGCGGATCTCGGCTTTGGTCAGCGCCCCATCAGCATCAACTTCGATATAGACCTCACCGGACCCGGTTTCCCGGCGAAGCAATGCTTCCCGGGGATAATCTGGCTGGGGATAGGAACCTCCATCTGCGCTATCTCCCGCGTGAATGACCTGGGGTCCGGAAGGGCCGGACCGCTGGGTGGTGCGCGGTGGGGGGCCGGCGTATTTGAAGTCGGTGGCCTTGACGGTGGGACCGGTCACTGGGACTGCGAAATTGACCTTGGAAGGATCGGGAGCCACCACCACCGGGACAACGGCGGCCTCGGTTTGCTCCTCCGGCTTGTCCTCCACCACCTGTTCGTCCTGATGGGGCGGCTCAGGAACGAACTCGGGGATGACGACCGGGGCGCTTTCCACCAGCTCCGGCTTGAAATTGAACTGCTGGGCATCGCGGCGCAGAAAAAGCCCGATTCCCAGGACGGTCGCGCAGATCGCGTTGGCCCAGGCGATTTTGCGACTAGGATCACGCTGCGTCTGTGGCAGCGACTCCAGGTTCAAATCATCCTGCACCCGGTATTCGCGGGAAGCTGTTGGCGGGGCTGCGGTTAAACTCATCCGTTAAAAAGCAGTTTGGAGCTTTGCGCTACGGATATGCGACGTTTGGGTTGTCGTCGCGTGTCGAACGCTTAGCGAAAATTACGCCGGGAGCCGGCCACGGCAAGACGGAATTTGCCGGAACCCCCTGCATAAATTTCGCCGGCCAAGGATTCCCGCCCATTTTTCCCGTGCCCGGCGTAACCTTCCTGTAACACACTCACCCCATGTTCTCTCTGCAAAAGCTGCTCGGCCGTGACGACGTCTTTTTCGATTTGCTGGACAAATCCGCCGAGGAAGCCCGCGAAAGCGTTCGCCTGCTCGTGCAACTGCTGGGCGCTCCCGACAAAGGCGTGCTTTCGCTCGACGAATTCGCCCTCCTCCGCAAGAAGGACAAGCGCATCACCGAGGAGCTGAACACCCGCCTCACCCAGACGTTCGCGACGCCCATCGAGCGCGAAGACATCGAGGCCCTCAGCACCGCGCTCTACAAGATCCCCAAGACGCTGGAAAAATTCGGCGAACGGCTGCTGCTCAGCCGCAGCCGGGTCGGCGCGGCTGACTTCAGCCGCCAGGTGCAGCTGCTCGAAAGCGCCATCGGCACCGTCCAGGAGCTCGTAAAGGATCTCCGTGCGTCCAAGCTCGATGTCGTCAAGGAACGGAATGACAAGCTGCAATACCTCGAGGGCGAGGCCGACAAGCTCATGATGGAGCTGCTCCGCGGCCTCTATAACGGCGAGGACGACCCCATCCGCGTCATCGCGCTCAAGGATCTCTACGAGCTGCTGGAGAAGGTCATCGACCGCTGCCGCGACGCCGGCAACATCGTCTTCCATATCGTCCTTAAGAACTCCTGACGCCGCCCGGATCATGCTGCTCCTGATCACGGTCCTGCTGGTGGCGTTGGCGTTTGAATACATCAACGGCTTCCACGACACGGCCAATTCCATCGCGATGGGCGTCTCCACCAAGGCACTCACGCCGCGCCTGGCCATCATCATCGCCGCCACGACTAACCTGGCCGGCGCGCTGGTCGGCACGGCGGTCGCCAAGACCATCACCAAGGGACTGGTGGACGCGCAGTTTGTCAGCACGACCACGATCATCACCGCCCTGCTGGGCGCCATCATCTGGAACCTGATCACCTGGTGGTTCGGCCTGCCCTCCAGCTCCAGTCACGCGCTCGTCGGCGGACTTTGCGGGGCGACCCTCGCCTCCTCCGGCGGCAACTGGAGTTCCATCATCTGGGCCAAGGGCGGCGGCGCGCACTGGTGGGACAACACGGGCATCCTCTACAAGGTGGTCGCACCGATGCTGATCTCGCCCATCCTCGGCTTTTTCGGCGGCCTGTTCGTCATGTCGCTGCTCTACGTGCTCCTGCGGAACTGGCGGCCGGCCACCGTGACGCGCCGGTTCAAGATGCTGCAGATGTTCAGCGGCTCCTACATGGGCTTCAGCCATGGCAGCAATGACGCGCAGAAGACCATGGGCATCATCGCCCTCGCCCTGGCCGCCGCCGTCAAGGCGGGCACGCTGGACCAGGTCCCCGGCTGGCTGGAATTTCTCCGCCACCCGATGGTGCCTGCCGGCGACGGCAAGGAGGTCATCGCCCCCTGGATCAAGGTCGTGTGCGCTCTCGTGATGGCCGCCGGCACCTCCGCCGGCGGCTGGCGCATCATCCGCACCATGGGGCAGAAGATGGTGAAGGTGTTGCCCGTGAACGGCTTCGCCGCCGACTTCACCGCCGCCACCGTGCTGATGTCGGCCGCGCATTTCGGCATGCCCGTGTCCACCACCCACGCGGTGACGACGAGCATCATGGGCGTCGGCTGCGCCAAGCGCTTCAATGCGCTCAAGTTCAGCATCGTCAAGCGCATCCTCTGGGCCTGGGTGCTCACGCTCCCAATGACTGGCCTGCTCGGCTACCTGTTGATGGAAGTGGCGAAGATGTTTTGACGGCCGGAATTTCCTGCTCGTGCTCCTGCTCTTGATCTTGCTCCACCCATCGCTTCCCGCTCGATTTGAGATTAAGAGCAAGAGCACGAGCACGAGCAGGATTGCGACACGGGCATACTCCGCTTCTCCCTTTCACCGCTGTTCTTGCCCGTCCCCCGTCCCCTTCCCTAGTCTCCGGCGACATGCTCGACATCAAGCTGCTCCGGGAGAAACCCGATTTCGTCAAAGAACGCCTCGCCACCCGCCTTGCCGGCGACGAGGTGAAGGTCTCCGAGGTCCTTGCCTTCGATGACCGCCGCCGCACGGCACTGGCCGAGGTCGAGCAGCTCAAGGCGAAGCGCAATGCCGTCTCCAAGGAGATCGGCGCGCTCATGGGCCAGAAGAAGCTCGCCGAGGCCGAGGCCAAGAAGGCTGAGACCCGGGACATCGGCGACCGTATCGCCGCGCTCGACAAGACCGTCGCCGAGGTCGAGGCCGCCCGCGACGCCCTGCTCGCCAGCATCCCGAATATCCCGCACGCCAGCGTGGCGCTCGGCAAGGACGCCGCCGACAACCCCGAGATCCGCGTCTACGGGGCGAAAGCCGACTTTGCCTTTAAGCCGCTCTCGCACGTCGAGCTGTGCGAGAAGCTCAAGCTAGTGGACTTCGCCCGCGGCACGAAGCTCAGCGGTTCGGGCTTCCTGCTCTACACCGGCTGGGGCGCGCGGCTGGAACGGGCGCTCATCAACTTCCTCCTCGACCTGCACACGACCGAGCACGGCTACCGTGAGGTCGCCCCGCCCTACATCGTGGGCGAGCACTGCATGTATGGCGTCGGCCAGTTCCCGAAGTTCAAGGACCAGGCTTACGCCGTGCAGGAAGGCCTCGACGCCTCAACCATGGGCAAGCTCTACCTGCTGCCCACCGCCGAAGCGCCGGTGGCGAACATCCACCGTGAGGAGATTCTCGGCGCAGCCCAACTGCCCGTCTGCTACGTCGCCTACTCGCCCTGCTTCCGTGCCGAGGCGGGCGCGGCCGGACTCGGCACGCGCGGCATGATCCGCGTGCACCAGTTCGACAAGGTCGAGCTGATTAAGGTGACCACTCCCGAAACCGGCTACGACGAGCTGGAGAAGCTGGTCGGCAATGCCGAGAAGGTGCTGCAACTCCTCGGCCTGCACTACCGCGTCATCAACCTGTGCACCGGCGACATGGGCTTCGCCTCGGCCAAGACCTACGACATCGAGGTGTGGGCGCCCGGCCAGGGCAGCTACCTGGAAGTGTCGAGCTGCTCGAACTGCGAGGACTACCAGGCCCGCCGCATGAACCTCCGCTACAAGACCGAGACCGGCGAAAACCGCTTCCCGCACATCCTCAACGGCTCCGGCACCGCCCTCGCCCGCCTCTTCGTGGCGCTGATCGAGACCCACCAGCAGGCGGATGGCAGTGTCCTCATTCCCGAGCCGCTGCACCCGTATTTGCGCGCGGAGCGGATAACAGCGTAATCACAAATAGCATCGTTCCACTCAGTGTCAGATTACACGCTACATCTCATCGGTGGCAATGACGGCGAGACTGCCGTGCTTTCGACAATACCTATCAATGAGTTATGCCAGATCGTCTTTCGGTATCGAGGTCGAGTAATTGAGGCAACATCAACAGATTATTTTGAAGCGTTCAACGCCGTCCGGCTCCAACTGGAAGCCGATGAGCTCATCCCATTTTGTTATGGTGCGAGCTTGAACGTATTTCCATCGGGCATGTGCCGTGACATAGGTGAGGGTCTGCAAGCGTACCGGTTAAAGTTTGGTGCAAAAGCCAGCCAAAGTGATTTGGTCGGTATATTCGACACAGGGACAGATGTGATTCCTGCGTTCGTCAGCAGGCAGAAGGAATACTTTGAGGATTGGTTGAAGTCTCTTGTCCGATGAAACGCATCCAAGGCTGGTTCCCCACCTTCATCTACAACGACCGGTTGCTCCGCAACGGCGGCCCTGCGTTCAACCGCGAACTGCTGAAGGAATGCCACCAGCTCCGCGATTTCGACCGCGAGGGACAGCGCTGGTCGAAGACGAACTATCCGGGCGGCTACACGAGCTACAGCTCGATGGACAAGCTGCACGAGTTCTCGTCCACGTTCATGGATCTCGCACGGCACATCGACCGCCACGTGCGCGCCTACGCCAAAGCGCTGGAGTGGGACTTCGGCGGTCGCAAACTGGCGATGACCGACTGCTGGGTGAACATCATGCCGCATCGCACCGCGCACAGCCTGCACCTGCATCCAAATTCGGTCGTGAGCGGCACCTACTACGTGGCCACGCCCAAGGGCTGCGCCGGGCTGAAGTTTGAGGACCCACGCATGAGCAAGTTCATGGCGGCCCCACCGCGCCAGCCGAAGACCAGCGACGCCAACAAGCTCTACGTCACCTACCCCGCCACGACCGGCAGCCTGATCCTTTTCGAGAGCTGGCTGCGCCACGAGGTGGTCGCGAACCCGCTCAAGGCCGAGCGCCTCAGCATCAGTTTCAACTACGACTGGGCCTGACCACGCCCAGCAGGGAATCCATCTTCCGCCGAACCGCCTCGTCCATCCGGATCAGCGGCGGCCAGGCACGCTTGAAGCCTTCGCCAGGCAGCTTCCTGGTGGCGTCGAAGCCCAGTTTGCTGCCGCTGGCAATCTCGCTCGTGGCGTGGTCGAGCACATCCGAGGGGCCCTTGGTGAAGACGCTATCGCGCTGCGGATCGGTGTTGGCGGTGAGATGGAAGAGCACCTCACTGGTGTTGTGGACGTTCACCTCGGCGTCCACGACCACGATGTATTTGCTAAACATCATCTGTCCCATGCCCCAGAGGCCGTGCATGATCTTGTAGGCCTGCATCGGGTAGGTCTTTCGGATGCTCACGATGACGAGGTTGTGAAACACGCCCTCCGCCGGCAGCGCGATGTCCACGATCTCGGGGAAGTTCATCTTGAAGATCGGCAGGAACAGCTTCACTGACGCACCGCCGATGTAGAAATCCTCCATCGGCGGAATCCCGACGATCGTCGCCGGATACACCGCATCGTTGCGGTGCGTGATGGCCGTGATGTGAAACACCGGATACGGCTCGCACAGCGTGTAGTAGCCGGTATGGTCCCCAAAGGGGCCCTCGTCACGCAGCGGCTCCGTGGGATCAATATAGCCCTCGATCACGAAGTCGGCATTGGCGGGAACCTCAAGGTCGTTGGTCTCGCACTTCACGAGTTCGACGGACTTTTTCCGGAGGTAGCCGGCGAGCAAGAACTCATCGAGGCCATCCGGCAGCGGGGCGGTTGCCGCGAAGGGGAACATGGGATCGCCCCCGAGGAAAATCGCGACCGGCATCCGCTCGCCCTTCTCGTAATAGCGGCGGCCGTGGCGGGCAGCGACCTTCTGCAACTGCCAGTGCATGCCCGTCGTCTGGCCGTCGTATATCTGGATGCGATACATGCCCAGATTGCGCTCACCGGTATCCGGATCACGCGTGACCACGCACGGCAATGTTATGAAGCGTCCGCCATCAAGCGGCCAGCATTTCAGGATCGGCAGGTTGGCCAGTGTGGACGGTGCCGGCGGCGTTGCTGCCGCTGTGGCCGACGTGATGTCCGGCCCGCCTGGCCACGCCTCCTTGCGCGAAGAAGGCGCATCAAACTTCTGAATCACGTCCTTGCAGGGCCCGGTGCGGACGACTTTGGGTTTGGCATGACGCAAATCCAGTGCGAGCGAGAGCAGTTGGATCGTCTCCTTGAAGCCCGTGGGCGGCTTGGCCTTCATGAGCGCGCCCAACTCGGTTGCCACCGCATCTACGGACTCCGCGCCCATGCTCAGGGCCATGCGCCGGTGCGAACCCAACGTGTTGATGGCGACCGGAAACGGCGAGACCACGCCGTTGACGGTGGGCTTTTCGAACAGCAGCGCTTTGCCACCGCCGGGCGATTTCATTTCGCGGTCGGCGATCTCGGTGATTTCCAGCTCGGTCGCGACCGGCTGGGAGATCCGCTTCAGCTCGCCCGCCCGATCAAGGGCCTCGACGAACTCGCGAAAGGATTCAAACGCCATGCCGACAGGCTATCACGAAGCCTCCTCGCGGGAAATCTCTGGCGGTGAGAATATCGAGGCTTACTCCACGACAAACCAGCTCATCCCTCCCGCTGGCACCTGCACCGGCACTTCGACTGAATAGTCTCGGTCGAGCTTGAGACGCTTGGCCGCCCCACCCTGTTCCCGGAGACGGGCGGTGTCGGTCAGGCCGGTGTAGTAGAGGTTCACGCGCAACTTCTTGGTCACCGGCTCCACGAGCGGATTGAACACCACCAGCATGCCCTTCTCCTTCCCGTGCGGGTTGACGTGCAGCATCCAGTCGAGGTCCCGTGCATCCGCCCGCCGGCCGTGAATGAGTTCGCTTTCGAGGATTTCGCGGTGGGCCTTGAACCACGCCACTTCGGCCTGGACCATGGACTTGGTGCGGTCGGTGTCGTAGAGGCGCGGACCGCGGTAGCAGGCCTGCACGCCCAGGGCGAGATTGCCCTCGAGCATGCGCCGGTAGTGGTCCAGATGCTCTTCCAACGGCTCGATGGTCGCGGCCGCTCCACCGCCTTGATACTGGGTTAGCGGGACAAACATCCAGCCCATGCTCGGGAGCTTTTCCCACGTTCCGTCGTAGATGTTCTGCCGGGTATGGATCACCTGCTGCTCCCGGGGCAGCGACCAGTTCTCCTCGCGGTAGCCCATGCCTGATTTCGTCGAGCCGGAGAGGAAATAGTGATCGGGGACGTTAAGGTAGAGGCCCTGCCCGCGGCACCACTTGTAGAAGTCCGAAATCTCGCGCCACTGGTTCCAGCGCGAGTCCGCCAGCCCGTGATGGCCGGGGTGCAGTTCACTCGCACAGGGGTCGCCTGGGTACGAACCGTCGTGCTCCAGCAGCGTGAATCCGCTCTCACGGTGAAACTCGTAGAGGCGGTTGAAGTAGTTGGTGCCCCAGCGGCTCTCGAGGCAAGGCGAGTTGCCAAACGTCACCTTCTCCCCGGGCGGCATCACCACATCGTCGTCCTTGCTGATGCTGCGCGAGGCGAGGAGCGAGTAGCTGCCGATCTCGATGCCCCGGCTGTGGGCGTAGGCGGCGAAGCCCTTGGCGCGCGCCATCACGGCGGGGTCGCGGTTCTCCAGATCAAAGCCGCTGCCGAAGCTCAGGATCAGCATCTCGAAGCCGACCGCCGCACACTGGTCGATGGCATTGGTTACCGCCCGGCCATCCGAAGTGACGAGGTGCAGCATCAGCGGATTCTCGGTGGCCCATGGCGCGACGACGCGATACATCCGCCGCATTGCCAGACCGCAGCGCTCGCGGTCGGTGGAATCGAAGGGCATCACCCAGGCGCGAAACGACTCAAAGACACCGCCCGGCGCGATATCCTGCCCCGGCCCGAGGTCTGGTCCGATATCGAGCAGGCACGGGGTCTTGCGCTCATAATTCACCTGGGTGCGGAAGTCGGGGTCTGTGAGCCAGCGGTACGAACGGCGGTTGGCGGCGGTAGCGTTGCTGCCGCCGAAGGCCATATCGGTCTCGATGTGGAAGTTCGGCGGCATGCGGCCCTCGCTGAGCTCATCCACTTCCGAGGTGCGCTCGACCACGGCGAGCACCTCGCTCGAAAAGCGATCCACCCGGACGTTGTGGTCGGTGCGGTTAGAGACGGTGACCCATTTGCTGTAGCACGGCAGGCCATCGTAAAGCTCGTAATGGACCGAGATGAGGAGCTTCGGGGCGGCGGCCCCGTTCGTGGACGCCGGCTCCTCAAAATCCAGCCGCAGGGTCACTCCGGCCGCCGGCCATTTGACGTCCGACGCATGGTGGCGCACCTGCTTCCATGCCATGCGCTCCGCCGGCCTGCCGATCGCGTAGCCGACGAACCGGAAAGCCGCCAGATCAGTGTGTAACTCGCGAATCCACTCCGGCCGGAGAAACGCGTAGTTCGGCTGTCCCTTGAGACCGCCAATCTCAAACCGCCGACCATCCACCTCGACGATGGCCTCGGGCTTCACCCCGCGCAGGAGCGATTCGCCGGTGACGAGATTGTCCAGCGCGACCGTCGCCGCGTTCGGCTGCAGGCGGATCACGCGACGAAGCAACCCGTTATTCAGCTCCAACTGCTGTCCGTCCGGGCTGACTTCCGCCTTCGCCTTGAATTGGGAAGGATCAATCAGCCAGTCCGTCGGGGAAGCGACCAGGCTGCTGAAGGGCGCCCAAACCAGAAATGCGGTGAGGAAAATTTGGAGTCGGATCATTTGCGGCGGTTTGGACCGGTCCTTGGCAGCCTTATTCAGGACACATTCATTTCGCAGCCTGCATCGCCTGGCGGCGCACGAGCGTGACCATCCTTCGCCATGAGGCGGCGAGAAACCGAGGCGAGGCCAGGGCCTCGACGGCATATTTGCCAGTTGCCTCTGACAGATCCAGGTCGGCCACGATGAGCGCTTCATTTTCATTGTCCGCGAGACAGAGCATTCTTCCGTCTGCGGCGACAATTTTGGAATCGCCCGCCGACCATCGCCCCATTCCCTGCGGGCCGACCGAGTTCGCAAAGACGTAGGGCACGGCGTTCTCAAATGCACGCGCCACAATGCCGTCCTTTCCGCCCCGCTTGCGACGTGACACGGCAAGCGAATCCAGACCCGCATTGGGATGGAAGATGAGGCGCGCCCCGGCCACCACCGGCAGCCGGACCAGCTCGGGATAGCGGCGCTCATGACAGATGATCGCGGTCGCCGGCACCCCTTCGACCTCGAAAAGTGCCAGTGCATTGCCGGGGGTGAACCATTGACGATCCGCCGCCGTGAGGTGGCACTTCGCGTAGCGGTAGGTCTGACGACCGGAGCGGTCGAAGACCACGAGGCCATTGAACAGGGATTTGCCGGCGAAGAAGGGCGATCCAATCAGCACATTGATCCGGTATTGCTTCGCCCATTCTCCGACCCGCGCCAAGGCGGCCCCGAGCTCTGCGCGGTTGAGCGCACGGAAATCGCAGGAGTAGCCTGTGGTGGCACATTCGGGGAACAGGACGGCATCCACACTCCGCCGGGCAGCCCGCTTTAGCGCACGCTCGATGCTGACGAGGTTTCCGGCCACCGTCGGTGCGAACTTCATCTGCACGGCGGCGACACGCAGGCGGGCGGGTGGCTTCGGGTTGCTTCGTGGCGGCATCAAAGTAGGCTATCATGAGGCCGCTCGACGGCCAATCGTTCCCAGTGTCTTATTAGCGCACGACATCCATGAGCGCCGAATCCCGACTCCTCGAACTCAGGCTCGAACTGCCGCACCCGCCCAAGCCGGTCGCGGTCTACAAGCCGCTCGTGATTGCCGGCGGGCTCGCCTATGTGTCTGGCCACGGGCCCGTGCGCACCGACGGCATGCTCATCACCGGCGTCGTCGGTCGCGACATTGACCTGGCCGAAGGCAAGGCGGCCGCCCGGCAGGTCGGTCTGGCCATGCTCGCCACCCTCCGCTGCCAGCTCGGCTCGCTCGACCGCGTGAAGCGGATCGTGAAGACCCTCGGCATGGTGAATTCGGCGCCAAACTTCTACGACCATCCCAAGGTCATCAACGGCTTCAGTGAGCTGATGGCCGAAGTCTTCGGACCGGACAACGGCATCGGCGCACGCAGCGCCGTGGGCATGGGGCCGCTGCCCGGCAACATCGCGGTCGAAGTCGAGGCGATCTTCGAGCTGGCATGAACTGGTTTGAGATCGCCAACGCGGCCGAAATCCCTTCGCCCGCCCTGCTTATCCACGAGGGACGCGTCGGGACCAACCTCCAGGAGATGCTGCGCATCGCGGGCGATCCGGCCCGGCTGCGACCGCACATCAAGACCCACAAGCTGCCCGAGCTGCTGCGGCAACAGGTCGGGCTGGGCATCACGAAGTTTAAGTGCGCCACCATAGCCGAGGCGGAGATGGCGGCGACGAATGGCGCCGACGACATCTTGCTCGCCTATCAGCCGGTCGGGCCGCACGCCCAACGGTTCGTGGATCTCATTGCGAAGTACCCCCTGCGCCGCTTTTCCTGTCTGGCCGATGACCCGGCAGCCGTTTGCGCCCTCGCCAATGCACGATTAGGACTGCCGATTTCGGAGCCGGTCGAAATCTTTCTCGATCTCGATATCGGCCAGCATCGCACCGGCATCCTGCCCGACCCGAAAGCGGTCGAACTGGCCAAGCTCATCAACTCGCTGCCGGACGTGAAGTTCGCGGGCCTGCACGCTTACGACGGGCACATTTACGATCATGATCCCGCAGAGCGTGCGGCCAGATGCGACGCCGCTTTCGGACCGGTGCTGGAGCTGAAGCACGACTTGGAGGCCGCAGGAATTCCGGTGCCCACGATTGTCGCGGGCGGTTCACCGACCTTCGCCATCCACGCCCAGCGTGACGAACCTGGGCTCGAACTCAGCCCCGGCACGACCGTGTTCTGGGATGCCGGTTATGCGAAGAAGCTTCCCGACCTGAATTTTCTGCCCGCCGCCGTGCTGCTGACGCGTGTCATAAGCAAGCCGGCGACAAACCGGCTCTGCCTCGATCTGGGCCACAAGGCTGTTGCCTCGGAAATGCCGCAGCCGCGCGTCCTGTTCCTCAAGCTGCCCGATGCGACACCGGTCATGCACAGTGAGGAGCATCTCGTGATCGAAACGCCTCACGCCGCGGATTTTGCCGTGGGCGATGTGCTCTATGCCCTTCCCTGGCATGTGTGCCCGACGGTGGCGCTGCAAGAGGAAGTCTTCGTCGTGGAAAACGGACGTGTGCGCGGACGCTGGCAGGTGACTGCACGACGGAGACGGCTGGAAATCTAGCGCTGCATGGAGCCCGATTTCATCTTTGACGCCCACCTCGACCTCGCGATGAACGCGATCGAGTGGAACCGCGACCTTACCCGCCCGCTCGCGGAAATCCGATCGGCGGAGGCACACCTCAATGACAAACCGGATCGCGGACACAACACTGTGAGCTTCGCCGAAATGCGCCGGGGCAACATCGGCCTGTGCATTGCCACCCAGATCGCCCGCGTGGAACACAATGCCTGGAGCCCGGTGCCCGGTTGGCGTTCACCACAACAGGCCTGGGCAATGACCCAGGCGCAGCTCGCCTGGTATCGGGCCATGGAAGAGGCTGGCGAGCTGGTGCAAATTCGGGATGTGGCGGGCCTGGAGCGGCACCTGATCGGTTGGGAAACCGCTTCAGCCATGGATCGTCCGGCGAAGCCGATCGGCTTTATCCTGTCCCTCGAAGGAGCCGACTCACTAGTGACGCTGGGGCATCTGGAGCGAGCATGGGAGTCTGGCTTGCGCGCGGTCGGCCCGGCCCATTACGGCCCCGGGATCTATGCCAATGGCACCAATTCCAGCGGTGGCCTGAATGCGCGCGGCCGAGAACTACTGCGGGAGATGCGCCGGCTGGGTCTTATCCTCGACGCCACCCACCTCTGCGATGACGCATTTGCGGATGCGATGGACGCATTCGACGGGCCGGTGTGGGCGAGCCACCAAAATTGCCGCGCCTTGGTGCCGCACAACCGCCAGTGGAGCGACGAGCAGATCAAACTTCTGATCGAGCGCGGAGGCATTTTAGGCTCGGTATTCGACGCTTGGATGATGGTGCCCGAGTGGCAACGGGGTGTGACGACTCCGGTGTCCGCCGGCTTGAAGCTGGAGAAAATCGTCGAGCACATCGACCGCATCTGCCAGATCGCCGGCAACGCGCGGCACGTAGGCATTGGTTCCGACCTGGACGGAGGGTTCGGCACTGAGCAGACCCCGCAGGACCTGCAGAGTATCGCCGATTTGCAGCGGTTGCCGGTCCTGCTGCGCGAGCGCGGCTATTCGGAGGAGGACCTCACCGGCATCGCCCACGGAAATTTCCTCCGCTTCCTGCGTGAAGCGTGGGCGGCCTGACCGGCTCAGCCCAACCGGTAGGTGATGCGGGCCTTGTTCAGGTCGTAGGGCGACATCTCGATGCGCACGCGGTCGCCCGGGGTGAGACGGATGAACCGTTTCCGCATCTTGCCGGAAATGTGGGCGAGCACGACGTGTTTGTTGTCGAGTTCGACCCGGAACATGGTGCCGGCGAGCACCGTGAGGATTCGGCCTTCGAGTGTTATATGTTCTTCCATGATTTTGCTGTGCCAACCCCAAGCAGGATTCAGACCGCGGCTGGCCGGATTTGCATCGAACAGGGGCGGGCAAACTGACGGGTTCCGGCTTCGTGGCAAGTGTTATCACGAATTGCGACGCCGGAACGTCCACCCGTTACAAACCGGCCAAGGGCCAACAAAAGCCTTGCCGGGGAGGCGCATATCCCTACTTTCCTCGACGCCTGACGTCACGTGTGTGGCGTCGTTTGAGGCTGAGAAAAGACCGTTAAACGCATAACCTGACCTTTAACCTCCGTTGCCAGCCGCAACTTGGTGAAGTTGGGCACGGAGTCTTCGCGCGGGACACGCTTCCTCTTGTCCCCCAAGCCTCCCGTTTTTGAGTCCGTCCGTTAAGTCCGTTTGTCTATTCGTTATATGGCAGTGACCACGCAGTCGTTCGCCGAGATGCTGAAGCAGTATGATCGCTCGCTTCAGACCGGCCAGATCGTCAAGGGAACCGTAATTGAAATCCGTCCGAAAGAGGTCCTCGTGGACATCGGCGGCAAATCCGAGGGTGTTGTTTCGTCGAACGAGTTCGTCGACTTCGCCACCGTCAAGCTGGGTGACCAGATTGACGTGCTCATCGAGAAGGCCGAGGACAAGGATGGCAACGTCCACCTGTCCAAGGAGAAGGCCGAGTTCCAGCAGAACTGGGACCGCATCCAGACCATTTGCAACGAGGGCGGCACCGTCACCGGCAAGGTGAAGGGCGTCGTCAAGGGCGGCCTGGTCATCAACATCGGCGTCGAGGCGTTCTGCCCGTCGAGCCAGGTCGATGTCACCCCGCCTAAGAACCTCGCGGCCTACGTGGGCAACAGCTACGAGTTCCGCGTCGTCAAGCTCAACCCCGACCGCCAGAACGTGGTGCTCAGCCGCCGCGAGCTGGTCGAGGCCGAGCGCAACGCCCGCCGCTCCACGCTCCTCGCCGAGATGGTTCCCGGCGACGTCCGCAAGGGCACGGTTAAGAACCTCACCGACTTCGGCGCGTTCATCGACCTCAACGGTCTGGACGGCCTGCTGCACATCACCGACATGTCCTGGGGCCGCCTCAGCCATCCGAGCGAGATGCTCCGCGTCGGCCAGGAGCTCGACGTCGTCGTCCTCGACATCAACCGCGAGAAAGAACGCGTCTCCCTCGGCCTCAAGCAGAAGGAAGCGAACCCGTGGGATGCCATCGAGTCGAAGTACCCCCTCGGCACCAAGGTCAAGGGCAAGGTCGTCAACCTCGTGCCCTACGGCGCGTTCGTCGAAGTCGAACCCGGCGTCGAAGGCCTCGTCCACGTCACCGAACTGTCCTGGACCAAGCGCATCGCCAAGCCGTCCGACGTCCTCAAGGTCGGTCAGGATCTCGAGGCGGTCGTCCTCGGCATCAACCGCGAAGAGCAGAAGATCTCGCTGGGCATTCGCCAGCTCGAGACCAACCCGTGGGATGTCGCCCACGAGAAGTACCCGCCCGGCACCAAGGTCAAGGGCGCGATCCGCAACCTCACCAGCTACGGCGCCTTCATCGAGCTCGAAGAGGGTCTGGACGGCATGATCCATGTGTCCGACATGAGCTGGACGCGCAAGATCAACCACCCGAGCGAAGTCGTGAAGAAGGGCGACGTCGTCGAGGCCGTGGTGCTCGAGGTCGACAAGGCCAACCAGCGCATCAGCGTCGGCATGAAGCAGCTCTCGACCGATCCGTGGGATCACATCGAGCAGTTCTTCAAGGTCGGTGACGTCGTCAGCGGCAAGGTCAGCAAGCTCGCCAGCTTCGGCGCGTTCGTCGGCCTGCCGCACGACATCGACGGCCTCGTCCACATATCGCAGATCAGCGAGGACCGCGTGGAGAAGATCAAGAACGTGCTGAAGATCGGTGACGAGGTGAATGCCCGCGTCATCAAGATCGACCGCGCCGACCGCCGCATCGGCCTGTCCATCAAGGCCGCCAACTACTCGCCCGACCAGCTCAAGGCCGAGCAGGCCGTGCTCGACTCCCTCAAGCCCGGCGAGGACCTCGTGGCCCTCGAACACGCCTTCGCCGCCGCGGAGGAGAAGTTCAGCAAGTCGTAAGCCGACACCGCTTCAAGCAACGGGCGCGTCCGCAAGGATGCGCCCGTTTTTTGTTGGCCTGATCAGGGTCGCCGAGGCCAGTCGGCAAAATTCGTTGTCAGGGTCGGGTGAACCAAAAACTCGAAGGAGACCTTGGGCTCCCAGCTGAACGTCGCAGTCACCGACTGAATGCCGCCGTCGGACAGGGCATTTTTATCCGCCAGCGGCCAGTGATAGAGGTCACCACCCCAATTGGGATGTTTCCAAGCGACTGGCCGGCCATGTTGATCCATCAGTGACACCAGCCGCAGTTGAAAGTGTCCAGTGCCACCCGACGCCTTCACACACAGTTCGGGACTTTCAATGTAAATGCCCGTACCATTCGCAAACTCCAACAAATCCGGTACCGCCAGCGCGGCTCCAAACACGCCGCCGCCAAACTTCCCCTCGGCCAACCGATCCGAGATCTTGCCCTGCGGCAGGTTGGTGATGGTCAGAGTCCACTGATTGCCGGGCGGAAAATCAGCGATCCGGGAAAGTTCCAGCTGCAGTTTACACGCCGGCTCGTCGCTCCATAAGGGGTCGAATCCTACCCGCACCACCCCGTTGGAAACTCCCATATTTCTCGCCTGATACGAGCGATCCCCCGCCGGACCTATGACCTGGACGGAGGAAGCCGCCCAATTGGTCGCCTGGCTTCCCCGTTCGCGGACTCGCAGTTGCAATTGGCCGGCCACCTGCAGGCGATCACTCCGGGTCGCCTGCGCCAGTTCGACCCGCAGCAGTTCGCACTCGATCCCCCCATTCGTGCGAAGGAGCGGCAGAGTTTCCGGAGTCCAGGATGGCAGGTTTTGCGGATGCGGGTTTCGGATCCGGAATTCACCCAGGAACCGCCCGATCTGTCCGTCTTCCAGCGTGAAAATTTGCACCCGAAAACTGCGCGCCCGCCGGGGATAGCTGTCGCCATTGCAGATGACATAGCGAATGTCCGTCATTCCGCTCATCGGCTGCGAAACATAAGGTTCCTCCTCCATCACCACTTCATGATGGAAGCTTCCGGGTCCGTTCGTGGGACGGATCCCATCCGGTGGCACCAGATCTTCGGCGATCCAAAACCCTTGCTTGCCCCCCAAGATTAGCCCGTTCCGCTTTGCTAGCCTATGGCGGGATCTCAACGGCTTGGGAACCCATTGGATTGGAATACGAGCCAGCCATCCGTCCCAGAAGGGGCCGAAGGACACCGTTTTGGTCTCCGGTGCGAAAACCGTTCCCCGTAATACCAGGGTATAACCGGAGGGTAATTTGACCCGCTGGTCTGGCTCGTAAACGACAGGGATCAGGATGAGCAGAGCGACCAAGCCCAACAGCAAGCCGGCTCTCCAAACTGGAAATCTGCGGGCAGGCATTTTCGACGAGCTGCTGATTTCCTCCTGCTTGGACGTGTCCATGACCGAATCCTCTTGTGGAATGCGGGCACTGTTCCCGTCGGATGTCCGGCTTGGCGATGAGAATCGCCGCACATTCGTGGTTTGTCCCCCTGCCCCGGCTTCCCTAGTCTCACGCCCATGTTCGATTCCCTGAGCGGCAAGCTTCAGAACGTGTTCCGCAACCTGCGCGGCCTCGGCAAGATTTCCGAGACCAACGTCAGCGACGCCCTGCGCGATGTGCGCCTCGCGCTGCTCGACGCCGACGTCAACTTCAAGGTCGCCAAGGACTTCATCGAACGCGTCAAGGAGCAGGCGCTCGGCCAGCAGGTCATCCAGTCGGTCCATCCCGGCCAGCAGATGATCAAGGTCATCCACGACGAGCTCGTGGGCCTGCTCGGTTCCGAAAACGCCGGCCTCGTCCTTACTGCTCAGCCGGCCTGCATCCTCATGTGCGGTCTGCACGGCTCAGGCAAGACCACCAGCTCAGGTAAACTCGCCCGTCTCCTCCAGAAGCAGGGCAAGAACGTCCTGCTCGTCGCCGCCGACGTTTACCGCCCCGCCGCCATGGACCAGCTCGCCACGCTCGGCGCGAAGCTGGAGGTCCCTGTCTTCGTGCAGAAAGGCGAGACCGACGTGCTCAAGATCGCCCGCGAGGCGCTCGTCTTTGCTGCCGAGAACAAGCGGGATACGGTCATCTTCGACACCGCCGGCCGCCTGCAGATTGACGAGCCGCTGGTGCAGGAGCTCGTCCGGCTCCGCGACCTGGTGAAGCCGCAGGAAATCCTGCTCGTGCTGGATGCCGCGACCGGCCAGGAAGCCGTCAACGTCGCCTCACATTTTGACCAGGCCCTCGGGGTGACCGGCGCGATTCTCACCAAGCTCGACGGTGATGCGCGCGGCGGCGCAGCGCTGTCGTTTCGCAGCGTGGTCGGCAAGCCGATCAAGTTCATGGGTGTGGGCGAGAAGCTGGAAGACTTCGAGCCGTTCCATCCCGAGCGCATGGCCCAGCGTATCCTCGGCATGGGCGACGTCGTCAGCCTCGTCGAGAAGGCCGCCGAGTCCATCGATCAGGACAAGGCGATGGCGCTTGAGGAGAAGATGCGCAAGGGGCAGTTCACGCTGGACGACTTCCTCATGCAGCTCCGCGAGATGAAGAAGATGGGGCCGATGGAAAACCTCATCGGCATGCTCCCCGGCGGCGCCGACATGCTCAAGGGGGCCGACCTGTCCAAGAGCGAAAAGGAGTTCCGCCGCATGGAGGGCATCCTCTGCGCCATGACCCCGAAGGAGCGCCACACGCCGCAGATTCTCAATGCCAAGCGCCGCGTCCGCATCGCCAAGGGCAGCGGGGTGAATGTCGCCGAGGTGAACAACGTCCTGCGCCGCTTCGACGAGATGCAGGGCATGATGAAGAAGCTCGGCAAGATGCAGAAGATGATGGGCAAGTTCGGCGGGAAGCTGCCCTCCATGCCGGGAATGCCCGGCATGGGTGGTTTCCGCCGCTGAGGCGGCATAACGCCTCAGTGCGAATGCGGCTTGCCCGTACCGCACATGCCGCAGGAACTGGGAACACCCGAGCAACTGGCGGCGTCCGCGCTCCCGCCCCCGGGAACGCTGGCCGCGAAGGTGGAGAACTTCTTCGCGAGCCGCGTGGAACCGCACTTCGGGCAGGGCGTACCTTCCCAAGCGCTGGAACGAACCAGCACCTCGCTGTCACGTTCGCAATCCTCGCAGTGAAACTCGTAAATCGGCATGCCGCAGAGCATAGCGAGGTTGATGAGCCGCGCAAACACTGGCAGCCGCTGTGAGAGCGTTTTAAAGAATACTGTGGCCGCGGGATTTCAGGGAAGCCGGGCGGTCTTTTGTTCGTGGCTATCTCGGACCTCGGGGAACCGGAAGGAAGGCGGCGGAACGCATTGTCCGACGGCATATTTCCCAGCGTGCGCAGGGCCACACCACTTCCTTTGCCCTCCCTTACCTCGGCCTCGTTCCACTAGCACCGGGCTTCAGCCCGGTGTCCGGTCCGCTCCTTGGGCCCAGCCGTTTCAACGGCTTACGTGGAAGTATGGGGCCCATCGTCGCCAAATAAACGGTTGAAACCGTTACGTTTCTTAGTGGCTTCTCCACCCGGCTGAAGCCGGGTGCTAGCGCAACAAAAAAGCTCGATCCCTGAGGATCGGGCCTTGGATCGAAAGAT
Source organism: uncultured Verrucomicrobiota bacterium (assembly GCA_903922605.1). Taxonomy (GTDB): domain Bacteria; phylum Verrucomicrobiota; class Verrucomicrobiia; order Limisphaerales; family UBA9464; genus CAIVQB01. The sequence goes on from CAIXUG010000085.1 coordinate 100,132, forward strand.
TCGTTTAAGGCCGGCTCACTTCGGCAGCAGGTCGCTGACGAGGGCCTTCTCCTCCTTCAGCTCGTTCTCCGTGGCTGTGATCTTGCCCCGGCTGAACTCATTCACCGGCACGCCCTGGATGGTCTCCCACTTGGAACCGCAACTGCGGGTCGGGAAGCTGAACATGAGGCCAGCCTCGACGCCGTAACTGCCGTCGGAGTGGACCGCGACGCTGAAACAGTCGTCGGGATGCGTGGGGGTGGTAAGTGCCTTCACCGTGTCCACCACCGCGTTCGCGGCGCTGGCGGCGCTACTCAGGCCGCGGGCCTCGATGATGGCCGCACCGCGCTTCTGCACGGTGGGGATGAAGGTGCCGGCGAACCAGGCCTCATCCTGGATGACCGACGTGGCCGCCTGGCCGCCGATGCGCGCGTTGAAGAAATCGGGATACATCGTGGAGCTGTGGTTGCCCCAGATGGCGAGGTTGCTGACCTGCGTGATATCCACGCCGGCCTTCTTGGCGAGCTGCGTCTTGGCGCGGTTCTCGTCGAGCTTGGTCATGGCAAACCAGCGGTCCTTCGGCACGTCGGGCGCGGCGTTCAGGGCGATGAGGCAGTTCGTGTTGCAGGGGTTGCCCACCACCAGCGTGCGGACGTCGCTGGCGGCGTTGCGCTGGATGGCCTGGCCCTGGCCCGTGAAAATCTTGCCGTTGATGCCGAGCAGATCCTTGCGCTCCATCCCGGCCTTGCGCGGCACGCTGCCGACCAGCAGCGCCCAGTTCACACCCCGGAAACCCTCGTCGAGGCTGGCAGTGGCTACCACGCCCTTGAGCAGCGGAAACGCGCAGTCATCCAACTCCATCACCACGCCGTTGAGCGTCTTGAGCGCGGGCTCGATCTCGATGAGATGGAGGATCACCGGCTGGGTGGGACCAAACATCGCGCCGGAGGCGATGCGGAAGAGGAGCGAATAACCGATCTGGCCGGCAGCGCCGGTGATTGCGACACGGATGGGTGCGTTCATTTGTTTTACGAAAGGCGGGACACTATGCGGGCGGGCAATCGGGCGGCAAGCGCTCACCGCATAATCACATTTTCATGGGATATCCTCCCGGCAACCCGCCTATGCTTTCCGGCAGTTGAATCTGATCCCCCAATGGGCCGGCAGTCCTCGGTCCATTGCCCGACCTGCAGAAAAACGACTGGAATCCGCCGACTCCTTACGGGGTCTGGCCATCCTCCTGGTCGTGCTGGCGCATTCCTGCGACATTGTGACCGCCCTCCCGGACTGGGCCGTGCCCCTGCGCGGGCTGGGCCATCGCGGAGTGCAGCTCTTTTACCTGCTCAGCGCCTACATGCTCTGCCGGTCCATCGCCCAGCGTCGGGAGCAGGAGTCACGCCCCTGGGAGGGCTTTTTCATCCGCCGCCTGTTACGTATCGCCCCGCTTTTCTGGCTGGCGATCGGCGTCCACCTCTGGTGCTACGGGCTGGGTCCCCGGCATTCGTTGGGCGATGCGCCGGGGATTACCTGGCAAAACATAGTCGCCACCGCGACCTTCACCCACGGGTTCAATCCCTACTGGATTGACAGCGTGGTGTTCGGCGGCTGGTCCGTGGCAGTGGAGATGTCGTTCTACCTGCTCCTCCCCATCTTTTGGATGTGCATCCGTTCGCTGCGGATGGCGGTGTTCGCCACGCTCGGGGCATTGCTGCTCGCGCTGGTCTTGCAGATCGCGCTGGCTGACCGGCCGGTCATCAGCGACCCGGTTCTCTGGCGTGAATACCTGTTTCTCTGGCTGCCGAACCAGCTGCCCGTATTTCTGCTCGGCATGGTGCTGTTCTTCCTTGAGCCCATCCTACAGGCGGGACAGCCCGACCGGCTCGGTCCAATCGGCCCCCTGCTGCCTCATGTGTGCTTTGCCGCCATCGTGGTGCTGGCCTGGCTGCCATTCCACCCGGTACTGACGCCGTTCCTGGTAGGGGTGGGATTCACCGGCCTGGCCGGCGCGCTCTCGGTCTGGCCCTCGGGCCTGTGGGCGAACCGCTTCCTTTCGCGCCTGGGACTGGTGAGCTACAGCATTTACCTGTGGCACGCGCCCCTGATCCGCCTGCTGTGGGCGGTCTATCACAAGGTCTTGCAGCGGACGCACTGGATTCTGCCCGCCGGCCTGAGCCAGCTGCTTTTCAGCGGCATGCTGCTCGGCCTGAGCCTGGCGGTCGGAAGCCTTTCGTACCGGTACATCGAACAGCCAGGCATCGAACTGGGGCGGCGGCTGATCCGGCACCGGCAAGCCCGCCGGACGCGGCAGGCGCAGACCAAGGAGCAAGCCGGCGCCGCCGGCCTTGCCCAACCCGCCGATAATGCGGAAGCTTGAAACAGACTATGTCGCCGTGGCCGAAGATCAGCATCGTGACGCCGAGTTACAATCAGGCCGCCTTTGTGGAGGCGACGATGCGCAGCGTGCTGGATCAGGGGTATCCCAACCTCGAATACCTCGTCATGGAGGATGGCAGCACCGACGGCAGCCCGGCCATCATCGGCAAGTACCGCGACCGCCTCGCGCAATACGTCGCCGAGCCCAACCGCGGTTTCGGTGCCGTGCTGAATGACGGTCTCAGCCGGACCACCGGTGAGATCATGGCCTGGCTCAATTCGGACGACCTGTATCTGCCATACACGCTGCAAACGGTGGCCCGGATTTTTCAGGACTGCCCGGTGGTGGAATGGATCACCGGCCTGAGCCTGTTGTGCGATCAGCCGGGGAATTTTATCCGCACCGTTTCGCCCGAAGGCTTCAGCCGCCGGCTGTTCTTTTCCGGCCGCTATCTGGGCGGCCATCCGGCCTGGAGCGGCCGGTGGATCCCGCAGGAGAGCGTCTTCTGGCGGCGCTCGCTGTGGGAAAAATCGGGCGCGCATTTTCTGACCGAACGCCTCCAGTACGGCGATTTTGAGCTGTGGTCCCGCTTCTGGAAGCACGCCGATCTGCATATCGTTCCCCTGCCCCTAGGGGTGTACCGCGAGCATGCCGCCACCTACACCTCGATCCGGGGCACCAAATCCATCGAACCCTGCACCCGCCTGCTGGCCGCCGCCGGTGAACCGACGCTGAGTTTCAATGCCATCCGATGCCGGGAACTGCTCTCCCGGTTGGGCACACGGGCGCGACAGAAATTTGGCCAGCCCGCCAAGGCCGTGAAGTGCGAATCAGCTACCGGCCGCTGGCACAGCGAGACGGTTTACGTGGCCTAGCCTTGAGGGCTTCAGAAACGAAGCCACTTCGCCGTCGCCCGAATCCCTTCCCAGCGGACCTGCCGCTTCAATTTCACGGGATCCGGTCCGGGATGCTGGTCCCGGGTCAGTTCCCACAGGCGGATGCCGATCAGGAACTGGTACAGTGCCCGCAACAGGCTGTGCACGAGACCCGCCATGCCGTCGTGCCAGCCGCCATTCACGAAATAGCGTCCGTGAAACTCGGTCAGCGGGCGCCGGATGAAATACGGCCAGGGCGGCGGGGCACCCTCGCGCTTCATGCGTTGCGCCTCCAGCAGGCTGTAGTTGACCAGCTTGATGAGAAATTTGGTCAGGTCATTGCCGTAGCCAGGATGCTCCAGCGCCAGTGCCGGATCCGCCGGCAACTCCTCCAGCTTGCCGTCAATCTGCGGATGCTGGTGCGCCTCGCCGTCCCAATGGGCCGCACCCTTGCGGACAAAGCGGGGCTGGTAATCCGGCCAGAAGCCGTGTTGCAGCCACTCGCCGAGGAAATAATTTTTCCGGGGCAGCGAATAGGCCGCCGCCGTCGGGTTGGCCACCAGGCCGCGCAGGTGTTCCGCCAGGGTGGGCGGGACCGTCTCGTCGGCATCCACAACGATGATCCAGCCCTCGTCGCAGGCCGCGACGGCCTGATTGCGCAAGGCCTCGACGTTGTACTCCTTGGCCGGCATGGCGATGACCCGTGCGCCCAGTGACTGCGCGATTTCCACGGTGCCGTCGGTGCTGGCCATGTCGGCCACCACGCACTCATCGGCCCAGGCCACCGACTTGAGGCAGGCGGCAATGTTGGCGGCCTCGTTCCAGGTGTGAATCAGGGCGGTGATCTTCGGCCGCGTTGGCATCAACGGCAGCGTGCCGCAGGCCGGGTCAGGAAACAAGCGACCTCAAAAATATCGGCCTGGTTTGGCCCTGATCACAGGGCGTCGGTGTGAACTCGGTTTCAAAGACAGCTCAGTGCGGCGGTTTGTTCCCGTGGTCTCCCAATATCTCCCGCAGAGTCTTGAGGAGGGCTTCGGCGATATAGGGCTTGGGCACGAAATGCTGGACCCCTGCGCCCACGGCCTTGGCCACCCCACCGTTGGCGTTCAGGCCGCTGGAACCGATGATTTTGACCTGCGGATTCAGCCCCTTGAGGGCGATGATCAGCGCAGGACCATCCATGATCGGCATCGCCATGTCGGTCAGCACGACCGTGATGTCGTCACGGTACTGCACGTAGATCGCCACTGCCTCCGCCCCATGGCGGGCCTGAAGGACGCGGTACCCAAAACGCTCCAAAGTGTCCTGCACGATCTTGCGGATGGGCTCCTCATCGTCCACCAGCAGGATCATTTCCCCGTGACCGCGCGGCAGACGGGTCTGTTCGACGGCCACAGTCTGCACGGCGGTTTCCGTGGTCTGCGCGGGCAGATACACCTTGAATCGCGTGCCCTTGCCCACCTCGCTGTAGAGGTTGATAAAGCCGCCGTGGCTTTTCACAATCGTCAGCGTGGTGGAGAGACCGAGGCCGGTCCCTTTGCCGATCGCCTTGGTGGTGAAAAACGGGTCGAAGATCTGGTCGCGGATCGCCGGGGGGATTCCGCTCCCGTTGTCCGTCACCTGCACCAGCACATAGGTGCCGGGATGGGAACCCACGTTCATCGCCGCGTAGGTCTCGTCCAGCACGAGGTTCTCCAGGCTGACGTTGAGATTGCCGCCGTCGGGCATGGCGTCCCGGGCGTTGACACAGAGATTCAGGAAGACCTGGTGCAACTGGGTAGGATCGCCTGTCACCGTCCACAAGTCGCTCACGGCGGTGAACCCCACCGTGATGGACTTGGGGAAGGTGTCCCGCATGATGCCGACCCATTCGCGCATCAGGTGGTGGGGATTGACCACGATGCGCTGCCCTTCGACCCCCCGGGCGAAGCCCAGCACCTGCTCCACCAGGCTGGCCGCCCGCTGGCAGCTCCGTTCCAGCGTGCTTAGGATGTCCTGGTTCCGATCGCCTGGGTGATCGAGCTTCAGCAGCTCGATGGCCATCAGGATCGGGGCCAGGACGTTGTTCAGGTCGTGGGCGATGCCACCCGCCAGCGTGCCGATGCCCTCCATCCGTTGCGCCCGCAGGAACTGCGTCTCGAGCTGCTTGCGCTCGGTGATGTCGGTATGGATGCCAATCCATTGGAGGATGTTTCCGTCCTCAGCAAAAATGGGCACCCCGCGAACCATCATGTTACGATAGGTCTGATCCCTCGACCTGAGCCGGTGCTCCATTTTGTAGATGGATCGGGTGGCGACCGCCGCCGCCCAGGCCCGCGCTGTTTCCGTCCGGTCGTCAGGATGAATGGCCTGTAGCCAGCCCCAGCCGCGAGATTCTTCCTGACTCTGTCCGGTGAAGGCGGCCCAGCTGGACTGTTCCCCTTCCAGTTCGCCCGAGGGGGGCGTGTCCCAGACCATCGACGTGGTGGCTTCCACAAGCGAGCGGTAGCGTTTCTCATTGAGCCGGATCTCCAGCTCGGTCCGTTTGCGGTCGGTGATATCCAGGCTGATGCCGATGAAGCCCGTGACGATCCCCGCCGCGTCGCGGATCGGAACCTTGTCCGTTTGGAACCAGCGCAGGCCCGTCACCGTGAGCACGGGTTCGATGATGTTGAGCTTGGGCAGGCCGGTGGCAGCGATCTCCTCCTCGTCCCGGACGTATTGCCTGGCGTGAGGCAGACCGAGTTCGGCATCCGTCATTCCGACGAGCTCCGCAGCGGGCCGGCCATGCAACCGCAGGGTCGCTGCGTTGACACGCACCAGGCGATGCTGGCGATCCTTGTAGAAGATCATGGCGGGAACGGCGTCCAGGATCATCTGCAGTTCCGCCTGCTTGTGTGCCAGTTTCTCCTGGGCCTCGTGGAGCAGATAAGACTGTCCTGTGGGATGGACCACCGCATCGACTTCGCCACCCGCCAGTTCCTGCAGGCGCTGCTGTGTCTCGTGGAGGGTGCGCACGAGCGCGGCAATCTCGTCCTGAGAATCCTCCACCACGATGGCTGGCGTCTCAATCATGGGGTTAGCTGGCCAACCCCAGCGCATGCAGCACCGGGGCGCGATGACTGAGGGTGCCGAGGATCTTGCGGATCGGCGCGGGCGAAAGCTTCACCAGCAGTGGTGTCAGCATCACGAGGTCGGCCAGCGCCCGCTGCGGCTCACGGAGCACGTCCACCACTTCGATCTCGTGCCGTTCCGCCAGGTGCTCGCGGCAGATCGCGTCGAGATTGGCCAAGGCCTGGGTGGAGTTGGGGCCATCACCGGCGACATAGAGCCGGAATTTGAAAGGGACGGGCTTTTTCATTTCTCGTCCGCTCCGCGCAGTTCGTCCAGGTGGCTCCGGCCACTGGCCAGTTCTGCCGTGCGATCCACACCCAGGCGGGTCAGCACCTCCTGCTCGGCGCGCTTGGCCTGCAAATCAAGCTGCACCGCCTTCAGCCGCACCTCGAGAAGAGCCTCCTCGGCCTGCAAGGTGGCCTGCTTCAGTTTCTTGGCGGCTTCGGACTCTTCCCGGGCGACGCGCTCCGCCCTTTCCTTTTGCCAGCGCAGCGTCCCCATCAGCACCTCGCCGCCGGCGGTGTAGGCGTCCGCCAGCGTGACGCCCCCGTTGCTCAGAATGAGTTCGCGCACCTGGTTGGAATGCGCGGTGCCGCGTGACTTGATGATCGAGAGCCCCCGGTTCCGTTCCCCGGCGTGGACCAGGTAGTTCAGGTGGATCCAGGTGTCCGCCAGGGTCGATACCTGTAGCGGCGTGCGTTCCACCTGGGCCCCGGATTCGTCGAGCAGGCTGGTGCAGACCAGTGTGATGCCCGCGCCTTTCACCAAGCCATCAGCCGTTCCGCCACGCTGTGCGCCGTGCCCTCGTTGCCGGTTTTAGAGAGGGCCGACACCGGGTCAATGACCACGCAACGGGCCCGGTGTTCCCGCACAAGACGCTTGATCTGCATGAGGAAAATCTCCGCGCTGCCGGTGAGGGTTCGCGCCGAGACCATACGCAGGAGTCCCTTTTTCACAAAACGGTCCAGCCGGATCTGCACCGACGCGAGGTTGCGCACAACCTCGTTTGCATCCGAATCGAAGCTGACAAAGAGCGCGCGTTCACCGCGTTCGCACGCCGCCTCCGAAAAAGCGCCGCTCAGGGTGGATTTCGCGGTGCCGGGAAAGCCGGTAATCAGGATCGTCGCGCCCCGGTAGTAGCCGCCGCCGAGCATGGCATCCAGCCGGGCCACCCCGCTCGAGATGCGCTCCGTGGTCACCGGCGGTTCCATCCCATCCGCCTGCCCCAGCTCCCGGGCTCCCGCCACCTCCAGGCCCCCGGGACCGATGAGGAAGGGCGCTTCGTTCTCCGCAAAGTCGGAGCCGCGATATTTTACCACGCGCAGGTTGCGCTGTGACACCCCTTGGATGACCTCATGGTTGAGGACCACGGTGCAATCCACCATGAACTGCATGAAGCCCAGTTGCGGCCGGTTCGCGGCATTGATCTCGTAGCCGCCGGCCTTGGTCGTGATCAGCGCGGTCAGGTTCTGCCCCAGCATCCATTCATGCAGCCGGTAGACTTCCCGCCGCTGGCGACCGGGTCGTTCAACAGCGTCAGAACCACGTCCACGGCGTCGAAGACGATGCGTCGGGCCTTGATCTCCCGCGCCTTGGCTTCCAGCGCGGCCAGCATCCCGCCCAGGTCGAACCCGCCCGACTGGATCAGCTCGGGCTTCGGCTGCGCGTCGAGAAAGAACAGTTTCTTCTTCTGCAGCTTCGGAAGATCCCAGCCAAACTTCGCCGCATTGGCCACGATGCGCTCCGCGCTTTCCTCAAAGGCCACGAAAATGCCGGGTTCGTTGTCCAGCTGCGCGCCCCGGACCAGGGTTTGCAGCGACATGATGGTCTTGCCGCAGCCGGGGCCGCCTTCAATCAGCGTCGTCCGGCCCCGGGGCAGGCCCCCGCGAGTGATCTCGTCGAAACCCTCGATGCCTGTGCGAGCTTTCAGCAGGTTGGAGGTGTTTCGCCGGTCCTTGGCGGAATGGTCAACGTTCATGGGTATTAGATCCGTTGGGCTGGTCAGGACACGGACTCCGGGGGGCGAAGTGGTTTTGGTAAAATTTGGCCTCAATAAACGATACTCGCTCGTATTATCACGGTTTAACAAACGGAGTTTTGCTATTTCGCACTACGTCCGCGTGCTCCTCCCCAGTTTGCCGGGATTTCAGTTTTCTCAAATGGGGTGTTTCCTGGTGGAACGCATGGGCTTAGCGTGGTCGCCACCGTCGACCGTCTGCTCCCAGTTTAGGCGATCCGAAAAACGACGTCTTACCAGTCACCTCATCCTGGCCGGGCCACTTTTACAGGCCGGGCTGTTGCCCTCCGCAGCACTTCCAATGAATCACTTGTAATAAAAAACGCCCCACAGCCTGAGCCATGGGGCGTTTTTCAGATTGGGCCGACGGTCAGTGCGCCGCCTTCTTCTTGGTAAAGACGTGCGTCGCATGGCCGAAGAACACCTCGGCGGATTCCATGATGGTTTCCGAAAGGGTCGGATGCGGATGCACGATGGCGGCCAGGTCTTCCGCCGTGGCCCCCATCTCGACAGCGACCGCGCCTTCGCCAATCAGCTCACCCGCGCCGTGGCCGACGATGCCGACCCCGAGAATGCGGTGCGTTTCGGGCTCCAGGATAAGCTTGGTCAGGCCGTCTGTGCGGTCATAGGTGAGCGCACGGCCGGATGCGCCCCAGGGGAACTTCGCCACCTCGATGGCAATGCCCTTCTGCTTGGCTTCGGCTTCGGTCAGACCGACCCACGCGACTTCGGGGTCCGTGAAAACCACGGCCGGAATCGCATAATCACCGTTCACGGCCTCGCCTTCGCCGGCCAGATTCTCAACGGCGATGCGGGCCTCCTTGCTGGCCTTGTGCGCCAGCATGATACCGCCGGCGATGTCACCGATGGCGTAGATGGCCGGGTCTGCCGTCTGCATGTGGGCGTCCACCTTGATGAAGCCGCGTTCATCGCGTTCGACCTTGGTGTTTTCCAGGCCGAGGTCCTGGCCGTTGGCCGTACGGCCCACCGAGACCAGCACGCGGTCATAGAGCTCGTCCACCTTCTGCCCGTTGAATTCGCTGGTAACCTTGATCTGCTTACCGGCGGTCTTCATCTCCAGCACCTTCGCCTTGAGCCGCACTTCCTTGAACGCCTTCTTGGCGTAGGCGGCGACGGGCCGGGCGAGATCGGGATCGGCCCCGGCGAGGAGGGCTTCCATCGCCTCGATCACCGTGACTTTGGAGCCGAGCGTGGCATACACCGTACCCAGTTCCATGCCGATGTAACCGCCACCGATGACGAGCAGGTTTTCGGGAATGTCGGCGATTTCGAGGGCCTCGGTCGAGGTCATCACGCGCGGGTTGCCGAGGTCAAATGCCTTGGGCACCGCCGGGCGGGAACCGACCGCGATGATGGCCTTCTCGAACTTCACGTACTTCTGGCCTTCGCCGGTCTCGACACGGAGCGTGCCGGAATCCTCGAAGTACCCGCGACCATGGATCACGGTCACGTTGCGCATCTTGGCGATGCTGGCGATGCCCTGCCCCAGCTTGGCCAGGATGCCATCCTTCCAGGCGCGTAGCTGGTCAAGATTGATGGTCGGTTCGCCAAAGCTGATGCCGCGATGGGCGGATTCCTTCGCGATGGTCAGCGCATGGCTGGCGTTCAGCAGCGCCTTGGAAGGGATGCAGCCGCGGTTCATGCACACGCCGCCGAGGCGCGCATCGCGCTCAACGAGCAGGACCTTCTTGCCGAGGTCGGCGGCGTAAAAGGCCGCCGCGTAGCCACCAGGGCCGGCACCAATGACAACGATTTCCGTTTGAATGGGTTCCATGGCAGGTCGGCTTAGAGCTTCACGTCCGCTTCCGGGAATTCGGACAGCGCCTTGACGAGATCCACCGTGAACCGCGCCGCGCTGCCGCCGTCGATGATGCGGTGATCATAGCTGATCGTTACCGGCATCAGCGGCCGCGCCTCGATCTTGCCATCCTTGAGCACAACGGGCTTCAGCGCCGTCTTGCCGATGCCGAGGATCGCCGCCTCGGGCTTGTTGATGATCGGCGTGAAGTGGCCGCCGCCAATGGCGCCCTGGTTGGAGATCGTGAACGTGCCGCCCTTCATGTCATCCGGACCGAGCTTGCGGTCGCGGGCCTTCTCAGCGATGGCCGACAGCTCCTTGGCGATCTCGAGAAGTGATTTCTTGTCGGCGTCCTTGAGCACGGGCACCAGCAGGCCGGCGTCGGTGTCGACCGCGATGCCGATGTGATAGTAGTGCTTGAGCACGAGCGTCTCGGCGACCTCGTTGAGGCTGGAGTTGAACTTCGGGTGCAGCTTCAGGGCGGAAACGAGCGCCTTGATGATGAACGGCGTCGGCGTGAGCTTGGCCCCGGCCTTCTCGTAGTCGGCCTTGTACTTCTTCCGCAGCGTCTCGATCTGCGTCATGTCGGCGTCGTCAAACTGGGTGACGTGCGGCAGCGACACGCTGTTTTCAGTCATGCGCGAGGCGATGACCTTGCGGAGCTGGCTCAGCGGCTCGCTGGTGACCGGCCCGAACACGGAGAAATCGGTGCCCACGGGCGCAAAGACGAGCCCCTTGGGCTCTTCGGCATAACGGCCGGCGCGGGCGACGGCCTTCTCCAGCTTGGAGATGTAGCGCGCCAGGTCGGTGAGGACCACGCGGCCACCGCTTTCGCTGCCGGAGATGCGACTCAACTTGAGCCCCAGCTCGCGCGCCACCTTGCGGACGTAAGGCGATGCCCCGGGCACCGGGCCGTCTTCGCCGCCATCGTCCAGTGGCAGATCGTCATCGTCGTCATCCGCCACGGCAACGGGGGCGCGGCGGGTGGGCTTGGCGGCCGGGGCGGGTGTGCCGCCGGCCGGAGCGGCCGCGGCGGTCGCCCCTTCCAAAGTGAGCAACACGGTGCCCACGGAGATTTTCTGGCCTTCGGTAACCTTGATCTCGGTCACCTTGCCGCCGGCGCTGGAGGGAATCGGTGCCACGGCCTTTTCCATTTCCAGCTCAATGATCGTCTGGCCGGCGGTGATGGTGTCGCCAGCTTTGACGAGGATGCTGACGACGGTGCCGCTGTCGGCATTGTCGCCAATTTTCGGAAGTCTTACGTCCATAAAACGAGCGGCGAATCTGGCGGACGAATGGCGTGGGGGAAAGGGATTTTTGGACGTATCCGGCCCGCGGCCCGGAACGGAAGTCGCAAAACGGCATTCCCAGCGGTCACAAACCCGCTATCCTCGCGGCGCGATATGATACTGGGTATCCTGCAACAACGGGTCTGGAGCCTGATCCGCGAGCTGGGTGAACTGGCCCAGATGGCGCTGGAAGCAGCGCGATCCCTGCGGCTGAGCCGGCCTTCGTGGCGTGATTTCATTGAGCAGCTTCACTTCATCGGTGTGAAGTCGCAGAGTGTGGTGGTGACCACCGGCGCGGCCACCGGCATGGTGCTGTGCGCGCAGACGTATTTCCAGTTCCACAAGGTCAAGATGGACACCGCCACCGGTGCCGTTGTGAGCGTGGGCATGTGCAGCGAGCTGGGCCCGGTGCTCGCCAGCCTGATGATCGCGGGCCGGGTCGGCGCGGCCATGGCCGCCGAGCTCGGCACCATGAAGGTGACCGAACAGATTGACGCGCTGCGCACCCTGGCCACGCATCCGGTGGATTATCTCGTCGTGCCCCGCCTGCTCGCCGCGACCGTCGCGGCCCCGCTGCTCACGGCGGAAGCGGTCGCCGTCGGCATCCTCGCCAGCTGGATGGTCGGCGTACACCTGCTGGGCATCGACAGCGCCTATTACTTCTCGAACATGAACCGGTACACAGTCCCGCAGGACGTGATCACCGGGCTGATCAAGGCGACGATCTTCGGAGCGGCCATCGCCATCATCAGCTGCTACAAGGGGTTGAACTGCCGCCAAGGCGCGGAAGGCGTCGGCCGGGCTACCACCGAGGCGGTGGTGTATTCGAGCATCACGGTGCTCGTCTCGAATTTCTTCCTCACCCTGTTCCTTACCCGGCTCATCAAGGGCTAGGCCCGTCCCCCATGATCGAAGTCCGCGACCTCTGGAAAGGCTTTGGCTCGCAGCCCGTGCTGCGCGGCACCTCCCTGCGCATCGAGCGCGGCGAGGCGGTCGTCATCATCGGCCGCAGTGGCGGTGGCAAAAGCGTGCTGCTCAAGCACCTCATCGCGCTCCTGCAGCCCGACCGCGGCCAGGTGCTCGTGGAGGGACAGAATCTCTGTGGCCTCAACGAGCGCCAACTCATCCAAGTCCGTCGCAAGTTCGGTCTGCTCTTCCAGATGGCCGCGCTGTTCGATTCGCTGACGGTCTATGAGAACGTGAGCTTCGTGCTCCAGCGCGAGCGCAAGCACACCGAGGCGGAAATGCGCCGGCTCGTCGCCGAGGCCCTGGGCATGGTCGAACTGTCGGGCATCGAGGAAAGGAAACCCGCCGAACTCTCCGGCGGCATGCGCAAGCGGGTTGGCTTGGCGCGGGCCATTGTTTATCGCCCGGAAATCGTCCTCTACGACGAACCCACGACCGGCCTCGACCCCATCGCCGGCGCCCGCATCGACCAGCTGATCCGTCGGGTCTGGGAAAGGCTCGGCGTGACCAGCATCGCCGTCACGCATGACATGGCCAGCGCCCGGCGCATCAGCAACCGCATCCTGATGCTGCACGAGGGCGTCATCTACGCCGACGGCCCGACCGACCAGATTCTTTCCTCCACCGACCCCATCGTGCACAATTTCGTCAACGGGATCGTCCCGGCCGACCCCCAACTCGCCAACTGACATGGACTCCTCACGCAACGCCACCAAAGTCGGCCTCTTCGTCGCCGCCGCCCTGACGATCATCGCGCTGCTCCTCCTGAACTTCAGCAAGGGGGCTGGCCTGCTGACATCGGTCTACCGGATCTATGTCGTTTCCGAAAACGTCGGCGGTCTCATCCCTGACGCCAAGGTGCTCATGTCGGGCGTGCAGGTCGGCTCGGTCGAGGCGCTCGAACTGGCGGCGGATGGCCGGGCCGTGAGCATCAAACTGAAGATCCTGAAGAAATACCCGATCCACGCAGACGCGCGGTTCGAGATCGAGCAGAGCGGATTCCTGGGGGACCAGTTCGTCTCCATCGTTCCGGAGAAAAACGTCAAGGACGTACTCGCGGACGGCGCGCATGTCAACGCCACGAAGCCCTTCAACCTGCAGGAAGCCGCCCGCTCGGCCGTCGGGCTCATGCAGAAGCTCGACACCGCCGTGGAACGCATCAATGGCGCGGTCGCCCGGGTGGACAAGCTGCTGCTGAACGAGACGGTGCTCACCAATCTGGCCGCCACGGCGGAGAACTTCCGCAAGGTGTCCTACGACGCCCAAGCGGCGGTGGCGGACGTCCGGGGCGTCGTGGCGACCAACTCGCCCATGATCACGATGACCCTGAGCAACCTGAACAACCTCTCCGTCACGCTTCAGGGAGTGGGGACGAACCTGAACGCCACGCTGGATTCGGCCCGGCCAGAACTCCAGGCCGCCCTGCACAACGCTTCCGATGCAACTCACGACCTCAAGGAGCTTTTCGCCGGACTGCAACGCGGCGAAGGTATGGCCGGGGCCGTGCTCAAGGACGAAGGCATGCGCGACCAGTTCGGCCTCGTGGTGACCAACCTGACCACCGTGAGCAGCAATCTGGCGAAATTCGGCATTCTCTACAGCCCCAAGCGGACCGTTCCGCTCACGAACAACACGCACTATACGGGACGCGGCGCGGGGCGGTGAGTAAGTCAGTGAGCCAGTAAGCGAGTAGGTCAGAGGTTCACTGAGCGCGCCAGCGTCTTGGAGTGCGCGCGGCGGAGCAAAGCGCAGACGCCGCTTTCGGACGCAGGCGATTAAGCGCACTGCCCTGATTGTGACTCGCATGCGTCTCTCACGTCCGAAAGCGGTGTCAAGCCACCGCACTCCAGGACGCAGGCGCGCTCATTTTATCCTCACGAATTTTGAAACCGTCTATCTGTGAGGAGTGGACAACAGCTCGCGCAGAAACCCGCCGGTATGGCTGGCCTCGCATTTCGCCACACCTTCCGGCGTGCCGGTCACGACGATTTGGCCGCCCTCATCTCCGGCATCCGGGCCGAGGTCGATGACCCAGTCGGCGCATTTGATCACGTCCAGATTGTGCTCGATGACCAGCACGGTATGCCCGGCGTTCACGAGTCGCTGGAAGACCGCCAGCAGCACCCGCACATCGTCGAAGTGCAACCCGGTCGTCGGCTCGTCGAAAAGAAAGAGCGTGGGTTTGGGCCGTGAGGACACAATGCCGAGCTTCTTCACGGTCGCTTTACCCAGCCGGGCCGCCACCGCAGGCGGGACGGTCAGCCTGGGCATCTCCTGCGCCGCCGAATCGGTGAGGTAGCTCACGAGTTTCAGGCGCTGCGCCTCGCCGCCGCTGAGCGTGTTGATGGGCTGGCCGACGTGCAGATAGCCCAGCCCGACCTCGCAGAGCAGCCGCAGTTTGGCCACGGCGCGGCGGGCCGGCTTCGAGTCAGGAAAGCCTTCGAGGAACGCCACCGCATCCTCCACCGGAGCGTCCAGCAGGTCCGCAATGGACCAGGCCAATTTCGAATTTTGAATTTTGAATTTTGAATTTTGAACTTCTGCGGCCCGGCTCTGAACCTTCACCTCCAGGATATGCTCCCGATAACGCCGCCCCTGGCATTCCGGGCAGCGGATGAAGATGTCGCTGAGGAACTGCATCTCGATCTTCTCGAAGCCCGCGCCCCGGCAGCGTTCGCACTGGCCCTTCGCCGAGTTGAAGCTGAAGGCGCTCGCATCCAGTCCACGCTCACGCGCGGCGTCCGAGGCGGCGAAGAAATCGCGGATATCCTCGAACGCCCCGATGTACACGCCGGGATTGGAGCGCGGCGTGCGACCGAGCGACGTCTGATCCACGAGCACGACCGCACCGAGATGTTCCGCCCCAGTGAGGGTTGCGGCCAGCAGACCGGCGCGCGCCTCATCGAGCGACTCGCCATCCACGTCTTCCGCCAGTGCGGCGGCGGCATCCGTGTTCGCGAGCTTCTGCTGCAGCAGCGGCAGCAGCACCTCCCGGATCAGCGTGCTCTTGCCCGAGCCGCTGACGCCGGTCACGCAGACGAGACGGCCCAATGGGATCTCGACGGTGAGATCGCGGAGGTTGTGGGCGGAAGCATGCTCCAGTCGCAGCACCTTGGGACCGGGCTCTTGTCTGCTTCCCGTCGGTGTTCGCTGGCGATCAGCCGAGGTACGGTATTCGGGTGAAGCTTCGGCCGCAAAGGCGTGCGATTCGGAACCCGCAACCCTTGATGCACGCAGACCCCGATCCGCGTTTCGTGGCGCAGACAGGTGGCCCGCCTCAGCGCCCACAGGCCGACGGTTCGGGATTTCGATTCGCTTGGTTCCGGACAGATATGCAGCGGTCAGCGAATTCTTGGCGGCAGCCAGCTCACGCGGACTGCCTTGGAAAACCACCTGTCCCCCGCTCTCTCCGTGGCCGGGGCCGATATCCACCAGTTGGTCGGCCGCACGCATCACGCTCGCCTCGTGCTCTACCACGACGACCGTGTTGCCCGCGTCGCGTAGCCGATGGAGGATGCGGACCAGCCGGTCCGTGTCGCGCGGGTGCAGGCCCACACTCGGTTCATCCAGCACGAAGAGCGCATTCACCAATCGCGTGCCCAGACAGGTAGTGAGACTCACCCGTTCGGTTTCACCACCGCTCAACGTACGCGTGGCCCGATCCAGCGCGAGGTAGCCAAGGCCCACTTCCGCCAGGTAGCCAAGTCGCGCGCGTACCTCACCCAACACCACTCCGAGCGGCTCGTGCGGCTTTGGGGCCAAGCGTTTGGCCAACTGTTCGATGACCGCCAGCGCATCGCGCACGGGCAGCGCGTAGAAGTCGGCCAGCGTGAGAGACGCTTCAACCTTCCCGGCCTTCGCTGCCGCACCGTCAGGCGATGCGTAATCTGAACTTCGCAGGCGGAAGGACAGGCTGTCCGGATTGAACCGCTTCCCCGCACAAGACGGGCAGGTCGTGTAGCTGCGGTAGCGCGAAAGCAGCACTCGCACGTGCATCTTGTAGGCCTTGCTTTCCAGCCAGCGAAAGTAGCCCTTCACGCCATACCAGAGCTTCGGCCACGAATGATCCGGATCATCGGGGATGTAGCCGGCGTCACCTTCCATCACCCAGCGCTGGTGTTCGGCCGAAAGCTGGTTGAACGGCACGTGCATCGGCACGCCGGCCTTTTTGGCGGCCTTGACCATGTCGTCCTGGCATTGCCGGCCGGTTTCGGTCTGCCACGGCTTGACCGCCCCCTCCGCGAGCGTTTTGGAGCGGTCGGGCAGCGCCAGGTTCGGATCAATGGTGATGATCCGCCCAAACCCCTTGCACGCCGGGCAGGCTCCGACGGGGTGGTTGAACGAGAAGAGCGCCGGGGTTGGCTCCTGATAATCCAGATCACAGGTGGCGCAGTGAAATCCCGCGGAGAAATGCCGCGTGCCGAGCGTCGAGACTCGACCTGCCTCGTTGACCGGTTCGCGCACCGTCAGCTTGCGGTGGCCGAACTGGTAGGCCTGCTCGCACGCCTCGATGAACCGTGAGCGGTTGGCACCCGTCAGCTTCACCCGGTCGGCGATCACGGTGAGCGAGGAGATGGGAGATGGCAGATGGGAGATGGCTTCGTCCACGCGCACCACCCGGTCGCCCACCAGCAGACGCTGAAAACCTTGCTTGGCGAGCAGCGCCAGTTGCTCGGAAACGGGCAGTTTGTCGGAGAGCGGCAGCTCGAAGCTGACCAGGACTTCCGGCGTCTGCCCGGAACTTCCCGGCCCATTGGCCCAAGTCTGAAGGTCATCCCACACGACCTGCGGCGGCTCCTTGCGCACCGGTTGACCGCACTTGCGGCAATACAACCGCGCGACGTGGGGCCACAGCACTTTCATGTGGTCGCACACCTCCGTCATGGTGCCGACGGTGCTCCGGGTGGTGCGGACGGCGTTGCGCTGCTCGATGGCGATGGCCGGCGGGATGTTTTCGATGCGGTCCACCGCCGGCTTGTCCATCCGGTCGAAGAACTGCCGCGCGTAGGGCGTGAAGGTCTCGATGTACCGCCGCTGCCCCTCCGCGTAGAGGGTGTCAAAGGCGAGCGAACTCTTGCCCGAGCCGCTCAGGCCCGTGATGACGATGAGCTTGCCCTGCGGCAGATCGAGGTCGAAACCCTTGAGATTGTTCTGCCGCACCCCGCGCAGGCGGATGCACTCGGGCGGCGGCACAGTGGCCGCCGTAACCGTCTTCGGCTTGCTGGTGCGTCTGACTCCGGGCATGGCGGCGCGGAGAGTAGGAGGGGAGGCCCGCGAGTCAACGGGTGGCGAACCCAGTCGTGGTGCAGATCTACCCAGCGATCCAGCCCGCACTCCGGGCGGAGCGCGGCTGTGTCCGCAGGACCAGCCGCAGCATACAACTCGCACCGGACGCTTTGCGCTTGCCACTCCGCTTCTCAATCCCGTAGTACAACCCGCGTTGCGGTGACGGCATCGACCTGATGCTGCGCGGCCATGCACCAACATGGCCGTAGCAAATCACCGCCAACCGGTTGTTGGGGTCTTAGCTCAGTTGGTAGAGCGTCTCGTTCGCAATGAGAAGGTCAGGGGTTCGAACCCCCTAGGCTCCACCAAACCAATAGTCAGCCCCCTCTGCCGCTCTCCCGCCGGATGCGATCGCCGCCTTTTCCCGCCTCCATGAGGCTCGACTCCGCTTCACCTTGGCCTTTAGTCACAGCCCCGGTTCCCTTCCGGCAAAAATTCTCAGTAAGGTTCCGCCAATTTCTCCCAAGTAAGGCCATGGAAAGGCGTGGCGTGTCGCGCCGTCACTTCCAGCCTGGAAAAAGATTTTCAAAAAGTACGTAAAACCGCCCGCCCGTTTCCGTACTTCCAAGTGGGGGGCGTAGCCAAATGCGGCCGCCCTTCTCGATAACAATGCATCCATTCAGCCGACTTTCCGGAGTCCGTCACAGCGTGGCTTATAGGGCCTGTGCGGCCGAACGGACGGACTTTCAGACACGCAGGCACTCCCGTGGATGTTTGCAGTTGACTTGCCATTGCTATCTTGCTGAATTTTCTCACACGCCAGTCAGGAACTAACCTCAGCCATCTCATACGCTCATGTCCTTCAATTCGACGACAAATTCCACCGCCAAGATGGCCCTGCTGGCTGCTGTCATGATTCCGGTCGCAGCGGCCCATGCCGGGGTGATCATTTTCACGTTCGACGGCAGTGAGGGTGCCCAGTCCACCTCCTATTCGAAGACCGTCGGCGGGGTTACAATGACGCTCACCAACCCGGTCGAAAGCGACGACGTTTTCGCGTTTGGCCAGGTGACGGGGAGCGGGGGAGCCGCTGGCGATCTCAACCTGAGCGCCTTTAACGTGTATGTGTCGTCCTTCAAATTCCAGTTCAGCTCCGATGTCATCGTGACCGGCTACAATATCAGTCAGATTGATGGCACGCCGGACGGCACATTCAGCCTGAGCGCGCCGGGTTCGACGACCAGTTCGGGCAACTCGCTCACCACCACCGGCGATCACACGGTAAGTGGCACCTTTTCGATTGCCGCCAACACCATCGGCACTTTTAACTCTACCATTGCCCCGGACACCTATCTCGCGCTCCACAGCATCACGGTGACCACGGTGCCCGAGCCCGGCGAATGGGCCACCATCACGGCCGCTGGCTGTGGTGCCGCCGCCCTGCTCCTGCGCCGCCGGCGGCAAGCTCGCTAAGGGTCATTCCCTTCTCCCCATAAGCCCGGCCACGTTTCGCGTGCGCCGGGCTTTTTTGCTTGCCTAAAACGTCCCACCAAAACAGTGCGGCCCAAGGATCTACGCGTGCAATAGTTTAATTATTTTTCGAAAATCACTTAAGAAATTTATTTCAACGAATCGTTTGACTCGAGGTTCTGATACCAATTCCCTAAATAAACCGGAACAAATGATTGTGATTGGCTGAGGCATGTGCGAAACCGCAGGCATGGCACGACCGCATCTCAAACGGCCCGTTCCACCGGCGCAGACAG
>CAIXUG010000086.1 GCA_903922605.1 uncultured Verrucomicrobiota bacterium
AAGAATTCGGCCACACCCGGGAAGGCGCAAGCCGCAATCTTTGGGGGTTGATTTCGTAACCCGTTTGCCGCCGTTCAGGCACTCATGCCTCTGGAGATGTTTCGGCCCCGGGAATTTGCCGGCCGTGGCCTGTGGGCAGCTTCAACCAAATGTAAAACAACTTCCCCCTTCACACGGGGACGCTGAACCGTATCTTCCGCAGACTTTCGATTCGAGATGGACGCCGCACACATTCGCAATTTCAGCATCATCGCCCACATTGACCACGGCAAGACGACCCTGTCTGACCGCCTGCTCCACCGCACCGGCACGGTCGCCACGCGGGACATGTCCGACCAGATGCTGGACGCCATGGACCTGGAAAAGGAGCGTGGCATCACCATCAAGGCGCATCCGGTCACAATGCTCTACAAGGCGAAGAACGGGGAAACGTACGAGCTGAACCTGATCGACACGCCGGGCCATGTGGACTTTGCCTACGAGGTCTCGCGCTCTTTGGCCGCCTGCGAAGGCGCCGTGCTCCTTGTGGACGCCGCGCAGGGGGTGGAAGCCCAGACCGTCGCCAACGTCCATCTGGCGATGAAACAGCAGCTCACGATCATCCCGGTCATCAACAAGATCGATCTGCCGCACGCCAACGTGCCGCAGGCCAAGCAGCAGCTGGAGGAGATACTCGCCATTCCGGCCGATGACGCGATTCCCGCCAGCGCCAAGGAAGGCATCGGCATCGAGGAGATCCTCGAGGCCATTGTGGCGCGCATACCCGCACCCAAGCCGACGGGCGAGCGCTCGTTGCAGGCGCTGGTGTTCGACAGCTATTTCGACACCTACAAGGGCGTGGTCATTCTCGTGCGCGTGTTCAACGGCGAGCTGAAGCCGGGCATGCAGGTGCGCCTGCCATACTCGGACAAGGTCGTCGAAGTGAAGGAGGTCGGCTCCTTCAACCCGAAGCCCTACGTCCGCGCCAAGCTGGAGTGCGGCGAGACCGGCTACATCACGGCGAACATCAAGACGCCCAAGGAGGTCAAGGTCGGCGACACGATCACCGATCACCGCATCCCGTCGCCGCCGCTGCCGGGCTTCCAGGAGATTCATCCGATGGTGTTCTCGGGCATCTATCCGATCAACACGGCGGACTACGAAGGCCTGAAGGCCAGCGTGGCCAAGTTGCAGCTCAATGACTCCGCCTTCGTCTTCCAGAGCGAAAGCTCGGCGGCGCTCGGCTTTGGTTTCCGCTGCGGTTTCCTCGGGCTGCTGCACATGGAGATCATTCAGGAGCGCCTGCGCCGGGAGTACAACATGGACATCATCGCCACGTATCCCAGCGTGGTCTATGAGGTGAGCATGACGGACGGCGTGGAGAAGACCGTGGACAATCCGGCCTTCCTGCCCGACGTGACGTACATCCAGGAAATCCGCGAGCCGATGGTGAAGGCCTTCGTGATGTGCCCGAACGAGAACATCGGCGACATGATGTCGCTCATCACGGAAAAACGCGGCGACCTGAAGCACACCGAGACGCTGGACCCGCGCCGCGTGATGCTCACGGCCGACATCCCGATGAACGAGATCCTCATCGACTTCCATGACCGCATCAAATCCATCACGCGTGGATTTGGCTCGATGGATTACGAGCCGACCGAGTATCGCGCCAGTGACATGGTGAAGCTCGACATGCTCGTGAACGCCGAGCCGATGGACGCATTTTCCTGCATCGTCCATCGCAGCAAGGCCGAGGCCCGCGGCCGCGCCCTCGCGGCGAAGCTCAAGGAGGTCATCCCCAAGCAGCAGTTCGTCGTCGCCATCCAGGCGGCCATCGGCGGCAAGATCATCGCGCGCGAATCCATCAGCGCGATGCGCAAGGACGTCACGGCGAAGTGCTACGGCGGTGACATCAGCCGTAAGCGCAAGCTGCTCGAGAAGCAGAAGGAAGGTAAGAAACGCATGAAGAGCATTGGCTCCGTGAACATTCCCCAGGAGGCGTTCATCGAGGTGCTCAAGGCGTAGGGCAGGGGAAGGCGGACATGCGCACACTCAAACATCTTTTCGAACAGAACCGCGACTGGGCCAAGGCGATCAGTACCCGGGACCCGCTGTTCTTTCAGAAGCTCTCGACCCAGCAGGCGCCCGAATACCTCTGGATTGGCTGTGCCGACAGCCGGGTGCCGGCCAACGAGATCGTGGGCGTGCTCCCCGGTGAAATGTTTGTCCACCGCAATGTGGCGAACCTGGTCATCCACACCGACTTCAACTGCCTTTCCGTGATCGAGTTCGCGGTGTCGGTGCTGCAGGTGAAGCACATCATCGTGTGCGGCCATTATAACTGCGGCGGGGTCCGGGCCGCGATGCGCGACCTGAGGCTCGGTCTGATCGACAACTGGCTTCGCCATCTCCGCGACGTCCATCAGCGGCACCGGACGGAACTGGAGGCCATTGCGGATGAAAATGTCCGCGTGGACCGCCTCTGCGAGCTCAACGTCGTCGAACAGGTGGTCAATGTGTGCCAGACCACGATGGTGCAGGCGGCGTGGGAGCAGGGCAGGGCGCTGGCCATCCATGGCTGGATCTACTCCCTGACCGATGGCCTGCTCCACGATTTGAACGTCGGCGTCAGCAATTCGTCCGAGGCTTTGGCGCTCGCTAACCAGAAACTCTGAAACCAATGCAATTCTTTCGCTGGCTCTTTTCCCGAACCGTCCGCAAAGCCGGGGAACTGGCCGACTCCGTCGAGAAGATGCTCAACCATCAGCGCGACGTCCTGCCGAAGCCGAACATCGAGCACATCGAAGGGGCGCTCGCCAAGCTGCGGGCGTCGGTCCGCTCCGGGGCGGACAACGAGGTTATTCAGTCGCAGATGACGCAATTGGAGGAGACCGCCAACAAATGGCTGAAGCCGTATGCCAACGGCGATTTTCGCGAATATGCCGTCATGCTTCTGGAGATTGCGGTGCTCATTCTCGGCAGCCGCCAATTTTTGATCCAACCGATGGTCATTCCTACCGGCTCGGCGCAGCCGACGCTCTGGGGCATTACCCATCACGATCTCCGCGACCAATCCGAGGTGCAGATCCCTTCGCTGCCTGGCCGGCTGTGGGAGCGCTGGATCAAGGGCGTCAGTTACTACCATTTTGTGGCCGAGCAGGACTGCGACGTGACTGGCTTGGACGCCAAGCCCAAAACCTATCTGCCTTTTGTTGCAAAACAAACGATCCACACCACGGCCGGCGATATCGCGGTGTGGTTTCCGCCCGATCGGTTCGGACCCCAACTTGATTTGACCGACGAATATGGGGGCGTTCTCAAAAAGACCCATTTCCGGAAGGGTGAGGATATTGTGAAAGCGCGGGTCGTGACAGGTGACCACCTGTTCGTCGAACGCGTCACTTACAATTTCCGCCGTCCGCAACGGGGTGAAATCATCGTTTTCCGCTCGGAGGACCATCCGGGCATGACGCCTAACACTCACTACATCAAGCGGTTGGTTGGATTGGGTGGCGACCGTGTCCGCATCGGTGATGATCGGCACACCTACATCAACGGCGTGCAACTCACCACGAACGACTACGGCTTTGATCGCGTGTTCGGCTTTGATCCGAAACAGCCGCCGCGTCCAGACCATTATTCCGGCCATGTGAATGGCACCATTTGGCATCAAACCACCGGCAGTTACGGACCCACGCCCAATTTCCCCAATGAGCAGACCGAAGTGACAGTCCGTCCCGGACACTACATCTGCTTTGGAGACAACACGATGAACAGCTCCGACTCACGTTGGTGGGGGCCCGGTCCAGGAGGCGAACCGGACTTTGCCCAGGAGAAGGTCATCGGACGCTCACTCTTGGTCTTCTGGCCATTTACGAGCCGCGTCGGCTTGGCGCTCAAGTAGGAACAATCAACTCAACACCATCGTCCAGTGCCTGATGCAAAAATAGACGCACAATGTATGTTATATTCAATTAAATAATCAACCACGCAAGTCGGAGCTGAGTGCGGTGGCCAGCTTTGAGTTGCCCTGCTCTGGCGCTTAATGGCCCAGGAGCCAGTCGGCGCGGTCGGAGTCGCGGCCGAGGCCGAAGCGCGGGAACGCTTTGAGCTGAAGGGTCAGTACAATGGCCCAGTCTTGTTGAGGCTGACGGTTATCGCGTATCCGCAGGGTCAAGGCGGCCGTCCAGCTGCGCAGGTCACGATAGAGCGTGTAGTATTGCTCTTCGAGGACGCCATCGCGGGCCTCGAAGAAATGGCTGAAGCGGAAGCCCCAGTTTTCGTTGATCCGGTAATACAGGCTGCTCGAAATCAGGTTGTTACCGATCCCGTAGGTGGCCGGATCGTCCCTGAGGTAGCGATGGCCCAGGGTCCAGTTCCAAGTGTCGTTCGGCAGCAGTGTCAGGCGATGGTAGGCTTCCTCCCAGTCGCGCCCGTTGATGTCATAACGGACCTGGGAGTTGAGCACGATCCAGCGGCGCGGGTTGAAGTCGAAATCGGAGTACAGGTCGGGGAAGGTCGTCTGTCCGGCAGCGGGGTGGAGGCGCCAATCGGTGTAGAGCGACCAGTTCAGGAGGTTCTCCACCTGCCCTGCCCGCTTGGTCTGGAACTTGTTGCGCAGGCCGAAGCGCAACGTGTTCTGGCTGTCCACGGAATCGATCGAATTGTAGTCCGTGAAGTCCAACGGAAGCAGCCGGTAGGACGGCAGTTCCGTGTCGAACTGCGGGAGCTCATAAGGCTGCTTGTCCGGCTTCGGGACGTAAGCGTAGTTGATGGACGGTTCGATGATGTGGCGCAGCCCATCCATCTCCAGAAAATCGTTGCGCACGCCCGGCCAGACACGTGCGGCCTTGAAGCTCACCTCCGCACCCGTGTTGAAAACCCACCGGTCCTTGTCGCCGTTGATGTCCGGCAAACCATCCACGTCGCCATAGTGCGTGAAACGTCCACCGGCACGGGGTGTCACGTTCAGCCAGCCGAAAAATGTTTCGGGCATGACGATCTGGTGGAACGAGTCCGCCCGGAAGGCGGAGAAATTCGTCGAGGTCACCCCGGCTGGCAGCAATCCTTCGCGATAGCGCAGATAGGCCAGCGAGCTTTCCGATTCGTAGTAGAACGGCGTCTCCCCGATCTGCTGGCGCAGGCCGGTCAGCTTCACATCCGGCAGGCGTTCGACGGTGCGGTAGAAGTCGTTGATCTGCGGCTGGGCCACCGCATCCAGGCTGAAGTTCCGCCAGAACTGGGTGGCCTCGAAAAACGATTTTGGCTGCGTATCCTTGCGGTATTCGCCCTCAAAGAAGTCGTGGGTCACCAGCGGATCGCTCTGCTCGCGGACGACCGCCTTGGCGCTGAAGTCTTCCCACGGCTCCATCTGGTGCGTGAAGGTGGTGAAATGCCGGTCGGTGGGCAGCTGCGCGCCAACCGAGTTGGTCCCGGACAGGTCGTCACGCGTGTAGTAGAACTCCGCCTTCCCCTGCCCCCATTTGCCCAGGTCGTAGTTGATCTCCGGGCCGACACCGACGCCGCGCCGCTGCCGCCAGTCGAGGTTCAGCGCGGTCTCGACGTTGGTGCTCCAGAAGTAGTGGTAGCTGCTCAGCAGGAACGGACCGTACAGGCTCCGATAGCCCGGTGTGGCCGTCCAGAAGTTCGGGTGCCGCTCCAGGTCGCGTGTGTAGCTGGGGAAATACATCACGGGCACGTCGCCGAGATACAGCGTGGCCTCCTTGGCCGTGAAACTCTTGCCCGGCACGAAAGTCAGGCTGCGGGCCTTGATCTTGTAGCCCGGGTCGGCGAGATCGTCCGTGGTAAGCACGGCATCCGTGGCGATCTGGACGGTATTGGTCTGGCCACTGGTCAAATGCCTGGCCGAAGCAAAATAGGGCGGCTGGCCGACCCGGAATTCCTCGGCCACCAGTGACTTCGTCACGTAGTCGTAGCGGGCCTTGTCACCCCGCCAGACTTCCGCCCGGCCTGTGGCGGTCGCGTGCCGGATGATCACGTCGCCTTCCGCCAGAACCGTGTGGGTGGCCTGGTCGATCTGCACCTGGTGGGCGGTGAGGGTGGTGCCCTGATACGTTACCACGACCCCGTTGAGGGCCTTGAAGCCGGTCGCGACGCTTCCTTCGATCACACCCGAGCCGTCCGCCGAGTCGATATGGATACCGTCGTCTGCGGCTGCCGGTTCGTCCGCGTGAGCAAGCGCTGCCATGGTAAACAGCAGGGCCAGGCCTAAGGGGGTGAACTTCATCGGGCGGGCGCACGCTAGCGAACGCGGATGGAATCGGCCAAGCGGAACTTCCAATCCGCCACGAAGCTTTTCTCCGGCGGCAGGTTCCCTACCCTCCCGGCGTGTCCGTCCTCTTTGAGCACTTCTGCGACTCCTGGCGTCGCCACGCGCCGGCCCGGCACAGCGGGCGGGTCGTGGTCGGTGTTTCGGGCGGACTGGATTCCGTGGTGCTGCTCCAGCTTTTGCAACGCCTCAGCAAAACCTCTCGGCTGGAACTGATCGTCGCCCACGCCAATCACCAGCTCCGGGCGGAAGCCAATGCCGATGTGCTGTTCGTCCAGAGTTTGGCCACCAAGTTCGGTCTCCGCCATGTCACGGACTGCCTGCCCGTGTGTGAGGAAATGGCCCGTACCCGTGAATCGGTCGAAATGACTGCGCGCCGTCTGCGGCATGGCTTTCTGGCGCGCGTCGCACTGGAAAGTGACGCCCGTCATATTGCGCTCGCGCATCACGCGGATGATCAGGCCGAGCTCTTTTTCCTGCGCCTGTTGCGGGGGGCAGGCGGTGAAGGTCTCGGCGGGATGAAGCATACGTCGCCATCTCCGGCCGATCCACGGCTGACGCTGATCCGTCCCCTGCTCGGCTTTACCAAGGCCGAGCTGGGCGCGTATGCCGAGGCGGAGCGGCTGGAGTTTCGTGAGGACGCCTCTAATCAGGACCGCAGCATCCTGCGCAACCGCATCCGGCACGAGCTGCTCCCGCTGCTGACGAACGAGTATTCCCCGGGCATCCGGGAGCATTTGCGACGCACCGGTGAACTGGTCGCCGATGAGGCGGATTTTACGCAGATGGCGGCGGATCGCTGGCTGAAGGCGCGTCGTCGGGCCGCCTTTGCACGGCTGCATATCGCCGTGCAGCGCGCGGTCATCCGCCGGCAGTTGTGGGAGCTGGGGCACGCCGGCGAATTTGAGCTGGTCGAACGGCTGCGCCTGGAAACTGCCGCCGTCACCGCCCCCTCGGCCGATCGGATCAGCCGAAACGAAGCGGGTCGGCTTGATCATGTGCCGCCCCCTGCCCCGACGCGATTTTCGGAAGCGAGTCAGGACGTTGTTCTGACAGGTAGACAGGGCCGGGTTGATTTCGACGGAGTCTGCCTCCAATGGCGGATTGAATCCGCGGCGCCACGGAAAGGCTGGGCGGGCAAAAAGCCGAACAAAGAAACGCTTGATGCGATCCCAGTTGGCCGACGGCTGCGCCTGCGTCACTGGCAGCCCGGAGACCGCTTTCAACCGCTGGGCCTGAGCCAGCCCAGCAAACTTCAAAACCTGTTTGTGAACCGCAAGATTCCGGCTGCCCGGCGTCGTTGGCTGCTCGTGGCCGAAGCGGAGAATGGCGAACTGTGCTGGGTGGAAGGGCTGCCGCCGGGTGAGTCTTTCAAGCTCACGCCGGCCACCAAGCAGACGCTCGTTCTGAGCTGGAAGCGCGCCCCGGGCCGCTAGCCATGGTCACTTCAGCGGGGCGACATGGCCGTCCGTAAAGACGCAGTTCTTGGCCCCGACCAGCGCCGCCACGCCTGTGGTTTCGAGGTCGTTCGTGTTGCCCTGCACCCGCGTGCTGCTGTTATGCCAGTTCTCGAAATCGTACATCATCGGCACGAGCTCGAGCAGGTACATCCGGGAGCTGACCTTGCCCAGCTTCTTCTTGTTGTACACGGGGTTCCACTCGTAGCTCGTGCCCTCGGCCTTGAAGTAGCCGAAAGCCTTGCCATTGCCGTTGCTGTCGTAGCGGTAATCCAAGGGGCACTTGAGCACGCTGTTGTTCGGCTGGTTGGTGCCGGCAGGATAGCCCAGCTGTGGGGCCAGCATGTCGGCAATGCGGGGAAGGCCGTTGCTGGGGTTCAATGAGGGCAGCGGCTCCGCGATCGGCAGGTAATCCTGATTGTCGTTGGCGTAGCTGGTCAGGGCGATGCCGAGCTGGCGCAGATTGCTGAGACAGGCCGCATCCTGGGCCTTCTTTTTGGCTTTGCCGAGGGCCGGTAAGAGCATTCCCGCCAGGATGGCGATGATCGCGATCACCACCAGCAGCTCAATCAGGGTAAACGCCCGCCGGGAACGGTTTGTGAAAATGGAGTCCATGGTATAAAGAATAGGGATTGTCAGATGGTCTTTTGCTTAGCGCCCACCGCCGCCGCCACCACCCCGGCCACCGCCACCACCACCGCCGCCGCCGCCACCACCACCAAATCCGCCGCGACCACCCCGTTGCGCCCGCTGCTCCGGGGTCGTGTTCTTGATGCGGTCCAGCACCCGCTGCGTGGCACGCTGCTGCATGTCGGGAGTGGGCTGAAAGTTCTCCCGCATCTGCCGCATCTGCTGCGGGTCCGGACGGTTCTGGGCGAACTGATCGCGTTCCTGCTGGGTCGGACGGAAGCCGCCGCGTGGCTCGATCAGATAGAATTTGGCCCATTTGCGATTCTCATACTTGGCCAGCTTGCTCACCGCAGTGTCCATCGGGGCTTCATTCAGTGAGAGGGTCACCTTGCGCTCGGTCCCGTCTTCGGGAACCACCTTGACCGGGCCGAATTCACGCAGCGCAAAGGCGGTTTCCACCGGCGTCTGGCTGTCAAAATCCTTGGTCACCGGCTTGAGCTCCGGCGAGCCCCCGCCAAAAAACCCGCCGGGGCCACCGCCCATGCCACCCATGCCCCGGAAAGCGGCCGGCTGCGCATTGGTGTCGGATCCATTTGCGGCGGCGGCCATGCGGGCCGCCATCGCGGCGAAGTCCGGCCGCGCATTCCAGTTGGTCCAACCCTCCGGCGGGGTCTCGTATTCGCCGGCGGCGACCTTGCGGGCCAGCTGGAGTTTCGCCTTGGTAGTGTAAAGCGGGTAGGCCACCGACCAACGGGCCTCGCACTGGTCGGCGATCAGGGCCAGCACGCCGTTCAGGGGCTGACTTTCGACGACCAGCGAGACGCGGGCGTCCACGTTGTTGTTGACCACGATGCTTTCCCACGTCTGCCAGCGCAGTTTGCGGACCACGTCACGCACGGGCATGTTGTGGACGTCCAGGCTGACGATATTTTTGTGAGCCCGCCAGGCCAGCCGGCCACCGTAGGCGAGTACCAGGCCGATGGCGACCAGGGTTGCAATTTGCGAGCGTTTCATATCAGTACGCTCTAGGTGACGGCTGGCGCGCCAACCGGTTACGCCGCCCCCGGAACTATTCGTAGCGGAGGGCGTCGATGGGATCGAGCCGGGCGGCCTTCAGCGCGGGAAAGAAGCCGAAAACGATGCCGATGAAGGCGCTGACCGCGAAGGCCACAATGACCGAGGTGTTCGAGATGAGCGTGGGAAAGTTCGCCCACTTCGTCAGCAACGGGGCCAGCACGTAGCCGGCGCCGATTCCCAGGATACCCCCCACGACGCTCAACAACACGGCTTCGGTCAGGAATTGCCGCAGCACGTCGCGCCCACGGGCGCCGACGGCGAGCCGGATGCCGATCTCACGGGTCCGTTCGGTCACGCTCACGAGCATGATGTTCATGATGCCGATGCCGCCCACGACCAGGGAGATGCCGGCGAAGAAGCCGATGAGAATCGTCATCGTCTGGTTGTTCGCATTGAAGAAATCCGAGGTCTCCTGCTGGGTGCGCACCAAGAAGTCGTCGTCCTTGCCCTCCCCGATCTGATGCCGCTGGCGGAGCAGTTCGGTCAGCTGCGTCTGCACATCGGTGATGGCTTCCGGCGATTCGGCCTGGACCGAGAACGAACGGAACTTGGTGTCGCCCGAAAGGCGTTTCATCACACTGGTGAAGGGGGCGAGCAGGATGTCGTCCTGATCCTGCCCGAAGCTCCCCGAGCCCTTGGCTTCCAGCCAGCCGACGATGGTAAACGGAGAGCTCTTGATGCGGATGACCTGGCCGACCGGGTCCACCGATTCGCCAAACAGCGTCTTTGCCGTGGTGACCCCGATCAGGCAGACCTTGCTGGCGTTGCGAACATCCGCCTCGGTGAAATTGGCCCCGGTAAGCAGTGGCCAGGAACGGGCCGTGAGATATTCCGCGCTGACGCCTGACACCTGGACGAAGCTGTTCTGGTTGCCGTAGGCGATCTGCACCGTCGTCCGGGCTTCCGGACTGACGGCGGTGACGCCCGAGATTTCCCGGTGAATGGCGTCGTAGTCGGCCAGGGTCAGGTTCGGGGCCATGCCGAAGCCACCCCGCACACCGCCACGGGAGATGTTGCCCGACATCACGGTCAGGAGGTTCTGGCCCAGGCTGGCGATCCGCTTGTTCACGTCGGCCTTGGCCCCGGTGCCCATGCTCACGCCGACAATGACGGCGGAGATGCCGACAATGATGCCGAGCATGGTGAGAAAGGAGCGGAGCAGGTTCCGGCGCATGGCGCGCAGGGCGATCACGAAAACGGCGAGCATGGTCAGGCGAGTTGGACGGCTTTCTGTTCGGCTTCCAGCTTGGCGATCTCATCACTCGCGACGGCTCGGTCTTTCACGGCCTCGTCGCTGCGGACCAGGCCATCGCGCATCACCACGACGCGGCGGCAATAGCGGGCGATGTCGAGTTCATGGGTGACCATCACCACGGTCATGCCCTGCTCGTTCAACTGCTGGAAAATGCCCATGATCTCGATGCTGGTGCGGGAATCGAGATTGCCGGTCGGTTCATCCGCCAGCAGGAGTTTGGGATCATTGACCAGCCCCCGGGCGATGGCCACGCGCTGCTGCTGGCCGCCCGAAAGCTGGCTGGGGGTGTGATCGAAACGATCGCCCAGGCCGACCATTTCCAGGGCCTTCTTGGCGCGCCGATATTGCTCGCGCACGGGCGGACTGGGGCGCGTGTAGAGCATGGGCAGCTCGACATTTTCCAGCGCCGAGGTTCGGGCCAGCAGGTTGAAGCCCTGGAATACGAACCCGATCTTGCGGTTGCGCAGGTCGGCCAGCTGGTCGCGGTCCAGCTCGCCCACGTTGACGCCGTCGAGCAGGAACCGGCCGCTGGTGGGGCGGTCGAGGCAGCCGAGCGTGTTCATCATGGTGCTTTTGCCGGAGCCGCTGGCACCCATGATGGCCACAAACTCGCCGGGCTGGATCGTCAGCGAAACACCTCGGACCGCCTGGACCGCCACCTCGCCGGTCACGGAGGTCTTACGAAAATCTTCGAGCTGAATGACGGGAATGCTCACACGCGTGTAATGATGATCTGGAGGGCGACTTTGGATCCCGCTCAGCGGCGTCCGCCACCAAACGGTCCACCACCAAACGGGCTGGCCGCCGGAGCCGCCGCAGCGGTTGCCGCCGTGGTAGCCCCGACGATGATGACATCGCCATCCTTCAAGCCGTCGCTCACCTCGGTATTCGTGCTGTCACTGATACCGGTCTTGACGGTCACCGCCTGCAACACAGGTTTGCCCGGGGCGGAACGCTCCTTGTCCAGGATATAAACGGTGCGAATCGCGGGCCCTTCATTGGCGGGAGCCTTGGCGGCGCCACCACCGCCCATGCCCCCTCCTCCTCCGCCTCCGCCTCCTTGGGCGAAACGGGCCCGCATCTCGGCCACGGCCTGCTGGTACTTGGCTTTCTGTTCCGACGTCAGTGAAGCCTCATAGTCGGCCCGTTCCTGCTCGGTGGGGCGACGACGTTCGCCGCCCGACATCCAAGGCATGATGGGCAGGCCGGCGAACGGCCCGCTGGTGGCCAATTCGACCGTCTTTCCACCCTTGGGCGGAACGGCGCCACCGCCGGCTGCCTTGGCCACGGCATTGTTGGTTGAACCGATGACCGTCCCTTCCGGCGGATGGAAACGCAGCGCCGCCGTGGGGACACGCAGCACATTGGTGCGGGCAGCGGTGATGATGCTCACGTTGGCGGTCATGCCCGGCCGCAATTTCAAATCGCGGTTGTCCACCGCCACCACCGTGGTGTACGTCACCACGTTCTGGTTGGTGATGGCGGCGTAACGGACCTGCGAGACCGTGCCGACAAACGGCCTGCCCGGAAAGGCATCCACCGTGAAATTGACCTTCTGCCCCTCTTCTACACCGCCGACATCCGCCTCGGACACCGCCGCCTCGATCTGCATCTTGGCGAGGTCATTCGCGATGGTGAACATTTCGGGCGTGTTGAAGCTGGCCGCCACGGTTTGCCCGGCGTCCACCTTGCGGGAGATGACGACGCCGCCGATGGGGGCGGAAATGATCGTACGGTCCAGGTCGACCTGCGCGGAATCCACGGACGCCTGGTGGACCTTCACATTGGCGTCAGCCTGGTGCAGTCCCGCCAGGTTGCTCTGGTAATCCGATTCGGAGACGAGCTTGGCGTCGAACAGTTCCTTGCCGTGGTTGTAAGTGTACTGGGCGAGTTCCATTGCCGCCTGGGCGTTCGCGAGGTCGGCCTTGGCCCGGGCCAGCGCGCGCTCGTAGGTCGAGGCGTCTATTTTGGCGAGCACGTCCCCCTCCTTCACCTTGGAATTAAAATCCACGTTCAATTCGGTGATGATGCCCGAGATCTGGCTGCCCACCGTGACGATGCGGACGGGATTCAGCGCACCGTTGGCCGTCACCGATTGCGTGATCTCGCCACGGGCCACGATGTTGGTGCGGAGCTCCGGTGCCGACGCCGCCAGACTGCGCCTGGCCTGCCAGTTCCAGGCGGCGTAACCGCCTCCGCCCAGCACCGCGAGTATTACCAGCCATTTGAGCCAGCCTGAATTGGATGAGTTCGCCATATCGGAAAAGGGACAGGTCAGCGGCGAGAATAGGTTGGAGCCCGAGAAGCTCCACCAGAATTTCCATCCGCGACCACTGCGTTCGGGTTTGAGTTGCGATCTACCGGAGTCACTTGGGGTCTAACTTTTGCCGCGCATCAGGCGGCCAGGATGCTCGTCATGATGCGATTGCGCAGCAGCACCAGCCGCCACCCGCACTGAGGCGGCCTAGGGTCACAAATTTTGGGCACAGTCTGACTGATCACGGCGATGGAGACTGCGCGACCGGGTGACGGTTACACGGTAATTGTCTGACCTCTGGCAGCACGCGAAATGCCCGTCTCCCAGCGCTACCCATCAATTGCCGGCGCGGTTCAGACGATAGTAACGCTCGCCTGACGCGGCCGGCAGATTGAGCCGCAAAAAGCCATCCATCAGCACTGGGGTTTCGGTGACAGGTAGCCACGTCAGCGGCGGCCTCAAGGAGGCGGCGAATTCCACGCGATAACCGGTCGAAGCGGCGGGCCAGCTCAGAACCATCCGTCCATCCGTGGTGGGCACCGCAGTGGCGGCCAGCGGCTGCACGGGTACCGTCGCGGTGATCGCCTTGTTCTCAGTCAGTGTGAGCGAAGACCGGTTCGTGGAGCCGGATGACACGACGGTGACGTCGTAATCCCCTTTGAAGCCCCGCACCGTGACTGCTCCGTTGGCATCCACGATCGCGTTCGTGGAGGTCCACCATTCTTTGAAGACCAGATTGCTCCAGGCGATTCCATTCGGCTTGAGCGACCAGTCCTGCCGAAAGAGCGCCGCATTGGGACGCCAGTGCTGCCCAGCCCAGAAACCCCACATGACGATGCCGTTGACCTGCGGTTGGCTGAAGAGCGCGGTCATGAAGTCGTGCAGATAGTCCCCCTGCGTCACCTCATCCGGCAGATCCACGTCGAACTCGGTCGCCTCCAACGCCAGCCCGAGCGCCCCGAAGCGGTCCAACTGCTCGATGATCTGGGGCGGGGATGGTAAGTAGCCTTGAAAATGGCTTTGAAACCCCGCTCCGCTGATGGGGGCACCATTGGTCTGAAGGTAGTTGAGCTTGTTGTAAAAATCGTCGGTTTGGGCCGCTCCGAGTCCGGCCAGTTCCAGATTGCCGTATTCATTCAGGAACAGCGCTGCGGCCGGATCGAGGGCATGCGCCATCTGGTACCAGCGGACCATCTCTCCCTGCCCCAGCACATCCATCACGGCGTGATTCACGTAGGGCTCGTTGATGACATCCCATTCCACGCATTGGCCTTCGGTGGCCGTCAGGATGTTTGTGAAATGCCGGTCAATGCGCGACCGGAGCGCGACCCGGTCGCCAAACAGCCCAGGCACATCGGCAGGCAGAAAGTAGCTCTCATTGGTCCCGGGCCAGATGAGGTTGTGCCCGCGGACCGGGATGCCCCGGTCCAACAGCCATTTCAGGGCATTGGTGGCCGTGCCGGGACCATTGGGTGGCCCGGCCTCCCAAACGGGCCACTTCAGGTCGTTTTCCAGCACCGCCTTGTTGAACCAGTTGGTGATGACGCCCTGATATTTCAAGCGGTCGCTGGTCGTGCCGGACTTGCCCAGCAGCCGCCCGCCATCGATGGCCGAGCCGAAGCCAAAGGCGTGCCGCTTCATCTGCACCGCGACCTGCGCGCCGGGCACCGGATAGCCTTCGGCATCATGCACCTGGACCGTGAGATCCGCCTTCCGGTACTGCTCGATGCGCGCTGCCGCCGGCGCCCGCCAGGCGGCATCCGGCGTTCGCCCCGGATAGGTGATATCGTTGGGCAGCGAAGCCAGGGTCCGGGTCTTGGCATAATTCGTCAGCGTAAAGCCGCCGATTTCAAGGGTCTGGGGCGCGTAGCCGAGACGGAAATTGATCTGCGCCGCCCCGGCGGCGTAGGTGGCGACCGATTGGAAAGCGACGTTGAACTTGATCCACTGCCCATCGCCTTCGATCTGGGTGCGGGTAACGGACTGCGTGTAGGGGTTGCTGGCCTGCTCAAAGACAAACTCCGTCAACGCCTCACCATTGGTCGGGGCGATCCGATGCAGCCAGAAGATGCCATGCAGCACGTCGTCCTTGGCCACGGCTGCGGTGGTCGGCAGGTTGAGCTGGATGTTGTAGCTATTCGCCGGCGTTTTCTTGGTCACGACCCGCACCGCCTGCGTAAAAGGCTGACCGCTGACCGTGACGACGGATCGGGTGGCGTAGGTGGAATCAGGCTGCTGCAAGGTCGTGGCCAGTATCCCATTGGCCGGCACCATGGAGGTCTGCCCCACCGCCATGACGGCGGCAACGACCGAAGCCACGAGCAGAACAATACGGCGAAGCACGCTGCAAACTAATCAACCTCCCCCACGGTGGCAACCGAGGCGTGCAACTCTCCTGTCTCCTGAATCCTGACACCTATCTTCTATTTCCCCAGCAATTCGCCCCATGCGGAAAGCGGTTCACCCCAGCAGCCCTTGCGCGGCGTGCTGATCCTGTGATCAATGGGCAGGTCCACCACTCATGAATCCGTCACCTGACAGTCCTGTGCCCGGGAAAAAACGCTATGTGCGCGCCGTCGGCCCGCGCCTGCGCGTGCTGCTGCTGGTGGTGTTCGGGCTGTTCGCGTTGCTGGGGGCGAATTCGGTCTATCTCAGCAGCATTACGTTTCTGACCTGGCTGGATCGCGAAAAGGGCGTTTCCTACGAGAATTACTTCTACCAGTTCCAGTTCCTTGCGCACCTCGTGCTCGGTCTGCTGATCGTGCTGCCGGTAATCATTTTCGGCCTGATCCATATCAAGAACTCCCATGACCGGCCAAACCGTCGCGCTGTGCGCGTGGGGTATGCCCTGTTTGTGGTGGCCTTGGTGCTGCTCTTCAGTGGGATCGCATTGATGCGGGTGGAAGGGTTTGAGCTCAAGAATCCGAACCTCCGCAGCGGGACGTACTGGGCGCACGTCATCACACCTTTTGCCTGTGTCTGGCTCTACATTCTGCACCGATTGGCCGGGCCGCGCATCAAGTGGCAGGTCGGCCTCTCGTGGGCGGCGGCGGTCGGTGTGGTGGTGCTCGGCATGGTGGCGCTCCACAAGCACGATCCCCGGAAATGGAACGCCAAGGCGCCCAAGGAGGGGGAAAAGTACTTTTTCCCGTCCAGCGCCCGCACGGCCAACGGGAACTTCATCCCGGCGGCCACGCTGATGAACAACGAGTACTGTCTCGAATGCCACAAAAACGCCTACGACTCGTGGTTCCACTCGGCCCACCATTTCAGCTCGTTCAACAACCCGCTCTATCTCTTCAGCGTGAACGAGACCCGCCAGGTCGGGTTGAAGCGGGATGGCAGCGTGCAGGCTTCGCGCTGGTGTGCCGGCTGCCATGATCCGGCGCCCTTCTTCAGCGGGGCCTTTGACGATCCCAAGTTCGACATGACGAACCACCCGACGGCGCGGGCGGGTATCAGCTGCACCGTCTGCCACGCCATCACGAGCCTCGAAGGCGCGGACAAGGGCCTGCCGGGCAATGCCAACTACACCATCGAGGAGCCGGTCCATTATCCGTTCGCCTTTGCGCCGACGAATTCGTTCGCGTTCTTCGTGAACAAGCAGCTCGTCAAGGCCAAGCCGGCCTTCCACAAGCAGACCTTCCTGAAGCCGCTGCACAAGAGCGCCGAATTCTGCTCCACCTGCCACAAGGTCGGCATCCCTTACGCGGTCAACCACTACAAGGAGTTCCTCCGGGGACAGAACCATTACGACAGCTACCTGCTCAGCGGCGTTTCCGGTGTGAATGCCCGCAGCTTCTATTACCCGGAGAAGGCCAAGGCGACCTGTGCCGAATGCCACATGCCGCTGAACCGCTCAGATGACTTCGGCGCGCGCTACAACGGCACGAACGATTTCCTGACTGTCCACGACCATCTTTTTCCCGGCGGCAACACCGGGCTCGCGGCTCTGCGCGGCCAGGCCGAGGTCGTGAAGACGCAGCAGAACTTCCTGAAGGACTGCATCCGGGTGGATCTTTTCGGCGTGAAGGCGGGCGGCACGATCGATTCTCCCTTGGTGGCCCCGCTCCGCCCCCAGGTACCCAAACTGAAACCCGGGCAGACCTACCTCATCGAGGCCGTGGTACGAACGCTTAAGCTCGGGCATCCGCTCACCCAGGGAACAGTGGATTCAAACGAGCTTTGGGCCGAGACCAAGGTGACGGAACCGGATGGTGAGATTGTCGGCCAGAGCGGTGGCCTCGGGCCGCACAAGGAGGTCGATCCGTGGGCGCATTTCATCAACGTGTACATGCTGAACAAGGACGGCAACCGCATCGACCGCCGAAATGCGCAGGACATTTTCACGCCGCTTTATAACAACCAGATCCCTCCCGGCGCCGCCCACGTCCTGCACTACAAGCTGACCGTACCGCACGACCAGCGTGAGCCGCTGACGGTCGAGGTGAAGGTCCAGTATCGGAAGTTCGACACGATCTACATGAACTATGTGTACGGCCACGACTACACCAACGGCATGTCCTTCCAGATCACGAACGACCTCCCCATCACGACCCTGGCAGCGGACAGGCTGACGTTTGAGATCGAAGGTGGCGACACGCTTGCGTCCCAATCCATGACGAACGCCCCGTCGGCCATCCCGCCGTGGCAGCGTTGGAATGACTACGGCATCGGCCTCTTCCTCAAGGGCGACAAGGGGAGTGAAAAGGGTGAGCTGATCCAGGCCGCCGATGCGTTTGACCACGTCGAGAAGCTGGGCCGCGCCGACGGACCGCTGAACCTCGCCCGCGTCTATTTCAAGGAGGGCCGGCTCAACGACGCCGTCGCCGCCCTCCAGCGCGCCAACGACTCGACCCGCTTCACCCCCGCCGGCAACCGCTGGACCATCGCCTGGCTGAACGGGCTGGTGGACAAACAGAACGGCTACCTCGACAAGGCCATTGCCGAACTTACGAGCATCTTGGAAGACCGTTATCCCGAGCTGGAGAAGCGCGGCTTCAACTTCAGCCGCGACTACGAGGTCATCAACGAGCTGGGCCAGACCCTGTACGAACGGGCCAAGGCCGAGCGCGCAAACCCCGAGCGGCAGAAGGAATTCCTCCAGGCCGCGGTCAGGCGCTTTGAAGACACTCTGGCCATCGATTCCGAGAACGTCACCGCGCACCACAATCTGGCCCAGCTTTACACGCAGCTCGGGGACAACACGAAGGCCGCCGAACATCGTGCCCTGCATGAGCGGTACCGTCCGGATGACAACGCCCGCGATCGGGCTGTGGCCGCCGCGCGGCTCCACGATCCTGCCGCCGATCACGCCGCGCAGGCTATCGTCATCTATGACCTGCAGCGTAGGACGCGCGGGATGGAGGCGCGGGCCCAGTCAGCTCCGGCCAAAAACGAAGCCGTCCGGCCCGTCGCATCCGCCGGTGCGGGAGCGCCATGAAGCCGCTCAGGGCAAATGGCCACGACCCGGTTCAATCGCGCCGCCCTGTTGGCCATCTGCCCGGCGCGTTCCCCTTCCCCTTGCAATTTAGAAACCCGACCGAATGAAGAATCCCGATCAGCGCCCTGAAGATCACGACGAATTAGTCCAGCAGGACGACGCCGCCGTAGGGCGCGGCTTTCGCTACTCACTCATCGCGCTCGTTGTCGTCGGCACCCTGGGTGCGGGCGCATACCTCCTGCTCAAACCCAAACCGGTCGCACCCAAAACCCAGGTCACGAAGCTGGCCGCCCCAGTGGCCGCCGACCGGCCGGTAGCGCAGGTGCCGACCGCCAAGTTCACGGACATCACGGCCGCCTCGGGGATCACCTTCCGTCACGAAAACGGAGCCTACGGCGACAAGCTGCTGCCGGAAACAATGGGTGGCGGCGTGGCCTTTCTGGATTACGACGGCGACGGAGCACCCGACCTGCTCTTCGTCAACTCGACCCAGTGGCCTGGCAAGCTTGCGGCAGGTGCCAAACCGGCCACGGCGGCGCTCTACCACAACGACGGCCACGGGAAGTTCACCGATGTCACCGGCGGCTCCGGCCTCGACGTGCCGCTCTACGGCATGGGTGTCGCCACCGGTGATTACGACAACGACGGGCGTCCCGACGTGCTCATCACCACGGTGGGCGGCGCGCGGCTCTTTCATAATGAGGGTGGCGGCAAATTCACCGACGTGACAGTGGCGGCCGGGGTTGGTGGCGATCCGAAGGATTGGAGCACTGCCGCCGTTTTCTTCGACCTCGACAACGACGGCGACCTCGACCTTTACGTGGCCAGCTACGTACGCTGGTCGCCGGAAATCGACGCGCAGGTCGGCTACAAGATCGACGGCACGCACCGGGCTTACGGCCCGCCGATGAACTTCCAGGGCGCCTTCCCGCACCTGTACCGGAACGACGGCAACGGCAAGTTCACCGAAATCTCGGCCACTTCGGGCGTGCAGGTGAAAAACTCCAGCACCGGCGTGCCCATCGCCAAGACGCTCGGCGTCGCGGTGATGGATGTGGACGGTGACGGCTGGCTGGATCTCGCAGTGGCCAATGACACGGTGCAGAACCTGATGTTCCGCAACCGCCATGACGGCACCTTCGAGGAGATCGGCGCGCTGAGCGGCTTCGCTTTCGACAGCTACGGCAACACGCGCGGCGCGATGGGCATTGATGCCTGCCGCTTCACCAAGGACGGCAAGATCGGTTTCGCCATCGGCAACTTTGCCAACGAGATGACCGCGCTCTGTGTCGCCCAGCCCGGACCCGGAGGCAGCGCCCATCCGCTCTTTGCCGACGAAAGCCTTTCCTGGGGCATCGGTGGGCCCAGCCGAGATCCGCTGAAGTTCGGCATCTTCTTCTTCGATTACGATCTTGATGGGCGCGCCGATCTGCTGAGCGTGAACGGCTATCTGGAAGAGGAAATCTCCAAGATCCAGCACGGCCAGAAGTACCAGCAGCCGGCGCAGCTCTTCTGGAATGCGGGCGACGCCGGCTTCGCCATCGTCAACGCTGATCAGGCTGGCACCGACCTCTTCAAACCTATCGTCGGCCGCGGCAGCGCCTATGCGGACATTGACGGGGATGGCGACCTCGACGTGGTCTTCACTCAGATTGCCGGTCCTCCCATGCTGCTGCGCAACGACCAGTCGCTGGGCAACCACTTCGTGCGTCTGAAGCTAGTCGGAACCAAGGCCAATCGCGACGCCCTTGGCGCCTCGGTGAAACTCACGGTCAACGGCCAATCCCAATGGCGCGAAGTGATGACGTCGAAGAGCTACCTCAGCGCCAGCGAATTGCCGGTCACCTTCGGTATCGGCAAGAGTGACAAGGTGGACGCCGTCGAAATCACCTGGCCGGGCGGCGTGAAGCAGACGCTGGGCAGCGTACCCGTGGACAAGCTGACCGTGGTCGAACAGCCACGCTAAAGCTTCCCGCGCACCCAACGCATAGTTACGCTGGCCTTGTGAAGTCCCGCGACAATTCCTCTGCCCCGGCTCGCAAGCTGCGCGTCCTCATCGCCACCGTCACCGCCGGAGCCGGCCATTTGCAGGCCGCCGCCGCCCTGCAGGAAGCCTGGACCGCACTGCGGCCCGACGATGTTGTGGAAAAACAGGATGTGCTGGAGTTCACCCCGAAACTCTTCCGCAAGCTCTACAGCGAAGCCTACCTCAAACTCATCGAGCACTCGCCGGAGCTATGGGGCGCGCTGTTCCGCAAGAGCGACGACCAGGAAAAGCTCGAGCGGCTCGGCCGCGTGCGCCAGACGCTGGGACGCCTCAATGCCTCCAAGTTCGTCACGCACATGGCGGAGTTCCGGCCCGATGTCGTCCTCTGCACGCATTACCTTCCCGAGGAAATCTTGGGCGGGCTGAAGGCGAAGGGAAAACTCCAGCCCTGGCCGCTGGTGGTCAGCATCGTCACCGATTTCGAGGCGCATGCGCTGTGGCAGGAGCCGGTCGTCGATTTCTACTGCGTCGCCGCCGAACACACAAAGGCCCGGCTTGTCGCGCGCGGCGTCCCGGCGGACAACGTGGTCGTCACCGGCATCCCGGTTTCCGCCCGCTTCCAGAATGCTCCGGCGCGCAAGGCTGCCCGCAAGCAGCTCGGCCTGCGGGACGACCTGCCCGTGCTGCTCGTGCTCGGCGGCGGCTTTGGTGTCGGCCCGGTCGCCGAAATCCTGACCGCCCTGAACAAGTTCGCCGAACCGGTCCAGCTGGCCGTGGTCTGCGGGCGCAATCAGGAGCTTTTGCGCGATCTGGCCGTCGTCGAGCGCAAGCATCCCACGCAACTGCTCGGCTTCGTGCGCAACATGCAGGACTGGATGTCGGCCGCCGACCTCATCGTGACCAAGCCGGGCGGCCTCACCAGCTCCGAGGCGCTCGCGCTGGGAAGGCCCTTGGTCATCCTCAACCCCATCCCCGGCCAGGAAGAGGCCAACAGCGACTTCCTGTTGGAGCACGGTGCGGCGGTGAAGCTGAACCGCGTGGAAGATCTCCCCTTCAAACTCGGCCAGCTGCTCGGCGAAGCCAAGCTGACCGGTTTGGCCAAGGGCGCGAAAACATTGGGGAAACCGGAAGCGGCTGCGGCCGTCTGTCAGGCTGCGCTGGCGCGGCTGGGATGATCCCGGTCTTCAAGCTGCGCGCTTGCGTGTTACGTGACATCACGGTTGGCTCTCCGACATCCGCCTATGACAAAACGTCTTCTCTCCGCCTGCGTGGTCGCCGCCGCGCTTTTTCCCGCCGCCTTCGCCGCCGAATTCCAAATCCATGACGGTGAACGGGTCGTCTTCCTGGGTGACAGCATCACTGAACAGCGGCTTTACACGACCTACATCGAGGCGTACGCGCTGACGCGGCATCCGGATTGGAAGCTCTCCTTCCGCAACGTGGGCTGGGGCGGTGATACGGCCTGGCTGCGTCAACGGGCGCACCCGGACGAAAAGGATCTCTTCGCCGCCGATGCGGCCGCCCAACAGAAGATGGTGGAGGACTCGGTGGGCCGCGGCTTGAGCCGCGATGTGCTGCCGCTGAAGCCCACGTTTGTGACCGTGAAGTTCGGCATGAACGACCATTCGTACC
This sequence comes from uncultured Verrucomicrobiota bacterium, assembly GCA_903922605.1. Taxonomy (GTDB): domain Bacteria; phylum Verrucomicrobiota; class Verrucomicrobiia; order Limisphaerales; family UBA9464; genus CAIVQB01. The sequence goes on from CAIXUG010000086.1 coordinate 22,010, forward strand.
AGGCTTTCCGCCCGGACATTTTCGCCGCCTACACCCGCAGCCAGACTGAGATTGCCAAGGAACTGGCGGCTGCCGGCGCCCGGGTCACCTTTCTGACACCGCAGCCGATCGAGGATAAGCGTGCCGATCCCGACCAGGATATCCGCAACCAATCCCTGCGGAAATTCTCCGACGGCCTCAAGGAAGTTGCGGCCAAGAACGGTGCCGGCTTCGTGGATCAGTTCGATCCCTACATGGGATTGATGATGGCCGCGCGCGCGGCGGATCCCAAGGCCGTCATCGGCGCGGGCGACGCCGTTCATCCGGGGCCCACCGGGCACACGCTCATGGCGTGGGCGGTGTTGAAGGGCTTGGGTGCCACGCCTGAGGTTTCCAGTGTTGCCGTGGACTTCGGCAAGAAGTCTGTCACGACCACGGGCTGCAAGGTTGAAAAACTGACCGTGGCGGATGGCAAGGTCAGCTTCGACCGGCTGGATAAGGCGCTGCCGATGCCCATTGACCAGCGTGCCGAGGCTGCCCTGAAACTGGCCCCTGTGCTCGCCGACCTGAGCCTTTATGACCTGCAGGTCACCGGCCTGCCCGAAGGCACCTACGAAATCACCATCGACGGCGAATCGGCGGCCAAGGCCAGCGCCGACGCCCTCGCCAAGGGCTGGAATCTGACGAACTCCGGCGGCCCGATCACCGCCCAGTCGCGCGAGGTGTTGAAGCAGGTCTTCGCCAAGAACAACCTGTATTTCGACCGCTGGCGGAATGTTCAGCTCTACTCCTTCCCCGCCTGGGCCAAGGGCGCAGAGGTGGAAGCCCGGCGCGACGCCGAAGTGAAACGCCTCGATGGTGAAATCGCCGCCGCCGAGGCTGCCATCGATGTCGCGCGCAAACCGAAGGTTCACCACTTTGAGGTGAAGCCGGCGACGCCCTGAGTGTGTCGCTTAGCGGTTCTCGCCGCGGAAAGGGTCGCATAGCAAGCCCGTCAGCTTTTGCTGACCGGGGGCATCCTTCCCGTCCAGCCCCAGTCGAATGTTTTCCAAGTCGGCGCGACAGCACCGGCTTCGGAAAAGCGTGTCCCACACTGAGGACAGCGAGGCATAGTTCGAGTCCGTCTCGGATCGTGTCCGCGAGTGGTGAACCTTGTGCATTCCCGGGGTGACCACCGCGAGCCGGAGCACTCGCTCCAGCGCCGCCGGCAGGCTGATGTTCGCGTGCTGCCACTGTACGACAATCTGGAGCAGCGTCTCGTAAAGCACCAGTTCGCCGAAATGAATCCCCAGGAGCGGGAGCAGTGGCAGGCGTAGCACCGATGACAGGATGATCTCGCCCAGGTGAAAGCGGTTTCCCGTCGTCACATCCATCTGTGCGTCGGAATGGTGCACGCGATGGAAGCGCCACAGCAGCGGTACGGCATGGCAAATCCGGTGCCACCAATAGGTCCAGAGATCCAGCAGCAGGAGCGCGAGCAAGGCATGCGCCCAGGCGGGCAGTTCCCCGAGGTTCAGCAGGCCGAAATGATGAACTGTTGCCGTGTCGGCAACCCACTTCCAGGCAACGACGAAGATCAGTACCGTGACCAGCCCATTGGCCAGCCCCAGAGCGATGTTGCGCAGGGCATGCCGCCCGCGCTCGCGCCAGCTTTGGAACAGCGGGAAAAACGGCGCGACCGTTTCCCAAGCCAGCAGCACGACCAGCCAGCCCAAACTCGCGAAGCCGCGCCAGCGCGTCAGCTCCGCCGCTCCGGTCACTTCGCCTCCTCCCATTTTTCGGGCCACAGCTCCGGCTTCAGCAGCTTGCCGAACGTATTATTGTACGGATGCACCAGTTTGGTCGGTTTGCCGCCCGCAAAGACCGGCCGTCCCTCGTTTGCCCACTGGAAGATCGAGCCCTCGAGATTCACCACGTTGGTAAAGCCCTCCTTCATCATTTTCGTGGCATACTCGCTCGAGCGGTAGCCGACCGAGCAATAAACGACCACGGGACGATTCGTGGGGATCTTGTTCAGCATCGCCGTGACCGGTCCGTCCGTATCAACCTGCCACGCACCGCGCAGATGGCTGACCCTGAACTCCGGAACCGTGCGCACGTCCAGCAGCATGGGCTGGACACGGTTGGTATCGGCCAGCCATTGGCTGAGGTTGGTCGTGGAAAGCTGCGGTACTGTCGGAAAAACCGTGCGGACGAGCTGCTTCATGTGAACCAGCCCCTCCTCGGCGTTTTCCGCGGCGCGTGCGGTGAGCACGCTTTTCAGAACCATCAGGGCGCTGGTGGCCACAATCCAGTAACGTCGGAGTTTCATCGGTGAGGACAGAGTATCATGCCTTTGGCCGACGACAACCTCGCTCCTTGCCGCCCGGCCGGCCGGCCAACCACACTGGGCGTGTGAACTCCCTCCGCCTTGGGCTGATCGGCATGGGCAACATCGGACGCCATCACGCGGGCTACCTGCTGGAAGGCAAGGTCTCGCGCTGCGAACTGCGGGCCGTCTGCTCGACCTCGCCGGACAAGCTGGCCCTGTACCGTGATCGCGGTCTGGCCGTCTTCGGCGACGCGGGTGAGCTCATCCGCTCGGGGACGGTGGATGCCGTGCTCATTGCCACGCCGCATTACCAGCACACCACGCAGGGCATAGCAGCGCTCGAGGCGGGCTTGCATGTGATGGTTGAGAAGCCGATTTCCGCCCACAAGGCCGACGCGGAGCGGTTGCTGGCCTGCGCTGCCGCCCGGCCCAAACAGGTGCTGGCGGGAATGTTCCAGCTGCGCGTCGAGCCGCGTTACGCCCGCCTGCGGGAGCTGATCACCTCGGGGCAGCTGGGGCGGCTCCAGCGCGTCAGCTGGCTCATTACCGACTGGTTCCGCACCGATGCCTACTACGCGAGCGGCGGCTGGCGCGCGACGTGGCGCGGCGAAGGCGGTGGGGTGCTGCTCAATCAGTGCCTGCACAACCTCGACGTGCTCGCCTGGCTGCTGGGGATGCCGGCCAGAGTCCGTGGTTTCGCCCAGCTCGGCCGCTGGCACAACATCGAGGTCGAGGACCAGGTGACCGCCTACCTCGAATGGGCCGACGGGCTCAACGGCGTCTTCATCACCAGCACCGGCGAAGCGCCGGGCACCAACCGCCTCGAACTGGCCGGCAGCCGCGGCAAGGCCGTGCTGGAAAACAACCGCATCACCTTCACCCAAAACGAGGCCGACGCGCTGGAATGGAGCCGCACGGCGACGGTGGGTTTCAGCAAGCCCGCCACCACCGAACGTGACGTGCCGTTTGAGAATCATCCGGCGCCGCACGCCGCGATCATGGAGAATTTCACCGCCGCCATCCTCGACGGCGCCCCGCTCATCGCGCCCGGCGCGGAAGGGATGCATTCGGTCGAACTGGCCAACTCCATGGTGTACTCGTCCCTGCTGGGGCTGCCCGTGGAACTGCCCCTCGATGGCGCCGCGTGGGAGCGGGAACTTCAGCGGCTCATCGGCGCGTCCAAATTCCAGAAGGAAGTCCGCGAAATGACGACGGATGATTTTGCGCAGTCGTTTCGGCGGTGAAGCACCGCCGCTGGCAAGCCTCCCTCATGCGGCCTTCGCGGTGCGGATAAACGCAATGATCTTTGACACGTCCTTGTTTCCGGGCGTGATCTCCACGCCGCTCGACACATCCACTGCATAGGGCCGCACCGTCCGCACCGCCTCGACGATGTTCACGGGCGTGAGGCCGCCCGCGAGAATGATCGGCCTGCCGCCGATCTTTGCCGAAACGGCATGTTCCCAGTCAAAGCGAGCCCCGGTCCCACCGGGCATTCCGGGTACGTAGGCGTCCAGCAGCAGGGCATCGGCTGCGTCGGCAAAGGCGGGCAATTGTGCCAGGGTTTCCGGGCCACGTACACGGAAGGCCTTGATGACCTTCACTGCCCCCAGGAACTGGCGGGCGAACTCCGGGGTCTCCTCGCCGTGCAACTGGATCGTATCCACGGCGGATCGGGCGATCGTCTCCGCAACCGTGCGGGTATCGGCATCCACAAAGAGGCCGACCTTCGCGACGAACGGCGGCAGTTCACGGATGATGGTAGCGGCCTGCTCCGGCGTGACGTAACGGGGCGTGCCCGGCACGAAGACGAATCCCAGCGCATCCGCACCCGCCGCCAAGGCGGCCTGCGCGTCGGCGAGATTGGTGATACCGCAGATTTTGACCCGGACAGACATCGCGGCGCCAGAGTCCGGCGAGTCGGCCCAGGGGGCAAATGTTTCCTCATCGACCACCACCGGCGTTGCAACGGGCGCGCCCGTTCCGGCAGTCTCGGGGCGTCCACCATGAATGATCCCCTTTCCCGCCGCCGGCTGATTCTTGGCCTCGCCGCCTCGTTGTTCACCACAACGCTCTGCGCCGCCGACAAGCCCAAGGCCGTCATCGGTATTTCGGTGCTCACGCTGGCCAATCCCTTCTTCAAGGATCTGGCCGACTCCATGACCGCCGAGGCCAAGGCCCACGGCATGACCACCATTGTCACGAGCGGTGAGTTTGACGCCGCGAAACAGCAGAATCAGGTCGCCGACTTCATCGTGCGCAAGGTGGACGCCATTGTCCTCTGCCCCTGCGATTCCAAGGCCGTGGGCACCACGCTGGTCCAGGCAAACAAGGCGGGTATCCCGGTCTTCACCGCCGACATCGCCTCGCTTGCCAAGGAGGGCAAAGTGGTCGGCCACGTCGCCACGGACAATTTCGGCGGCGGCAAGCTCGCCGCCGTCGCGCTCATTGAGGCACTCGGGGGCAAGGGTAAGGTCGCCATCCTCGACCATCCGGAGGCGGAGTCGGTCATTCTCCGGACCAAGGGATTTAACGAGGAGCTGGCCCGCCAGAAGCGGGAAAAGGGCGTGAGCATCGAAGTCGTTGCCACTCTGCCCGGCGGCGCGGCCAAGGACCGGTCCATGAAGGCGACTGAGGACCTGTTGCAGGCCCATCCCGATCTGAATGGCATTTTCGCCATCAATGATCCGAGCGCTCTCGGTGCCGTGGCTGCGTTGGAAAAGGCCGGCCGCTCGGGCCAGGTGAAGATCGTCGGCTTTGACGGAATGCCCGAGGGCAAGGCCGCCATCAAGGCGGGCAAGATTTATGCGGACCCGATCCAGTTTCCCGACCGCATTGGTCAAATCGCCATACAGAACATCGTGAAGTATCTGGCCGGCGACGACGTCTCCAAAGAGACGCTGATTCCGACCCAGCTCTACCGGAAAGCCGACGCGGACAAGGATCCGACCCTCAAATAGGCCAACCAACGCCGCAAAACCGCACATTTAAGTCTGATGAAATTTCCTCTCCTTTGCGCCTTTGCGTCTTTGTTGTTTCTCCCGACGGTCCTGGGCGGAGAACCGCAGATCATCGCGGACTTTGAAGGCACCGATTATGCCGGATGGACCACCACTGGCACGGCCTTCGGCGATGGGCCGGCGCATGGCAACCTGCCGGAGCAGTCACCGGTCGGCGGCTACCGGGGCAAGGGCTACGTCAATTCCTACCATGGCATGGACAAGGCCACCGGCACGCTCACTTCTCCCGAGTTCAAGCTGACGCAGCGCTACCTCAGCTTCCTCATTGGCGGCGGCGAGGAGGTCGGCAAGACCTGCGTGAATGTGCTGGTGGACGACAAGGCCGTGCGTTCCGCGACCGGTCGCGAGGATGAGTTCCTCACCACGGCGACCTTTGACCTCGCGGAGTTCGCCAGCAAATCGGCCCGTATCCAGATCGTGGATGCGGCCACCGGCGGTTGGGGCCACATCAATGCCGATCATTTCATCCTCACCGACACGGCACCGACGCCTCCCTACATCCAGAACCCGGTGCCTGCGCCGGAATACGAAGAGGCGCTGCGACCGCAGTTCCACTTCTCAGCGAAACAGGGCTGGCTCAACGACCCGAACGGCCTCGTTTTCTCGCAGGGTGAATTTCATCTGTTCTTTCAGCACAATCCCGAGGGGCGCGAGTGGGGCAACATGACCTGGGGCCATGCCGTGAGCGACGATCTGCTTCACTGGCAACAGCTGGACCACGCGCTGTATCCCGACCGGCTGGGCACCATGTTCAGCGGCTCGGCGGTGGTGGATCACGAGAACACGTCCGGCTTCAAAACCGGCAGCGAGCCGCCGTTGGTCGCCATCTACACGGCAGCCGGCGGTACGAGCGAAGAATCCAAGGGACAGCTCTTCACCCAGTGCATCGCCTACTCGAACGACAAGGGCCGCACCTGGACCAAGTATTCCGGCAACCCGGTGCTGCACAACATTGGCGATGGCGACCGTGACCCGAAAGTCTTCTGGTACGCGCCAACCAAGCACTGGGTAATGCCTCTTTATGTGGGCGAAAAGGACGCCAGCAAGCCGGGCAAGGATGGCAAGCCCTCGAACCGCAACGTCTGTCACTTTTACACATCTCCCGATCTGAAGAACTGGACGTTGGCCAGCAAGTTCTCCGAAGAGCTGTTTGAGTGCCCGGGCTTCGTGGAGCTGCCGGTGGACGGTGACCCCCAGAACACGCGCTGGGCCCTCTGGGGTGCGAGCGGCGAGTACTGGCTTGGCCGCTTTGACGGGCGTGAGTTCAAGGCGGAGACGTCGAAACTCCGTGGCGATTTTGGCGCCAATTCCTATGCCGCCCAGGTCTATGACGATCTGCCCGACAAGCGCGTCGTGTTCATCACCTGGATGCAGGGCGGCAAATATCCCGGCATGCCCTTCAACCAGCAGATGGGCTTTCCCGTCGAACTGTCGTTGCAGACCACACCGGACGGCATCCGCCTCGTGAAATGGCCGGTGAAGGAAATCCACGACCTCTTCACCAGCTCGCTGCGTGAGGACCTTGCGCGTCCACTGCCGGCCGGCCGGCATGAGCTGAAGGCGGCCGCCGTCGAGCTGCTTGACCTGGAGCTGGAGTTCCTCCCCGGCACGGCCCAGACCGTCACGCTGGAACTGCGCGGCCAAAAACTCGTCTGGGACGCGAAGGCCGGAGAATTGACCGCCTTCGGCCGCAAGCTGCCGCTGAAGCCCGTGCCCAAGGCACTCGGACGCCACTCCGACTTCGGCAAGCCCTGGGGACCGGACTTCGAGCTGTGGAACGACAGTGTGCGCCTGCGCGTGCTGCTGGATCGATCCTCCATCGAGGTGTTTGGCAATGGCGGCCTGGCGATGGCGTCCTTTTGCTTTATCCCGCGCGAAGCTCCTTTCGCCGCCCTCGTGGTCGAAGGCGGCGAACTGCCCAAGGCACGCTTCACTGCGCGTAGTCTCAAATCCGCCTGGCGTCCGTAACCACATGACCAACGCGCGGCAACGGCTGGCCACGGCGCTCCGCCACTATGGGATGGCCGGCGTGCTCGTGCTGTTGTGCGCGTTCTTCTCGGCGGTGACGGTGCGTGAGGAAATCCCCGGCGGCGAAGAGGCTGGCAAGCGTCTTGTCGAGACGGATCTCTCAACCCTGGACGGCCCTGCCCGTTTCTTGGTCTTTGCACCCGACTCTGACGATGGCAGGGCCTTCGCTGCCCCCATTGAACATGCGTTTCGCAAAAAGAACCAACCCACCATCATCTTTGTGACCACCCCGCGTGACGTTCGCGTGGCTCTCAAAAAGTTGGCTGCAAACGGTGAGAAGTTCGATCAGGTGGTCGCGGCGCCGGAATGCGCCAACTGGACGGTCTTTGACAAGTTGACCGAGGATCTTCCCGGGCTGGCCTCAGCAAAGCTCGTCCAGAACCACGGTACGCGCTGGCCCATCTTTCTCACGCGGCAGAACCTGCTCAACGTCGCCAATCAGATCGTCGTGGTGGCCATCCTTTCGGCGGGACTCACCTTCGTCATCCTGACCGGAGGCATTGACCTGAGCGTCGGGAGCCTCATCGCCCTCGCTGCGGTGGTCTCGACACGATTGGTGCGGGATCGTCTTGGTGGCACAGAAGCAAGCAATGGGGCATTGTTGCTGGCAGCCTTGGCCGGGCTGGCCCTGTGTGCGCTTATCGGCCTGGCCTCGGGCGCGGCGGTGGTGCGATTTCAGCTGCCTTCCTTCATCGCCACCCTCGCGGTCATGCAGGCGGCGAGCGGGCTCGCGTTCATCCTTTCCCAGGGCCAGTCCATCTACGAAGTGCCCGAAAGCTCGGCCTGGCTGGGACGCGGCACGGGGCTGTTCGGCCTCCCCCATGCGGTCGTGCTCATGCTGTTGGTCTTCGCCGCCGCCCATATCCTGCTGACCCGTACCGTGCTGGGACGATATCTCTACGCGGTCGGCGGCAACGAGCAGGCGTCGCGGCTGTCCGGCGTGCCCGTCGGACGCGTGAAGCTTTTCGCCTACTCCGCGTGCGCCGCGCTGGCCGGTCTGGGTGGAATCGAGATGGCGTCGCAGCTCAAGAGCGGTGCCCCCACGTACGGCACCAGCTACGAGCTTTATGCCATCGCCGCCGTCGTCGTGGGCGGCACCAGCCTGACCGGTGGCCAGGGCAACGTGCTCGGCACGCTGGTCGGGGCGCTGATCATTGCCGTGATCAACAACGGCATGAACCTGACCGGCGTGGAAAGCTACACGCAGAAGGTCGTCCTCGGCTTGGTCATCCTGGCTGCGGTGCTGCTCGACCGTCTGAAGGGCCGCCTCGGTCCCAGCGCGAGACATTGAACTTTCGCGTGCCAACGGCGGCGCGTGCTCGCAAACTTCCCTCGTGAAACCTCCTGGAAGCCGCCCAAGCCGCCTTGTATGGCTGCTGCTATTGGCCGCCTGGTTTCCCCTGCCCGGTTTGTGGGCCGCGACCGTGACAACTGTCACCACCAACCTTTGGTCGCTACAGCCACTCCAGCATCCGGCCATTCCGCCGGCGTCCGGTCCCAGCGAGTGGCGTAACAATCCGATTGATGCGTTTGTCGCCGACAAGCTCCGGCAACTCGGGCTGCAACCCGCTCCGCCCGCCGATCGCGGCACGCTCCTCCGACGGCTCAGCTTTGACCTGATTGGTCTGCCACCGTCGGCGGAAGAGACCGCCGCCTTCCTCCGCGACTCGCGCGGCGACGCTTACGAACGGGCCGTGGACCGCCTGTTGGCCTCCTCGCACCACGGCGAACGTTGGGCGCGCCATTGGCTGGACGTCGTGCGCTTCGGTGAATCCCAGGGTTTTGAGTACGACCGCATCCGCGAGCACGCCTGGCGGTACCGCGATTACGTGATCCAGGCCTTCAACGACGACAAGCCTTACGACCAATTCATCCGCGAACAGCTTGCTGGCGATGTGCTGCTGGAAGCAAACGCCGTGAGCGTCATCGCCACGGGTTTCCTCGTTGCCGGACCTTGGGATCAGGCCGGGCACAGTTCAGCCAGCGCGAGCGTGCGCGCGATGGTCCGCGAGGCGGAACTGGAGGACATTGTCGGCACGGTGGCGCAGACGTTTCTGGGCGTTACGCTCAACTGCGCCCGCTGCCACAACCACAAGTTCGACCCCATCCCGCAGCGCGACTATTACCGAGTCAAAGCCGTGTTTCAGGGCGTGAACCACGGCGACCGCCATTTCCCCGGAGGCAGTACCAACGACTGGAGTTACGCGGCAAACGCCAGCCAGCCCGAGGCCACGTTCATCCTGAACCGCGGCGAGCCCGACAAACCGAAGGATCAGGTGACACCCGGGGCACTGGAGGCGCTCGCCGCCCATTCTGGCGAGCTTGGTTTGGCCGCAGATTCTCCCGAAGGCGAACGCCGCCGACGCTTCGCGGACTGGGTTGCGTCACCGGAAAACCCGCTCACCGCACGCGTCATCGTGAACCGCGTCTGGCAGCACCATTTCGGGCGCGGGCTCGTAGCCACGCCGAACGATTTCGGGAAAATGGGCGAACCGCCTTCACATCCTGAACTGCTCGACTGGCTCTCCGCGTGGTTTGTCTCACCCGACGGCGCCAACTGGAGCCTGAAGCGGCTGCATAAGCTCATTGTCACGAGTGCCGCTTACCAGCAGTCATCAGTAATCAGTAAATCAGTGATCAGTGAGTCGGTGACTGCCAAGCGCTCACCTGCTGGAGAACTGAATGCTGCTTCACCGATTACTGAATCACCGGCCCTCCAGCGCGATGCCGACAACCGCCTGCTTTGGCGCTTCACACCGCACCGGCTGGAAGCGGAGGAATTGCGTGACGCGCTGCTCGCACTGAGCGGCGAACTGAACCCGCAGATGGGCGGACCCGGTTTCCGTCCGTTCCGTCATGTCACCAACGGCGGCCAGAACGAATACTTCGCCTCCGATCCCGCCGGCGCGGAGTTCAACCGGCGCACCATTTACCGCATCTCCGTACACTCCGCCCGTGATCCGCTGCTCGACTCGCTCGACTGCCCCGAATTCTCGACCCGCACACCGGTTCGTGCCAACACCACGACTCCCTTGCAGGCGTTGTCGCTGATGAACGATTCCTTTGTGCAACGGCAGGCGGCGAAGCTCGCTGAACGTGTGCAGCGCGAAGCCGGTCCAGATCTGAAATACCAGGTCGATCAGCTCTGGTTCCTCACCTTGGCCCGCGAACCGAAACCGGCGGAGCGACGCGATGCGTTGAAACTTGCCCGTGAACAGGGGATGGCGAGCGCCGCCTGGGTGCTGCTCAACTCCAACGAATTTGTCTTTGTGCGATGAACGTCCTGAACAACTTAGGTGAGGTCTATTCGCAAGCCCTGTTGCGGTTAAGGAACCATTCCAACCTTCCCAACACAGGATTGCCCGAGTCCGAAAGCTGGTGCTTCACCCTTTATGCCATCGATCGTGACAAGCGCTCCATGCTACTGAACACCCTCTACAAGGCGCTAATAATGGATTTCCAAATAATCAACCTCTCGCTGAATGGCCCAACGCCTTCAGGTCCGGTCATCGATGAAAGGGCCAATCACGTCGATAGAGGTTTATCATACGCAGTCTCAGGCCTGCTGAACGGAGGCTGGCAATATCATGTGTTGTGGACTCGCCAGCAATCGTTGCCGGTGGAGTTCCTCAATGAACTTTCTCGTTACCTGCTGCTGCTCGGCTCGGCGTGGGATTCAGTATTGGCTGGCGACATTGACAACGTCCGCGAAGAGGCGGAACGCGATTACGCTGGAAGGTTCGATGAGGATCTTCCCGAGGAGGCGCATGCTTAGCCGATCTCTCAACCGCCGCCACTTCCTCTTCCGCTCCGCCTGCGGTTTCGGCGGCGTCGTGCTGGGCTGGCTGTGCGCGGAGGAGGCACGGGCGGCAGCCCTGGCTTCGCCCTATGCGCCCAAGCCGCCGATGTTTCCGGCGCGGGCCAAACGCGTCATCCACATTTGCGCGCTCGGCGGTGTCAGCCATGTGGACACCTTTGACTACAAGCCGGAGTTGGAGCGTCGGCATGGCCAGGATTCCGGGCGCAAGTTCGACACGTTCTTCAGCCAGCCGGGTCGACTGCTCAAAAGCCCGTTTGCCTTCCGCCAATACGGTGGCAGCGGACGCTGGGTTTCTGATTTGCTGCCCTATCTCGCGGGATGCGTGGATGACCTCACGTTCATCCACTCGATGCACAGCAAGAGTTCGAATCACACGCCGGCCACGTTCCTGATGAACTCCGGGTTCACGTTCAATGGCTTTCCCAGCGCCGGCGCCTGGGTGAGCTATGGTCTGGGCTCGGAAAACCAGAATTTGCCCGCTTACGTCGTGCTGCCCGACCCACGGCAGCTTCCGGCGGGCGGCTCCATCAATTGGACAAACGGATTCCTGCCGGCGGTGCATCAGGGCGTCGCCTTTCGCTCGGGGGAGCGGGATCCCATTCCCGATCTGGCCACACCTTCCGACATCTCCCCTGCCCGCCGCGAAGCCAGCGTGCACCTGCTCGAGAAACTCAATGCCGCCGATGCTGCGGCCCACCCCGGTGACTCCGCCCTGGCCGCGCGCATCCGGGCCTACGAACTCGCCGCCCAGATGCAGCTCCGCGTGCCGGAATTGGTGGAACTTTCCCGCGAGACGGCCGCCACCAAATCGGCCTACGGCCTCGACCATCCCAATGCGGCCACGGCGGGTTTTGCGCGCAACTGCTTGCTTGCGCGGCGGCTCAGCGAACGGGGGGTGCGTTTTGTGCAGATTTTCAACGGCGGCCAGTTCGGCTCCCCGCGCATCAACTGGGACGGCCACGAGGACATCGTGGAAAACCACCGCAAGCAGGCCCTGACCATGGACCAGCCGGTGGCCGCCCTGCTGCGCGACCTCAAGCAGCGCGGTCTGCTCGACGAGACCGTGGTGCTGTGGACGACCGAGTTTGGTCGCACGCCGATCACTCAGGGCATCGATGGCAAAGGGCGCGATCACCACCAGCATGGCTTCACGATCTGGGCCGCCGGCGCGGGCCTGCAGCCTGGCCTGGCCTTCGGAGCAACGGATGAAATCGGCTACGACGCGGTCGAGAACCCGGTGGAATTCTACGACGTCCACGCCACCCTGCTCCGGTTGCTGGGCGTCGAGCACACGAAGCTCGTCTTCCGCCACAACGGCGTGGATCGCCGGCTCACCGACGTACACGGCGAAGTGGTCCAAGGAATTCTCGCATGAAGTGGAGTGCGCGCATGCTGGGAATGCTGTTGCTGGTGATCAGCGCGGTTTCAGCCTGCGCCGACGTCTCGACGAATGCTGACCACTGGGCCTATCGACCGCTCGCCGCCCCCCCGGTTCCAGACTTTCCGGCTGGTTCCCGGCCTTCGACGAATCCCGTCGATTCGTTCATCGCGGCGAAGCTCGCCGAACACGGTCTGACGCCGGCTCCCGAGGCCGACCGCCGCACGTTGTTGCGCCGGGTCAGCTTCGATCTCATCGGTCTGCCGCCGACACCGGAGGAACTTCGCGCCTTCCTGGCCGACACCTCCACCAATGCCTACGAGCGGGTCGTGGATCGCCTGCTCGCCTCGCCGCGTTATGGCGAGCGCTGGGCGAGGCATTGGATGGACGCCGCGCACTTCGCCGAGACTCACGGCCACGATCAGGACCGCATCCGCACCAACGCATGGCCCTATCGCGACTACCTCATCGCCTCGTTCAACGACGACAAACCTTACACCCGCTTTGTGCGGGAACAGGTCGCTGGCGATGTGCTGTTTCCGGCCGATCCTCAAGCCACGGTAGCGCTCGGCTTCATTGCCGCCGGTCCGTGGGACGAAAGCTCCCTGCGCGACATCCGCGAAGACACCCTCGACCGCCAGGTCGCCCGCTATCTGGACCGTGACGACATGCTGACGACCGTCATGCAGACATTTGCCAGCACGACGGTCCAATGCGCACGCTGCCACGACCACAAGTTCGATCCGGTTTCCCAACGGGATTACTACGCGCTGCAGGCGGTGTTCGCCGGTGTGGACCGTGCCAACCGCGTGTTTGACGCCGACCCGCAGGTCCATGTCCGCCGGCAGGACCTCATGCGCAAGCGTCGCCGCGTGAAGCAAAACGACCGGGCGTTGCTGCTTTCGGCGGAAACCTCGCGTGCGGTCACGGAATGGGAGGAGCGCCGCGCCGCACACCCGGTCACCTGGTCAACGGTCGACGCTCAGACCTTCGTCTCGGTCGGCGGCGCGACGCTGACGAAACAGGCCGACGGTTCCCTGCTCGCCATCGGCACGCGGCCCGACCGTGATACGTACACAATCTCTGCGCGTTCCCCGCTGGCGGGGATTACCGGCATCCGCCTCGAAGTCCTGCCCGATGCCAGCCTGCCGCACCAGGGACCGGGGCGTAACGAAAACGGCAACTTCCACCTCAGCGAGTTTCAGCTGCTCACGTTCGAGCCGGGTGCCAAAGCCGCGCGCGAAATTCCGCTGGCAAATCCCAGTGCCGATTTCGACCAGCAGGACTGGGGCATCGCCCGTGCGCTGGATGGCGACGAGAAGACGGCCTGGGGCATCCACCCGCGCGAGGGGGAGGCCCATCAGGCGGTGTTCGAGCTGAAGGAACCGCTCGCCCTGCCTCCCGGCACGACGCTGGTGTTCGTGCTCAAGCAACTGCACGGTGAAGGCCACCTGATTGGCCGCCCAAGACTGGCTGTCACCGATGCCCGCACTTCCCTGCGGGTGCTGCCAACGGAACTAACGGCGATTGTCGCCCTCCCCATTGCCCAGCGAACCGACGACCAGCGGGCGTTGCTCGCCGCAGACGTTCTCGGCGAACGCATCCGCCTTGACCTCGCCGCGTTACCACCGCCCTCGCTCGTCTATGCCGCTGCCAACGACTTCGAGCCCGATGCCAGCCTCAAGCCCTCGGGTGTTCCGCGCGTGGTGAATCTGTTGAAACGGGGCGAGATCACGAAGCCGATGGAGGTGATTTCTCCGGGCACCCTGTCGTGTGTGACAGCGCTCCCCGCACGCTTCGAACTCGCCGACCCGGCCGATGAAGGCGCTCGCCGGGCCGCCCTCGCAAGCTGGCTGACCGCCAAGGAGAATCCGCTGACCTGGCGCTCCATCGTGAACCGCGTCTGGCATCACCACTTTGGACGGGGGCTGGTGGACACGCCGAACGACTTCGGCCGGATGGGCGGCACCCCGTCGCATCCTGAGCTGCTCGACTGGCTGGCCGTCTGGTTCCGCGACGATGCGAAAGGCTCCTTCAAGGAACTCCACCGCCTCCTCGTGACCAGCGCCACCTACCGTCAATCTGCCACCGTCGTAAATCGTAAATCCGAAATCGTAAATCCTCCCGACCCAGGGAACCGCTTCCTTGCGCACATGAACCGCATCCGCCTCGACGCCGAGTGCGTCCACGATGCCGTGTTGCAGGTCAGCGGTCGGCTTGACCTGCACATGGGGGGGCCGAGCGACCGGCAGTTTGATTTGCAGCCCGGTATCCACGTCACTCCACGGGTGGACTACACCAAATTCGAGGTGGATGGCGATGCGGGTCGGCGTCGCAGTGTCTATCGCTTCCTCTTTCGTACCCTGCCCGACCCCTTCATGGAGGCGCTCGACTGTCCCGCCGGCGACCAGCTCACCCCCGCGCGCAACAACTCCGTGACCGTCCAGCAGGCGCTCGCGCTGTGGAACAACGCGTTTGTCGCCCGCAACGCCGAACACTTCGCCGCCCGCCTGGAGCGCGAAGCGCAAACGCCTGAAGCACGGATTCGACGTGCTTTCGAACTCGTTTTTGGTCGCGAGGCCTCGGCGGAGGAACTGACCGAGTTCACCGGGCACACCCGGCAATACGGTTTGGCGAACTGCTGCCGACTATTGTTCAATGCCAACGAGTTCGTCTTCGTCAACTGAACCTCCAGCCTGCCATGCGCCCCTTTCACTCCGCCTTCCCTTCGCGCCGCGAATTCCTCTGGCGTTTCGGCGGTGGGCTGGGCGGTGCGGCACTCGCTCAGATGCTCGGGACGAACCGCCTATTGGCGTCGGACGCTGCGGTCCACTCGACACAAGGTATCCTGAGCGGAGGGCTACACCATGCCCCGCGGGCGAAGCGCGTCATCCAGCTCTTCATGAATGGCGGCGCGAGCCAGATGGACCTGTTCGACTACAAGCCGGCGCTGTTTCGCCGCGCCGGCGAGGCCTTCAATCCCGGTGCGGGCGAACACGTCGAGGCTCCGACCAGTGAGCCCGGCAAGGTGCTCAAGCCGCCCTTCGAATTCCGCCAGCATGGGCAGTCCGGTCGCTGGGTGAGCAGTCTGCTGCCGCACCTCGCGGGCTGCGTGGACGACCTCGCCTTCCTCATGGCGATGCAGTCGCGGACGAACGTCCACGGTCCGGGCAGCTACCTGATGAACACGGGATTCCTGCTGCCGGGCTTCCCCTGCCTCGGGGCCTGGGTGAGCTACGCGTTGGGCAGCGAGTGCGACAACCTGCCGACCTTCGTGGTGCTGCCGGACACCAAGGGACTGCCCTACAACCAAAAGGGCAACTTCAGCGCCGGTTTCCTGCCGGTCGCGAACCAGGGCACCATCATCCAGACCGCTTCAGCGACACCCATCGCCGACCTGCGTCCGCCTGCTTCCGCCGGCTACATCACACCCGAGGCGGACCGCGCAGGACTGGACCTGCTGCGCCAGCTGAACCGCCAGCATCTCGCCGCGAACGACGGCGATGCACGGCTCGAGGGGCGCATCCAGTCGTACGAGCTCGCTGCAAAGATGCAGCTCAGCGCGCCGGAGGTCTTCGCACTCGACGGCGAGACCGAGGCCACGCGTCAGCTCTACGGTCTCGGCGAAAAGACGACCGAGGATTTCGGCCGCCGCTGCCTGCTCGCACGGCGACTGGTTGAGCGCGGCGTGCGTTTTGTGCAGGTGTGGAGCGGTGCCGGCGGCCCGACCAACAACTGGGACAACCACGCCAACATCGAAAAGGAGCTTCCTCCGATGTGCGCCGCCACGGACCGGCCCATCGCCGCCTTGCTCAAGGATCTCAAGGCCCGGGGTCTGCTCGATGACACCCTTGTGCTGTGGACGACCGAGTTCGGCCGGATGCCCTTCTCGCAAAGCGGCAGCGGACGCGACCACAACGGGGGTACCTTTGTCGGCTGGATGGCGGGAGGCGGCGTGAAACCCGGCGTGGCCTACGGTGAAAGCGACGAATGGTCGTGGAAGGCCGCCCACAACCCGGCCACGAACTACGATTTCCACGCCACGGTCCTGCACCTGTTGGGTCTCGACCATGCCCGGCTTACCTTTCGCCATGACGGATCCAACCGCCGTCTCACCGACGTGCATGGCGAAGTCATTCACGAAATTGTCACATGAAAACTGTCCTCCCGCTCCTTGCCTGCGCCCTGCTGGCCGTCGGCTGCCGTCATCTGACACCGGCATGGCAGATCGATTCCGGGGCCGAGGTCCGCGCCGTGATCGACCAGCAGCTGGCAGACTGGAACGCCGGCGACATCAACGGCTTCATGCGCGGCTACTCAAAGTCCTCCTCGACGCGCTTTGCCTCGGGCGACGACGTGACGCGCGGCTGGCGGACTGTGTTTGACCGTTACGTGGCCCACTACGGCAATCGCGCCGCGATGGGCAAGCTGACGTTCTCGGAATTGGAAATCACCCCGCTCTCGGCGGAGAGCATCGAGGTCTTCGGCCACTGGCGGCTGGAACGCGAAAAGGATTCGCCGCACGGCCTCTTCACGCTGCTGTTTCGCAGGACGGCGAGTGGCTGGCGGATCGTCCACGATCACACGTCCGCGGCAACGCCATGAAGTGGCGGCTGAACATCATCCTGCTGACGGTCACAACCGCCGCCCGGTTGCTCGCGGCTGATGCCACCAATCATTGGTCTTTCCAGCCGGTCGTCCGCCCTGCCCTGCCGATGGCGGTAGCTGGAACCATCAATCCGATTGATCGGTTCATCCAGGCAAAGCTGGCCGAGCAGCATCTGACACCCGCGCCCGAAGCCGACCGGCGCACGCTGATCCGGCGCGTTTCGTTCGACCTCATCGGCTTGCCGCCGACGCCGGAAGAGGCTGATGCCTTCGTCCGCGACCTACGACCGGACGCATACGAGCGGTTGGTGGACCGGTTGCTAGATTCGCCTCACTTTGGGGAACGCTGGGCGCGGCACTGGCTGGATGTGGTGCGTTTTGCGGAAACGCACGGGTTCGAGATGAACAATCCGCGGCCCAATGCGTGGCCCTATCGCGATTACGTTATCCGCGCCTTCAACGACGACAAACCTTACGACCAGTTCGTCCGCGAGCAGCTCGCTGGCGATGTTCTGGGGGCGGACGAGGCGACGGGGTTTCTCGTCGCAGGCGCCTGGGATCAGGTGAAAAGCCCCGACGAAGTGCTGACCAAGAATCAACGGGCCGACGAACTGCACGACATGGTGAGCGTCACGGGCAGCGCCTTTCTCGGGCTGACCGTCGGGTGTGCGCGCTGCCACGATCACAAGTTCGACCCGATCCCGCAGCATGACTACTACGCGCTCAAGGCCGTCTTCGAGGGCGTGCAGCATGGGGAACGCGAGCGACGCGTGAATGAAAACGGAACCCGCGAGGACGAGCTGAAGCAGATCCGCTCGCGCCTCTCGGAAATCGACTCGGCGCTCGTCCGCTTCGAGCCGCTGGCCCAGGTCGGAATGGTGGACACGAACCGCCTGCGCGCGCCCGTTCATCCTCGCCGCAACGTGGAACGCTTTGCCCCGATTTTGGCGAAGCGACTGCGTTTCACCATTCTGGCCACGACCGGGGCGGAGCCCTGCGTCGACGAACTCGAGGCCTTCAGCGTCGGAGCCGGTGCCACGAATGTCGCGCTGGCAAGCTTCGGCACGAAAGCGACCGCTTCCGGCACCTATCCCAACTCCAACCTGCACCGGCTGGAACACCTCAATGACGGGCGCTACGGCAACAGCCGAAGCTGGATTTCCAGCGAGAATGGCAAGGGCTGGGTCGAGCTGGAATTTCCGCAAAGTGTCCTTCTTGAACGTGTCGTCTGGGCCCGGGATCGCGAAGAGAAGTTCGGGGACCGGCTGGCCACGGAGTATCGCTTCGAAGTGGCTGACGAAGCGGGCGATTGGCGCACCGTTGCGTCCTCGGCGGACCGCCGGCCATTTCAACCAGGCCAGCCCTATGAGCCGGACCTTCGTTCACCCGATGCCACGATGGCCGAGGCGAGGCGGCTTCGCAGCCTGCTGGACGAGCAAAAGCAACTGACCGTGCGGATTCACGAATTGGCCGACCGGCCCATGGTTTATGCCGGAGATTTCCGGCAACCGGAAGTGACGCGCCGTTTCCAGCGCGGTGATCCCATGCAGCCGCGCGAAGAGGTGGCCCCGGGGGCGTTGACACGAATCGTGCGGTTAGGAGCTGCGGCCGATCAAAGCGTCCTGACTTCGACGGCCACGGAGGAGCAGCGGCGGCGATTGGCGCTCGCCGACTGGATCATCAGCCCGACCAACCCGCTGACGGCGCGCGTCATCGTGAACCGGCTGTGGCAGCATCATTTCGCGGAGGGGCTGGTCAGCACTCCCAGCGATTTCGGCGTGAACGGCGCCCGCCCGACGCATCCCGAGCTGCTCGACTGGCTGGCGGCGGAGCTGGTTTCCCACGGCTGGAGCCTCAAGCACATCCACCGCCTGATCGTGACCAGCGCCACGTACCGGCAGAGGTCGGTGATCAGTGAATCAGTAAACGGTGAATCAGTGATCAGTAAGACAGCCAACACGTCGCGCACCGCCAAACTGAAAACTGATTCACTGGTTACTGATTCACTGGCGCTACAGCGCGATGCAGGCAACCGACTCCTCTGGCGCTACCCCGCGCACCGGCTGGAGGCCGAACCAATTCGCGATGCGATGCTGGCAGTATCCGGCCGGCTCGATTTGCGCATGGGCGGACCCGGTTGGTCGCCCTTCGTGCCGAATGAGAACTATGTGCGCGTGTACGTGCCCAAGGACGACTATGGCCCCGATGATTTCCGCCGGATGATCTATGCCACCGTTGTGCGGCAGCGGCCCGATGGCGTGTTCGGCGCGTTCGACTGCCCCGATGGCGGACAGATCGCTCCCAAGCGTACCCGTAGCACCACGCCACTTCAGGCGCTCAACCTCCTGAACAGCGGTTTCATCCAGCAAGCTGCCAGCCTGTTTGCCGGACATCTATCTGCGAATGCCGGGGACGCTCCAGAGGCCCAGGCTCGGGAGGCGTTTCGGTTGGCCTTCCAGCGCGAACCGTCGGCCGATGAGCTGCAGGCCTCGGTCCGGTTCATCGGTGAAGAAAGCCTGTCGCTTTTCTGCCGCGCTTTGCTGAACAGCAACGAATTCGTCTTCGTCTTCTGACCGTCCTCATGCCCGATCGCCCCCTTAGCAACGCCGGCCGCTGGCTTCTGAACCGCCGTGATTTTCTGCGTCATGGCGGCACCGGGCTGGGCGGCATTGCGCTGGCGACGCTGCTGGCCGAGCAGCGGTTGCTGGCAGCCAAGGAGCCGATCCGCCCCGACTGGTCACCTCAACAGCCAAACGCGCCCCGCCCGCCGCACTTCACGCCGAAAGCAAAGAACATCCTCGTGATCTTCTGTTCCGGGGCGCTGAGCCATCTCGACACCTGGGATTACAAGCCCGAGCTGGTCCGTCGCCATGGCGAGCCGTTGCCGGGCAATGAGAAGCTCATCACTTTCCAGGGTGAACAGGGCGCGCTCACGCGGCCGCTCTGGGAGTTCCGTCCGCGTGGCCAGAGCGGCAAGATGATTTCCGATCTTCTGCCGAACCTCGCGGAACTGGCCGACGATCTGTGCTTCATCCATTCGATGACCGCCAAGTCCAACACACACGGCCCGGCGGAGAACCAGATGAGCACGGGCTTTACGCTCGACGGCTTTCCCAGCATGGGTGCTTGGGCGAGCTATGCGCTGGGCACCGAGAATCAGAATCTGCCAGCATTCGTGGCCATTCCTGATCCGCGGGGCGTGCCGCAGATGGGGCCGAACCACTGGAACTCCGCATTTCTGCCGGCGGTGTTTCAGGGGGTGGCTTTTAACGCAGACCAGCCCATCCCCAACCTCGCCACTCCCAAGGGCATCACGCCGCAGTCCGAACGCAGCACGCGCGACTTCCTACGGTTTCTCAACGACAAGCACCTGGAACAGCACCCCGGCGACACGGAGCTGAGCGCCCGCATCGCGAGCTATGAGCTGGCCGCCAGGATGCAACTGAGCGCGGCAGAGGTAGGCGATTTCACGAAGGAGTCGCCAGCCACGCTGGAGTCTTATGGCATGAGCGATGCGAATCCGCTGAAATCGCGCTTTGCCAAGAATTGCGTGCTCGCACGGCGGTTGGTGGAACGTGGGGTGCGCTTCGTGCAGCTTTTCAACGGCAGTTACGCGATGGGAGAAGGTGTCGGCAACTGGGACGGGCACAAAACGCTCAAAGAGCAGTATAGTGTCCATGCGCCCATCCTCGACCAACCCGCTGCCGCCCTGCTGCGTGATCTGAAAGCGCGCGGCCTGATGGAGAGCACGCTGGTCGCCTTCGTGACCGAGTTTGGCCGGATGCCCACCTTCCAGAAAGGGGCTCAGGGTCGCGACCACAACCCGCACGGTTTCACCGTTTGGCTCACCGGTGCGGGCGTGAAGCAAGGCTTCAGTCACGGCGCCACGGATGACTTCGGCCACAAGGCAGTCACCGATGTCTGCACCATCTATGACCTGCACGCGACCCTGTTGCACCTGCTCGGCCTGGATCATGAGCGGCTGACCTTTTATCACAACGGCACCGAGCGCCGCCTCACCGACGTGCATGGTGAAGTAATTGACGATATCCTGGCGTAAGCGATGGGTCCGACGGCGTTTGTTCCTGCGCCCTCAGGGCAACCACGCCAAACTTGTGTAAGGTCGGCAGGCTTAAACCGACCCATTTCACGTTGCACCGCTTTCTTCACTGAGTTTGCGTCCGTCATGCCCGCCATGCGCGCCATTCGCCGCCGGTTGTCCCTATGGCTCTTTGCTGGAGTCGTCCTTATCGCCGTTTCCGCCTGGCTGCGTCCTCGTCTGCGTCAGGCCACGACCGTCAACACCGCTCTGGCGGCGGACAGTGTGGACGATATGGCGTTGCGCGAGGCGACCGAAGGCCGTCCGTTGCCTTCGGAATTGGTCGAACGTTTTTGGGGTACGCAAAGGCTGCCTCATCGGCGGGCCGCCATGAGTGCGCTGGTCTCCCGGGGCCCGGATGACACGGGGCTGGCAGGGCTATGGGATCGGCTGCTGCCGTCGGCGGCGCTGGATCCGGATTACGAGATCCGCTCACGCGCGTTGGGCGGGCTGCAATCCCCAGTCCATCCCGACCAGTTGGCTCCGGTCGTCTGGCAATTGGCCGATGCGGATCCCGAACTGCGTCAACTGGGTCTCCAGCATCTGCGCCGGTTGGGTGGGCTGGCACAGTCGCCGCTCGTGCTGCCATTGCTGAACGATCCGGATACTTCGGTGGCCTTGTACGCCGATTCGGTGCTCCGGCAGTGGAGCGGGCGAGATTCTGGCCTGCGGATGTCCCTTGTCCTGCCGGCACGATCGAGTCTGGTGGCCGAACCGGTTGCGCAGGAGAAAATGCTCGCCATCAGGCAAGCGTCGGAACAGTGGCGGGAATGGTGGCGCACACAGGAGAAATCTGCGGGCGTAGAAGGGGCCGTGCCTTCACCGCTTCCGCCGGCGACCCAAAGCCTCCCCTGCCCGCAAATCAAACTGCCGGACCTGCACGGGAACGTGGTGAATGTGGCCAGCCTTAAGGGCAAACTCGTGCTGCTGAATTTCTGGACTACCTGGTGCCCAGGCTGCCTGGTCGAACTGCCGTTGCTCGTGGAATTGCAGCGGCGGCATCCGGACGACCTGGTGATCCTCGGAATCAGCCTCGATTCGCCGGAGCAGGGAGTGCTGGCGGATGCCCCGACGAAGGCGACTGAATCTGCTCCGCCAGATGCCGGTCAGGTCCGAAAGATAGTCGGAGCGGTCGCCGGCCGGCAGCACCTGAACTATCGAGTGCTCCTGGACCCGGAGAATCGGATCGGACGGCAGTTCAATGGCGGAGAACTGCCCACGAATGTGCTGTTGGACCGCGACGGGCGCGTGCGGCGGAGGTTCGTTGGCGAACGATCGGTGGAAGTTTGGGAAGCCCTTCTGCGCGACGCAGACCGACCGGCAAGTCGTTGAGGTTGAAAGCGCCCGTGGGTGTTTGCGCGTCACCTACAGCTGCAGGCGCGGATTTTTCGAACCTTCGCCCAGTCAGGGGATGACGGGAGGGTTTGAAGCCGTTTACTTTCGACGCGTCATAGCCCCGTTCATGCATCCGCATTTTAGCTCCCCCGCCCTTCGCTGGCTCAGGCCGGTTTGGGTGGCCGCTTGCTTCTGGCTGTTGGGAGTCAGGTTGCAGGGGGGCGAGGCGAAGTCGCGCATGGATGACTTCGACTGGTGGTCGCTGAGGCCCGTCCTACGACCGTCATTGCCCCATCTGCAGAATCCCGCTCTGGCCGCGCGTGTGCGCAATCCGGTTGACCGCTTCATTTTTGCGCGACTGGAGCATGAAGGTCTCACCCCTTCACCCGAAGCGGATCGGCGCACATTGATCCGACGGCTTTACTTCGATCTGATCGGCCTGCCTCCCGCGCCGGAAGTGGCGGATACCTTCGTGAACGATCCGGCCAACGATGCTTATGAGAGGCTGGTTGACCGACTGCTGGAATCCCCGCAGTACGGGGAACGTTGGGCGCGTCACTGGCTCGACGTGGTGCATTACGGAGAGACGCACGGCTACGACAAGGACCAGCCCCGGCCCAATGCCTGGCCCTATCGCGATTACGTCATCCGCGCGTTTAACTCGGACAAACCGTACTGGCGCTTTGTGCAGGAGCAGGTCGCCGGCGACGCGCTCTGGCCGGACACCACGGATGGCGTCACAGCGCTGGGCTTTATTGCGGCCGGCCCATGGGACTTCATCGGGCACGTCGAGGTTCCGGAGACCAAGACGGATGGCAAGATTGCCCGCCTGCTGGACCGTGACGACATGGTGGGAAACGTGATGAACACGTTTTGCAGCACCACCATCCAGTGTGCGCGGTGTCACAATCACAAGTTCGACCCGATCACGTCGGAAGATTATTACCGGCTGACCGCCGTGTTTGCGGCGCTGGACCGGGCGGACAAGCGCTTTGACAGCGACCCGGTGGTCGCCCGCAATCGGGCTTCGCTCGAAACCCAGCAGCAGGCGCTAAAATCCAAGGTGAAAGAGCTGGAAAACAAGCTAACCGGAATGGGCGGACGACACTTGGAGCTGATTGACCACCTGCTTACCGACCTGCGTGCCGGTTCCAACCCCACCGCGCGGCCTGAGTTCGGCTGGCACAGCCAGATCGAAGCGCGACAGGATGCCGTCAAATGGGTCCAGATCGACTTGGGTGCTCCGATTCCGTTGGAACGGATCGTTTGCGCGGCCTGCCACGACGACTTCAACGGCATCGGCGACGGTTTTGGTTTCCCATTGCGCTTCCGCGTTGAAGCGTCGGATGACTCGACGTTCGTAACCGGCGTTTCACTGCTGGAAGATCAGACGAGTGCCGATGTACCCAACCCCGGTGTCACCCCGCGCGAACTGCGGGCGGCAGGAGTGCGGGCGCGCTATGTGCGCATCACCGCGACGAAGCTCGCGCCCCGGCAGAATGACTTCATTTTCGCGCTTGCCGAGCTTCAGGTCCTGGACGCCGATGGTCGCAATCTGGCGTTGGGAGCGGACGTGACGGCGAGCGATAGCATCGAAGCCGAACCCCGCTGGGGTCGGCGCAATCTGACAGACGGATATTTCTTCGGCTTCACCAAGACGGCGGTTGCACCGTCTCCCTCCCTGCTGGAGGCACAGAGAAAGGATCTGCTCGCGCATCTCACGGATGACGGCACGCGAGAAGGTTTGGAAGACACCCGGGCCGAGCTGAATCGAGTGGAGGCCAGCTTGGCCAAGCTGCCGCCCACGCAGGTTGTCTATGCTGGCACCATCCACCATGGCAGCGGGTCGTTTCGCGGCACGGGGCCGGACGGCGGCAGACCGCGCCCCATCTTCGTGCTGAACCGCGGCGACGTGAACAAGCCGACTACAGAGGTCACCGCAGGCACGGTGCGCTTCCTGGGCGACGACGGGGTTTTCGGGGTGCCCAACGACGCGCCCGAAAGCGCACGGCGAATCGCCCTGGCCAAGTGGCTGACCGATCCACGCAACCCGCTGACCTGGCGATCCATCGTGAACCGGGTCTGGGAGTACCACTTTGGCCGCGCGTTGGCGGACTCACCGAACGACTTCGGGCGCATGGGCCAGAAGCCGTCGCATCCCGAACTGCTGGACTGGCTGGCGGTGGAGTTTCGCGATGGCGGCCAGTCCCTGAAGACGCTGCATCGACTGCTGGTGACAAGCAGCACCTACCGGCAGGTTTCAGTAATCAGTGATTCAGTGAACAGTAAGTCAGTGAAAAGCGGACGCTTGCCTGCCGAAGGACTGATTACTGATTCACTGATTACTGAATCACTGAACCCGGCTCAGCAGCGCGACGCTGACAACCGGCTGCTTTGGCGCATGAACCGGCGCAAGCTGGAAGCGGAGGCCATCCGGGACAGCGTGCTCTGGGTGGCGGGCAAACTGGACCCGGCCATGGGCGGTCCCAGTTTTCAGGATTTTGTGGTCGAACGGCCCGAGCATTCGCCTCACTACGAGTATCGCCTGCACGATCCTGAGAACCCGAAATCGCAACGTCGCTCCATCTATCGTTTCATCGTGCGTTCCCAGCCGCAGCCGTTCATGAGCACGCTGGATTGCGCCGACCCCTCCATGACGGTGGATCGCCGGAACGAGACGCTGAACGCACTTCAGGCACTGGCCCTGCTTAACAACCAGCTCACCGTCGCCATGTCCCGGCATTTCGCGGAACGCGTGGAGACCAAGGATGGCTCCGCCGAAGCCGCCGTAACGCGTGCATTCCGGCTAGCACTCGCCCGTTCCCCCAGTGCGACCGAGCTCAACTCCCTTTCCGATTTTGCCCGCCAGAATGGCCTCATCAACACCTGCCGGGTGATCCTGAACCTCAACGAATTTGCCTTTGTGGACTGAGCCGCAGGCTCGGCAGGAACACAACTCCATGAGCAACTCATCACCCTGGCACCGCCGGCAGCCCTCAGCGCTCACTTCGCGCCGCGAGTTTCTTTGGCGCTCCGGAGGCGGCCTGGGCGGCATCGCCCTCGCCTCGTTGCTCGGTGGTCAGGGATTGCTCGCTAGCGACACAGGATCACCGGTCACGCCGAGTTCCAAGCCACCGCCGTTCCGGCCGAGGGCAAAGCGCGTCGTCCAATTCTTCATGGCGGGGGCGGCCAGCCATGTGGACATGTGGGACCACAAGCCGCTCCTTGAAAAGCGGAACGGCGAAAAGTGGGATGCGGGCGAAAAGGTGGAGCTGTTTCAGGACGGCCTCGGCGCGACCTTCGCCTCGCCTTGGAAATTCCGCCCCTACGGCCAGTGCGGCAAGATGCTGAGCGACATCGTGGCGCCGCTGGGAGCGGTGGTCGACGAGCTGGCGTTCATCCACAATCTGGTCGGCAAAACCGGGGTTCATTCGCAGGCGACTTTGCTGCAGGCCACGGGCTTCAACACGCCGGGTTTTCCGGGCATGGGCTGCTGGGTCAGCTATGGGCTCGGCACGGAGAACGAGAACCTCCCCACGTTCGTGGTCATGCCGGATTTGCGCGGGTTCCCCTCGAACGGCGCGAAGAACTGGGATGCCGCGTTTCTGCCTGGCCAGCATCAGGGAACCATCGTGCGCGTCGGTGCGGCCAACCCGATCGAGGATCTGTTCCCTCCCGCCAAGGCGGAGTTCATCCGGCCCGCGTCGGAGGCCGCCAGCCATGATGTGCTCACGCAGCTCAACCGGTTGCACGCCGCCGACCGTCCGGGTGACTCGCGGTTGGAGGCGCGCATTCGCAGCTACGAGCTGGCTGCGCGCATGCAGTTGGCCGCACCCGAGGCGCTCGACCTGTCCCGGGAAACGGAGCGCGTGCGTGTCTTCTATGGCATCGACGACACCACGAAAAAGTGGCCCGCCGAAATCAACGTGCCCGAGGAAACCGACATCATGGGCCGCAAATGCCTGACCGCCCGCAGGCTGTTGGAACGCGGCGTTCGGTTCGTGCAGATCTGGTCCGGCAATGACAACAGCTTCCCCCGGCGCAACTGGGATTCGCACGAGGACATCGCGCGCGATCATGGGCCGCTGTCCCTCGGCATGGCGAAGCCGATTGCGGCGTTCATTCAGGATCTGAAACAACGCGGCCTCTTGGATGACACTATCATTCTTTGGACGACCGAGTTTGGCCGGATGCCCTGCGCGCAGGGCGGCAAGGGTCGCGACCATAATCCATTTGTGTTCACCAACTGGCTGTGCGGCGGCGGCATCCGGGGTGGCATCAGCCACGGTCCCAGCGACGAGTGGGGCTACAAACCGCTGGACCGGGCGAACCCCACTCAGGTGTACGACATCCATGCCACGATTCTGCGCCTGCTGGGCATTGAGCACACAAAGCTCACCTTCCGGCACAACGGGGTGGATCGGCGGTTGACCGATGTTCACGGCGAGGTTATCAGCGAGATCATCTCCAGCTAGAAGCGGCCCATGAAAACCCCCACCGAGATCCGTCGCGCCTTCACGCTCATCGAACTGCTGGTGGTCATTGCGATCATCGCGATCCTGGCCGGCATGCTCCTGCCGGCGCTGGCCAAGGCCAAGGCGACCGCGCAGAAGTCGCTGTGCGCGAGCAACGAGAAACAATGGGGCGTGGCACTGGCCATGTACGCCGGGGATTTCCAAGATTACTTTCCGGACAACCGGCAGGGGTATGACCTGAGCTGGATGAGCACAAATTTGGCGGCTTTCTGGGAGCATTACCTCATCAAATCAGACATCCCGAAATCCAAGGCCGACAAGAAGGCGGCGAACAACGTGCTCTTTTGCCCGACGGACGAATGGCACCGACAGGTTGACCTGGATCGCATCGGCGACCCTGCCGTGGAGAAAAGCCCGATTCTCACCGGCTTTTTCTACCTCCCCGGCCGCGCAACCAATGGGGCGGGAGCCTGGCCCTATAATTCCGAAGGGTTGGGAGAATGGGCGGCTCGCACGAAAATGGGGGGGCAATTCAGCCGGGCCCCGGTATTGATCGATCGGCTGCAAGGACAGGGGCCGCGCACCACCAACGTTTACGATTCACGCCTGATATGGGTGGCCCCGGATGCCGGCAAGAATTGGAAAACCGCCAACCATGCCGGCCCCGGAGGCGCGCCCACGGGTGGCAACTTCCTTTTTGAGGACGGTCACGTGGACTGGATGAACGGCAAAAGAGTGAGCCTCGGATCAGGCAGCGCTCCCTGGCAGTGTTTCTACAAGATCCCCATCGACTGAGCACTCGACGGCGGATCGCTCCTGCTCAAACTCTCAGACGCCGAAGATTTTCTGCACGTACTTCCGGCTGAGGGCGTGGTTTTCAACCACATCACGGGTGATCTTCGTGCCGCCTTCCAGCGCCAGTTCGACCGTGTAGAATTGCGGCAGACGGTTCTGCGCCGCGAACGCCGCGACGGCAGCGTAGTCGATGTCCCCGCTGTCCAGATCCTCCCACCAAATCTGTGACCGGCTCTGGCGCAAGTGCCAGGAGACCACGCGTTTCCCGTATTGGTGAAGACAGTCGGCGGGCTGGATGCCGCCCCGGAAAACCCAATGCACATCGTAGCAAAAGCCGACGGTGGCCTCGGGACACAGCGTGAAGTTGGAATGGAACTCCTTCGCCCCGTTCCGCAGTTCCGGTGTGTGGTGGTGGATGCCCAGCTTCACGCCGATGGCCTTCAGTTCGTCACCCAGTTCGTTCAAGGCATCCGCCTGAATGGCGAGTTCCTTGTCCGTCTTGTCACGGCCAATCGGATCGGGATTGAAGTTGATGATGCCAAAGCCGGCCTTGGCCGCCTCCTTCGCGGCGACGGTGATGCGCTCGGCGGTTTCGCTGGCCTTGCCCAGCACATGCAAGGCCCCGCCGGTGTAGAGGCTCACGGGTTTGAGTCCCTTCAGCTTCAGGCGTTCGGCCAGCTTGGCATTGTTCTCGGGCGTGCCGACGTCCAGGTTGCCCTCCGCATAGTCGTAACCGGCATCGCGCAGGGTCGAGAAGACCTCGTCCATGTGGTCCCCGAGTTTCTTCCCGGCGCGCTCGTAATACTGGCCCCAGACATAGAGCTGCGAGCCGACGAGCGGCGGAACCAGCTTGGGCGGCACGTAGGGCTTCTCCTTCGGGGTAGCCTTGGCTGTGGCGGTGCCGGTCGAATTGGTCGTGCTGGCTCCCAAGGCGGTGCCGGCGGCCAAAGCGGCGGAAGCAGCCAGAAAGTCGCGTCGGTTCATGCCTGAAGTTGTCGGTGAACCGTGGCGCGAGGCAAGCCTGCGGGCGTCACTTCAACGCGCGCAGCTTGGACAGGGTCCGGCGGAAATCTTCCGGCAGCGGGGCGTCGTAGTCGCGCCAGATGCCGGTCTTCGGATGCAGGAAGCCCAGCTTGCGCGCGTGCAGCAGCTGGCGCGGCGGCACGACGCCCGTTTCCTGGGTCAGCCGCGCGGTCTGCCTTGCGCCATAGGTTTCATCGCCAAAAAGCGGAAAGCCAAGATGCTGGAAATGAACGCGAATCTGATGCGTGCGCCCCGTGTGCAGCATGGCCTCAACAAAGGTTGCCCCCACGAAGCGCTCGATCACGCGGAAGCTCGTCCAGGCTTCCCGTCCCTTCCCCGGCGTGGTCACGGCCATGCGCTTGCGATGCGAAGGATGCCGGGCGATGGCCATCCGGATGTCGCCCTGAGGCGGTTGCAAGTCACCGCAGACCACGCACTGGTAAGTCTTCTCGACCGTCCGGTTGGCAAACTGTTCCTGCAACGACCGGTGTGCCTCGTCATGTTTGGCCACCACCAGGCAGCCGCTGGTACCCAAGTCCAACCGATGCACGATTCCCGGCCGCTCGACCCCGCCAATGCCGCTCAGGCGTCCCCGGCAATGGTGCAGGAGGGCGTTCACCAGCGTGCCGTCTTCGTGCCCGTGAGCGGGATGCACGACCAGGTCCGCCGACTTGTTCAGCACGATCAGGTCATCGTCTTCGAACAGGATGTCCAGCGGGATGTCCTGCGCGACCACCTCGGAAGGCTTGGCCTGCGGCCAAGTCACCTCAATGACATCGCCCAGTCGCGGCTGGGCGGAGGACTTGGGCGGGCGGCCGTTGACCAGCACCAATCCCTCGGTCAGCAGCCGCTGGATTTCGCCGCGGGAAGTATCCGCATACCGCTCATGCAGGTAGCGGTCCATGCGCTCGCCGGGATGCGATTCAGTAACCGTGAACGAGTCCTTTTCCATGGTGCTCGCTTCAGGGCTTCCGCTTGGGACGCTTTTCCGGCGAAAGCTTTCCAGTGAGAGGCACCACGATGTTCGTGCCTTCCACCCAGGGAATTTCACGGCCATCGATGAAAAGCGTCCGGGGTACGGCCTCAATCAGGTGGCCGAAGACATCCACGGCGACGGTGCCGGGGAGGAAGGTCACATCGAGAAACTCAATCGGCCCGTACGGCAGGATGTTGGTGTTGGGGTTGTTGAACACCCGCATCAGCGGCGCGTTGGTGAAACGGGTCGGAGCCTGCTCTCCGGGGAATGTCAGCGTCACGCCGTGGGAGGGAAGCAGCTTGTGGTGTTCCAGCCGGACGACGGGGGTGCCGTCCGGGAGCTTGTCCTGAAACATCACCCACGGCCCGCCCCGCTGGCGCACAGCCATGCAGCCGCCGTAAAGCGTGATGTAGAGAAACAGCGTCGCAAAAAAGAGCGCGGCAAACGCCTTGGCCGCTTTGATTCCGTCTTCGTTCAAAGGGCGGAGACATTAGCGACGCGGCCACGGAGCGCAACGGCTGTTGCACTCCGTGTTCCGGCGACCCGGTGGCGATCAGTTCCGCGGGAGTTCGCGGAGATAGACGTTTTTGAACCAGAGATTGTTCCCGTGGTTCTGGAGTTCGATCTGGCCCGTGGGGAAGATCGGCAGGTTGCGGTCCCAGTAGTTTTCCAGCGTGACGTTATGGGTCACCAGCTCGTCATTCAGGAACACCGTGACCTTTTCGCCCTGCATGAGGATGTGGAAGTGATTCCATTGCCCGATGGGCTTGTCGGCGACCTTGGTGGGCTTGTCGGGATTCGCCTTGTTGTTATAGAGCCCGCCGGAACCGACCTCGCTGCCGAACTTGGTGGGCTGCGTGAACGGATCCCAGATCTGCACCTGCGGGCTGCCCCGCAAATAGATGCCGCTGTCGCCGTGCTCCTTGATCTTGAAGTCTACGAACATCTCGAAGTCGCCGTAGTCGTCACGCAGCGTGGCGAGGCTGTCGCCCTTGCCATCGAAGGCAAGTTCGCCGTTCAGCGACTGCCAGCTGGAGCGCATCCGCGCGTCGGCCTTGGCCTGTTCCTCCGCACGTTTTTCCGCCGACAGGGTCGCCCGCTTGGCGGGGTTGTCATTGGGCGAGGCGAGCAGGCCCTTCCAGCCGGTCAGATCCTTGCCGTTGTAAACGGCGGTAAATCCCGGATAGGGCGCGGTGTTGTCTTTGGCGAAGCTGGAGGGCAGCGCCTTGACCCGGATGTTCCGGAACTCGACGTGATCGCTATGGCCGAGGAAACCGATATGGCCGCGCTCACGCAGCAGGCCCGGATGCTTCGCCAGCTTGTGGGCATCGGTCACGGTGTTGAGGTCCACATCGGTGATGACCTGGCCGTTGAGCGTGACCTTGATGTTCCGGCCATTGGCGACGATTTCCTCGGTGTTCCACTGGCCGACGGCCTTCATCGCGCCGTGCTTGGCGGCGAAGACGTCGTAAACCGAGCCGTGAAACTGCTCCGGACGCAGCTTGCCGTACTTGGCCTCGGCTCCGGATTCCTCCAGCACCTGGATTTCCATGCCGACATAGGCGGCATCCCCCTCGAACGGCGCCCGGATGCCCACGCCATTGTTGGCGCCGGGGTCGGCACAGACGAAGTCGAAGCGCAGCACGAAGTTCTCAAATTCGTTCTCCGTGAAGAGGTTTCCCCCGATGCCCTGCTCGCAGACGATCTTGCCGTCGCGGACTTTGTATTCCTCGCCCGGCTTGCCCATGAAGCGCCACCCCTTGAGCGAGGTGCCGTCAAAAAGAGTGGTGAAGCCGGATTCAGAGGAAGCGGAAGCCCCCTGATCGTAGGCACAACTGACAAAAAGAGGGGCCGCCAGGAGGCAGGCGAAAAATGATTTCTTCATAGGCAGATTGAACGCGCGAAGGCTCCGCCGCGCAGCCGCTGCCGACAAGGAAAACCTCCTTGGACCATCAAAAATCGGCATCGCGGCACGCCTGGACAAAGTTTGAACGCCGAACGGCTTGCGACCTCCAACGGCGGGTATGCGTTCTCCTTTAAGGCAGCTTCGACCTTCCGCCGAAGGCGTTGGCCACGCACTTCTGGGCCTGGCCACCACCGTGGCGGTGGTGATTTTTCTGACGTCCGTCTTTCGCACCGGGCAACAGGCACCAGCGATTGCCAGCAGCATCAGCACCCACCCAGTCCGTGCCGCGGCAGTGCTGATTGGCCATGGCATGCCCGGTGCCTGGGTGGCGGCCGCACCGACAAATCCACCGGCGGGAACCAATCAGCTCACCCATCGTAGTTGAGCTGTCCGCAATTCGTCCCGGGTCGGCAAAAACTTTTGAACGGTTTCATTCGGGCCCGGTCGGACCTCGCAGCAGACAATTTCCACCGCCAAGGAGACTGGTGGTATCAGCTTGGCCCGCGCCGTTCGGCAAGACCGGTCAGTACGCGACAAACAGCCTCCAGTCGCGGCACCGGAACACCGGCGGCGCGGGCTTGGCGCAGCGGCTCCAGAATCAGGCTCTCCACCTCCAGCACCGATCCCCGTTCAAAATCAATCAGGGTGGAGGCCAGGTAGCGCCCCATGGTCTGGGTGCGTTCAATTTCGGCCTCGGCGTAGCCCGGCTCGATATTGTGCCCCAACGCGTTGGCGGCGGCGATCACCTCCTGCATCAGCTCCCGAACCAGCGCGGCCCAGCGGGTGTCGCTTAGAAGCGCGTCCGTGGCTAGAACCGGGGCGGGGAATTGCGAATTCCGAATTTCAAATTTCGAATCGGTCAGCGCTTCGTAGCCGACCACTCCCGCCACCCCCAATCCGTTGAAGGGGATGTTCCAAACGAGTTTGAGCCAGTGGGCGCGAGCCAGATTGTCGGCCACCTGACAAGGAATCCCCGCGTGCCGGAACAATGTGGCTAGGTCGTGTGTCCTTGGCTCCGGCCAGCGCTGAAATTCACCAAACAGGATGCGTCCGCCATCGATGTGGCGCACCACGCCGGGAGCGATC
The DNA here is from genome assembly GCA_903922605.1 of uncultured Verrucomicrobiota bacterium. Classification (GTDB taxonomy): domain Bacteria; phylum Verrucomicrobiota; class Verrucomicrobiia; order Limisphaerales; family UBA9464; genus CAIVQB01. The sequence continues at coordinate 54,849 of CAIXUG010000086.1, forward strand.
CGGTTAAGGGAGACGAAACACAGGCCGCCCAGGATCTGTTCCACGGGGAACAATTTGGCCAGCGCCTCCTCGTTGCCGAGGCCGTTTTGCAGCGTGAGGATGGCTGTTGTCGGCCCGACGAGCGCAGGCAGCAATCTTGGAAACTCGGCATTCGCCGTCGTCTTCAACCCGATGAGCACCAGGTCGCAAGGCCCGATCTCGTCGGCGGTGCGGGCGCAGCGGGGACGCACGCGAAATGCCTCCGTGTCGCCGCAGACCTCGATCCCCTGCCGGCGCACCTGCTCGTAATCCGAACGCAGCAGAAAATGGGTTGCGTGGCCATCCCGGCAGAGCTTTGCCCCGTAATAGCTGCCCAGCGCACCAGTGCCGACAATGGCGATTTTCATGCAAGAGGTCTGGGTGGGTGTGAAAAAACAAAACGGCCTCCTGCAGGCAGGAGGCCGTTTTGATGAACCTGGGCGGAATTACTTCGCGCCGAGGATGGCGTCCTTCGCGGCCTTGGCCACGCGGAACTTCACGACCTTCTTGGCCGGGATCTTGATCTCCGCGCCAGTGGCCGGGTTGCGGCCGATACGGGCCTTGCGGTTCACGAGGACCAGCTTGCCGACGCCGGGGAACGTGAAGGTGTTCTTCGCATTCTTGTAGGCGAGCTCGGCGAGCGTCTCGAGAACGGCGACGGCCTGTTTCTTGGAGATTTCCGCCTTTTCGGCGAGGGACGTGGCGATTTGGGACTTAGTGAGGGCTTTTGCCATGGCTAGAGGTGTGTTTAATGTTGCTGTTGATCGGTCTTACGAGGGCCGAAATGCGGGCGCATTTAAGCAACCGACAAAGTGACGGCAAGGGAAAACCCCAGCAAATATGCAATTTTGTCCCGGCGGGTTTCCGGCGGATGCCGCCCGGCTTGACCCGACCGGCCATCGTTCGCACTCTGGGGACGTGCCTGAGCTGTCCACCATTTTGAGCGACCTCCGCTACGAGATCGTCCGCGAGATCTACGAAGGCGGCATGGGTATCGTTTACGAGGCTAAACAGCACGGAACCCGCGGTTTTGCGAAGCGGGTCGCGATCAAGGTCATCCGCGAGCGCTTCGCCAGCAACCCCGAGTTCATTGAGAATTTCGTCGGCGAGGCCAAGCTGGTGGCGGACCTCATCCACACCAACATCGTCCAGACCTACCATCTCGGCGAGTCACGCGGCGTGTGCTTCATCTGCATGGAGCTCATCCGCGGCGTGAACCTCGAGCAGTTCCTGCAGCGGCTCACCCAGTGCGGCCGCAAGCTGCCGGTGGAGCTCGCCGTCTTCATGGTCAGCCGCATCGCGCGCGGTCTGGCCTACGCGCATTCCAAGAACCATCCCGACGGCACCCCGCTGTTTCTCGTCCATCGCGACATCAGCCCGAAGAACATCATGATCGCCTTCGAGGGCGACGTGAAGGTGACCGACTTCGGCATCGCGAAGGCCAAGGGGCTGCTCAAGGACAAGGAAGGCGAGGAAGTCGCGGGCAAGCCGGAATACATGAGTCCCGAGCAGGCTGACTTCATGATCACGGACAAGCGCTCGGACATTTTTTCCTCCGGCATCGTGCTCGCCCAGCTTCTCACGGGGCAGAACATCTTCAAGGGCGCCACGGCGGAAGATTCGCGCCAGCGCGTGATGCACACGCCGATTCCCGATTTCTCCCGGCTGAACCCGGAGATCGAGCCGAAGCTGAACCAGATTCTCCAGCGCTCGCTCAGCCGGGATCTGGCCTTGCGCTACCAGACCGCCGACGAGTTTCTCTACGAGCTCGAATACTTCATCTACCATCGCGGTTACGGCCCCACGAATGAAACGATGGGCAAGTTCATCCGCGACCTCTTCAAGGAGGAGTCCACCCCGCCGGCGCCCGTCGCTGCGGCCGGGGCCGGCGGCACGATGCGGATGAGCGGCACGATCAAGGTGCCGAAGCGCAAAAGCACCAGCCTGTTTGACCGCATCAAATCGAAGATCAAATGAGCCGCCGTTCCGCGCCCAAGGGCCGCACCGTCACGCTGGGCCTGCTCCAGCATGCCTGTTCCGCCGATCCCGAGGAGAATCTCGCGACCACGCTCGCCGCCGCCGAACGCGCGGCGAAAGATGGCGCGCAAATCATCTGCACCCAGGAGCTCTTCCGTTCGCAGTACTTCTGCCAGAGCGAGGATCACAAATACTTTGCGCTCGCCGAGCCAATCCCCGGTCCGAGCACGAAGGCCTTCCAGAAGCTGGCGAAGAAACATGGCGTGGTCATCGTCGCCTCGCTCTTCGAGAAACGCGCCGAGGGGCTCTACCACAACACCGCGGTCATCATCGACGCCGACGGCTCGCTGCTGGGCATCTACCGGAAGATGCACATCCCGGATGACCCGCTCTTCTACGAGAAGTTCTACTTCACGCCCGGCGACTTGGGCTTCCGCGCCTGGGACACCAAGTTCGGGCGCATCGGCGTGCTGATCTGCTGGGACCAGTGGTATCCCGAGGCCGCCCGTCTCACCGCGATGAACGGCGCGGAGATCCTTTTCTATCCGACGGCCATCGGCTGGCATCCCGGTGAGAAGCAGGAGTACGGTGTGAACCAGCATATGGCGTGGGAGACTATCCAGCGCTCCCATGCGGTGGCCAACGGCTGCTACGTCGCCTCAGTGAACCGGATCGGCCTCGAACAGCCCATCGGCGGTGCTGGCCTCGAGTTCTGGGGCCAGAGCTTCGTCGCGGGCACTTCCGGCCAGATCTTGGCCAAGGCTTCCGAAGGCGCTGCCGAAAACCTCATCGTGCCCGTGGACCTCGCGAAGGTGGATGTCACGCGCACGCACTGGCCTTTCCTCCGCGACCGCCGCATTGACGCCTACGGTGATCTCACCCGGCGGTTTGTCGATCAGGTGAAATAAAGCGGAACCCGATCCTCTCGGGATTTCGAACAGCAACTTACACTGCCTCCGCCAACGTTGCGGCCAGCCGGCGTATCCCTTCCCCAATCCGTTCGTCGGAGTTGCCGGTAAAATTCAGCCGCAGTGTGTTGTGCCCGCCACCAGTGGCGTGGAAATCCTCGCCGGGCACGAAGGCGACTCCATGCGTCAAAGCTGCCGTCAGCAGCGTCGTGGCATTGATGCTCTCCGGCAGCCGGAGGAACAGAAACATCCCGCCCTCAGGCCGGTTCCAAGTGACGCCGCTTGGCATGTGTTCCTTCAGGGCCCGCAACATCACATCCCGCCGGCCGCCGCACACCGCGCGAAGCCGGGGCAGATGCCGCTCCAGCACGCCATCCCGCGCCAGTTCGAGGGCGACATGCTGGCAGAGCGTGCTTGTGTGCAGGTCCATGCTCTGCTTGGCCAGGGTCAGCTTGTCGATGACCGGGCGTGGCGCGACCACCCAGCCGACGCGCAAGCCGGGCGCCAGCGTTTTGGAGAAGGTCCCCAGGTGGATCACCTGCCCGGCCTCTTCGCCGATCCCGGGCCCTTCGCGGTCCAGGTCCAACAGGTGCGGTAGTGCCTCTCCCTCATAACGCAGCTCACCGTACGGATTGTCCTCCACCAACGGAATGCCCGTCGCCCGTGACCACGCGACCAGTTGCCTTCGTCGCCCGGCCTGAAGCGTGACCCCGGTGGGATTTTGAAAGTTGGGCACGCTGTAGAGCAGCTTCGCCGGCGGCGCGTCTGCGCGGTCCAATTCCCCGATCAGCAGCCCGCCTTCATCCATCGCCAGGGGTGCGAATTCGACGCCACACGGCCGCCACGCCGTCAGGGCCGCGAGATACGTCGGATTCTCCACCAGCACCACGTCACCCGGATCGAGAAAGACCCGGCCGACCAGGTCGAGCGCCTGCTGCGAACCGGTGGTGATCAGCACATTTTCCCGGCGCATCGGCCGATCAGGCTGCGAGGCGCGTTCGGCGATCCAGTCCCGTAGCTCCGCCTCACCTCCGGTTTCTCCATATTGCAGGGCCCGCTCCGGACGGCTGCGCAGCACGGCCTCCGTTGCCGCCCGAAATTCCTCCACGGGGAAAAACTCGGCCGGTGGCAGCCCGGCGGCAAAGGAGATGATGCCCGGTTGGGCGGCCAGTTTCAGCAGCTCACGGATGGTCGAGCGCCGCATCAGCGCGGTGCGTTGGGCGAATCGCGGATTCCAGTTCATGCCGCAGCGTCCCCTGCCCCGACTCATTCCGGGTAAGACTTCTTTTGTCGCGCCGCCATGCGGTTTCGGTATGACTCACGCATGGAATTGCGCCAGCTGCGCTACTTTGTCGGCGTGGCCCACGAACACAGCGTGACCCGGGCGGCAGCCCGTCTTCACGTCGCCCAGCCCGCCCTCAGCCGGCAAATTCACCAGCTCGAGGCCGAGGTCGGCGTGAAGCTGCTGGCGCGGAGTTCAAAAGGGGTGGAACTCACCCCGGCTGGCGAGGCCTTCCTGAGCGAGGCCGAAGCCATCCTGCGCCAGAGCGAGCAGGCGGTCCGCTCCGCCCAGCGGCATGAGCTGGTCCAGCGCGGCCAGCTCAACGTCGGCTATGTCTGGGGCCTCTTTCACACGCTGGTGCCGCAATGGGTGGCGTGTTTCCGGCAGCAGCATCCCGAAGTGGCGATCAACCTGTTCGACCTCACCGCAACCGGCCTGGCAGAAGCGTTGCAGGCCGGGAAACTGGATCTGGGCTTCATCGGCTTTGCCTATGAGGCCGATTCCGTCGGGCTGGAGAAGCGCAAGGTGGCCGCCTGTGATTTCCTCGCCGCGTTGCCGGCCAAGCATGCCGCGGCACGCCAGCGCCGGGTGAAACTGGCATCGCTGAAGGACGAATTCTTCATCGCGATTTCTGCACTTACCTATCCCGGAGCCGCACAGGTGTTGAACGATGCCTGCCACGCGGCCGGCTTCCGGCCCAAGATTCTACAAACTGCCGAGCGCGGCTTTACCCTGCTGGGATTGGTGGCGGCGGAGTGTGGCGTGACCCTGCTGCCCTCCGCGTTGCAGGCGCTCCCGCATCCGGGAGTGGTGTTTCGCCCGCTGTCGCCGGTACCCGTGGCCGACCTGTTTGTGGCGTGGAACCGGCAGCCGCTTTCGCCCCTGGCAAGGCAGTTCGTGGACGCCCTGCCGGCGCCTCGGAAATAGCGCCCGCGTTTTGTCGGTCGGATATTGCCGGCGGCGGGTGTTACCTCGTGAAGCTGCGATGAAAAACACCCCCGATCATGAACTGCTACGCCGCTATGCCGAACACGGCACCGAGACGGCGTTCACCGAACTGGTCGGGCGGCACTGCAATCTCGTCTGGGCCGCCGCGCGCCGGGTCAGCGGCAATGGGGAAACCGCCCGCGACGTTGCCCAGTCCGTCTTCGCCGACCTGGCGCGCAAGGCCGACAAACTGCCGCCGGGAACGGTGCTGGCCGGCTGGCTTTATCGGGCGGCCTGTCACGCGGCGGCCAACCATATTCGCGGCGAAGCACGCCGTGCCCAGCGGGAGCAAGCGGCCATGCAACAACACGAATTATCGCACGCCGACGCCACCGAAAAACGCCTTGCGGAAGAGCTACAACCGCTGGTGGACGCCGCCCTCAACGAACTCAGCGTGGCCGACCGGGACGCGGTCGTGTTGCGGTTCCTGGCCGGCCGCAGCCTGGCGGAGGTGGGAGCCACTCTCGGGCTCAGCGAGGACACCGCGCAAAAGCGTGTCAGCCGTGCCTTGGAAAAGCTGCGCGAGGCGTTCCGCCAGCGCGGCGTGAGCATCAGCGGCGGAGCGGCGGCGGCCGCCCTCAGCGTGGCCGGCGCTCAGGCGGCCCCGGCGGGCTTGGCGCTCATCGTCGCCACCGGCGCGCTGGCCGGTGCCGGGGCCACGACCGGAACATTCTCCCTATTCGTACTTATGAAATCCAAACTCGTACTCGGGATCATTGGCGGCGCGACCGTAGCCTCCGCCCTGGTCTGGCAACAGCACTCCAACAAACAGCTGGCCGAAGAAAACGTGGCCCTGCGACAGCAGGTGGCGGCGTTGACGACGGTGGCATCCCCGCCGGCGTCATCGACTGCAACGGACGGGCGTTCAGCTGGCACGGCAGCCGAAGAACATGCCGAACTGCTCCGCTTGCGTGGCGAAGTCGCTCGCCTGCTGAAAAGTCAGCAACCATCCGCAGGCGGTGACGTCACCAGGCGCCTGCAAGCCGCCGAAGCCCGCGCGACCCAGGCGGAAGCGACAGCCGCCCAGCTCAAGGCTGAGGAAGACACCAAGCAACATTCCATCCGGATCGTCAACGCCTTGAAGAATCTCGGCCTCGCCGCCCGCATATTTTCCACCGACCATCAGGATCGCCTCCCCACGACCTTTGATGAGATGCGCAACGAAATGGGGCTGTCGGCCGAAGGAACCTTCCCGGGCGGCATTTCGCCCAACCTGTTTGAGTTCTTTCCGCACGAACGCATCATTAGCGAAACGGAACCACAGATGATCATGTTCCGCGAAAAGGCGGCGCGTCAGTTGCCCAATGGCGATTGGGAACGCAGCTACGCCCTTGTCGACGGCTCGGTCCAGACCCTGCACTCCCCCAACGGGGATTTCAGCCAGTTTGAGCGTGAAGGCACGGGCACGCTCGCCAATGCGCCCAAAAAGTAGCCGCGGCAAAGCCAAACGGCCGGCCCCGAATTCTTTCGGGGCCGGTTCCGCTTCCTGAAGCTTGTCGCCGTCCGTACGGAAATGCTTACGCTGGGCCAGGATGACGCCCGATTATTGTCCGAGCTGCGGTTCAGCGGTGCCTGAGAACGCGCGAGCGTGCCCCGACTGCGGAGCCGATGAGACGACGGGCTGGTCGGATGAGGCGCACGCGGAACGGTTGGGCATCCCCTCGGAAGACTTTGACCACGATGCCTTCGTCGAAGAGGAGTTCGGCGATCCGGGCCGCCGCAAACGTCCCCTGCATTGGCTCTGGTACGCCACCGCCATCGGACTGCTCGGTGTGACTCTGTGGTGGTGGTTTCGGTAAATTCGGCCGGCATCCCATTGCTTTGCCTCTCGGCTTCGCCTATATCACGCCGCGAATCGTCATGCGCCCGCTGCCCCGTTCCTTTTACGACCGAGACACCGTCGTGGTTGCCCGGGAACTCTTGGGGAAAAACCTGGTCTTCACGCCCGACGGAGGTCCCCGTATCGGGCGTATCGTGGAAACGGAGGCGTACCTCGGCCCCCACGATCTTGCGGCGCATTCCTCCAAGGGCCTGACGGATCGCACTCGCATCATGTTTGGCCCGCCCGGGCATGCGTACGTCTATCTGATCTACGGGATGCACTATTGTCTCAATGTGGTGACGGAGCGGGAAGGCCACGCCTCCGCCGTGCTGCTGCGTGCGCTCGAACCGGTTCAGAACCTCAGCGGGCGTACGTGCGGCCCTGGACTGCTCTGCAAGGCGATGGGCATCGACAAACGGCTCAACGGCCATGACCTGCTGAGTGACGACCTCTTCGTCGCTGAACCGTCTTCGCCGGAATGCTTTCGCATCGTCGCGCGACCGCGCATCGGGGTGGATTACGCAGGCGCGTGGGCGAAGCGGAGGCTGCGCTTCTACATCCGGGGAAATGCCTTCGTTTCCCGGCCCTGAGCTGCGCTTTCCGTGGGATTAGCGCCGAGCGATCAGCGTCAGCATCGGCCACCACCAGACGGTTTTGCCCTCTTCTTCACCCAGCGACAGCAGGCGGCGCACGCCGGTGGGCGCATCGGCTACCAACTCCCGTACCCGCAGCCGGTTTTCCGCCGACGTTGCGGCGGTCTCAAAATACCACTCCAAATCCGGCTGCTTCTTGAGGTGTATGCCCCGGCTTTGCACGTGGAGAGCAGCCGCCGTGCAAAGCTCGCCCCAAGTGCGCGGTGACAGCAGACGGTGATGACTGGGATCACGAAGCTTTTCCACCTCGTGCAGCCAGGCCTCCGTTTCCGGTTCGTCGTCCTGAACGGTACCATCGATGAGCAGGAAATATCCTCCAGGAACCAGCACACGGGCGACCTCCAACACGAACCGGTCGGGCGCGCTGAAGTGGTGTGGTGCCACCCGGCAGGTCACGAGGTCAAAGCTGGCATCGGCATACGGCATGGCCTCAGCGGGATGCTGACTAAACTGCACGGACAGCTTCCGCTCGGTCGCCGCCTCGCGGGCACGTTGCAGCATTGGCTCGGTGAGATCGGAGAGCGTGACCTCGTGCCCAAGACTGGCCAGGAGCAGGCCGGTGTGCCCCGCTCCTGTGGCGACATCCAGCACCCGGGCCTTGGTCGGCAGGGAGATCGTGCCGAGCGCGGCCCGCACGTCCGCGACATCTTCCAAAATGTGCCCCTTGCCGTAGCGATGACTTTGCCGGCCAAACTGTTCGCTCGCCGCCTGCTGGACGGAATTGAGTTCGCCGTTCATGCCGGACAGCCTAAGGCTGCCGGCACGGCAGGAAAATCAAACTTCTTCGGCAGGTCAGCGCGCAGCCGACTTGCTGCTCACGTCGAGGCACACGGCTTCCTTGGTGCTGCGCGCGTAGATGCGACCGTTGCTCACGATCGGTGTGGTCCAGCACTTGCCATCCAGCACCTTGGCGCGAGCGATCTCCTGGTAGCTGTCCGCCGCCGCCTTCACGAGGATCAGTTCACCCGTATCGCTCAGCACGAGCACGTTGTTGCCGACGAGGATGACCTGGCCGGGGCCAAAACCGGCCTTTTCCCACTTCACTTCGCCGGTGGCCACATCGACGCATTTCAGCGGGCCGCTGCCATATTCCTTGAACTGGAAGAGGCCGTAGAGATTGCCGTCTTTGAGGACGGGCGTGCTCCAGTGGTTGGCGAGCGGCTTGTCGCCGGGCTTCCGATAAATCTCGGCGGCAGTGAACTTGTCGCCCTCCTTGGTGACTTTGCACGCGCCCGCGCCCACCCCATAGCCCGCGGAACAATAGACGATATCCCCGGCCACGACTGGCGAGGAGGCGGTCGAAACACGGAACGGGAAGGCATAGCGCCACAGTTCCTTGCCAGTTTGCGGCTCGACGGCCAGCAAACCGGACTTCAGGAAGAATATGATCTGCCGCTGGCCCAGAATCGTCGCCGGCGTCGGCGTCGACTGGGTCATGGTCTCATCAAACGCCTTCCACGCGACCTCGCCGGTTCCCTTGTCAAAGGCCAGCAACGACTGCCCTGCGCCACCGCCGGCCACCAGAACCAAGTTACCTTCCACCACCGGTGCGGCGGCGTTCTGCCACTGGATATTACGGCCGGCGAATTCCTTCAGGAGATCATGCTGCCAGGCCACCGTTCCGGTTTTGGCGTCGAACGCGGTGACGACCAGCTTGGCGGATGTGACGTACACCTTGCCCTGATCGTAGGTCGGCGTGGAACGCGGTCCATCGCCGCCCTTGTTGCTGTCCGTGCCGCTGTCGCCCCCGCCGTCGTATTTCGCAATGCCCAGGGTCTTGGTCCAAAGCTCCTTGCCCGTGTCGGCATCGCGCGCCACGCAGACCTCCTGTTTGGCCCCATCGGTGTCGCGCAATTCCAGAGTGAAAACCCCGTTGCCGCCGGCAACGAAGGAGCTGAAGCCGCTGTCACTCGGCACCTTCCACAACTGCTTCGGGCCCGCTTCTGGCCACTTCTGGGAAATCTTCTCGGTGGAAATCCGGTCGCCCTTGGGGCCACCAATGAAGGCCCAGTCGGCAGCTTGGGCGAGGGTTGCCGTGATCAGGCTCAGGGTTAGCAGCGGGAGGCGGTTCATACGCAGGCGTATTTGTCCGTATCCGCCCAGTAGGTCAACGGATTTCTCAGACGTGCTACCAGCCCAGCCGCTGGGACACCTCGCCGGCGAACACCTCGTAGGCGGCCGCGCCGGCGCTATAGGGGTCGTACACGGTGATGGGTTTGCCAAAACTGGGTGCCTCAGCCAGCCGCGTGGTACGCGGGATGACCGTGTCAAAGACCTTTGCGGCAAAATGCTGCCGTACCTCGGCGACGACGTTTTGGGCCAGTTTCGTGCGGCCGTCATACATCGTCATCAGCACCCCGAGCAGGTCAAGTTTCGGGTTGATGCCCGTTTCCCGGACCTGATTGAGCACGCGCGAGATCATGGCGACGCCTTCCAGGGCGTAATACTCGCACTGCAATGGCACGATCAGCCAGTCGGCGGCGGCGAAGGCGTTGAGCGTAAGAATGCCGAGCGCCGGAGCGCAGTCGAAAAGGATCAGGTCAAACTGGCCGGAATCACGCACCGGCTGGAGGGCGACCCGGAGGCGGTTCAGATAGTCATCGGTGCGGGCCAGTTCCACCTCGATGCCACAGAGGTCGAATTCGCTCGGAAGCACCGACAGGTTGGCAAAGGCCGTCGGCTTGATGCGCTCCTGCAACCCGCCCTCGCCCAGGAGGGCCTGATAGACGCTGCCGCCCTCGGTCTTTTCCAGACCGAGACCGCTCGTGGCGTTGCCCTGGGCATCCAGATCCACCAGCAGCATGCGCCGTCCCTGCACGGCGAGGCAGGCGGCCAGGCTGATGGCGGTGGTGGTTTTTCCGACGCCACCCTTCTGGTTGGCGATCGCGAGGACTTGTGTAGGCACGCCCGGCAAACTTCGAACTCCGAAGTCCGAAGTCCAAGGGGAATTTTGCGGCCCGCAGTGAAAACGCGATTTTTTCCGCTCCGCGATTGAACCGCCGCACGCCATCCCCTATCCCAAGAAGGCTTCATGAGCGAAATCATCGTCATTGGCCACCGCAACCCCGACACCGACGCCATCTGCTCCGCCATCGGCTATGCCGAGTTCAAGCGCCGCACCGGCGCCCGTGACGTCGTGGCGGCCCGCTGCGGCGACACGAACGAGCGGATTGATTTCGTGCTTCGCACTTTCGGGGTGCCGGCACCGAGGTTCATCGCCGACGTCTCCCCGAAGGTCAGCGACGTGATGCAGTCCAACGTCATTTCGGTGCCGCCCCGCATGAGCGTGGTCGAGGCGCTGGCGGTGATGGACCAGAAGAACATCCGCGTGCTGCCCGTGCTCGACAGCGAACGGCGCTGCCGTGGCCTGATGTCGGTCTTCAAGGCCAGCAAGTTCTTCTTCCCCTCCCCCAACCGCATCTACGATTCCCGGCGCATTCTGGCCTCCGTGCGCAGTCTCTCGCGGGTGCTGGGGGCCAAGATGATCTGCGCCTTCAACCCCGACCAGGAGGAGGATCTCACCCTCATGGTCGGTGCGATGAAGCCGGTTTCCTTCGCCGCCCGGCTCAACAACTACGCACCCGAAAAGCTCGTCGTGGTGGTCGGCGACCGTGAGGACATCCAGAAGCTTGCCATCGAGGGGCGTGTGCGCACGGTCGTCGTCACGGGCGGCCTCGACATCTCGGAGGACATCCGGAATCTCGCGCGTCGCAACGAGGTCACCCTGCTGCTCACGCCGCATGATTCGGCCACGACGGCGATGCTCTGCCGCTCCGCCATCGCCGTGGAACACCTGCTGCGGGAGGACTTTCTCACCTTCGGACCGGATGAATCCCTGGCGGGCATCTCCCGCGTCGCCGCCGAGTCGCAATTCCAAGCCTTTCCGGTGGTGGACGAGGACCAGCGCGTCGTCGGCATCCTCTCCAAGTCCGACTTCCTCAAGAAGGTGGATCGCCAGCTGATCCTGGTGGACCACAATGAGCTGACCCAGGCGGTCTTGGGGGCGGATCAGGTCGAAATCATCGAGGTGATCGACCACCACCGCATCGGCGCCTTCAGCACACCGCAGCCGATTCTTTTCCGCAACGAACCTGTCGGTTCTACCAGTACGATCGTGGCCGACTGCTTCTTCCGCTACGGGATCGAAATGCCTCCTAGCATCGCCGGCCTGCTGCTGGCCGGGCTGGTGAGCGACACCCTCAACCTCACCTCGCCCACCACCACCCAGCGGGATGTTGAAATCCTTACGGAATTGGAAAAGCGGGCCAAGGTCGATGCGGCCGAGTTCACCGAGAAACTGTTCAGCTCCGGCTCCGTGCTCGTCACCAAGCCCGTCGAGCAGGCCATCACCACCGACTGCAAGGAATACATCGAGGCCGGCCACAAATTCAGCGTTGCCCAGATCGAGGAGATTGGATTCGACAATTTCCACAAGCGCCAGACCGAGATCCAGCGCTCACTCGAAACCTACCGCACCAGCAACGGCTACCTCTTTTCCGCCCTGCTGGTCACCGACGTGGTGCTGCAAACCTCGCTGCTGCTGGTCTCCGGACCGCGCAAGTTTGTGGACAGCATGCCCCACACGGAGGTTTCTCCCGGCATTTTCGAGATGCCCGGCGTCGTGTCCCGGAAGAAGCAGCTGCTACCGTTCCTCACCCACCATCTGGCGCGGGTTGCGCCCATGCTGAACGGTGGGGATTAGGTCCCGACCGCCAGCGCCTTTACTAGGGTGTCGGCCAGCCGCTCCGCCGCGAAGCTGACGCGCTTCTGAAAGCGCATGAGTTCCGGAATCTTTCCGGGTGAACGTACCAACTGTCCGGCCAGCTTCAGGAAGTCCATGCGGTAGTCCGCAGTCATCAGTTTGTTGAAATCGAGCGGCAGGTCTTCGTTCGCGGTATCCGAGATTACCCTGACCGTCGCACTCGGAATGCCGCGCTCGCGGCAAGCCGCCCGGATCACCGACGACTCCATCTCGACCGCGTCGGCACCGGTCGAACGCCGCAGAGCGGCCTTCTGGGCTACGGTCACCGCCACGTGGTCGGCGCAGTGAAATGTCCCCCCCTGCACACCCGCTTCCGTCAGTCTTGGAACAAGCGGGAAACTCGTATCGGCATCCATCATCACGGCGCCCAGTGGCAGAGCCGGATCAAGGCCGCCCGCAAAGCCGCACGTGAGCACCAAACTTGGCCGGGCGGCATGAAGGGCGTCGCCAATTGCTTGACGCGCATTTTCCACTCCCATACCGGTGGTGAGAACTCGCAGCGTCGGCCAAAAGCGCTCTTCAGTGGTATGCCGTTCGATGATGTGAAACTGAATCGTTTCCCGTTCGCCCGCGGCCTGTAGAAGCGGCCGGACTCGCTTCAAGAACGCCTTCGTCTCCTCCGGCACGGCGAAGACGATTAGCGTGACTTGGGCGGGCGTCGAATCCACGGCGTGAGGGCTCAGTTCGCCGACAAGTCGTCCGGCGTATCGGCCAGCAGGCGCTCCTGCCAGTTCGGACGCAGGCTCAGAATATGACGCCACAGCGTCTCGGGTGACTTTTGAAAGACCAGCTCGACCGTGGCCGGATGCGTGAGCCAGGACTCGCGACGCATCTCGTCATCCAGCTGACCGGGCGACCAGCCCGCATAGCCGGCGAAGACCCGCAACTGCTTCGTGGATGACCACGACTGGCCCACGTCGATCAGTTCATCCAGATCGTGGCTCATCATGAGGTTTTCGAGCACGTTGGCGGTGGGCAGGTATTCATCACTGTGGAGAAAGGTCAGGGCCGACGGCTGGACCGGACCACCACCGAACAGGGTGCAGGCCTGAATCGAAGTGGGCAGCTTACGGTCCATGACCTCACCCAGCTTCGCTTCGCTGGGCCGGTTCAGTACCAGTCCGAAGGCACCCTCGCTGTTGTGCTCGCAGATCAGCACGACCGTTCGGTTGAAATAGCTCCCCTTCAGCTTGCCGCCGTCGAGGAGAAGCTGGCCTTTGAGCGATGGATGACCCGTAGGCATCTGGCTGGCGGCAAAATGCGCCACCCCATCCTCCCGGGCAACTTTGTTTCGCACCTTCCTATGGCTGCGCCCGGTGGCTGGATCAGCCGCCGGGCGCCCGCAACCGCACATTTTTCGCCTTAACCGATCAGCTCCAGTGCCGCTTCGGCCATCTTCGGGCCGGTGAGGCCGTACTTCACGTAGAGTTCCTCGGCGAGATAGGCGCTCTGGCCAAATTCACCCGGGATGCCCAGTGACTTCATGTGATGGGCGATGCCCATGCGGCTCAGCGCGTGCGACACCTGCGCGCCCATGCCACAGACGAGCTGGTGATCCTCGATGGTCACGATGCGTCCGTTGCACTTTGCAACCGCCTTGCCGATGGTGCCGACATCCACGCGGTTGATGAAGGGGTTGTTAATCACCACGGCCGACTTGCCTTTGCTCGCCAGGATCTTCGCCGCTTCGAGTGCCTTGTTGAAGAGCACACCGGAGCCGACCAGCACGACGTCCGCGCCGTCCTGGATGATCTGGGCCTTGCCCCAGGCATAGTTGGAACCTTCAACCCATTTCACCGGATACGTCTCACGCCCCACGAAGAAGATCACCGATTCGCCGTGATGACCGGCGGCACGCTCATCACCAATATGCTTGATCGCCTGGTACATGAACGCCTCCGCCTCCTCGGCGCAGCTCGGCGCGATGACGATGGTGTGCGGGATGGCGCTGACGGCCGCGAAGTACGTGGTGGCCTCGTGACTGGCACCGTCGGCGGCATCCTGAAAACCGACGTGCGAGAACATCGCGATCACCGGGGCCTGCGAGAGGGCGGCCATGGTGAGCGGCAGATTGCCCTTCGTCACACCGAACTGGCCGAAGGTATCCACGATGGGAATGAAGCCCACCTTGGAAAGGCCCGCTGCCGTGGAAATCATGTTCGACTCCGCAATGCCCACCTCGATGAAGTTACCCGTGGCTTTCTGGAAGGTGCTGATGCCGGTCGAGCCTTGCACGTCACTCGACACGGAATAGACGGGGTAACCTTCCATCGCGGCCTTGATCGCGCCTGCGGCAAGACCGGCCTGGACCTTGTCCTTCTTCACCGCTGGGGCGGTGGGCGCGGGATTTGCGGCAGCCGCTGCGGCTTTGGCTTTCTTGGCCTCTTCCTTCACTTCCCAGTCCTTGCGGAGCGCGAGCGCCCATTGCTTGAACTCGTCCTGCGGATTGCCGAAACAGATCTCATCGACAAACCCGACGATCTTTTCGCCGTTCGCGAGCGGGAAGCCGTGGCCGCCGGCGGAGTTCTCCATCGTGCTCTTCACGCCGTAACCCTTGATCGTCTTGAGCCAGAGGCACACGGGCTTGGTCGGCGCGGCTTTCGCATCGGTGACGGCCTTTTCCACCGCGAGATAGACCTCCTGGAGGTCATGGCCGTTCGGGATGCGGCGGACATCCCAGCCGAGATCGTCCAGCGCCTCGAAGGACGGCACCATGGAGAAGGCGTCCTTGGTGATACGGCCGGAAAGCTTGGTGTCGTTGTCGGAAATCACCATGACGAACGGGTTCACACGCCCCTTGCCCGCGAGCCCGGGAATCGCCGCGAATGCCTCCTTGGCCTCCCCTTCCATGGAGGCGCCGTCGGAGACGGTGACGATGGTCACGCGGTCATTGTGCGCCAGCTTGTCACCGATGGCGAGGCCCTGCGCCTGCGGCAGCGCGGAACCGAGCGGCCCGTTCGAGAGCAGCACGCCTTCCGGATTCAGATGGGATTCGCCGTGGCCGGTGAGCTTGGATTTGATCGAGCGGAAGCCCTTCAGATCCTCGAAGGTCATCCCGTCAAAGCCGTAATTCGCGCGCAGCGCATAGATGCCGTTTTCGGCATGGCCCGCGTCGTTCACAAAATTGAACGCCTCATGCCAGGGACGGCCCTGCGTGGCAAACATCACGCCGTGGATCGCCGCGTTGACCTCCGCAAAGGCCGCCGGGCCGCCCCAGTGGCAGGCCGCGCCGCCATTGACCGCGTGGACGTCCATCAGCGCGACGAGCGCACGGGTGGCCACCGGGCTGCCGAGGGTGACGTCCGCGCCGGCCGCGTTCTTGACCGTCACCGCGTACTTCGGGAGGCCTGGTGTGGGCGCGAGTTTCGACTTCAGCTTCTGCGGCGTGAGGGGCGGAAGTTCAACTTTGGCGACAACAGAATTATCAGCAGCCATGGCGTGAGATGAATCTAGCGTGAAATTAAAACGAACGAACGGCTAGGCTACGGAGCAAGGCCGCAAAGGGAAGCCGGTTTTTGCTCCGGAAGGGACTGCCCCGTCCTTCGGGCTTGCGACCCGGCGCCAATGGGCCGAAATGGGGCCATGTCTTGCTGGTTCCGCCGTTTTTTAATTTTCCTTCTGCTGTTAGCCTTCGCCAATGCCGCAGACCTGCGGGTTGGCATCATCGGCCTGGACACCTCGCACGCCGCCGCGTTCACGGAGATACTGAACAATCCTGAGGCCAAGGATCATGTTGCCGGTGCGCAGGTGGTCGCCGCGTTCAAGGGCGGCAGCCCCGACATCAAGGAAAGCTGGTCCCGCGTGGCGGAATACACCCAGACACTCACCAACAAATACGGCGTGAAGCTGTACGACACCATCGAGGCCATGTGCGCCGAGGTGGATGCGGTGATGCTAGAAAGCGTGGATGGGCGTCCGCATCTCGATCAGGCGAAAGCCGTGTTCACCGCCCACAAACCGCTCTATATCGATAAGCCGGTGGCGGGCACGCTGCGGGACGCCATCGAGATTTTCCGGATTGCCGAGGCCGCACACGTCCCCGTCTTCACCGCCTCATCCCTGCGCTACGGCCGGGCAACCCAGGCGGTACGTGGTGGGAGCATCGGCACCGTGACGAATGCGCTGTGCTGGAGCCCGGCGCATCTGGAGCCGCACCACCCCGATCTCTTCTGGTACGGCGTTCACGGCTGTGAATCGCTCTTTACCGTCATGGGCACCGGCTGCGAATCCGTGCGCCGTAGCCAGACGGTGGACGGGAAGATTGAAGTCACCGGCACCTGGAACGGCGGCCGCACTGGGGTCTTTCGCGAGGACGACAAGGGTTACGGTGGCCACGCCCAAGGCGTGAAAGGTGAGGCGCCCGTTGGCAATTTCGACGGCTACGCGCCACTCGTGGGCGAGATCGTGAAATTCTTCCAGAGCCGGCAACCACCCGTATCCGCGGCGGAAACCCTGGAACTGTTCACGTTCATGGAAGCCGCCGACGAGAGCCAACGGCAGCACGGTGCAGAAATAAAACTGAGTGCAGTGCGCGCCAAGGCGGCCAAGCAAGTGCAGTGAAACGCGCAGGATGGGAATGCGCGTGCTCCCCTTTCGCGTTAACGATTCCAAGGTGACTTTTGCGGCACTCGGCCATCGGTGCAAATCGCAACATTCCCGTGAGGGCTGCCTTTACCAGGGCAGCCCGCTCCAAACTGATCCTTACTGAGTAGCCGGCAATCTGGGCATCCCCGTCTCTGCTGATAGTTTCACCCTCGCGCAGCCGTGGTATGTGAACTGCTGGACTTTTCCAGAAGTTCCAAAATGGCAGGAATACGGCGCATAATGCATCGGCGCGACGTTTCAAAATGTCGCACCGCCGGTGGGAGAATTTCTGAAACCTCGCTGCCGACGTTTACGTCTGTGCGTCTGATTCTGCCTGTCGCCAAACAGATTTTGGGACAACTGAATCCATTGATCACTGAGTAAAGTAATCGTCCCCCAACGCACATGAAAATTCACTCGTTCAACCCATGGGCCAGTACCGTCGCGGCGCTTTGCGTCACCGGGCTGACTGCCTACGCCGGTTCGGTGTCCTACAACTTCGACACGGATCCGACCGGAATCCTGCAGCTCTTCGGCAATGCCACCTACAATGCCACCGGAGGGAATCCGGCCACCGGCGGCTATCTGTCGCTGACGGAAGCTGTCAACAGCCAGCGGAGCGCAATCGTCTTCGCCGACATCGATAACGGATCGGTCGTCAAGGCGTTCAGCTTTTCCATGGATGTCCGCATCGGTAATGGCAGCAGCACTCCGGCGGACGGTTTCAGTGTCAATTACGTGCGGGCCAATGATCCCGTGATCACCAGTGGCGACCCGCTCAATAACTGGGCCACCGGTCCGAATGGGGAGGCGGACCTGCCGGAAGAAGGTTCCACGACCGGTCTCGGTATCGGTTTCGACGCCTACAACAGCGGTGGCGGTGACGTCATCGGCATCAGTGTTCGTGTGGATGGCAATTTGATTGCCCAATATCCTTTGCCCACTCTCAACGGTGCCGCCAATGACCCCACCTCGCTGCAAACCGGCCCCCTTGATCCAAACAATCCGGGCGTGGCCGATTCACTCTCCTGGCAGCCGTTCAGCGTCGTTCTGGCCGACACCGGCGTCTTGGTGGTGAAGTACAAGGGCGTGGAAATCACTCCGGCCGGCGGTTTGCAGACCACCTTTGCTCCCAGCCCCGGACAACTGGTGCTGGTCGCCCGTACTGGCGGCCTCAACCAGATTCAGCACGTCGACAATATCTCGATCACGACGGTTCCTGCCGCGCTCGCCCTCGTGGGCAATGCCACCGGCCTCCCCGATGGCTTTAGCGTCACGCTGAATGATTCCGGTGCGAGCGTCGTGGACACGACCCAGGTCACGGCCAAACTGAACGGCAATGCAGTGACACCAGTTTCGGTCACCAAAAACGGCGGAGCGACCACGATAACCTATCATGGTTATCCTGCCCTGCTGACGCCGGGTGGCACCAATACCGTGGATATCACGGCGAAGGACACCAACGGCAATGGCATCACCGGCTCCCGTACGTTTACCACTCCCGCCTACGCAACCGTCCCTGGGAGTCAAACCGTTCCGGCCGGATCTATCGATACCGCCAAGGCCGGCTTCAGGCTGATGCCCTGGCAGGCCGGCACCCAGCCAAACGCCATTTACTACACTGAGGAACAGCTCGCCGGGCTCCACGGCCCGAACGTCGCCGACCTCACGACCGCAACCGATGGCGGCTATGTTGACGTTACGGGCACGATCAACTTCAACGGCGATGGCTCGAATGCCGGCGATTTCACAGGTGACACGACGTTCCCCGGCATCCCTGGGCCTGATGGCCACACGGGCAACTCCAGCTTCGAGGCTCTCACCTACCTGAACTTCCCCGCTGCGGGCGTCTACCAGATGGGCGTGAACAGCGATGACGGTTTCAAGGTCACCTCCGGCCTGACGGCGCAGGACCGGTTCAGCCCGGCACTCGGCATCTTTAACGGTGGCAAAGGCTCCTCCGACGTCCTGTTCTACATCGTCGTGCCGACGGCTGGCTACTACCCGTTCCGCCTGATCTGGGAAAACGGCAACGGTGATGCGGGTAACGGACTCAATTGCGAATGGTTCATTGTCAATGCCGATGGCACCAAGAGCCTCATCAATGACGCCTCCGACGCAAACTCCATCAAGGCCTACTACTCGGGCCCGACGTTCGCTTCGCACGTTTCCCAGGTTGTGCCCTACCCCGGCCAGACCGGCGCCCGGCCTGACTTTGTGACCGTGCAGCTCACCGATGGCGCCAGCCCCGTCAACTCCGGCTCCGTGCAGCTCAGCCTCAACGGCTCCGTGATAACCACCTCGCCGACGAAGGCCGGCGCTGTGACCACGGTCCAAACCATCCTGACCGGTGCCAACCTTCTGCCTCCTGGCGGCACCAATTCCGCCCTGCTCGTCTGGGCTGACTCGGCCACCCCGGCAGTGGTGCATTCCAATGCCTGGACCTTCGTGACGATGAATTACGTCACCCTCAATGCCGGCCTCGCCAGCCCTGCCGGTTCCGGCGATCCCGCCCAGCGCGGTTTCGCCCTCCGCGTGAACCAGCTGGATCCCAGCACCGTCGGCGACAACGGCGACGTGACCGGCAACAACATTGAAAGTGCCGAATCGCAGCTCGCCGGCCTCTACAGCCCCGCCTTCGGGGCCAATGTGGCGGACACCTCCACCGCGACGAGCGGCAACACCTGGAACCTCAATGACGCGATCGACTACCTGATGAGCGGCACCGCGCCGGCCGGCGATTTCGCTGGCGACCTCCCGCTCCCCGGCATCCCGGGCACCACCGGCATCACGGACATGATCGCCGCGGAGTTCAAAGGATACTCGGACCTCGCTCCCGGATTCTACGTCATGGGCGTCAACAGCGATGACGGCTTCCGCGTGACCGAAGCGACCAGCGTCAGCCGCCAGGTGCTGCACATCGAAGGCGCTGGCATCAGCCAGGACATCCACGTGGTCAACACCACCACCAACAATTCCAGCTACGGTGGCAGCCTCCCCACCACGCCGATCACGGCTCCCCTGGTCTATGTCGATACCAATAGCTGCCCCGCCGTGCCTGACCTCACCGGCAAGATTGCGGTGATTGATCTCCAGCGTTGCAGCTCGAGCGACAGCGATGTCGTCCTCGCGGGCAAGATGCAGGATGCCGGCGCGCTCGCCGTTGTCATCATCAACGTGCCTGGCTTCGGCCTGTCCTACATCGGCAGCGGCACTCCCACCAAGCCGATCACCATCCCGGTGGTCATGACCAGCGGCTTTGCGGGCGGCGCCGACGTCCTGAAGACCAATGCGAACCTCACGGCCAGCATCGGTGCCGACAGCAGCCTGAAGCTCGGTGAATTCAACGGCAACGGCCGTGGCACCGCCGACACGCTCTTCGGCTTCGTGGTTCCCAGCGCCGGTGTCTATCCCCTGCGCATGGTCTATCAGAACGGCAACGGTGGCGCGGCCGTCGAATGGTTCAGCGTCACCACGGATGACCTGACGGTGGACGGCGGCACCAAGATCCTCGTCAATGACAGCGCCACGGCCGGTTCCGTGCTCCTCTACCGGGGCACCACCGCAGTCTCCCTGCCGACGGTCAGCGTCAGCAACGGTGGCACTGAGATCGTGCTCACCTACACGGGCACGCTGGAATCCAGCGACACGATCAACGGCACCTACACCCCGGTGGCCGGTGCGACCTCCCCGCTGCATGTCCCGTTCACCTCGGGCGCGGCGAAGTTCTACCGCACGCGCAACTGAGCGGTTCCGTTCCGCTGATTCGATTCACAAAGACCGGGCTTCGGCCCGGTCTTTTTTTGTCGGGCAGGTTGCCACCGTTCGCGAAAGTGTCGTGGCGGCCCGGGTGACTCAGGGCCGCACGGCAATCGAGCCAGACTGCCGAATCCTTGCCCGATGCCGCCTCCACATTGCAGCTGATTGCACGAACCGCTTGCGGTGGGGGGCTTGCGACGGTTTAAATCAGTCCGCAGTTCCGTCCGAACACCGCAATCGCACATCGAATTTTCACATGGCCTACACTACGACGACCGTCCCCACGGGCGAAAAGATCACCATCAGCGGAGGCAAACTCCAGGTTCCCAGCAACCCCATCATCCCCTTTATCCGCGGTGATGGCACCGGCCCCGACATCTGGGCCGCCTCGGTGCGGGTGATGGACGCGGCCGTCGAAAAGGCGTACGGCGGCGCCAAGAAGATATCTTGGATGGAGGTCTTCGCCGGTGAGGAGTCGTTCAAGAAGTTCAACAACTGGCTCCCGGACGACACCGTTGACGCTTTCCGCGAGTTCCTTGTAGGCATCAAGGGGCCGCTCACCACGCCGGTTGGAGGGGGCATCCGTTCGCTGAACGTCGCGCTGCGCCAGATGCTGGACCTCTACGTCTGCCTGCGTCCGGTCCAGTATTTCAAGGGCGTGCCGAGCCCTGTGAAGCATCCGGAGAAGGTGGACATGACCATCTTCCGTGAGAACACCGAGGACATCTACGCCGGCATCGAATACGCCGCCGGAACGCCCGAGGCGCAGAAGCTCCTCGACTTCCTCGCCGCGAACTCGCCGAAGGATTTCAAAAAGATCCGCTTCGGCACCAAGCCGGCCGCCGAGGAGTTCTGGAAAGCCGTCGGCGCGACGAATTTCCCCTGCGACGTGCAGGTGGGCATCGGCATCAAACCGGTCAGCTACTCCGGCAGCGTACGGCTGATCCACAGCGCGATCAGCTACGCGATCCGCTTCAACCGCAAGTCGGTCACGCTGGTACACAAGGGCAACATCATGAAGTTCACGGAAGGCGGCTTCCGGGACTGGGGCTACAAGGTCGCGAAGGAGTTCTTCGGCGCGGTCGAGATCGATGGCGGCCCGTGGTGCAAGATCCCCGAGGGCAAGCCCGGCGCCGGGCTCGTCATCAAGGACAGCATCGCCGACATCACGCTCCAGCAGGTGCTCACGCGTCCGACCGATTTCGACGTGATCGCCACGCTCAACCTGAACGGCGACTACCTCAGTGACGCCCTGGCCGCGCAGGTCGGCGGCATCGGCATCGCCCCCGGTGGCAACATCAACTACATCACCGGCCACGCCATCTTCGAGGCGACCCACGGCACTGCGCCGAAGTACGCCAACAAGGACGTGGTCAACCCCGGCTCCGTCGTGCTCTCCGGCGAGATGATGCTGCGCCACCTCGGCTGGATCGAGGCGGCCGACCTCATCCTCAAGGGCCTCAACGGCGCGATCGGCTCGAAGAAGGTCACCTACGACTTCGCCCGCCTGATGGAAGGCGCCACCGAGATCAAGTGTTCCGCCTTCGGCGACAACATCATCGCCCATATGTGAGGAGCGGTGATGAGTGATCAGTAGTCAGTGATCAGTAAACAGATGAGCTAACAAAACAGCCCGGCTTCGTCTTACACGAAGCCGGGCTTTTGCATTTTGCAGCAGGAATCGGAGACGGAGACCGGCCTTGTGCGAAGCGTCAGACCTTCGTGCGGAAATAGGCGATGGTGCTCTTCAAGCCCTCGGCCAGGGGCACCTGCGGTTCCCACTTCAGCAGCTTCTTCGCCCGGGTGATGTCGGGACGGCGCTGCTTGGGATCATCCTGCGGCAACGGCTTGTGGATCAGCTTCGACCTGGAGCCGGTGGCCTTGATGATCTCCTCGGCGAACTGGAGCATGGTAAGCTCGTGCGGATTGCCGATGTTCACCGGGTCGCTGGTTTCGCTCATCATCAGGCGGTAGATGCCCTCGATGAGGTCGGAAAAATAGCAGAAGCTGCGCGTCTGCTTCCCGTCGCCGAAGATGGTGATCGGCTTGTTCGCCAGCGCCTGGCTGATGAAGGCCGGAACGACGCGGCCGTCATTGAGGCGCATCCGCGGGCCGTAGGTGTTGAAGATGCGGACGATGCGGGTCGGGATGGCGTGCTGGCGGTGGTAGGCCATCACCAGCGCCTCGGCAAACCGCTTGGATTCGTCATAGCAGCCGCGCGGGCCGATGGTGTTCACGTTGCCCCAGTAGCTCTCGGGCTGCGGATGAATCAGTGGGTCCCCGTAAATCTCCGAGGTCGAGGTGATGAGGAAGCGCGCCCCTTTGGCCTTGGCGAGACCGAGCGCCTTGTGGGTGCCCAACGAGCCGACTTTCAGCGTCTGGATGGGCAGTTCGAGATAATCGATCGGGCTGGCCGGCGACGCAAAGTGCCAGACGTAATCCACCGGACCGGCCAAGTAGAGAAACTCGGTGACATCCTGCCGGATGAACTGGAAATCCGGATTGCCGGCCAGATGGGCAATGTTGTCGGTCGACCCGGTCACCAGATTGTCGATGGCGATCACCTTGTGGCCGCGACTGAGCAGCAGGTCGGTGAGATGGGAGCCGAGAAATCCCGCTCCGCCCGTGACGACAGAGGTGGGCTTTAGGGCGGGCTTTGTGGCTTTCTTGGGAGCGGCAGGCATAGGAGGAGGCGACAATTTCAAATCCAGAGGAACGGGACACAGGCCGCAGGCGTGGCGCGGGGAATCTGCTACGCCCAGCCGTGAACGGCAATTTACTTCGCGCCTGACCCGGCCAGCACCGCCGGAATGGTCCGCACGAGGATCTTGAGATCGAGCCAGAGCGACCAATTGTCGATGTATTCGAGGTCAAGCCGGACCCATTCCTTGAAGTCGGTGACATTGTTCCGGCCACTGACCTGCCAGAGACAGGTAAGACCCGGTTTTACGCTCAGACGGCGGCGATCGGCCGGATCGTCGAAGCGCTTGACCTCATGCACGGGCAAAGGACGGGGACCCACCAGGCTCATCTCACCCCGGAGCACGTTGAGGAGCTGCGGAAACTCATCGATGCTGTATTTCCGCAGGAACCGGCCCACCGGGGTGATGCGCGGGTCGTTCGTGACCTTGAAGACCGGGCCGGACATCTCATTGAGCTGCGCCAGCTCCTGTTGAAGCTGTTCCGCATTGGTCACCATCGTGCGGAACTTGAGCATGGTGAACGGCTGGCCGTTCAGGCCGGCGCGCTGTTGGCGGAACAGGACGGAGCCTTTGGAGGTCAGCCTGATCAGCAAGGCCGCCAGTGGCAGCACCGGAATCACGAAGGTGAGCAGAATCAGCAGCACCAGCGCACCGACGAAATCGATCACGTTCTTGGCCAGCGCCTGCCAGGAAGCATCGGGGCCGGTGCGGAAGACGATTACCGGCTGGCCGTTAAGATCGTCAGCCGAAGCCTGTGAGAGGCGGGTCTGGAAGAAATCGGCCAGCAACCACACTTCGACGCCTTCCAGCTCACATACCTGGATGGCCTGCTCAATCTGGCCGAACAGTGCGTGGTGTGGGGAGATGACCACCGCATTGGCCGAGGTGTCATGGAGCAGTTCGGCGAGCTGGTTGGGGGAAGTCGTGTCGAGACTGATGCGGGACACGATTTCCATGCCGCTCTGGCCGCCCGATGACAGCGTCTTTTCAATCCGGGCCGTGTCCTCGCCGGAATTGGCCGAGGAGGTCAGGAGGATGATCCGACGGCTGGAGGAACTGCTGCCCATGCGGGCCCGTGCCCAGTACCGGACCCCTTCCTCCTTGAGCACCATCAGAAAAATGGCCGTCGGAATAAAGAACACCAGGACGCCACGGGCGCCTTCCTCCTTGCGGAAAAAGAGCACCGTGATGACCGCCAGGGCGATCCAGGAGGCAGCTTTGGCCAATTGCCAGACCGTCTGCTGGCGGGAGTGAAACAGCGCCCGCTGATAGAATCCCTGCAGCTCGAGTACGGGCGCGGCCAGCGGCAGGATGACGACAAGCAGCCACGCATAATCCGGGAAGTCACGGATCGTGTCCTTGTAAAGCGGCAGCGAACGCAGCCAGTGTGCGAGCCAGAAGGCGGCTCCAAACACGGCTGCGTCGGCAAGCTTCTGCAGCTTCGTCTCTATCTGCCGTTGCCGGCGTAACATTCGAGGTCGGGTGTGATTGCGGTTTCTGCCACCATGCGGGGCATTTGTTAAGCCTGAACTGAAATGCGAAAGTTTCTCATTCTGACTGCCCCGCCTGCTGGACGATGTCAGGCACGCTGGCCGTGATCAATCGCGTCATCTTTTCAAAAGTCGCATCTTCCTCACCCGGAGCACAATCCGCAAAATAGGAGACGTAGGCCCAGCGTTGGAGCACATTGTGGAGAAGAAGGTCGCGGATGAGCCACCAAGTGCGGCTCCAATGGCTGGCGGTACGTTGTCCGTCGGCCACAAACCAGAAAACATAGACGGAGCCGCGGTGAAAGGCCGTGCCATCGGGAGAGGTCATGCTCAAATGGGAATCGAAGCGGCGCACCGCCAGATCGTAGCTTTGCGGTCGCGAAATGTGAATTTGCTCCACCGACTTCCGTTGAATGACCCAGCCTTGGGCGTTCAGGCAGAATTCGGGCTGATGGATGCTGGTACGGTCGGTGCCCATGAGCACCACGCTGGCCTGGACCGTGAGCGATCCATCCGGAGTCGCATAGCTGCGCCGGCCAAAACTGGTGTCCGCCGGCAGCACCTCCAGTTCGTGTTCTGTGATGCTGGCAAATGTGCTGATGTAGCCGGGAACCCTTTCCGGCATGTACACCGAAGTCGCTCTGGCCACGCGGTTGGAGTCCGTGATCAACGGCACGCCGACAAGACGTACCGCCGGCTTGCCCAGCCTCTGATGGGTCCGCAGGTACACGAGCGCCAGATGCCCGGCGCCCATGAGGGCAACCGCTGAAACGCACAGGATCAGGAGCCGACGGTTCATGATGCGGCCGTCTCCGGATTCGGCGTCGCGGAAGGCAAATCGGGTTCCGGCTTCCGGCCCCGGTCCTCCCGCAGCAGCCATCCCAAGAAATATACCCCCGCCAAAGCGCCGAGATAGGTGATGAAGCCAAACTTCGTCTCGATCATTTTCCCGGCGGCCTCGCCAAACGAATCACTCACGATGAAAACCACCACCAACCGGATCACGTTTCCGAAAACCGCCAGCGGCACGGCCATCAGCACAATCAGGATGCACCGCCAGAGTGTCCGGAAGTTGAGATAGGCGTATACCAGAGTGATCAGAAGGACGACGGTGGCACTGCGGATGCCGCTGCAGGCCGGTGCCACGTCAAACTGAAAGGTTCCCGCCGAAGAGGTGTGCATCACCGCAGTCCCTAAACGGCTGAGCTTCATCTGTAACAGCCCGTTACAAATGCCGACCGACAGCTGCGTGGAAAGAACTCGCAGGTAATAGGTCAGTGAGTCGGTGTAGACGCCGACCGGGATGCCGAAAAGCAGGAGAAACCATGGAAAAAGGATGCTTTTAAGCCAGGCCGCACCCCAGAACATCCCCATCAGGCCAAATCCTCCCACCAAAAAGCCCACCGCCGAAAGCCGGACCTGCTGCAGCAGATAGCCCAGAACATGCAGAAAGACACCGGCAGCGACGAGCATCAGCGCCGGCCCCCAGAGGCCCTTGCCCACACGCGTCAGCTCCTCACGCTTCTGGTAAAGCATCAGCAGCATTATGAACGGCACCAGGGGGCAGAGCTCGTCTCCAGATTCTCCGAAGGAAGAGAAGTGATACCATCCGTACAGCCATCCGAACATGGATGTGCTGCTGCCATCGCCGAGGCTGGAATTGCCAATGATGTGGAACAGGGCGGCCCATAGGGCGAACATCACCGCAAAGGCCCCTTTGTTGGGCAGGCTGTTCCAGAATTGTCGCAGATCGTTCACGAGTTCAGACCAAGAAAAGAGGCGAGAGCAAAGGCCGTGTGCCCCCCGTGGCGCAAGCCCAAGTTTGTGCGAAAAATGATTCCGGCCGGTGCGGGCCAGGGGCGCGATCGGTCACAGTGTTCAAATCTGGAAATCTACGACCGTGCTGCGGTCCGTTTTGCTCAAAACTTTCACCCCGAGATCTTCCATCAGCACCAGGCTGTTGGGCGGGACGCTCTGCATGAGGAACACGTTGGCTCCCACCGTGCTCCCCGTGCCGATGACCGTGTCGCCGCCAACGATGGTCGCGTTGGCGTAAATGGTGACACCATCCTGCAGCGTCGGATGGCGCTTTTGACCCCGCAACGCCTGCCCCGCCGCCAAGGAGCGGGCGACCAAGCCGACGCCTTGGTAGAGTTTCACGTGACTGCCCAGGATGGCCGTTTCGCCGATCACGGTGCCAGTGCAGTGATCGACGAAGAAATGGGTGCCAATCTGGGCACCCGGATGGATATCCATGCCCGTGCGGCTGTGCGCCCATTCCGCCATGATGCGCGGCAGCAGGGGCACGCCCCGCAGATGCAGCTCGTGCGCCAGCCGGTGTACTGCGATGGCCTCAATAAAAGGATAGGCCACGATCACCTCTTCACGGGAACGCGCCGCCGGATCGCCCAGAAAAGCCGCCTCCACGTCGGTATGGAGCAGTTCCCGCACGAACGGCAGCCGCTGTAGAAACTCGCCCGCGTGGGCATGAGCCGCCGGGCGCGGGTCGCGCTTGTCATCTTCGGAGCAGTCGGAGCAGCGGAGGCTCTTGTAGATTTCATCCTCCAGGCGGCCTACCAAGGTGTCGAGCAGAAGCGCGGTTTCCGCCTGAAGTTCCGAGGAATGGACGATGTTATCGTCGAAAAATCCCGGGAAAATCAGCCGCAGCAGGTCCCGCGTGATCTCCACCACGGCCACTTTCGACGGCAGGTTGACCCCGTCGAGATGGTTGATCCCGCCGTAACGGCGATAGGACGCGAGCAGCGCCTGCGTCGTGTCGGTGACGGAAAAATTCACGTGGCGACACTATCCGTCGACGCCGTCAGAAGTCCAATGCCGCGAAATCACTGCTGGCCCGGTGCCTTGGTGAAGGCCTTCATGTTCTTGATCGGCGCGAGCTTGGCGTACTCCATCACTTTCACCACCAGACGCCATTCTGCCCCACCATCAGCGCGGATCACCAGATGGGTCTCCGGGTCGGCGGAGGCCGCCACCTTGAGTTCGGTTTGCAGCTTTTCCGCCGTCACCGGCCGGTTGCCGACATAGTAGTGCGGCTCGGTCTTCGCCACAGTCACCACCATGGGCGGCTTCTCGTTGGCGGCCCCGTTGCGGGGAGCTTCGCTGGTTTCCGGCAGCGTCAGCTTCACCGAGGGCTGATTTTTAAACGTGGTGGTGACCAGCAGGAACACCACCATCACGATCAGCACGTCGATCAGTGAGATGATGATGATGGTGGGGGCGGTACGACGCCGTCGCGGGTAGAACTTCATGGCCGGTGCCGGTTTCCAGAATCCGCGTCCCCTCCCCGTCCATCACCGAGATAGCAGCGGCGGATCAGGCCATCGCAGAGCCCTTCCAGTTCCACCGCCAGAACCTCGACCTTCTTGTTGAAATAGCTCCACGCCACGAGTGATGGGATGGCCACCAGCAGTCCCGCCAGCGTCTTGTTGAGGGCGGCGGCAATGCCTTTGGCCAACAGCGTATTGTCCCCCGAGACCGCTTTCCCGAAGTCGCCGAAAAGCGGGATGATGCCCCAGATTGTTCCCACCAGGCCGAGCAGCGGGGCGATGCCGACGATGATCTCGATCACCACCAGTCCGCGCTCCATGACCGTCACCTCCCGCCGCGCCTTCACTTCGAGCGCGCCACTGTTCTCCACCTTCGGCCAGCCCAGATTGTCGATGACCCCCAGCGTCAGCCGGGCGAGCGGCGACGGCGTGGCATGGCAGACCATCCGCAGCTCTTCCGGACTGCGGCTCTGCAGGGCGTCGGCCAGCACCGTTGGTACCACCCGGCTGCGTCGCAGGGCCCAGGCCCGTTCCAGGATGAATGTCAGCGAAACAACCGACAGCACGACCAGCAGCCACATGAACGGACCTGCGTCCCGAATGGATTCAAACATGATTTAATTGTAGAAGTAGTTGAAGGTGAAGGTGACGGGAATGGGATCACGGCCAATTTCCTGGATGAGCTCCCGCGGCCAGATGCCGTACGATTGGGGTTGTTCAATCGCCAGCTCGCAGATGAGGGAATAGATGTCGCCCACGGTCGAAACGGTGGTCCGGATATCGCTGACATTGCCATCCGGATGCAGCTTGAAAGTGACCACCACCTTGCCCGTGCGTTGGAGGGCATACTTTTGCTCGTCCAGCAGATGATACCAGCGGCCCTGCACGGCCGCCGTAAGGCGGCTGCTGTAGGCGCCAAATTGCGTGGAACGCACGTTGAAGGTGGAATCGACGCTCACCCTTGGAACGCCCCCGTCCTCCTTCATTTGCTCACCCACCAGCAGACCGCGTTCGGCCCTGGCCTCGGCCACCGATTTGCGCTTTTTCGGGGCTGCTACCTGGGCTTTTTCCGCATCCCGCATCTCTTGCTCGCGATCCACCTTGGCGTCGGGCACAGGTCGGGCCAGCGCCAGCTCCCCGGGCTTCGGCCCGCCTTTTTCCTGCGGCTTGACCTCCGCTTTGGCCTCCTGCTCCTGCGTGTCCTGTGGGACTACGGGCTGGTTCTGCTTGCTCGGCCGTACCGTGTCGTAAGTCTTTAGCGTATCCTCCCGCCGGCCGTCGATTCTTGGGACGGGCGTTTTCGCAGGACTGGGGTTGCCCGCCAGGGTGTTGGCCGTCGAGGTGAACCGCGCGTCTTTCGGCGCATCCGCGACGGACTGGTTCGGATCGACCTCGATGAATTGCAGCGGAATTTCGATGTCCGGCGGCTCAATGCGTACCTGTGCTTCCGGCTTTTTTGGGGGCGAAACGGCGGCGACCAGCGGCTTGGCCCAGGAAGGCAGCCATTTCCAGTTCGCCATCTGCGGCGCGAGCCACGCGCAGAAAAAGAGGAAGAGATGCAGGACCAGCGACAGCAGCAAGGCGATCACCAGGGGTGAACGCAGCCACTCCCGCCATTGAAACCTGAATCTGGGCAAGACCAACGTCATTTCGTCCCCGGCAAGCTGCCGCACGACCACCCATCGGGCAAGGCCTGCTGGTGTGCAGACCGCCGGACATGCCGGAAGTTACGCCGCATCCAGACGTCTTTCCAAAGCCGCCCGTTCAAACTTGTGGCCACTTTCTTGACGCTCCGCCCGGTAAACCTCAGCTTTGCGCCGGAATTTTTGACGGTTCCGTGACGCAAACAACATGAGCACCCCGCACAATCTCTTCGGCACCCTGCAGACTTTTGACCTCGGCAACGGCAAAACCGGCCAGTTTTACAGCCTGCCCGCGCTGGAAAAGGCCGGGGTCGGCCCAATTTCCAAGCTTCCCGTCTCCATCCGCATCGTCCTCGAATCCGTCCTGCGCAACTGCGACGGCCTGAAGGTGCAGGAACAGAACGTCAAGGAACTCGCCAATTGGAAGGCCACCGAATCCCGCACCGCCGAGATCCCGTTCGTCGTCGCGCGCATCGTCCTGCAGGATTTCACGGGTGTTCCCCTGCTCGTTGATCTTGCCGCCATGCGCTCTGCGGTGGCCAAGCTGGGCAAAAATCCCAAGATCATCGAGCCGCTCGTGCCCGTGGACCTCGTGGTGGACCACTCCGTGCAGGTGGATTTCGCCGGCTCCGGTGACGCAATGCGGAAGAATCTCGACCTCGAGTTCTCCCGCAATCGCGAGCGCTACCAGTTCCTGAAATGGGGCATGCAGGCCTTCGACACCTTCAAGGTGGTGCCACCCGGTATCGGTATCGTTCACCAGGTCAATCTCGAATACCTTGCCAAGGGCGTGCTCAGCGCCGGCAACGTCTTCTACCCCGACACGCTCGTCGGCACCGATTCCCACACGACCATGATCAATGGTCTCGGGATCGTCGGGTGGGGCGTTGGCGGCATTGAGGCCGAGGCGGGCATGCTCGGCCAGCCGGTTTATTTCCTCACGCCCGATGTCGTGGGTGTCCACATGACTGGCTCCATCGGCGAGGGCGTCACCGCGACCGATGTCGCGCTGACCGTCACCCAGATGCTCCGCAAGGCGAAGGTCGTCGGGAAGTTCGTCGAATTCTTCGGTGCCGGCGCGGCAGCCTTGCCGCTCGTGGACCGCGCGACCATCGCCAACATGGCCCCCGAATACGGCGCGACCATGGGTTTTTTCCCCATCGACGCGGAATGCTCGAACTACCTGCGCGCGACCGGCCGCACCGACGAACAGGTGAAGCTGTACGAGAACTACTACAAGGCGCAGGGCCTCTGGGGCATTCCCAAGTCGGGCGAGATCGAATACTCGCAGGTCGTGGAGCTCGACCTCTCCATTGTCGTGCCGAGTGTGGCCGGCCCGAAGCGCCCGCAGGACCGCATCGAGCTGCCGAAGTTGAAAGACAGCTTCATTGGCACGTTCAGCAAACCGGTTGCCGAGGCCGGGTTTGGCAAGAAGGCCGAGGACTTCGCCACGGTCACTGCCGAGGTTCATGGCACGAAGATTGGTCATGGCTCCGTGCTCATCGCAGCCATCACGAGTTGCACTAACACCTCGAACCCGAGCGTGATGCTTGCCGCCGGCTTGCTCGCCAAAAAAGCGGTGCAAAAGGGCCTGACCGTCAATCCGGCCGTCAAATCCTCGCTCGCCCCCGGCAGCCGGGTGGTCACCGAGTACCTCGACAAGACCGGCCTGACCCCTTTCCTGGACAAGCTCGGCTTCCAGACGGTCGGCTACGGCTGCACGACCTGCATCGGCAATTCCGGCCCGTTGGATGCGAAAATTGAGGAAGCCGTCGTAAAGAATGACCTCGTGGCCGCCTCAGTGCTCTCGGGCAACCGTAACTTCGAGGCCCGTGTCCACCAGAACATCAAGGCCAACTTCCTGATGTCCCCTCCCCTCGTCGTTGCCTTTGCGCTGGCCGGGCGGGTGGACATCAACCTGGTCACCGAGCCGCTCGGCAAGGACAAGCACGGCGCCGACGTTTTCCTCAAAGACCTCTGGCCGACCCTGCAGGAAGTCCGCGACGAGATGCAGGCGGCCCTGAAGCCCGAAGTCTTCCGCCGGCTCTACACCGATTTTGCCGCGCAGAACCCGAAGTGGAACGAGATCCCCTCCAGCGTCGGCAACGTCTATGAGTGGGACCGCCAGTCCACCTACATCCAGGAGCCGCCGTTCTTTACGAAGTTCCTGATGACGCCTGGTGTCATTCAGCCGATCACCGGCGCGCGCGCGCTGGGTATCTTCGGCGACAGCGTGACGACCGACCACATCTCGCCCGCCGGTGCGATCAAGAAGTCCTCGCCCGCCGGCAAGTTCCTCTCGGAACACGGGGTTGAGTTCGCCGACTTCAACAGCTACGGCAGCCGCCGCGGCAATGACCGCATCATGACCCGCGGCACTTTCGCCAACGTCCGCATTAAGAACCTGATGCTCGGCGGCGAGGAAGGCGGCAACACCTTCGGCCCCGACGGTGCGAAGACCTCCATCTACGACGCCTCCATCGCCTATCAGGCCCAGGGCGTGCCCCTGATTGTCATTGCGGGTCAGGAATACGGCACCGGCTCCAGCCGCGACTGGGCCGCCAAGGGCACCAACCTGCTCGGCGTGAAGGTCGTCGTCGCCCAGAGCTTCGAGCGCATCCACCGCAGCAACCTCGTCGGCATGGGCGTGCTGCCGCTCCAGTTCAAGGAAGGCACCACCGCGCAGACTCTGAAGCTCGACGGCTCCGAGACCTACGATGTCGTGGGCCTCGACCCCGGCGTGAAGCCCCAGCAGGAGCTGACCCTGAAAATCACCCGCAAGGACGGCTCCGGCGAGTTCATCCCCGTGATCTGCCGCATCGATACCCCCATCGAGATCGAATATTACCAGCACGGCGGCATCCTGCCGTACGTGCTGCGCCAGCTTGTGGCGAAGGCGTAAGGGCCGGAGCGCCGGTCTCCGACCCGGCGCGTTGGCCTCATTCCAGAAGCCAGCCAGCTCAGAGACTTGCATCCCAATTTGATGCCAACCAAACGCGAATATCTGCGCGGATTGGTTGCTGATCAAACGCGCTGGTCGCGTCCCCTCACAGCTGAGGAGCGCGCCTTCGGATTTCTCGGCTGGCACGAGCGCGGGTTCCTCCCGCACTGCGATTTTCCAGGACTGGTCCAGTTCGTGACCTTCCGACTGGCCGATTCGATGCCGGCTTCCCGCCGTGGCGAATGGGAACACCTGCTCAAGATTGAGGACCAGCGCGAAAGGCGTACCAAACTGGAAGAATATCTCGATCGCGGAGTGGGCGAGTGCTGGCTGAGCGATCCCCGCATTGCCAAACTATCCGAGGAAGCTCTGCTGTTCTTTCATGGCCAGCGCTACGAACTGCTCGCGTGGTGTGTCATGCCGAACCATGTGCATATGTTAGTCCACGTGTGGCAGACACCTCTGGGCAAGCTGGTGCAAAGCTGGAAGCGCCACATAGCGACCAAAGCGGAGGCGTACTTACCGGAGCGCCGGTCTCCGAGCCGGCGCGTTTCGGACACCAACATCGCCAGCAACCCTATTGGCACCAATACGGTAAACGCGCCGGCTCGGAGAGCGGCGCTCCAATCACTGCGCTGGGAGCGCGAATACTGGGACACATTCATGCGTGACGAGGAGCAGGAACGTATTGCGATAAACAACATCGAGAATAATCCGGTGAAGGCAAAGTTGTGCCAGACCGCAGAAAATTGGCCGTTCAGCAGCGGGCGGTTTCGGGATGGCTATCGGCGATTGGTAGTTCCGGACTCGCAAGGTTGAATTCGCGCCGGGTCGGAGACCGGCGCTCCGTTTCGCGCGCTCCGCTTGGCTTTCCGCGACCCTTTGCGTACGCTCCCAGCCGTTATGCCCCGTGTTTCCCCGCTTGCGATGGTAGTTTGGCTGCTCCTCACGTGCGCCTGCCTGGCCGAGCGCATCAATCACGAAGGACGTATCCTTGGCCCGTTGCCCACCGTCACGAGTCCCATCCTCTTCAACACGCCGGAAGCAGATGCCGTGGTCTCGGCGATGCAGGTTTTCCCGGTCACCAGCCCGTGGAATGAGGACATCACCCGACGGCCACTGCTGACAAATTCGGACGCAATGATCGCGCAGATCATGGCGGACCTGCGCTCCGACCGACGCACGCTCATCGCTTTCCAGGAGATGAACTACGTGCTCGTGCCGGACAGCCAGCCACGCCAGGACATCGAGTTTTTCAACTACCCGGACCAGTCGGACCTGGACGGCGGAACGGATCCGAAAGGCAAATATCCGATTCCCACAAACCTGCCGATCGAGACCTGGCCGTCGCAGACCGGTGCCCAGACGCTTGCCCAATGGCAGACGAACGACGACGGCAGCGACCGGCACGCAATCATGGTCGCACCCGGCAGCGGCTCTATCTGGGAAACCTGGTTGACCTTGTTATCGGGCACCGGCTGGCAGGCCTCGAACGGGGCAAAGTTTGACCTGAACTCGAACACGCAACGCCCCGCCGGTTGGACTTCGGGTGATGCGGCGGGACTGCCGATGTTCCCCGCCCTGCCCCGTTTCGACGAATGCGAGCGCGGCATGATCGAGCACGCCTGCCGGATCGTGGTGAAGCGCTCGCGCTACCGGAACCAGATCTACCCGGCGACGCATTTCGCCGCACCGTCCACCAATACCAGCCCGAACCTGCCCGCGATGGGCCAACGCGTGCGGCTAAAAGCCGGCTTCAGCATCCCCTCCAACTGGTCCAAACAGGAGAAGGCCATCCTGCTGGGCCTGAAGAAGTACGGTGCCATGGTCGCGGACAACGGGAACTTCTTCTCCATCTCGGTCACGCCCGACAACCGCTGGCCGGGGGGCTGTTTCAGCCATTTCACCAGCATCAGCATCACCAACTTCGAGGTTATCCAGACCACCGGGGCGAACGAAGGGCCGCGCTCGCCCGGGGCACCGAAAGCCACCGCCGGTCCCGATCAATCAGCCGTGCCGGGTCAACCAGTGCCCTTGGCTGGCTTCGTGAGTTTCACCGGCATAACTCCGCAGTTTCAGTGGAAGCAATACTCCGGGCCGGGTGTCGCGACCTTTGGCGATGCGTCGAAGACCAATACCACGGTGACCTTCAGCCAGCCCGGCACGTACACGCTGATGCTGAGTGCGGAGGATGGTGTCCACGCAGTTGCATACGATGCCGTGGTGTTCACCGTTTCCTCCGCGAAGATTGACGTCACCGCTGCCCGCGCCGGCCCGGATCTGAGCCTTCACTGGACGGGCGGCTCGCCTCCCTACGCAGTCCAGCAAAGCAGCACCCTTCTGCCTGCTTCCTGGCAGGCGGTCACCACGACCAGCGCATCCAATGTGACCGTGCCTGCCACTGGCCTGTCCGCTTACTTCCGGGTAACCGGCCAATAGGCCGCCACTACCCTACATGGGTCATCGTTTACGTCACCGACACGATTGCCGGCTTGCCACTCGCCACAACGCCACTGTCTGCTTGATGGCGCATGGCTGACCAGCAAACCCCATCCGGTGCATCCTCAGGGCTTACCCGCTGGCTGGAACGCGCTCCCGGACCGGTCTTCGTGTTCATCGCCATCGTGGCGGCCTTCTCGACCTACTTCGCGATGTACGCGTTTCGCAAGCCCTTCGCGGCGGCGAAGTTCGAGGGGCAGTTTTTCTTCGGCACGCACGTCGCACTCAAGACCGCCATCGTCATCAGCCAGATACTCGGCTACGCACTCTCGAAATACATCGGCATCAAGGTCTGCTCCGAGGTCACGCCCGCAAAACGTGCGAAACTGCTGCTGCTGCTTATCGTCTGGGCCCAGGCGGCGCTCGTGCTTTACGGCCTATTGCCGGACGACTGGAAGTTCATCGCCATCTTCTTCAACGGCCTGCCGCTCGGCATGGTGTGGGGCCTCGTGGTCTGGTATCTCGAAGGCCGACGAACCTCGGAGCTGCTGCTCGCCGGTCTCAGCCTCTCGTTCATCATCGCCAGTGGCGTCGTGAAGGACTTCGGCCGCGCGCTCATGGAAGGTGGTGTCGCGCAGTGGTGGCACGCGGTGCCGGTGGTCGGGGCCGCCATCGGCGACGCCATTGGCAAGGTCGGCGAGGGCTGGATGCCGGCGATCGCCGGATTTCACTTCCTGCCGGTGTTCCTCGTGTCCGTCTGGCTATTGAATCAGCTCCCGCGTCCCACCACGGCCGACGTGGCCGAGCGCGTCGGCCGCGAGCCCATGAAGGGCGCGGACCGTCTCGCCTTCGTCCGGCAGTTCGCCTTTGGCCTCGGGCTGATGCTGGTCGCCTACTTTTTCCTCACGGCCTACCGCGACTTCCGCGACAACTACCAGGTCGAGATTTTCGACGGCCTCGGCTACCCCTACAAGGCCAACAAGGCGATCATCTCGAAGGCGGAAACCATCGTGACCTTCGGTGTGATGGGGGTGCTCGCCCTGTTGAATCTCGTGAAGGACAACCGCCGTGGCCTGCTCTGCGCCTTCGGCGTGATGACCGGCGGCGTTATCCTGCTCGGGGTCTCCACCGCCCTCGTCCAGGCCAAGCTCATCTCCGGCTTCTGGTGGATGACCCTCACCGGCCTTGGCTCCTACCTCGCCTACGTGCCCTACGGCTCGGTGCTGTTTGACCGGCTCATCGCTTCGACCCGGGTCGTTGGCACAGCGGTGTTCGCCATCTACCTTGCGGATGCCATCGGCTACACCGGCTCGGTGGGCGTGCAGCTCTACAAGGATCTGTGGGCCGGCTCGATGTCGCGCTTCGCCTTCTTCGAAGGCTTCACCTGGTGCATGTGCTTCCTTGGAGCGATCTGCCTCGTGGCGAGCGCGTTTTATTTCGCGCGGAAGACGCGGACGGCTCAGACCCCGTAGTAAGTTTCGTAAACGTGCGCGGACTGGCGGCGGGCTTCGTCCCAGTTCCAGCTCGTCTCGGTGAAGCGGTCAGGGCTGAGGCTTTTCGCGTACTCGCCGGGCTTCGGGTCCAGCAGCGACTCGACGAGCAACTTGCCGATGCCACCGGAGCCCGAGATGCCGTGGGCATTGCAGCCGCCGGCCATCACAAAGCCCGGCACACGCGAACTTTCACCAATGAGGAAGCGACCATCCGGCGTGAAGGTAGGCCAGCCCTTCCCGACCCAGCTTTTCTGCGCGGCCCGGGCCGTGGGAAAGAGCTTCGTGAAGCTGGCCTCGAACGAGTCGAGCACCGGCCAGTCGGTCACGACCGGAGGCGGCTCATTGTCGGCCGCGTAGCCGCGTGGGTCACCATTCAGCGACTTCGGCTCCCAGCCGCCGAGGAGAAGGCCGCCATTGCGAACGCGCCCATAGAGCGTCAGCTCCGGGACGCGGAAGCAAGGTGTCTCCGGCGTGAGGCCATCCATCGGCACCGTGACGAAGTACTCATGGCGTACGGGGAAGATGGGCAACTCCAGCCCTGCGAGCTTGGCAACGTGATAGGCGTTGGCCCCCGCCGCATTGATGACATAGCGGCACTCAATCGGACCGTAGTTCGTCGTTACGCCAGCGACGCGGCCGTTTTTCAGCGTGATGCCTTCCAGCGCGGTGGCCGTGGCGAACTTCACGCCAAGTTTCTGTGCGTTGTGCCGGTAGGAAGCAGCGACGGCCCGCGGCGTCATATAACCGTCGCTAGGGCACCAGAGCACCGATTTCACACCATCGAACTCCATCTGCGGAAAACGGCGCTTGGCCTCGGCGTGGTCGATCAGATCGGCCTCCAGATTCGCGGCATCGGCGGCGGCTTTGAGGCGTTGGAATTCTTCAGCGCGCTTCTGACTGAGCGCGATGCGGAGGGAGCCAACCTCATGCCAGTCGGGCTTCACCTCGCTGGCCTGAAGTTCGCGGAAGGTCTTCACAGAATGCATCGCCAGTTGGATGCGCTCGGCGGAATCGCGCACCTGTCCGCAAAGGCCGGCCCCTTGCGAAGTCGTGACCGCGCCGACTTCATCGGCGCGCTCGAGGACGAGCACGTCGGTCTTGCCGGCCTTGGCGAGCGCGTAGGCGCAACCGACGCCGACAGCACCGGCCCCGATGATGATGATTTCCGCGTTGGGGAGCTGGTTCATGAAACGTTCCGAAAATTGAAAGGGAATCCCTGAGAGAATGGATAGGACCGACGGCAATGGGCGACACTCACGCTCCGCGCTTCATCACGTCAAGATACCAGCGCACGAAGCCCTCGACGTTATACTCCTTGAAGGTCGAGTACGGCCCCGGCACGTAGGCGCTGGAGTTGATCCCCTTTTGCTGGCGCTCGCAGATGACCCAATCCTGTTCGCTGGTGAGCTGCCAGAAGGGCATGAGCTTCGCGAGATCGTAGTCACGACCCTCAACTGCCTGCTCGTCCACGAGCCACCAGACGCGGATAGCCGTCAGTTGCGGACCGGCGGGCAGCAGGCGGGTGCTCACGGAGTGATCGCAACTGGAGTGGTTCCAGAAGTTCGGCAGAGTGCGCATCCGCAGTGTGCCCACATCGGCATCGGCATAATCGCCCATGAGCGGCGCGGACTGTCGGCCATCCATGGTCTCACTCACCCAGCCATCGACGAGCGGCGTGCGGTTCGCGCTAAACCAGATGCCGTGCTCGGCGTCGGGGAACTTCGTCATGCCCGTCTCCCGGTGCGTGGGCGCGAGACCGTCTTCGGCCCACTTGGTCTCGCCGCGGGCGATGGCGGTTTCCATCTGCGCGCGAATGAGCGGCGCGGTGTCGTCACTGTTGTAGTGGTCGAAGTTGGCCTTGATGTACTGCGGGTGGCAGACGTTGCAGTGATAGCACTCGCGGTTGTTCTCCCATACGGCCTTCCAGTTGGCCTTCACGAGATAATCCACGGCCTTGGCGACCTTGGCACGGCGCAGGCCCTGGGGTTTGAGCAATGGCGCCAGGCATTCGCCAGCCAAGTCAAAGGGCATCGGCTCGGGCGCGAGGTTGATGAAAATGAGCCCCTCGACTTCGCGCACCTGGACGCGCTGGAGCGGAAAATCGTCCTTCTTCAGCTCCGGTTGCATGCCGCGCCACGCCAGCAGACGGCCATCGAGCCCGTAGGCCCATTGATGATAGGGGCAGACCAGCTTGGTGACGTGACCGCACGGCTCGTCGCAGATCTGGGAGCCGCGATGGCGGCAGAGATTGTGCAGCGCGTGGATGGCCCCATTTTCACCGCGGATGACGATGATGGAGTCCACATCGACCTCGACGAGAAAGTAGTCGCCCGTCTTGGCAATCTCGCAGGAATGCCCCGCAAAAAGCCAGCCCGTGCGCCAGACCCGGTCGAGATCGGCACGGTAGATGGCGGGATCATTGAAGAAGGGCTGCGGAAGCGTCCAGCCTTCGCGGCGTTCAGAAATCAGTCCGTCGAGCTGTGGCGCGGATGAAATCCTCGCTCCGCCCGCAGTTGCGGAGGGATGACCATTTCTCTGGGCGGGCATGTCGGTCGGAACCACGCCGTGACGCTACCGTCGGGCGCTCGAAGCTCAATGGCCAGTTTCGGGGGAGTTGCATCGGCACCGGCGTCTACCGTTGCAGATACTTCACCACCGCCTCCGTCCGCGTATGCACGCCGAGCTTCTCGTAGATGTTCTTCGCATGGCCATGGACGGTCCAGGCACTGATGTGGAGCGCGTGGGCGATCTCCTTGTCCAGGAAGCCCTTGCTGAGCAGGCCAAGGATCTCCAGTTCGCGTGGCGTCAGCCGGGCCATTTCCAGGCTGCCGCCCTCCGTCACGCGTGAACCGATCAATTGCTGGAAGTAGCCCAGGACCCGTTGCGTGATCCGGGCAGGTGAGGGCCAACCGTCGCCGGCATTTCCCGACAGTGGTTCAAAGATGCGGTCGGTCGGCGTGCGCCGCAGCAGGTAGCCGATGGCACCGCCGGGCGTGGAACGGAAGAGCTGATCGCTGTCGTCATAAACAGAATAGACCAACCCCGGAACATTGGGGACGAGCCGCCGCAACCGCTCGAGGAACCCGGAACCCGACACATCGGCGAGCGCGTGGTTCACGAGTAGCAGGGCCACGGGATTGCGGGCGAGCCAGAGGAGGGCTTCGCTCGCGTCGGCGAAGCCGGCCACGCAATGGAAGCCAGCCTGTTCGTCAGCGCAAGCGGTCAGCGCCTGCCGCAGACCGAGGTCGGGTTCGACCACCGCGACCGGCCAAGCCTTGGCCTGACGCCGGCCAGCCAGGCCTTCCTTGCGCTCGGTCGGCGGCGCAACGCGGGTATGCAAGGTGAAGTAGGTCCAGGCCATGGGATTGGCGGTCCAGCGGAACGCGAGGGTCAGCTCGCGCGGAAAACGGGCGTGGGCTTCGGCGATTCCGTGCCCTTGAACCACCTGTTGGATACGACGCGCGAGCCGGGTGGCCACCACTGATTCGACCGATCCGAGCGGAAAATAATGATGACGTCCGGCGTATTCGAAGTGCGCGGAGAACTCCGGATGGGCCAGCTCCGTCAAGGCCGGTGGATGAGGACGGACGAGGAGTCGTGGGCGGAAAATCGCAGCGGCACCGGTCCGGGGAGCCCCCACTTCCCCGGTGGCAACGGCGATGATTCGTGCATAGAGACCGAGCGCCTCCTGCGCGGCCACCGGACGGCTGCTCGCCCGTAGCGCGTAGGTCTGCCGCCGGCCGGCATGCTGGATTTTCACACTCCAGCCCTGGACATGCTGCGTGCGTCCGTTCCGGGTGTAGGAGTTTCGGTAGAGACGGCGGGTCCAGTAGGCGATTGTGGCTTTCACCCCGGACAACGGTTTCGCCTGAACTGGAATGCGCTTGGACACTGCTTGGACACTAAAGTGGCACGGCCACCGAGGTGACAATGATTTTCTGCCGGCCTTTCCCCCGTCGCACGGCTGGCGGCCAGTCATCCAGGCCACCGGCCGGCCGGAGGTCACACCGCCGTGACGCCGGGGTCACGGCCCGGCGGGCCACCGCCCCCAAAACGGGCAATGGCCACATCTGTAGCTCTCCGTAAATTGCCCAAAGCTATCCGGATTATGCACTGTGGTTTTCGCCAGGTCGGTGGTCCCGCTTCGGCTTCGCCAGGATGTTTTCGCAGGGCGTTTACCCTGATCGAGCTGCTGGTGGTCATTGCCATCATCGCCGTGCTGGCGTCGATGCTGCTGCCCGCGCTGAGCAAGGCCAAGGGGCGCGCCCAGGCGACCTTCTGCCTGAACCACACCCGGCAGCTCGTAATCGCCACCCACCTATACAGCGGCGACAGCGGCGACTGGTTCCCGCCCATCCAGGCGCAGATCACCGGCGGCGAATCCAGTTGGCGGGCCTACCTGTATCGCTACGTCGGCCAGAACGCACTCGTGTACGACTGCCCGAATGAAAAGGTCGAAGTCTATTCCAGTGCGCGCCGCGCCGGACAGAAGACCGGTCCGGGCAAGCCGGAGCTGTTGGGCCAGTTCAAAGATGGTGAGATCGACATCCCCAGCGGCATCGGAGCCGTAAACGTCCACTGGACTTCCAGCACTGCCACTCCGCCCTTTGGCCGGCCCAAGGGCTATGAGGACAACGTCTGCCGCTGGAGCAAGGTGGATCGCCCTTCGCAACTGATCCTTTTCGGCGACGGCAACAGTGACATCAACGGCGTCTGGCCCCGTGATCGCTGGTGGATCTGGAAGGAGGTCGGCGATCCCGCCATGGCGGGCTTCAACCGGCTGGCCCAGGGCGACAAGGGCTCGGTGCGGCACAACCACAAGGCGAATTACTCCTTCGCCGATGGCAGCGCGCAGCTGCTGGATGGCGGACGGATTCCCTGCAACACCACCGAGTGCTGGTGGTCGGCCAAGGCTGATACCCACAGACCCGGATCATGAACGCCAAGGCGTCCAACCTCATCAAGGCCACCGTGGCCGCCGGCCTGTTCGGCTTCGCTGCCGCGCAGGCATGGCGGTTCCTGCACCAGAGCGATGGCATCTCGGAAAAGGCGTTCTATTACGACCTGAGCGAACAGAAACTCTTCGTGGCTGAACGCGGGCTGATCCCGCCGATCCGTGGCATCAATGACGCGACGGAAGACGGCGTGCGCGCCGTGGTCATCTCGCGCAGCGGCAAACCTGACGACCAGGCGGCCCGCGAGATCGCCTATCTGGAAATGTATTCGCCCGAGCTGAAGCGGCAGATGCAGGAGGCCAAGGCGACCGGCTCTTCTCCCGCCATGGGGCGCACGGCGGCCCAGTCGCATCGCCTCGTCAAGCGCGTCAAGGATGCCGAATGGGTATCGCTCGCGACTCCGGAAGGCGAACGCATTGTCGCGGAATGGACCTCTGCAGCCCCCGACGGTGCCACTCCGGTGGTCTGTTCTCCCTGACCTCAATCTCAAACTCACTCCTCATTGCGAAGAAACTGACTCCCATGAACAAACGTCTGATACAGAAACTGGCCCGATCGCTC
Organism: uncultured Verrucomicrobiota bacterium; assembly: GCA_903922605.1. GTDB lineage: Bacteria > Verrucomicrobiota > Verrucomicrobiia > Limisphaerales > UBA9464 > CAIVQB01. The sequence continues at coordinate 97,112 of CAIXUG010000086.1, forward strand.
GCCGTGCTGGTGGCGGGCTTCACGCTCTCCGCCAAGGCCGACCCGGCCGTGGTCACCGACCACAACGCCTATCATCCCTTCGAGCCGATCACGGTCTTTTTCTCCGGCGGCCCGGGAAACAAACTGGACTGGCTGGGCACCTACCCCGACGGAGTGACCCCCGGCTCCGTCGGATCGACCGTCTGGCGCTACGTGGACAACACCCAGAATGGCACCACAGCCTATACGGATGGCAGCGTGGTTTATCCGGCCGGCCTGGATGTCGGCGACTGGACGACCTTCTTCCTCCTCAATGACGGCTACGACATCCTCGCCCAGACGAATTTCACGGTCGTCGATGCCACGGCTCCCCTTGCCCGTAGCAACAAGCGCATCTATCTGCCCGGCGAGGCGATCACGATCACGTTCACCAATGGCCCCGGCAACAAGCTGGACTGGATCGGCCTCTACAAGGCGGGGGAGACGCCCGGCGGTCCTGCCTCCACGGATTATCTTTATGTGGATGGCACCAAGAGCGGCAGCACCGCATTGACGGATGGCAGTGTGACGTTCTCCAAGGGTCTGACCGCCACAGGCGACTACGTGGCCTTCTTCCTGGAAAACGATGGTTACAACGTGCTTGCCAGCGAAGCGTTCACGATCAGGGCCCCCGACGGCTCACCACCGAAGGTCACTTCCGTAACCCCGATCAATCTGGAGACGAACGCCCTGCCGGCCCAGGGGTATTCCGCGACCTTGCAGCAAGGCAGCGCGCCCATTGCGCCCGAAAGCGTGACGCTGAAATTCGACGGTTCGGCGGTCACCGCCCAGACCACGGCCCAAGGGGACAAGGTGCTGGTCAGCTATTCGACCGACACGGTCCTGCCGGTCGCCTCCAGTCACCACTATACGCTCACCTTTGCCGACACTTCCGGCGGCAAGGTCACCAACGATGTGCAATTCATCGTGGGGCCGTATCAGGACATCCGCCTGCCCGCGCCGCTCTACTTCGAGAACTTTGACGGGGTGCCCGAAGGTCAGCTCCCCGCCGGCTGGACTCAGAAGGGCTATTCCTCACCCATCAATCCCGATGTGGACTTCACCGATCTCGGCTCTGCCGCGTACCAGACCTGGACCGCGGTCAATGCGGACCGGTTTACCAACGCCTTCATCACCTACGGCGACCCCACCAGCACCACCACCGATTATCAGAGCGTGCTCTCGGTGAACCCGCGGAATGTCGTGGACGGAAAGGTGTTCAACGAGCCGCTCGCCGAAGGCCGCTTCCTTTTCGGTAATTCCGGCTATCAGAACTCGGCTGCCTCGCAGGTGCTCTACATGTTTTCTCCCGACTACGATCTCACCGGCAAATCGAACGTGGTCGTCAGCTTCAAAAGCCTCTGGGAACAGAATCAGGACAGCATTGCCGCCCTCGAATACTCGGTGGATCAGGGCACGACCTGGCTGCCCGTGTTCTACTTGCTCGATGGTCCCGATATCTTCCACAACGACGACGGGACGGTGGATTCCGTGACCACCTTCGCCAACAGCGCCGGGGACATCGCCACCTATACCGATGATAGCGGGAACACAGTCGGCGGCAATTACGGTGCATTCATCGGGGCGGATCCCAGTTCGGATCTGTCGGCCTTCATTCAGGCCCGTGTGGACGACGATCCGGTGGGGTCCAAGCGCATCGAGCTTTACCCGTTGCCGCAGGCGGCCAATCAGCCCAAGGTTCGCTTTCGTTTTGCGACGGCCGGTACCGACAGCTGGTATTGGGGCGTGGACGATTTCGGTGTCTATTCCCTGTCCGTCGTCGAGGCGCCGAGCGTATCCCTCCAGCGGGTCGGCGACCAGATCACCGTAAGCTTCACCGGTGGCGCCACGGCGGTGCTTGAATCCACGGCCTCACTGACCGCCTTGAACTGGCAGCCCGTGTCGGGCGTGGTGGCAAACAGCGTCACGATTACCGCTTCCGACGCCCAACAGTACTTCCGCGTGAGCCTGCCCTGATCGATGCTGACAGCGCACCTCCCTCAACGTGCCCCGGCCGGGAGCAATTCCGGCCGGGGTTTTTCTGATTCCGGGCTCTGCCTTCACCCGATTCGGGTCTGGCCAGTTCAATCTCCTTTCCGTCTTCTTTTCCCGCAGTGAACAACTCCCTACCAGCCTCCACCCGCGTCGTCATCATTGGCGGCGGCATCGTCGGTTGCAGCCTCGCGTATCACCTGACCAAGCTCGGTTGGCGTGATGTTGTCGTCCTGGAACAGAACCTCCTCGCCGGCGGCACCACCTGGCACGCGGCCGGCCTGGTCGGCCGCCTCCGCACTTCCACCAGCCTCACGGCGATCAACAAATACAGCGTCGAACTTTACCAGAATCTGGAGCGTGAAACCGGCCACGATGTCGGTTGGAAGGAGGTCGGCAGCCTGATCCTCGGACGCTCCGAGGCCCGCATGACCCAGCTCAAGCGCACGCTGGCGATGGCGGAATGGTTCAATGTCGAATCCCGGCTGATCAGCCCCGAAGAGGCCAAGGCCAAATGGCCGCCACTGCGCGTCGATGACATCCTGGGGGCGGCCTGGCTGCCGCATGACGGCAAGGTCATTCCAAAGGAAACCGCCTACGCACTTGCGAAGGGCGCCCAGAGCCGGGGCGCGACATTCGTCGAGGGCGTGCGTGTGCTCGACATTGAACACCGGGACGGTCGTGCCAGCGGAGTGAAGACCGACCAGGGCAGCATCACCGCGGAACTGGTTGTGCTAACCGGCGGCATGTGGGCACGCGAACTCGGCCTGCGCTGCGGCGTCAACCTGCCGCTCTATCCCGTGGAGCACCACTATGTGGTGAGCAATCCCATTCCCGGTGCCTTCGACGAGCTGCCGGTGGGCCGCGATCCGGACCTGTGCCTCTATTTCCGGGGTGAGGGCGATGCAGTGATGCTGGGCGCCTTCCAGGCCGAATCGAAGCCCTGGATGGTGGACAGCGTGCCGGACAAGTTCTCCTTCCAGCTGCTGGAGCCGGACTGGGAAAAATTCGCAGAACCGTTGCGCCACGGGAAGCATCGCATCCCCGCACTGGAAACGAGCGGCTTCCAGAAGTTCGTGAACGGGCCGGAGAGTTTCACGCCGGACAACAACTTCCTGATGGGCGAGAGCCCGGAGCTGAAAGGGCTGTTCGTCTCGTGCGGCTTCAATTCTGTGGGCATCGCGAGCGCGGGCGGTGCCGGAAAGTATCTGGCGGAATGGATCATTGATGGCCAACCCAGCCTCGACCTCTGGAGCGTGGATGTCCGGCGCTTCGGCAAGTGGGCCAACGACCGTGAATTCCTCCGCAAGAGGGTCGTGGAGGTGCTTGGCCTGCATTACCAGATGGCCTGGCCCAACCGGGAGTCGGAGACCGGACGCGACGTGAGACTCTCGCCGCTGCACGCGCGCCTTGCTGCGGCCGGTGCCTGCTTTGGCCAGAAAGCGGGCTGGGAACGTCCGAATTGGTTCACCCGTCCTGAGACCGGGTATGCCCATGAGCCCAGGATGGATTACAGCTTTGGCCGGCAGAACTGGTTCCCCAACCACGCCGCCGAACACCGCGCCGCCCGCGAGGCGGTTGCCCTATTTGACCAGACGGCTTTCGCAAAACTTGAACTCACCGGCCCCGGCGCGCTGCCGATGCTGCAGCGGCTTTGCGCGAACCAGATGGATGTGGCACCGGGACGCGTGGTGTATACCGCGATGCTGAATGAGCGTGGCACCTTCGAGAGCGACCTGACGGTCGTGCGGCTTGAAGCGGAGAAGTTCCTGCTGGTCACCGGCAGCACGCAGCAGGTCCGCGATGCCGACTGGCTCTCGACCCATCGGCTGAAAGGCGAGGCTACGAGTCTGGCCGTCCTGACGGACACCCATGCCGTCATCGGAGTGATGGGCCCACGCTCCCGTGAGCTGTTGGCGCGGATCGCCACGGATTCGACCACCGGCCAGCCGGTGGATCTCAGCAACGCCGCCTTCCCCTTTGGCAGTGCAAAACCGATCGAGATCGCCGGACAGGCAGTGCTGGCCGTGCGTCTCACCTATGTCGGCGAACTCGGCTGGGAACTGTATGTCATCAAGCCCAGCGCAATGGCCGTTTACGACGCCCTGTGGCAGGCCGGCGCCGACCTCGGCGTCACGAACGCCGGGCACTACGCCATCAATTCACTGCGTTTGGAGAAGGGCTACCGCGCTTTTGGCACCGAGCTATCGCCGGATGAATCGCCGATCGAGGCCGGACTTGGCTTTGTGGTTGCCTGGGACAAACCCGGGGGCTTCATGGGCCGCGAGGCCCTGCTCCGCCAGCGGACAGCCGGCGTGAAGAAGCGCCTGGGGCTCTTCACCCTCGATAATTCCGAACCAGTGCTGTGGGGCAGCGAGCCGATCCTGCGTGATGGCGTGATGGTCGGCTACACCACCAGCGGAAGCTATGGTCACACGGTGGGCCGGGCCGTCGGCATGGGCTACGTGCGCCATCGCGAGCCGATCACGAATGAGTTTCTCCTGGCCGGGCGCTACGAGATTCTCGTCAACGGCGTGCGAGAACCCGCGACCCTCCATGTGAAGTGCCCGGTGGACCCGGAACGCCGCAAGGTGCTGGCGTGAGCCAATCCGAGCCGGCGTGTTGGCGGAGCGCGGCTGCGTCCGTAGGACCAGCCGCAGCAGCACGATTTGCGACGGAAGCTTTCGGCCTTCTAGATCCTCAGTCGCTATCGGCAGTTGCTGCGGGTGGGCGTTGCCACACCCGCGTTCCGGCCTGCAATAGGACGCTCGCACCTTCCGTATCGCGCTTGCCTTGCCGTGCTCGCGCGACTACGACGGGTGGACCATGTTTCCCCGGTTCCTCTTCCCGCAAATCACCCAGCTGATTCCCGTGCTGGTTTCAGTGGCCGTGCCGGCCCTCGCCCAGTCCGTGAACCAGCCTCCCGGCGCGGTAATCCCCACCGGCTACCAGCTCGTTTACGAACAGCATTTTGATTCCGCCGACGCCCTGAGGGGGTTCGCCATGACCGACCCCGCAGCCTGGAAATTTGCCACGGACGGTGGCGCCTTCGCGCTCGAACTGTTCGGGGAGAGCAAGTACGTGCCGGCGTTTCGCTCGCCGTTCAACATAGCGCTCATTGCCGACCGCGTTTTCGGCGACTTCGTGCTGGAGGCGGACCTGCTCCAGACCGGCAAGGAATACGGTCACCGCGACATGTGCCTCTTCTTCGGGGTGCAGGACCCTTCGCACTTCTACTACACCCACCTTGCCACCCAGGGTGACGACCACGCGCACAACGTATTCCTCGTGAACGGCGCGCCGCGCGTGAAATTTGCGAAACAGACGACCTCCGGCGTGAACTGGGGTTCCGAGACCTGGCACCATATTCGCCTCGAACGGAAAGTCGGCGACGGTTCAGTCCGGGTGTTCTTCGACGACATGAAGACGCCCATCATGCTGGCGGAGGACAAGACATTCGGGGCCGGTTATGTCGGCTTCGGCTCATTCGACGACACGGGCAAGGTGGACAACGTCCGTATCTGGTCGCCAACGGCTCCCGAAACCAAGCCGACGACCTTCTACAAGCGGCTGTCGCCGTAATTGTTTTACGCCAAGGATGAGCAATTGGGCTGCTGTCTGGTCACAGGATCAGCCGCCCGTCACAATCGTTCCGCTCCGATGAAATACCCCCTCCAACTCCTTGCCGCCCTGCTCGCCTTCGGTGCCACCGCTTCCGCCGCCGACTGGCCGCAGTGGCGCGGTCCCGCCCGGGACGACCATTCACCCGATACCGGACTGCTCAAGGAGTGGCCGGCCACCGGCCCGAAGCTGCTCTGGCTCAACAAGACCGTCGGGCTGGGGTACGCCGGCTATTCCATTGTCGGAAACCAGCTGTTCACGATGGGCCTCCGCGACGAACAGGAACTCCTGATCGCGCTGGACGCCACGACCGGCAAGGAGCTGTGGGCCACGCCCGTCGGGGCCAAATATCCCAATGGCTGGGGCGACGGCCCGCGCATGACCCCGACGGTGGATGGCAACCGGGTCTATGCCGTGGGCGGACAGGGCAACCTGATTTGCGCGCAAACGACCGATGGCAAGATACTCTGGCAAAAGTCCCAGACGACCGACCTGGGCGGCAAGCTGCAGGGCTGGGGTTACACTGTTTCGCCACTCGTTGTGGGCGACAAGGTCATCTGCTCGCCTGGCGGTCCGCAGGGCACCATGGCCGCGCTGAACAAGCTCACCGGCGAGGTGGTCTGGCGCAGTGCCGAGTTGACCGATGACACGCAGTATTCCTCCCCGATCCTCGTGGAGCACGCGGGCAAGAAGCAGGTCGTACAGCTGGTCACGCAGCGTCTTTTTGCCGTCGATCCCGACAACGGCAAAGTGCTGTGGAAGTCGGACTTCCCAGGCCGTACCGCTGTGATTCCCACCGCAGTTTTCCAAGGCGACTACGTCTATGTGACCGCCGGCTACGGTGCCGGTTGCAAACTGGTGAAGATCGCGGCGGATGGAAACTCTGTGGAAACCGTTTACGAGAACAACAAGGTGATGAAGAACCATCACGGCGGCGTCGTGCTCGTGGACGGCAAGATTTATGGGCATTCCGAAGGCCCGGGCTGGGTCTGCCAGGATTTCCTGACCGGCACTGAAGTCTGGTCCAGCAAGGCCCTGGGCAAGGGCGCAATCCACTATGCGGACGGCATGCTTTACTGCCTGGACGAACGCAGCGGCGAAGTCGCCCTTGTCGAAGCCTCACCCAAGGGCTGGAACGAAAAGGGCCGTTTCAAGCTCGACCCGCTTTCCACCCAGCGGAATCCGCAGGGTGGCATCTGGCCGCATCCGGTCGTGGTGAATGGCCGGCTCTACCTGCGCGACCAGGAGCTGCTCTTCTGCTTTGACGTGAAGGGCAAGTGAGGCAATGGCACGAACTGGTGGTAGGCGTCCCCGTTAAATTGGACGCCCACGCTTCGGCCAATTATCTGTGCGCGGGAAGCCTGACTTATGCGCGATAAAATCAAGATGCGTGATGGTGACACTATGCTGATCATGGCCAAAGACGGTGCCATCATTCACTTCACGCCAAACATGAGCTTGCCCCACGTCGAGTTTGTCCGACGCATGACCGGGAAGCTGCCGGATGGCGCGTGGGTTAGGACGGTATCGAAGTTCGAAGGCAAGGTTGCCGCCATCAGCTCCAAGCATTTCTTCGGCTATCAGCTTCCCGGGCCGGACTGGGTGCAGTGCGCCGTCAAAAATGCCTTTGAGTAAGGCACGCTCCCGGGGCTTTAGTGTTCCATTTTGCGGTCCACGATCACGTCGAGTTCGAGCTTCACCTTTTTGCCCAACGTCCGCCGCAGGTCATCCTGCGCGGCCAAGCGGATCTGTTTGATCTTCCGGGCCCCGGCCCCGATGAGCATGCGCTGGTAGCCGTCAGTCGGCGTCACCACGGAAGCGATCACATGAAGCACCGGCTTGCCGGTAATGCTCGGGCGCTCCTCCACCTTGTCCACCTCAACCTGCGTGCGGTACGGCACCTCTTCGCCGGTGAAGAGATAGACTTTCTCGCGAATCATTTCTGCTGCCTGGAATTCAATCGTGGTGTTCGTGATCTGGTCCGGCGGATAAAGCGGCAGCGACTCCGGCATCAGCGCCAGCAGCGCCGTCACCAGCGCATCACAGCCGTCACCGGTAAAACCCGAGACTTCCACTACTGCTGAGTAACCGGCACCCAGCCGCAACCAGTTTTCCGCGAAGGGGCGCTTCGGAAGGTCTGATTTGCTCAGGCAGAGAATCTTGGGCTGATCCACCCGCCCGAGCACGGCGGCCACCATGTCGCTCTCCTCACCGACGTCGCGTGTCGGGTCCACGACGTGGACCACTGCGTCGATGCCCTTCAGCGCCTCCGAGGCACGCTGGTGCAACGTGTCCACCAGCGCGCTCTTGTGCGTCTTGAAGAAACCAGGGGTATCCACAAACACCACCTGCCCCTCCGGACGATGGACGATTCCATGGACCGGATGCCGCGTCGTCTGCGGCCGGTGGGTGACGATGGAAATTTTCTTTCCGACAAGGGCGTTGAGCAGCGTGGACTTGCCGGCATTGGTACGGCCCACGAGCACGGCTAGGCCGGCGCGAAAACCGGGTTTGACTGGTGTTTCAATCACTTCGCCAAGCCAATCACATCCGCGCCCGCACTGGCAGAGAAAAGGCACCACACGCGACCGGGACAAAAAGGCCCGGAGAGGCGGACCTCACCGGGCTTTCGGCAAGTGCTGGCGCAGGGCTCAGCGGCTCACTTGAGGGAGTTGAGGTATTCGACAAGGTCGAGGAACTCCTGGGTGCTCATGCCGGCGGCCAGGCCCTCGGGCATGTTCGAGACCTTGAGCGTCTCGCGCTTGGTGATGTCACGCTTGGCGACGGTCTTCTTCAGTTCGCCGCCCAGTTTCAGCGTGATGCTGGTGTCGTCCTCGGCCCCCACCACACCGCTCAGCTCTTCACCGTCCTTGGTGGTAAGATTCGTTGTAAGCCACTGCGGCGCGACCTCGGCATTCGGGAACAGGATGGATTCGATGATCTTGTCGCGCTTCAGCCGGCCTGCGACTTGGGTCAGCTCGGGACCATAGCTGATGCCGAAGTTCTGCACCTTGTGGCAGCTCGTGCAGATGCGCTCGAAGACGAAGCGGCCCTCGCGCGCCCGGCCACCCACCTTGGCGACCTGGCCGATGAGCCGCTGCTTCTCGGCGTCCGTCATGCCATCAGCGGCAACGAGCTTGGCCAGCGTCTGTTTCATCAGGCCCAGGCTGGGATTGCCCTTCGCGAAGCTGTCGAGGTATTCGCGACCGGCGGGATTGTTCGTGGCCAGCTGGCCTTTCTCGAAAGCAGGCTTCCAGATGGGCTCCAGCGCCGTGATGGTGTGTTCCAGCGTGTAGTTGAGCCAGTAGTCGAGCGGCAGCTTCGTGACCTCCAGCGCCAGCTCCACTGCCGCTGGTGTCTCGACAAAACTGAGCGCCCGCACCGCCTCCAGTCGAACCCGGGGATCGGGATCGCTCACGGCGGGACGTAGCAGGTCGAACGGCTGGCCCAGATAATCCCATTCATCCGCCAGCACGTGGATGGCCATGGCGCGGGCATCGCGGCTCGGCAGGGCAAAGACGCGCTTCCAGTGCTCCAGGTCCACAGCATGGAAACCGGCCTGCACGTACAGCGCCTCCAACTCGTACAGGTCGTGCCATTTTTCCGTCGGATCGAGCTTCGCAACCCAGGGCTTGATGGCGGCGAGAACGTCCGCCACCGGACGGTCACGCAGTTCGCGTCGGACCCGGTAGCGCGTGCGTGGTTCGTATTCCTTCAACTGGTCGAGCAATTCGGGAATGGATTTCCCATATTGCGTGACCGGCTTGAGCAAAGGTCGGCCTTTGGCCGTGATGCGATAGATGCGGCCGCGCGTCTTGTCGCGGTTCGGGTCACGCTGCGAATACTGCATGTGACCGATCAGCGAGTTGTGCCAGTCGAGGAACCAGATCGCGCCGTCCGGACCGATCTGGGTGACACCAGGACGGAAATTCCGGTCGGCGCTGTCGAGCAGGTTGTCGGGCACCTGCCCCGCCTTGCCGTCCTTGTCCACGCCGGGCTTCTTGAGCCGCGTGCCGCTGTAGCCGGCCCCGTCGTCATGCACGTCGAAGCGCGGGATGCCGTTCATGTTGATGACGCAGCCATAGACAAACTGCCCCTGGACGTCATCCGGCAGATGGCGGCTGTACAGGAACTCGCTGCCCAGCGCGGGGCGCATGCCCTCGTTGTTAAAGACAACGTTCAGCCCCTTGCGCTGCCCCTTCTGCGCGCCGCTGAGGGGCGAATCCCAGTGCTGCTGGGCGGTCGTGCCGTCCCCGACGATGCCCTGGCCCCAGAAATTGAAGACGTAGCACCACGGGTTGCCGTAACCGGGCGTGACAAAATGGCGGACCTTGAGTGAAAGCGGGTCCACCACATAACTGCCGGGAGTGTTGGAATTGCGGAACGGTCCCCAAGGCGTCTCCACCGCGGTGGACATCGAAACGCCTTCCTGCGCGTGCAGGTGTCCGTCGGCCGACCACTGGAATTTTCCGAACGAATGGTGGGTGTCGTCCGTCGCCCAGCCGTCAATCAACGGCATGACCACATCCGCCTTGTCGTCGCCGTCGGTGTCCTTGAGGAAGGTGAAACGCGGCTGATCGTTCACCAGCACGCCGCCGTGCCAGAACTCAAAGCCGACCGGACAATGCAACCCGTCGTAGAAGACCTTGCACTTGTCGGCATGTCCGTCGCCATCGGTGTCTTCGAAGATAAGCAGGCGGTCGCTCGGCTTCGGATCGCCGGGTTTCCATTGCGGATACGTGGGCATGCAGGCCACCCAGAGCCGGCCCTTGTTGTCGAAACTAAGCTGCATGGGCTTGGCCAGTTCGGGGAACTGGTCTTCCGAGGCGAAGAGGGTCACCTCGTAGCCGTCCGCGACTTTCATTTCGCCGAGCGCCTCCTTGCCGGAGAGGTAGTGGAGATCCTTCGGCTCGGAATACGCCTGCTGCGGCACGCCAAAGCGCGTCTTGGGTACGAATAGTTCGCCAGTGTGGCTGTCGTCGGGGGTCGCCCGTTCGACCGTGCCGTTGGCGATGCTCCATACGAACTGGTCACGGACGGCGACCATGTTGCGGATCTTTTTGTACTCGAGCGGGAACGTCTCCGTGTCCCACGTGCGCCGGCCGCCATAGACATACCAGCCGTTGAGCATCCGGTAGTCCTGCTCATGCACCCAGTCCTTGTCCACGACCGCCAGGCGCAGCCGCTCCAGATCGGGCGCACTCAGTTTGCTCGGATTGGGCGAATCAAACAGCGCGCGGTCGAGCAGCTCACCGACCAGCTTGTCGCCCCGCTGGTTCACTTGAAAACCGCCCACGGTGAACTGGGCACCGGGTTCCTTGGAAAACTCCCGCTGCGTCGGCGTGAAGAGATCGACGAAGGTCAGGCCGGCCTGCGCCGCGACTTCGCGAATGGCGGCCGTGTAGAGCTGGAGATTGGTGTTTTCCTTCGAGCCATCCGGCAGGAACGGGAAGACGTCGCCCCCGTTCTCAAACGCCATGGGTGACACCAGTACGAAGCGCACCTTGGCCTCTCGCCCGTACTTTTTGGCGAAATCGGTCAGGTATTTCGCATAGTCGGCTTTGAACTTGTCGAGGCCCGCCGGACCGGCGAACGACTCGCTATACCCGAAGAACGCGATGAACGTCTCCGGTCCAAAGACTGTCATCGGGTCGTCTAGCTTGGTGTAATCATTGGGCCGCTGCCGGAGCCCGACCTCGTCGGCCGGCCGCCCAAAGTTGCGGATCAGCAGCTCCTTCTCAGGAAAGCGGGCCTGCAGCAGGGTCTCAAAATTCCCATAAAGATCGAGGCGTGCGGCCAGGGTACCGCCCACGAAAGCGATGTGTTCGCCCTTGTGGAATTCGAGCGGCGTGGCGGCCTGACTCGCTATGGACGTGAGGGTCAACAGCGAGGCGGCCACCGCAATAAAACGAGATGCGTTCATGCAGAACGCGTATTCACCACGTCCGTGGCGGCAAAGTTCAAGCGGTTTTCCACTTGGACATGCTCAAAAAGCACTTCTGACCAGCTTTGCCTTCCGCCAGATGAAACCTCGAACGCCACCCCACTCTCCATCGTCTTTCGGCCGGCCATGAAGTAGCGTTTCTCCAGCAATCGAAACGCGTAACCCCTGATGTCCGGTTCCTCCCCCGCCATTCCCACAGCCGCAGCCGTACCGGCACCCGCGATCGACATGGTCTGGCATGACCTGCTCTTCGCCCACTGGCCGGTGTCGGAGAGCGCTCTGGGCGCCCTGCTGCCCCAAACCACGCCCGCCCTCGAACTCGACACCTTCCAAGACCAGGCTTGGATCGGGGTGGTGCCATTCCGCATGAGCGGCATTCGCCACCGCGGATATCCGGCGATTCCGGGAGCCACGGCTTTTCCAGAACTGAATGTGCGCACGTACGTCAGGGCAAACGGACGTCCGGGTGTCTGGTTCTTCAGCCTCGACGCCGCTTCCCGATTCGCGGTGCGGGCCGCCCGGTTCTGTTTCCACCTGCCTTACTTCGACGCCACGATGGCCTGTGAATCGGAAGGCGGCTGGATCCGCTATGCCAGCCGCCGCAAGAACGGCCGCGAAGGCGTGGCGGAACTGGCCGCCCAGTATCGTCCAGCTGGCCCGATCTTCCACGGTGAGGCGGGTTCGCTGGAAGACTGGCTGACGGCGCGGTACCGGCTTTTCGCCCGAGGCCGGCAGGGAAAACTCTGGCGCGGTGAAATCCAGCACCAGCCCTGGCCGCTGCAACGCGCGGAAGCGGAGTTTGCCACCCTCGACGTGACCCGCTGGCTGGGTCTGGAACTGCCGGATACCCCGCCTCACCTGCTCTTCTCGAATCATCTGGCGGTGCAGGCGTGGAGCCTTGCGCCCGCTTAACCCGGATCAGCGCTCCTCCGAAACATCAAACTTCGCAAAGGCCAGTCCGAGCGCCCATACGGCCACGGTGCATTCCCCGGCCAGGACCAGAGCCGTCGCCACGGCGGCAAAAGGGACCGCCCAGAGGGGGCCTAGCGCCATCTGCACCAGCCACCAAACGAGTGCGCCCATTCCAGCGCCCGGCAACAATGCCAAGGCCAGCACGACCACCTGCCCCAGCACAAAAATCAGCCGCTGACCCATCATCTCGACGCCACCGCCCTGCCCCACCGCGCCCTTGGACCAGGCCGGGAACAGGAGCACCGCCATGTTGGGCATCGCCAGGAGCAGGAAATCCAGGAACGGCAGCACGATCAGCGCCGCCATTGCGGCCGGCCAGCGCCCCTGCGCCACGCTGGCCGAGAGCTCGTCCCCCATCCCCGTGCTCAACCCCAGCGCGAGGACCAGCAGCAGCGACTGGATTGCGGTCAGGATGGCGACCGGGCCCAGCAACTGGCCGAGCGCAATCTGCCAGCCTGGCAGCGGCAGCGTCTTCAACAGGTCCATGTTGGGCAGATCCGAGCGAAAATCGTTCCGCAATAGTTGAGGCCCCAGAAAAGATGACAGGGCCAGCAGGGCAAGCAGGAACACCGCCGCCACGCCCAGGAGGGGGCGCGCACTCTCATGACCCAGGAAAAGACCTTGGGCGACCATCATGACGCTCCCGCAACCGATCAGCAGGATGAACCAAAGCCGTGCCGTAAACATCTGCCCGGCGCTCAGCAGATTTTTCCAAAGCAGCGCCATCGGGGGAAAACCCACCGGGGCCAGGAGGAAAGGCGGACGCTTGGCCTTCTTCGGCTTGTGCATGCTTTGCCAGTTGCCGCTGCGGGCCGCCGCGAGCCGCTCGGCGGTCCGTCGTGAGGCCTCGATGGTAGCTTCCTCAAACGTCACGTCCGACCGCATCACCCACACGTAGTGCCCGACCAAAAGCAGCAGCGCCGGCCAGACGGTCCGCAGAAATTCGAGCCCATCCTGGGCGAACCAGGGTCGCACCATCCAATGGAACGGTGCTAGCAGCCACGGAAGGGGGCCGGCGGAAAGCAGGCCGAGCGTATACTCCATGGAGTCCTCGGCACCGTGCAAGGACTGGGCGGCCGGCGCCACTTTGATCCACCACAGGATGCTCCCGACCAACGCGGCCAACATTAAGAGCACCAGCGACCGTCGCCGCCACCCGGCCAGGCCGCGCTCGGTCAGGTGCTGCACGGTGAAGGAGGCACCAATGCCATGCAGGTTCAGGGTGGCGAGGACGAGCCACCAGGACGTGATATGGATGAACCAGTGGCCATCCCAGGTCGACCGGCCGGTGACAAGACTGAAAAAAACGGCGGAAAACAGAATCCCCAACTGGGCGCGCAACAGCCGGAAATGGACCAGCGAACGGCGGCTCAGGGGTGCAGGAAACAGGAACGCAACCTCCGCCTCGGAAAAGCGCAGGCTCGCGCGATCACTGGTGAAGACCCAGTTCACCACGACGAAAAAGACCAGGACCAGGGCCGCGCCCGCCTCGATCAGTACCACGGCATCATGAGGCAGGGCCCCGATGGCACCGAGCCCGGACCGGCTCGGGGTAAACAGATGCCGGAAAGCGATCATCCAGAAGTAGCTCACCCCGACGACGGCACCGATGAGGTATTTCGGCTGCTTGAGCCGTCGGGCACGCATCCGCAAGGAATTGAATATGCTGCGCGATTGCAGAAACCACAGCGTGGTGACGAGCTGGCCCAGTTTCATGTGCGCGCCGGAGAGAGAGGTTGAACAACAAAGGAACGAAGGCGCGAAAAAGGCCGGTGCGAGAAACCGGGAAGATGATCGCACGCTGATTCCATGAATGCTTCTTCCACCTGTGTTGCCTGGATTCTTGACCCTCGCATGCTGCTCCTAGCCTTGGTTTGATCCGAAAGGGGGAGGTGGAGGCGGAGGGGGCTGCACCGTCACCGACGGTCGTGGCAGTGCTGTCGGTGACGGCGGCGTCTCCTGCAGGGCGATGCGGATGAACACCTCTTCCAGATCCGCCGTGGCATCGTCCGATGCGAACTGCTGCCGGATTTCCTCGACCGTGCCATGGACCACCTTCACACCGCGCTTAAGGATAAGGATACGGGTGCAGAGTTCTTCCAGCAGATGCAACAGATGCGAGCTGATCACGAGGGCCGATCCCTCGGCCGCCAGTCGGCGGATGGTATCCTTCATCCGGCGGATCGCGAGCGGATCCAGGCCGGTGAGCGGCTCATCAAAGAAGATGACTTTCGGCGAATGAAGCAGACCGCAGGCGATGGCGACCTTCTGCTTCATGCCCCGCGACAGTTCGGCCGGCAGCGAGTCGGCCTTATCTTGCAGTTCCAGCTCCGCCAGCAGCGACTCGTAGCGCTGCGGCGCATCGGCGACCTGATAGAGACGGGCCGTGAATTCGAGATGCTGCCGGACGGTGAGGTAGTCGAACAGGCGGGGCTCGTCCGAGAAAAACGCCAGGTCACGCTTGGCCGCGATCGGATCGGTGGCGAGATCATGGCCGTTGATGCGGACCTTGCCGTGCGTGGCCGGGATGATGCCGGCGAGACAGCGCAGCGAAGTCGTCTTGCCCGCCCCGTTGGGGCCGACGAGGCCGAGCAGCTCACCGGGTTGGACGGCGAAGGACAGGTCCGTGACCGCCGCAAAGTCGCCGTAAAGCTTGGTCAGCCCTTCAACCTCAATCATGCGCGCGTAGGAATGCCGGAAGCCGCTAGCGGAACCAAGCCCCAAGTCAGTGACGTTAGGGCTCGTCCGAAAATTGAAAAGCGTGCTGCGCTGCGGCTGCGCCCCAACCGCAGCTTCACCTAAAGCCGATAATGGCCGCAGTGAAACCGCTACCCGCCCGGCCCCCTTCGCTCAAGGCACCCTATGGGTAACCGTACCGATGATCCTTCTCTTATCGTCATTTTTTATCCCGAGTCTTTCCGAATATGTAAGGTCTTGGAGGCGACTACTGATCCACAGGATATCCGATTTCGTCGGCGTCAGCCACGATGCCTTCAAGACTCAGGTCTTCGTTTAAGGATAAAAGCAGTTCGGCAGTGATTGGCTGTTGATTAAAAATCGCAATTACACCCAGAGATGAAACTGGTCGTTCATAATATTGTTCGGCCCAGATTCGATAATAATCTCCCCGATCACCGGCGAACGCCAGCAAAGGTATCTGTTTTATCTGTCCCGGAATTAACGACCAGCAAACTTCCGTCTGCCGTTGCCACATGCAGCAGGTAATTTGCTGCAAGTTAAAAGCAGGTTTTGATAAAAATGAACCGAACTCCTTTGGAATCTGATCCAGCAGGGAGTCAGGTTCGGACTGCCCTGGACAGAAGATCTTTCCGCAAGCGCCTGCGGGATCGAACAGGTAAAAAAACTCACTTCCCTCACCATCCCGCATCGAGGCCATCATAGTATTCTCGGCCCATTTGGAGTTGAATGAGAAATACCGCAGTTCCCAATCTGGCATCAGGACTGCATCCAGCATCGCGAGCGATTGAAGCCGCCTTTTTAGCACATTCCCGTTTGGAATTTCCGATTTGCCACCCAGGAAATGTTTCATGTCATTGACTGTCTGATTTGGCTCGATCCTCTTTTCGCGAAAGAATCTGAAGGTCTCCGGATGAATTGTCGCCTCCTAAGTTCTTTGATTTAACGTGGTCGAACTGCCATTCGTCCGGACTGGGTGTCACGCCTCTCCGGCTCTTTTCAGGTTGGTTAAGAACTCGTCCGTCTCCATCGGAGCGAACTACGCCACCGTTGCGTTTCCGATTCAGCTTCAGTGCTGCACTTTTCTGCGCCGCAGTAAACTCGCCGCCAACTTTCAGGTTTTTAGGGTTCGGGATCGATGAATAGTCTCCCCTGCTCCAAGGGCCGCGTCGTTCCGCGCTCCGCCTCCTCCTGACTCCGGACGCAGTCCCTCCTGTCTCCTGTCTCCTTCGCTCCCGTCAGACGCGCTTGGGTGGCGTCAGCGAGTGCCGTCCGGTCTCCTGGGCAAAGGCCAGGGCCAGCGCGAGGGCATCGGCGGCGTCGGGTGCGGGCGCTTCGGCCAGGCCAAGCATCCGCTGCACCATCTTGGCAACCGCCAACTTCTGCGCGCCGCCGTGGCCCACGATGGCCTGTTTCACCTTGCGCGGCGCGATTTCGTAAATCGGCACCAGCGCCTCGGCGATCACCGCCAAGCCCGCACCACGGGCCTCCCCCATGATCAGCGCGGTCTGCAGGTTCTGGGCGAAGAAGAGCCCTTCGACCGCACAGACCTCGGGACGGTGCAGCTTCACCAGTTCACGCAGGGAACCCGCGATGTGCGCCAGGCAGCGCGAACGCTCCCAGCCCGCCGGGCAATGCAAGGTGCCGCAGGCCAGCAGTACCGGGCGGGGCTTCGCCACGCGAATGAAGCCATAGCCCGTGCCACGAAGCGAGGGATCAAGCCCCAGGATGATTTCCGCCGAAATCGTGGCCCCAACCGACACGTTCTTGCCCGCAGTAGACGACTTGGCCTTGGGTGCGCCCGCCTTTCCGCCCGCTAGTCGGCGCTGCAGTTCGGCATATTGCTGGGCGGAAATGGCCACGGGCGAAAGCTACGCTGGCCGGCAGCCGGAGCGAAACTCAAACCCGCGTCCGGCTTGCGTGGCGGCTACAGTCACGGGAACATTCGCGGCGGCCATGATCAAGTCCGCCCTCACCCTGATGCTCGCCGCCACCACTGCCGCCCTCGCCCAAGTGCCTGACAACCTCGTCGTCGAAGGCGTTCCCGCACATACGCCGGAACTGCGGGCCGAGGTGGGCCGGTATCTGGAGTTTCGCGCCGCCACTTTCAACGGCTGGCACCCAGTTCGTCGGGAGGCACTGATCTCGACCCGCTTTGCCGACACGCCGCAGTTGCATCTGGTCAAAGGCCCGGGTGGCGCACGGCGGCAGCTCACGTTTCTGTCCGAGCCGGTGGCGGGCGGCAGCTTCCAGCCCAAGACCGGCGATTGCATTGTGTTTTCACAGGACAGCGGGGGCGGTGAATTCTACCAGCTTTACCGTATGGATGTGGCGGACGGTCGCATCACGCGACTGACCGACGGCAAGTCCCGCAACACCGGCGCGGTCTGGAGCAAATCCGGACGCTGGCTGGCCTATTCCTCCACGCGCCGCAACGGCAAGGATTCCGACCTCTACGTCATTGATCCGCATGATCCGAAAACGGACCGCCTCGCGCTGGAAGTCCAAGGCGGTGGCTGGAGCGTGCTGGACTGGTCGCCGGATGATTCGACGTTGCTGGTGGGCGAATATCTCTCGATCAACGAAAGCCATCTCTGGACGGTGAACGTGGCCACTGGCGGCAAAACGCCGCTTGCTCCGTCCCGTGGTGAAACCGTCGCGTGGGGTGAGGCCAAGTTCAGCGCCGACGGCAAATCCATCTTCGCCACCACCGACCACGGCTCCGAATTTCAGCGCCTCGTGCAGATTGACCTCGCGACGCAGAGGGAAACCGTGCTCACGCAGGACATTCCGTGGGACGTCGAGAGCTTTGACCTCTCACACGACGGCAATTTCCTGGCCTTCGTCACGAATGAGGATGGCGTCAGCCGATTGCACCTGAGGAGCCTCCTCCGGCACATTGCCCTGCCCGACCCCACCCTGCCCCTCGGCGTCATCAGCGGAGTGAAGTTTCACGAGAACAGCCAGGATCTCGGCTTCAGCCTTTCGTCGGCGCAATCCCCCAGTGACATCTACTCCTACAATCTCAAGACCAAGGAGCTTGAGCGGTGGACCGAAAGCGAGACCGGGGGATTGGACCCCAGATCCTTCGCCGAGCCCGAACTGGTCAAGATCAAGAGCTTCGACGGCCTGCCCATCTCCGCCTTCCTCTACCGGCCCGATCCGAGGAAATTCCCCGGCAAGCGGCCGGTGCTCATCAACATCCACGGCGGCCCCGAATCCCAGTCCCGCCCCATTTTCCAGGCCCGGAACAATTACTACGTCAACGAACTCGGCATCGCGATGCTGGTGCCGAATGTGCGGGGATCGGCCGGCTATGGGAAAACTTTCCTGACCCTCGACAACGGATTTAAACGGGAGGATTCGGTGAAGGACATCGGTGCCTTCATCGAGTGGCTGCCGGGTCAGCCCGCGCTGGATGCCGGAAGGGTTTCGGCCATCGGTGGCAGCTACGGTGGCTACATGGTACTGGCCTCCATGATCCATTTTAACGACCGGCTGCGCTGCGGGGTGGATATCGTGGGCATCTCCAATTTCCTGACCTTCCTGCACAACACCCAGGATTACCGCCGAGACCTGCGCCGGGTGGAATATGGCGATGAGCGTGAGCCCGCGATGGCCAAGCATCTGGAGGCGATTTCACCGACCACCCGCTCCACCGAGATCAAGAAACCGCTCTTCGTGGTACAGGGCAAAAACGACCCGCGTGTGCCGGTGACCGAGGCCGAACAGATGGTGAAAGCCATCCGCGATCAGGGCGGCAAGGTCTGGTACCTGATGGCCAAGGACGAGGGCCACGGCTTCGGCAAAAAGAAGAACGCCGACTTCCAGTTTCTCAGCCAGGTCCTGTTTTTCCGCGAAAACCTGCTGCAAGATCCGGTCAACTGACCTCGGATTTCCCGCGTCTTCAGGGCTCTTGAATCACGGTCAGCGCGTCGAGCTTGGGATTGGTGATCTTCTGCGTGTGCCCGCCTGGCCAGACGATGGTGATGTCGTCCAAGCGGGTGGCATCACCCAGGCCAAAAGTGAGCGGCAGCTCGCTCTGCGAAAGATAGCTCCGGGTAGGCATCACCTGCCGCGCCAAGGTCTGGCCGTTCAGCCGCACCGTGACCCACGCCCCGATGGCGTCGCGGTTCGCGCGGGTGCCCACGAGTTTGAACCGCAGCCAGTGGTGGCCGAGGTGCTGGTCGTTGCGAAGGAGCACGGGCGGCCCGTTGATCTGCGTGATCACCACATCGAGATCACCGTCGCCATCAAAGTCGGCATACGCGCTGCCGCGACCGACCAGGGGGCGGAAAAGATCGGGGCCGGCATTGGTCGCATCAGCCGGAACAAAGGTCGGGCCTTCGGCGCCGCCGGCATTCCAGAAGAGCTGGGCGGGCTGGCGATAGCGGACGCCCTGCTGAACCTTTTCGATCTCCTCTTCCAGGTGGCCGTTGGCCGTCAGCACATCGAGGCGTCCGTCGAGATCGTAGTCGAAGAAGAACAGGCCGAACTTGAGCAGCTGCCGGCTGGCCGGGCCGAGACCCTCCGTGATCGCCTCGTCGGTGAACAGGAGCTGCTCCCGGGACGCGGGACGCGAGACATAGAGGGCATTCATCTCGTTCGCGAAGTTGCCGATGGCGATGCCCAGCGCCTCATCGTTGCGGAAGCGGGCCGCATCAATGCCCATCGCCCCGCGTGCCTGCCCGTAGGGATCAAAGGCCAGCCCGGTGGCGGCCCCGACCTCGGCAAATGTGCCGTCGTGACGGTTGGTGAACACGAAGTTCTGCACCGTGTCGTTGGCCACCACCAGATCCATGAAACCGTCATTGTTCAGATCAATCGGTGCCGCGGCCAGCGTCTTGGCCATGGGCAGACCGGTGGCCGGATTCTTCACCTGCAATCCGCTCGTGGCCGAGACGTCCGTGAAGTGCCCCTGGCCGTCATTGCGAAACAGCTGCGGCACCGTGCCAGGAAAATTCCAGGGACGACCGTAGGCGCGGCCAAGACCGACCAGGGTGTTGTTGACCTCCAGATCCAGCTCCGGCGACCAGCGCACATAATGCGCCACAAACAGGTCAAGATCGCCATCGTTGTCGATGTCGATCCACGCGGCGGCCGTGCTCCACTGGTCGGAACCGCCCCCCACTCCGGCACTGGCGGTCACATCGGCAAACTTGCCACCCCCGAGATTGTGGAAGAGATGGTTGCCGCCGACCGCCGTGATGAAGACGTCCACGCGCCCGTCATTGTCAAAATCGCCACAGGCGACACCCATGCCATAGAGGCTGACATCGAGGCCGGAACCGGCGGTGACATCGGTAAATCTGGGCTCGCCCCCGGGCGGCGTGTCGTTCCGGTAGAGCGCCAGGGTCGGAGGCGCGTTAGTGGCGCGACGTGCGTCTCCGGGCCACCAGGTGGAGTTTACGAACAGCAGATCGGGATCGCCATCCCCGTCGAAATCAAACCAGGCCACCCCGCCGCCCATCGTTTCAGGGAGCAGTTTTTGGCCGGTCGCACCGTTCTCGTGACGAAAGGTGATTCCGGCCGCCGTGGTGACATCGGTGAACCGCACCAGCGGCAGTTTCACATTCGGCTGCGAAACCTGGGGCGCTCGCAGTACCGTCTGTTTTTGCACTCCAACCGCCGGCCGACGGGTAAGTGAGAAGACCAGTCCACCCGCCGCCAACGCCAACGCCACGAGCACCCACAGCGACCGGCGCAGGGCGCGCGCGATGACAGCGTCATCGGCAGACGGTTCGGGAGGCAAGGACATCGGGTGGAACGGTGCGTCACCCTTCCCTGCGAGGCAAGCGGAGGCGGAACCGCTGCCCGACACCGAATATGGAAGGCGGCCGAGTTGACTCACGGCCCGATTCCAGCGCACTTCTTCCTTTCCCTGTCGATGAGCCGTGTCCAGCCTAGCCGCACCAAGACATTCCCGACCCTTATATGAACTGGTTCTACGTCGAAGGCGGACAGCAACGCGGCCCCGTCACTCAGGAGGAATTCGACCGGCTGGCCGCCACCGGCGTCATCGCCGACAACACCCTGGTGTGGCGTGAAGGCATGGCCGCCTGGCAACCATGGTCATCGCTTCGTCCGGTGGGCGCACAGCCAGGCGCCGTTTCCGACATTCCGCCCATCGTCACCCCCGGACCCGCGTCGGATCCCATCCCGGCACCTGCCCCAGGCCGGGTCCGCTGCGCCGAATGCGGCGGTGACTTTGCCACTGAAGAAACTCTTCGCTACGGTGAACGCCACGTTTGCGCCACCTGCAAGCCGCGTTTTCTCCAACGGCTGAGCGAAGGAGCAGCCCTGCTCCGGCAGGCCGGCCGACCAGTCAGCCCGGAGCAGGTGCTTGCCCGTGACTATCAGGTGGATATCGGAAGCTGTGCCAGCCGTGCCCACACTCTCATCACCTCCAATTACGGCCTGCTGTTGGCCGCCGCCGTCGTCGTCGGGTTGATATTGGCCGCCGCCGGCATGATTCCGTTGCTGAATCTGATCGTGCCGCTGTTCCTCACCGGACCGCTGGTCGGCGGACTCTACCGTCTCTACCTCGCGCGCCTGCGCGGCCAACCGGCCGATTTCGGCATGGCGTTCAGCGGGTTCTCTTCGGACTATTGGCAGCTAGTGCTTTGCCAGATGTTTCCCTCGCTGCTCGGCTTCGCTATCATGATTCCGATGGCCATGATCATGGGGCCAGCCGCGATCTTCCTGGGCCGCGCAAACATTACGTCCGGCGCAATGGCGACCGGCGCCGTGGCCATTTTCGCGGGGCTCATGATTTTCATCCTCATCATCCTCGGGATCTATTTCTACATCAGCTGGTACTTCGCGCTGCGACTGGTCGCGGACAAGGGTTTCCAGTTCTGGCCCGCCTTGCAACTGAGCCGGCGCGTCGTCGGGAAACATTGGTGGGGCGTCTTCTGGTTCAGCATCGTCAGCGGGGTTCTCATGGTCCTCGGAGCGCTGCTCTGCCTGTTTGGCCTCCTCTATACCGGCCCGCTCTACGTCGCCATGTCCTCCTACCTTTATGAGGACATTTTCGGCGATCTGGCCCCCCAACCCCGCTGACGGCGCATGGCTGCCACCGCTGTCTCGTGTCCGAAATGCCGGGCACCGCTGCCGGACGATCCGGCAGCACTCGCCGCCCTCGACCGCTGCCCGGCGTGTGGCACCCGGGTGAAAATCTGCCTCTTCCCCGCGTTTACCGCCGGCCCTCGATCCGGTGCCTTGCCGGAAGCCGTCCTGGCGGAAGGCGAGGCCGCCTGCTTCTACCACGCTGGCAACAAGGCGGTCGTCCCTTGCGACCAGTGCGGCCGTTTCCTGTGTGCGCTTTGCGATCTGGAGCTCGCCGGCCGACACGTGTGCCCCGTCTGCCTTGAAAGCGGGGCCAAGCGCGGTCAGGTTGAGCTTCTCGAGCACAGTCGCGCCCGACCCGACCTGGTCGTCTGGAACCTGCTCCTGTTGCCGCTCATCGCTTGCGGGTACGCCTTCCCCCTTACCGCCCTGATCGCCCTCATTTACACGCTGGTGAAGTGGAACACCAAACCCAGCCTGGTGGACAACACCCGCGCACGGCTTGCCTGGGCCATTCCGGTCGCCCTGCTCGAACTGGCCGGCGGAGTGGCCCTTTGGCTCTTTTATTTGCGAATGGTCCGCTGACATGTTGCGACGCGATCCCAACTACACGCGGTTGCCCGGTGGCGGCCGGACGCTCACCGGCAATGCCAGCTACTGGCTGGCGCGCGACCATCTGCTGCTGGTGGATGTCCAGACCGCGTGCGAGCGCTACCGGCGGTTTGATCTGCGGGATATCCGATGCCTCACACTCGTGGCGACACGGCTGGGCTGGATCGACCGGGGGATATTGGGCGGTGCCTCCTTGCTTTTCCTTGCCTGGCTTCTCGGCGCACTGACCTTTGGAAAGCTAAGCTTTCCGCTCGCGAACGGGGATTGGATCGGACTCATTGCCCTTGCCGGAGCCGCCCTGTCATCCCTGACCGGACTGCTGCTGAGCATACGGGCCGGCCGGATGTGCCGTGTCGAAATACAGACCGGAGTACAAACCATCCCGCTGCCGGGCCTCAACCGCTGGCGCAAGGCCGAGCAGTTTCTCGTCACCCTCACCTCTGCCGTGCAGGCCGCACAGGCAGACCTCAGGCCGGTCACGGAAGCTGTCGCCACCCCTGCATTCACAGCCGATCCAGAACCCGAGTCTCCCGCCGACCCGGAGCCATCGTCTTAATTCGCAATTCGTAAACCGTCCCTCATAATTTTTCGTGCCTTCCCTCGTCCAGCACCGCTGCCTGAACCACGCCGCCCGCGAGGCCGTGGCCCGGTGCCCGGAGTGCCGCCGCTACTTCTGCCGCGAGTGTGTGACGGAGCACGATGGCCGCGCCATCTGTTCCGCCTGTCTCGCCCGCCTGACGCAGGTGGCGGAGCGGAAGCCGCTCCGCCTTCGCTGGCTCACCACACCGATGGCCGTCGCCCTGAGTCTGACCGTCGCCTGGCTTTTCTTTTACGGCGTAGGCCGGGTGCTGGTGAAAATTCCCGCCGAGTGGCATGAGGGCACCGTCTGGGAAAAACTGGGCACCGACGGATGAAGACCACCCGTCAACCGGCCCCATCCGCCCTGGATGTGATCGAGGAAGCCGTGCATCTGCTGCGCACGACTCCGGCCACCGACTACCTAGTCTGGGCGGCAGGGGCCGGCCCGTTCGCGCTGGCCGTGCTTTATTTCTGGGCGGACATGAGCCGCGCCGCCGATGCCGAAAGCCGCCTTGTGCCCGCAGCGCTTGGCCTTGCCCTGCTCTTCCTATGGCTGAAAACCTGCCAGGCGGTCTTTGCGACCCGGCTCCTCGCCCGCCTTTCGGGCGTGGATGCTTCTCGCGACCATGTCCGCCGTTGGTTCCGCTGCTTCTCGGTACAGGCGGCATGGCAGCCACTCGGGCTCTTCCTTTTGCCAATGGGGCTCGTTCTCACCGTCCCGTTCGGCTGGCTCGTGGCGCTGTTCCAGAATCTCACTGTGCTCGGTGACGACTCGCCCATGGCGGCGTTCCGACGGGCCGGACGGCAATGCCTGCTCCAGCCCGTCCAGAACCACGCCCTCATCAGTTTGCTCTCGGTCGCCGCGCTGGCGGTTTGGCTCAATGTCGCGATCGCGCTCTATGCCCTGCCGCACCTGCTGAAGCTGCTGCTCGGCGTCGAGAGCGCCTTCACGCTGAATCCCACCAGCCTGCTGAACACGACCTTCCTCGCCAGCACGTTTGCATTGGGCGCCGTCACGATGGATCCGCTGCTCAAGGCCGCTTATGTCGTCCGCTGTTTTCACGGCGACTCGCGCACGACCGGCGAAGATCTTCGCGCCCGCCTGCGGCGTTGGCAGCCGGCGGTGGCAACCGTACTGTTGCTGTTCGCCTTCTTCGGCGGCGAACCCGGCACGGCGTCCGTTGTCCGTGCGGCCACGCCAACTCCGCAGCAAGTCCGCGAACTGGACCGGGCCATCGACGATGTGCTGGAACGGCCGGAATACACTTGGCGCGCACCCCGAGAGAAGGCGGATGAATCCGAGGCCGGGGAGCAGAAAAGTTGGCTTGCCCGCCTCCAGCACTGGATTGGCGACCGTGTAAATCGAGTCTTCCGCGAGCTTGGACGTCTGCTCAAGCGCTTCGCCGACTGGCTGGATCAGATTTGGGGCCGACGCTCTGGCTCCTCCCCTAGCTGGAACTGGTGGAACCTGAATCCGGCGGGCTTCGTGAGTTTCCTCATGTGGCTGCTGATCGTCACCGCTGCAGCTCTGCTGCTGTGGTTTGCCTTCGTTGTCTGGCGGCGACGTCAGCCCACGCCATTACTCACGGCCACTGCCATCAGCGCCATGCCGGATCTCCGCACCGAGAATGTCGCCGTGGAGCAATTGCCGGAGGAAGGCTGGTTCGCTCTGGCACATGAACTGGCCGGCAGCGGTGAACTTCGCCTTGCCTTGCGCGCCCTCTACCTCGCCAGCCTCGCCCACCTGGCACGTCGCGAGTTCATCCGGCCGGCGCTGCACAAATCGAACCGGGATTACGAACTCGAGGTCCGCCGCCAGGCCCGGGGGATCCCGACCCTGTCCGAAACCTTCGCTGACACCGTCCGGAGTTTCGAACGGAGCTGGTATGGCGGGCGGGCAGTATCGGCGGAACATTTCGCACAGTTCGAGGCGAAGGTGCAGGAGGTCCGGGCTCGATGAGACGCTTCACGGCCATCGCGGTCATCCTCGTCGCGGTCGCGTCTTTTAGCTACGGGCTTTGGCGGCTGTTCGACCTGCGCTTCGCCAACGGCGATGTGTATCCGCCCG
This sequence comes from uncultured Verrucomicrobiota bacterium, assembly GCA_903922605.1. Classification (GTDB taxonomy): domain Bacteria; phylum Verrucomicrobiota; class Verrucomicrobiia; order Limisphaerales; family UBA9464; genus CAIVQB01. The sequence goes on from CAIXUG010000086.1 coordinate 122,683, forward strand.
GCTCATCCTTCCGGGCGGATCCGTTGGGCACACGGGCACTTTACGAGAGCTTTGACCTGTTGCCCCGGGTGCGGACCGAGCGGTTGCTGGAACCTATCCGCCGGCTCGGCACCGGGCGTGGTACTACGCTGTTCATTCTGGCCTGTTCCCCGTCCGACGAACCGATCCTGAGCACGACCGACGCGTCCGAGCTGGATGAGTTTCTCGCCCAGGGTGGCCGGGTCGTGGTCACGTTTTCGCCTACGTCCGGCCGACCGTTCTGGAGCGGCTTGGGTAGCCGCCGAGGAACGACAACCATCACCAACTCCCCGGCACGCCGCACTGGGCTCCGGCGCAAGGCCGTTTCAGCCTCCGGCGAACTCGACAACATTGCGTTCACCACCCTTTGGAACTTTCACTTCGATTATCCCGCCCTTGCCCATGGTTCGAACGGCCTGCCTGTCCTTGAACATGCGATCCGAACTGACGACAGCCCCGAGATTCTGCCACCGACCCTTGCCTGGCATTCGGCGGCGGTGTTCACCGGGCTCGATACCAATTGGACCGTGCTCTATGCCCGCAGCAATCAGCCCGTCGTGGTCGAGCGCGCCTTCGGCCGCGGCTCGGTCGTGCTGGCCAGCGACACCTCCCTGCACAGCAACGAGACACTGCGTCGGGGACGCTCGACCGCGCTGCTGGCCTGGCTCGCGGGTGACAACCGCCGGCTCGTCTTTGAGGAGACCCATCTCGGGAGCCGGCTGAATCCCGGCATCATGACCCTCGCCCGCCGTTACCGGCTCCACGGCCTGGGAGCCGGGTTGCTCCTGCTTGCGGCCCTTTACGTGTGGCGGAGCGCCACCGGCCTCGTGCCCCGCCTGGCCGATCCGGGTGGCGAGTCAGATGAAGTCGTCACCGGCAAGGACTCGGCATCGGGCTTCATGAATCTGCTCCGCCGCGCCGTTACCCCGGCCGAACTGCTGCCTCTCTGTCTCGCGGAATGGAGAAAATCCGTGCTCCGCGACCGGCCCGGCTTCGCCAGCAAGACGGCCGCCATTCAGGATGTGGTGAATCTCGAATCCACCAAGCCTGTGAAGGAACAGAACCCTGTGGACGCCTACCGCCAAATCTCCCGGATCCTCACCGAACGCTAACCCGTCATGGAAACCAGCCTCGCCCATCTCAAGGACATCCTTCTCCGCGCCCGCCGCGAAATCGCCAAGGTCATCATCGGCCAGGAAGCCGTCGTGGACTCCACGCTGATCGCCGTCGCCACCAACCAGCACGCCCTGATCGAAGGTGTGCCGGGAGTCGGCAAGACCTTGCTTGTGCGCACCCTTGCCGCCGTTCTCGGTGTGGATTTTGGCCGCATCCAGTTCACGCCGGACCTGATGCCTGCCGACATCACCGGCACCAACATCTTCAATCTCCAGCGGAACGAGTTCACCCTCGTGAAAGGACCGGTCTTCACCTCTTTCCTGCTGGCCGATGAAATCAACCGGGCACCAGCCAAGACCCAGTCCGCGCTGCTCCAGGCGATGCAGGAAAGGACGGTCAGCATCGATCGCGAGACCCATTTGCTGCCGGCCAACTTCACCGTCTTCGCCACGCAGAATCCGCTCGAGAGCGAAGGCACCTACCCGCTGCCCGAGGCACAGAAGGACCGGTTTCTGCTGAAGATCACCCTGCCCTGCCCGGACCGCGACGAGGAACTCGCGCTGGCCCGGCGCACGCTCGGCACGGATGCGCCCGAAGCTGTGCTGCTCAGCGGTTCCGTGCAGACGGTCGCCACCGCTGAACAACTTGCCCTGCTCCGTCGCCACCTGACCGAAGTCGTGATCCAACCCGAACTGGTCAGCTACGCCGTGGACCTGGTCCGCGCGACGCGCACGCATGAAAGCGTGCTGGTGGGTGCCGGTCCGCGCGCGACCCAGGGTTTGCTCCTGGCCGCCCGCGCCCAGGCCGCGCTGGGTGACCGCGATTTCGTGACGCCGGACGATTTGAAGACGCTCGCGGTGCCGGTGCTGGAGCACCGCCTCATATTGCGGCCGGAATACGAGATCGAGGGCGCAAGCATCCGCGAGGTCATCGAGCGCATCCTTCAGACGGTCGCCGTTCCCCGCTGATTCTGCCGCATCTCGTCATGGTCGTTCCTTCCGCCAAGCTGTTGCGCCTGACCGCCCTGGTCGTGCTGCCGCTTGCGACGGTGGCGGGTGTGTTACCGGCGGGCGCCCCGCTGGCTGTCGGGCTCATCGCCGCCTTTGGACTGCTGGTGACGTTCGATGCGATCCGCAGTGCCGGCCTTCTGGATCACTTCTGCGTTAGCCTGCCGGAGACCATCCGCCTGTCCAATGGAAGGGCCGGAGTTATCGCGGTGCAACTGGGCAACGAGACCGAGCGCGGCACACGGCTTCGTATGGGTCTGGGCCTGCCGGCGGAACTCACTACGCCCAGCGAGACCGCCGACCTGCAACTCCCCGATGGCGCGGGGCTGGCCACGATCGATTGGCCCGTAACGCCCCAGGCCCGGGGCCGGCACCGCATCGGGGCCGCCTATCTGGAGGTACTCTCTCCCTTCGGCCTGTGGGAGGTCAGGCGACGGTTCGCGACCCGTTGCGAGGCGCGTGTCTATCCCGACCTGCTCGGCGAACGGCAGGCAGTGGCGGCGGTGTTCCTGAATCGCGGTGCCAATGGCGCGCACGCGCAACGACAGGTCGGCCGGGGTCGCGAGTTCGAGAAACTGCGCGAATACCTTCCCGGCGATGCGGTGGATGACATCCATTGGAAGGCGACCGCCAAGCGGAGCCATCCAGTGACCAAAGTGTTCCAGATTGAACGCACGCAGGAGGTCTATGTGCTCGTCGATGCCTCCCGCCTTTCGGCACGGGAGTCAGTTTCAGAAGCGCATGGACCAGCCGCACCGTTGCGCTCCGCAGAAATCCCGGCGGGAACGGAAACCGCTCCTGCCGAGACCACCTTGGAACGCTGCCTCAAGGCCGCGCTGCTGCTGGGTGCGGCGGCGGAACGCCAGGGTGACCTCTTCGGAGTGATCGCCTTTGACGACCAGGTGCGGAGCTTCGTCCGGGCGCGCAACGGCCGGGCCCATTTTGCCGCCTGCCGGGATGCGCTGCACGCATTGCAGGCCCGGCCGGTCTCGCCCGATTTCGAGGAGCTGTGCTCCTTTCTCCGCCTGCGCCTGCGCCGGCGTGCGCTGCTGATTGTGCTGACCTCGCTCGACGATCCCGTGCTTTCCGAAAACTTTGTGCGCGGGGTGAAGCTCATCGCCCGGCAGCACCTGGTGCTGGTGATCCAGCCCCGACCGCCGGGTGCCCGGCCGCTGTTTGGCAACCCGGCCGTGGAAACCATCGACGACGTCTATGCGGAATTCGGCGGGCACCTGCGCTGGCAAAACCTGCGCAACCTCGAACAGACGCTGCGCCGGGGCGGTGTCGGATTCAGGCTGGCGGATCATGGGCAGCTGGCCGCCGAGGCTATCCGCCAGTACCTCGACGTGAAACGGAGGCAGATCCTGTGATCCTCGACCTGGAAAAATTCTTCGCCTCGGAGCGTCCGCTCTGGGCGGAGCTGGACGTCATGCTGTTGCGCCTGGAGGAACACCAGAACCAGCAGCCTTCGCTGGACGAGGTGAAGCGGCTTCACTACCTGCACGAACGCGCCGCTGCCGGCCTGGACCGGCTCGCGACGTTCGCCAACGAGCCGGAAACCCGGCGCTATCTCGAATCGCTGGTGGCCCGTGGCCACGCCGAGATCCACGAACAGCGAGGAATGCCGCACCGGCTGAAACTGTTCGAATGGTTCTTCGTGACCTTCCCGCAGACGTTCCGCCGGCACGTCCGGTACTTCTGGTTCGCGGTCGCCGTGACGGTCGCCGGCTGCGCCTTCGGCGGCCTGGCCCTGGTGTTTGACCCCGATTCCCGGCATACGACGATGGCCTTCGGTCACGACCAGCTCACGCCGAGCGAACGCGTGAAAAAGGAGGAACAAAGCCAGGGCGCAAGGATCGACGGCCAGCAGGCGGGATTCTCCTCCTTCCTGATGACCCACAATACGCGCGTCAGTGTCTCCACCCTGGCGCTCGGCATGACCTGGGGGGTGGGCACGATCATCTCACTCTTCTACAATGGCGTGATCCTCGGCGCGATCAGTGTGGACTACGTGCAGGATGGGCAGGGCCAGTTCCTGGCGGGTTGGATTCTCCCGCACGGTTCCATCGAACTTCCGGCGATCCTCATCGCGGGCCAGGCCGGCCTGCTGCTGGGCACCACCCTGCTGGGCCGTGGGTCGCGCATTCCGCTCCGCACGCGTTTGAGGACCGTAAGCCATGATCTGATGACGCTCATCATGGGAGTCGGCCTGATGCTCATCTGGGCGGGATTGGTGGAGGGCTTCTTCTCGCAATACCACGAACCGGTGCTCCCCTATGCGGTCAAGATCGTCTTCGGCCTGGTTGAGCTTGGCCTGCTCATCGCCTTCCTCGCGAAGGGCGGCAGCGGGCGCGTGGAGATGTCCGTCAATTCGAAACCCTGAGACGATCCCTTGGAACCCTCGTCCGCCAACACCCTGCGCCTGCGCACGCCCGAAGGCATCACCTTTGCCCTGCCGCTGGCCGGTCCCATGACACGGCTGCTGGCCTGGATGGTCGACGTGCTCATCGTCGGTGCGGTTTCAACAGTCCTCTCCATCGCTATGGCGCTGCTGGGCTGGATGGCGCGCGACCTGGCCACTGCGCTGGCCACCATCGGCTTCTTCGTCCTGCAGCTCGGCTATCCGATCGCCACCGAATGGCTTTGGCGCGGCCAGACTCTTGGCAAGCGCGCCTTCCGCCTGCGGGTGGTGGATGCCCATGGTCTCAGGCTCCAGTTCAGCCAGATCGCGATTCGCAATCTGCTCCGTGCCGTGGACATCCTCCCCGGTGCCTATCTGGTCGGCGGGCTTGCCTGCCTCTTCAGCCGGCGGGCGCAACGGCTCGGTGATTTCGCGGCGAACACGGTAGTCATCCGTGCGCCCCGGCTCGCCCAGCCCGATCTCGAACAGTTGCTCGCCGGCAAGTTCAACTCGTTACGGGCCCACACGCACCTCTGCGCCCGGCTGCGCCAACGCGTCGCGCCCGAGGAGGCCGCCCTCGCGCTCTCCGCACTGCTTCGCCGCGATGAGCTTGATCCGCTCGCCCGGGTGGAACTCTTTCGCGAACTCGCCGCCGCCCTCCGCGCAAAGGTGGAATTCCCGCCCGATTCCCTGGACGGCCTTGCGGACGAGCAATACCTGCGCAATGTCGTGGACATCCTCTACCGTCCTAGAGGGGCCAGCTCCTGAAATTCCACCTCAGGACGCGGCTTTCTCCTGGAGAAACCACAGCATGCTGGCACTGGCGGCCAGATTGTTCAGGCTATGGACCATCATGGGCAGCCAGATGGAGCCGCTGCGCTGACGCAGCCACCCAAGCAGCAGGCCCAGCACGAAAATGTCGAGCATTTCCACCCAGTCATATTGGACGTGCAACAGGGTCCAGCCGGCTGAGCAGATGACCGAGGCACCGAACCATCCCAGACGTGAAGCGGCCAGCCCGCGCCACATGAAGCCACGAAACAGCACCTCCTCCTGCAGCGGCGCCGCGAAAATGACCGCGACCAGGAGAAAACCGGGCCACGTGGCCGACTGATAAACCTGGAGCATTTCCGTGTTTTCCGGATGCTCAAGCCACGTTTGCAAGGCTCCGAATACGAGTTCGATGGCGATCAGCAGCCCGACGCCCAGCCCCAGATGGCCCCAGCCAAAGCTTCGCAAAGCCAGATAATCGCGCAGGTCAGGGCCGCGCCGCAGCCGGGCAAACAGCACGCACAATCCCACGCCCACGGGCACCGTCAACATCGTGGCCCAGGCGAGCATGTCCCCATCGTAAGCCAGCTGACGATAGTCAGGATGCCTGCCCTGCAAGACCTGCTGATAGAACACGATCGATAGCAGGACGGTCTGCGTCAGGATCACCGCCGTCTCCACCGCGACGGACAGCGCCAGCGTGATCCACGCATTCCAGGGACCGGACGGCCGAACGGGCAGGGCCGGAGGCAGCTCGACAATCTCCGGCAGGGTGGGTGGGGCTTCGTCCATGGTTATTCCCGCAGACGGCTGTCCAGAATCAGGGTGACTGGCCCGTCGTTGACCAGCTCCACTCCCATGTCCGCGCCAAAGATTCCCGTGGCTGGCGCGCGGCCCAGCGCAGTCTCCACGCGTTGCACAAAGGCCTCGTAGCAAGGCCGCGCCTGTTCCGGTTTTGCGGCGCGATGCCACGACGGGCGCGTGCCCTTCTTAGTGCTGGCCAGCAGGGTGAACTGGCTCACGAGCAGCACCTCACCGGAAACCTCGAGAATCGAGCGGTTCATCACTCCCGTGTCGTCGTCGAAGAGCCGCAGGTTCACGAGCTTCTGGGCCAGCCAGTCGAGTTCATCGGGCTGATCCCCCTCTTCCGAACCCACCAGCACCAGGTAGCCCAAGCCAATGGAGCCGACCGTCTGCATATCCACCGTGACCGAGGCCCGCAGCACCCGCTGGATGACTAAGCGCACGCGCGGAGGGGCACCTTACTTTTCAGCGAGCGTTTTCAACCCGGCCAGGCCCTTCTCAAAATCGGGGCCGATGATCTTGTCCATGAAAAGCCCCGCCCAACGGCTGATCGGGTTGTCACCCAGGTTGCCCGCATCGCTCCAGGTGGCTTTGGTGCCGGCACCCGCCGGTTCAAACTGGAATTCGCCCACCGAGGTGTATTTCCCGTGATCGAACGACAGGTCGTAACTCAGGAACTTGGGCGCGGTGATTTTGGTGAGCTTCATTTCACCCTGGCCGACCTTGCTGCCCTCCCAGGACATACCCGCGACGATTCCGTTGGTCGGCCCTTCAAACGTGCGCTTCATGCCTGGGTCCATCTTGAGATTCCACGTCGTCCAGTCCTCCCACGTCTTCAGGTCGGCCACGATGCCGAACACCTTGATCGGCGGCGCGTTGATGACCACCGAACGTTCCAGGCGGTATGACCCTGGCAGCAGGCAACCCACGAGCAGGAAGAGCGCGAGCAAAATCAGGAGGCCGAAGAAGAGCTTTTTCAGGAGTTTCATGGTCGTCAGAATCTGTTCTTGTGTGAGCCAAACATGAATTTGTCACCCGCCCTAGCCGAAAATCTGGTTGTCGGTCCTCCCCCCGCAACCCACCCTACCCGTCCTCTTTATGTCTGATAAGAAGCACCTGTTTGTCTCGAACCTCTGGAATGACGCCGAAGCCGCGAAGCTTTCCGGCGCGGACCGCCTCGTTTACCGCTCCAACAAGCTGGGCTCCGACCAGCGCATCACCAACACCGGCGGCGGCAACACCTCGTCCAAGCTCATCGAGAAGGACCCGCTCACCGGCCAGGATACGACGGTGCTCTGGGTGAAGGGTTCCGGCGGCGACCTCCGCACCGCGTCCAAGGAGTTCTTCAGCTCGCTCTACCAGGACAAGCTCGTCGGCCTCCAGACGGTCTATGCCGTACGCGCCGACAAGGGCCTCAAATCGCAGGCCGAGGATGACATGGTGGCGATGTACTTCCACACCACGTTCAACCTGAACCCGCGCGCCAGCTCGATCGACACGCCGCTGCACAGCTTCATCCCGGCGAAGTTCGTCGATCATATGCACCCGAACGCCATCATCTCAATCGCCGCCAGCGCGCGTTGCGTGGAGCTGACCAAAGAGATTTTCGGCGGCGCCATGGCCTATGTGCCGTGGATGCGGCCCGGCTTCGAGCTGGGTCTCGCCATGCAGGAAATCTGCAAGCAACAGCCGGACGTGAAGGCCATCATGATGGGCCAGCACGGCTTCATCTCGTGGGACGACGACGACAAGGCCTGCTACCTCGCGACGCTCGACTTCATCGAGACCGCCGCCGCCTACATTCAGGCCAAGTACCAGGCCAAGGGCGGTGACGCGACGGCCTTCGGGGGAGCCAAGTACCAGACGCTCGCGCCCGACTGCCGGACCAAAGCCTTCGCCGCGATCCTCCCGTGGCTGCGCGGGCAAGTCAGCCAGCAGCGCCGCTTCATCGGCACCGTGCAGGATGACGACAAGATCCTGCGCTTCGTGAATTCCAAGGACGCCGCCCGCCTCGCCGAACTCGGCACGAGCTGCCCCGACCATTTCCTCCGCACCAAGATCAAGCCGCTGTACGTGGACTGGAATCCCCAGACCGAGGACGCGGCGGCGCTCAAGGCCAAGCTCAAAGCCGGCATCGAGCAGTATCGCAAGGACTACGCCGCCTACTACGAGCGCTGCAAGCGGGCCAACTCACCCGCCATGCGCGACCCGAACCCGACGGTCATCCTCATCCCCGGCCTCGGCATGATCGCCTGGGGCAAGGACAAGAGCGAAAGCCGCGTCACCGCCGAATTCTACAACTGCGCCGTCGAGGTCATGCGCGGTGCGGAAGCCATCGACAAGTACATCGCCCTGCCCCAGCAGGAGGCCTTTGACATCGAGTACTGGCTGCTCGAGGAGGCGAAGCTGAAGCGCATGCCCGCCGAGAAGGAACTCGCCCGCCAGGTCGTCGTCGTCATCGGCGCCGGCTCTGGCATCGGCAAGGAAACCGCCCACCGCCTCGTCAAGGAGGGTGCCCACATCGTCTGCGTGGACATGAAGGCCGAGACCGCCCAGGCCACGGCCAAGGAGATCACCGACAAGCTCGGCCAGGGCATCGGCGTCGCCGGCACCGGGCTCAGCGGCTGTGGCCCGGCCATCGGCCTCGCCTGCAACATCACCGACCGCGCCAGCGTCCGCGCAATGCTGGATGAGGTGGCGATCGCCTATGGCGGCTTTGACTCGATCTGCGTGACCGCCGGCGTCTTCTGGCCCAGCGACACGAGCGGGCACATCCCCGACGACAAGTGGGCCTTCACCTTCGGCGTCAACGTGACCGGCAGCTACATCGTCGGCGACGAGGCCGCCCGTACCTGGAAGGAACAGGGCCTGCGCGGCAACCTCGTGCTGACCACGAGCGCCAACGCCGTCGTGGCCAAGAAAGGCAGCGTGGCCTACGACTGCTCCAAGGCTGCCGCCAACCACCTCGTGCGCGAGCTCGCCATCGAGCTCAGTCCGCTGGTGCGCGTGAATGGCGTCGCCCCCGCCACCGTGGTGCAGGGCTCCGCCATGTTCCCCCGCGACCGCGTGATCGGCTCGCTCGCGAAGTACAACATCCCCTACACCGACGACGAGGCCACCGACTCACTCGTGAAGAAGCTCGCCCAGTTCTACGCCGACCGGACCCTGACCAAGGCCCCGATCACGCCGGCCGATCAGGCCGAAGCCTACTTCCTCCTCGTCACGAACCGCCTGAGCAAGACCACCGGTCAGGTCATCACGGTGGACGGCGGGTTGCACGAGGCGTTTTTGCGCTGAGACTACAGCCTGGTCGCCCGACTTTTCCAAAATGCAAGGCCCGATCCATCGGATTGGGCTGGACGCAGCTACCGGCGAAGCTGTGCTGCTGGCGGAGATCAAAGACTGCACGCTCTCGCGGAAATCCTCGCCCGAAGGTTTCCGGAGGAACTCAGGCTTCGACTGCCCCCAAAACGAAGGCCTTGGAAGAGTGAAGATTGTCGCATGGACATCTTTGCGGCGGCCGCCCTGGCCGTGGCCTTTCGATTGCGGACGGCAAGGCGTACCGCCATAAGATCTCGAAACGCACTTGATCCGACGCCCGTGCGGACGGAGATTTCGCCGCTCACAAGTAACAGGGTTGGTATCTCACCCTAATCTGCAATTCTTGGCACTCCCAAAAGCCGCAGATTTACCCATATTACAACTCAATTCTTAGAATCACGGCGTTGATGCCTTTCAGCAATTCCCCATCGCCTTTTTGTTCGGAAAGGTATCGAGCAAATTTCTTGAAGATGTCGAGCGAAGCCTTCCTCGGCGTCACGAAACAAAGTGAACTTATGGTGCCAGAGCGCGTTCGGCAAGACACTTCAAAGCGGCCATACTCTCCGACCTTTGCCGAGGAAGGAGCCGGCCAATTGCCATTCTTCGCTTCAGTTTGAAAAAAGGAACTGACTTGAAGAAAGGAGGCTTGATTTAGGACATAGACCCTGTTTAGAAGATCCTCTTTGAAGAACTTTGCAAGGGCAGTATCTGCGGTGATTATCAAGCTGGGAATGGGCTGATCTTCCGCGCCCACATGCTTTATCTGCACGTAGACCGAGGGCGCTTCCTCTGCGCCCATAATCGCAACAGCACTCATCATGAGAAGAGATCCAAGAAGCGTGTGCAATAGTAGTGTTTTTTTCATGTCATGGTAGCAGTTTGCTTTGAAAGTCGGATGGAGTGGAAGGTTGCAATGGCTGGAGGGTAGTTTTCCAACCCCTGATATCGAAGCCATACGTAAATGTCTGCAGAATCTGATATATTCCTAGTACATTTTGTCCTACAAGTGACAGTTCTCCTTTCCAAGTGGCGTCGATACCCCGCTCCGGCTTTTCGCAATCTACATGGATTCAGACCGAATCCTCGGGGAAATGGCGATCTGAAACTTATACCGGATTTTCAGCCACCCCCTTGGCCCAGACTTTTTGGCAGAGGCTTTGGTCCAGAGTCGCCAATTTCAGCTTCTTTCCGGCTGCCAACCGAATGAGATGGGCATCCGAAACATCCCGGTGACCATTCAATACTGGCAGGGAATCGGCCGTCGTACTGTCAGGGAGAAAGTGGTGGTTGGGCATTAGCAGGATTGCCCGCAAGACCTGTTGAGCATCGCTAAACGACGCCCCATAACCCGGACTCATGCTTACCCGGATGAAACCCATCTGCGTGGCCGGACAGGTCGCGAAAGCCGGGACGGAATCGAGCCAGCGGTTGGCCCGTGCATGGTCAGGATGCACCCTCCATCCGCAAGCCAGCAGCAGGTTCACGTCGAGCAGGTGGCTCAAGGCGTATCCTCCAACAATGACTTTACCCGTTCCGGCGTCATTGGAAGTGCTCCTTGGGGAGCTACAAGCACCGGACGACCATATTTACCCGTGACCAGCTTGGCGCGTTTTGGCTCGTCACGCTGGATGATGAGTTTTTCCCCTTCCAAAGTGAGTGCCACCCGGTCTCCCGCTTGAAAGTGCAAGGCTTTCCGAATTCGGCTGGGAATGACCAATTGGCCTTTGGTGGACAGGATTACCGTGCTCACCCAACAAGGCTTACCCGGCTTACCTTAGGCCGCAACCCATTTCTCCATCGGGCAGCGGCTCACTCACTCTTCAACCACGCCTTCGTCCCCATCTTCTCCCGGTGGCGGTTAACGCTGTAAACGTGCTGCTTCCGCTTTTCGGCCATGGAGGCGAGCTCAGTTTGCAATTTCAGGAAATTCGCGTGCCGGTCGCTGGCCAGTTTGCCGCCTTCGACCGCCGCCTTGACCGCGCAGCCCGGCTCGTTGTGGTGCGTGCAGTCGCGGAAGCGGCAGCCGGCAGCGATTTCGGTAATGTCAGGAAATGCCTCGTCCAGCCCGCCGTCGGCCAGCCACATGTGGAACTCCCGCATTCCCGGCGTATCCACCACGAGGCCGCCCTGCGGCAGCGGGATGATCTCACGCCAGGTGGTCGAGTGGCGGCCCTTCGAATCGCTGCCGCGCACCTCGATCGTCGGCTGGGTCGCCTCCCCGATGAGCCGGTTGATCAGGCTCGACTTGCCCACCCCGGAGGTGCCGATGAAGCCCACCGTCGCTCCGGGCGGGATGAATTCCCGCAATTTGCCGATTCCCTTCCGCGTGCGGGCACTGACGACCACGATGGGTGAATCGCCCACGATTTTCTGGGCCTCAGCCACCTTGGCGTCCACGTCGTCGCAGAGGTCAGCCTTGTTCAGCACGACGGCGGGTTGAGCGCCGCCCTCGTGAACCATCACGAGGAACCGCTCCAACCGGCGGAAGTTCAGCGTGGAATCCAGCGCCTGGACGATGAAGGCGGTGTCAAGGTTCGTCGCCAGCACCTGCTCGCGGATTTCCCGGCCGGTGACCTTGCGCGTCAGCGTGGTCCGGCGGGGCAGCACGGCGTGAATGATGGCCTTGGCCTCGCCCGGTTGGCGCTCAATGGCGACCCAATCGCCGACCTTGGGCAGGGCGCTGTCGCTGCCCCGACGGTGATGGACCTTGCCGGAGATGACCGCCAGGACGTCACCCTGCTCCCCGACGACCGTATAGTGCAGCTTGTCCTCGCCCACCACGCGGGCGGGCAGAAGCCCTCGTTGGCCATGTTCGGCAAACGCGGCGGCGAAAAACGGGCTCCATCCCAGGGCGGCAAGTTCCATGCGCGATCAGCAAGCGATGGCGGGCAGTTCAACCGCAGCCGCCCGCGCCGTCGAGGCGGGAGATTGCCTGGTCATTGGCCTTACCGGCATAAACGCTTCATGCGCAAAGAAAAAGCGGGCTTGGGGATGACACACGGTTTCATCGCCCAAGCCCGCCGGCCCACCGCCACTCAGCGGTAGAAAATCAAAAAGGGGTACGCGGCGAACGTTGCCCGCAGCGAACTGTAGAGGTCAAGAAAGCAGTTGGCACGGTAATGTCCAGTCATAGTTGTTCGCATTTGTTCTCGTAACCCGCCCCGAAAGGCACCGCGTGTATTTCCATTGATTGCGTGACAGCGTTGCCGCGTCCGAAACCGGACAAATTTATCGTGCATACTCTGTGCCATTCGCAACGACGACTCCGCCTTTTCTCGCTTTTTACGCTGATGCTGGCGGGCATGACCATCGCCCTTGGAGCCACCGATGTCAAAGCAGCTGAACAGTTTAGCTGGCCGGCCTTCTTCGGGCCGTTTCACATGATTGTGCTGCACTTTCCCATTGGTTTCCTGACCCTGACAGTGCTGCTGGAGCTGCGTGCCATGCTCAAACCCGAGCGCAATTCGCGCCGTGCCGTCGCATTTGCCCTGCCGATCACCACCGCCACCGCGCTGGTAACCGTGGCCTTGGGCTGGATGCGGGCGGGAGCTGGGGAATTTGACGAACACCTGCTGGCCTGGCACCGGATGGCGGGGATCGGGGTGCTGTTCTTCTGTTTTTTTGCCTGGCTCGTGCATCGCGCTTTCCAGCAGGTGCCGGACTCCTCGATCTTTCGCTTTGGCTATCGCGGTCTGCTTCTGGCGGCTTTTGTCTGCCTGAGCCTGGCTGGTCACTTTGGTGGCAACCTCACGCACGGGTCGGGATTTCTCACCCTCAATGCCCCGCCGGCCCTGAAGCGCCTGCTGGCCGGCCCGCCGGCTGAAAGCACCGCCGTCAAGCCGGCGGCGGGTGGCACCCTCTACACGAAGACCGTGCAGCCCGCCTTTGCCAAGAAATGCTACTCCTGCCATGGGCCTGAAAAACAAAAGGGCAAGTTCCGCCTCGATCTGCGCGAGGCCATTCTCAAGGGCGGCGACAGCGGCGAACCGGTGGTCACCCCGGGTGATCTGGAAAAAAGCCGGCTGCTTTACCACGTGCTGCTGCCCCGCGATCACGACGATGCCATGCCGCCCAAGGGCAAGGAGCCGCTTTCCCCGGAAGAGATCGTCGCCGTGGGCCAATGGATTCTGTCCGGCGCCAAGTTCGATTAGGCTTTGTCGGCTCCGTCACGGATTTGTTGCTCGCCTCGCATACAGGCGGCACAACAGCCTCACGCGATTCGTATGCCGAAATCCCAACCGAGCGTGGCCCCAGCGCCAGTGCGTTACCTCAACCGCGAGCTGTCGTGGCTGGAGTTCAACCAGCGCGTGCTCGATGAGGCACTGAATCCCGCCACGCCGTTGCTGGAGCGGATGAAGTTTTTCTGCATCACGGCCTCCAATCTCGACGAATTTTTCGAGGTCCGAGTCGCCAGCCTGAAGCAGGAGATCGAGGACAATGTGAACCTCCGCACTCCGGACGGTCGCACTCCGGCCGAGACCCTGCGTGAAGTCACCATCCGGGTCCGCCGGCTCGTCGATGATGCCTACCGCTGCTGGCGCGAGGAGCTGAAGCCAGCGCTGGCAAAAAACGGCATCGGCTTTCTGCCGACCGCCACGTTGGACAGTGAGGATCGCAAATGGGTGGATGCGTATTACCGCACCAAGGTGCATCCGGTGCTCACACCCCTGGCGATTGACCCTTCGCACCCCTTTCCGCAGCTCCTCAACAAGTCGCTGAACCTGATCGTCCGCCTGACCGCCACCCACACCGGCGAAGTGCGCCGCCGCCTGGCCGTGGTCCAGGTGCCCCGTGTGCTGCCACGCCTGGTGCGCCTGCCGCGCGCGGAGGCGCGGGCGCACGACTACGTGTTTCTGGCCGATCTCATCGGCGCCCATCTGGCCGACCTGTTTCCGGGCACCCAGATCGAGGGCTGGTGGACCTTCCGCGTCACGCGCAACAGCGAGCTGTACATCGACGAGGAGGAGGTTCCGAACCTGCTCAAGGCCGTCGAAAACGAGCTGCACAACCGACGCAAGGGCGACGCCGTGCGGCTTGAAATCGCTGCCGACTGCCCGGCCGACATCCGGGCCGAACTCCTTGACACGTTCAGCCTCGCGGAGCATGACCTCTACGTCATCGACGGCCCGCTGAATCCGACCCGCCTCATGGCTGTCCTCGACGGCGATCACGCGCCCGAACTGCATGATCCGCGCTTCGTCGCCCCCGTCGCCGCCAGCCTGCGCGACCGCGAGGATCTTTTCGCCGCCATTCGCGAGCGCGATCACCTGCTCCATCACCCTTACGAGAGTTTCAACAGCGTGGTCGAATTTCTGGAACAGGCCGCCGCCGATCCGAAGGTGCTCGCGATCAAGCAGACGCTCTACCGCACCGGTGGCGACCAGCGCATCATCGGCGCTCTGATGAGCGCCGTGACCAACGGCAAACAGGTGACCGCCGTGGTCGAACTCAAGGCCCGCTTTGACGAGGCCAACAACATCCGCTGGGCACGCGCGCTGGAGGAAGCCGGTGTCCATGTGGTTTACGGGCTCGTTGGCTACAAGATCCATTGCAAGGTCGCCCTCGTGGTGCGCGCCGATGACGATGGCATCCGCCGCTACGTGCATCTGGGTACCGGCAATTACAATCCCAGCACGGCCAAGCTCTATACCGATCTCAGCCTGCTCACCTGCCGCCCCGATTTCGGCGAGGATGCCACCAACCTTTTCAACCTTCTCACCGGCATCTGCCAGTTCCAGGGCACACGCAAATTCGTGGTCGCCCACTTCCAGATGCACGACCGGGTCCTGGAGCTGATCGCCCGGGAAATTTCCCATGCTCAGGAAGGCCTGCCCGCGCGCATCGTCGTGAAGATGAACGCGCTGGTGGAGGAACAGATCATCGACGCGCTCTACCGCGCCTCGCAGGCGGGCGTGAAGATTGACCTCATCATCCGGGGCATCTGCTGTCTGCGGCCCGGCGTCCCCGGCCTGAGCGAGAACATCACCGTGCGCAGCATCGTGGACCGCTTTCTGGAGCACGCGCGCGTCTGGTGGTTCGAAAACGCCCGGCAACCGGAAGTTTTTGTGGGCAGTGCTGACTGGATGCCGCGGAATCTCTTCCGCCGGATCGAAGTCGTCTTCCCAGTCGAGGATGGCAACCTGCGCGACCGCATCACCGGGGAAATTCTTGAACGGCAGCTCTCCGACAATGTGAAGGCCCGCCACCTGCAGCCCGATGGCACCTATGTCACGCCGCCGCTGCCCAAGGGCACAAAGGCTCGGCGCAGTCAGAGCGAGTTCATGGAAATGGCGCTTACGCAGTCGCAAGCCAAGCTCCGCAAGAACAACAAGCCGGCACCCATGGTCCTTCGCAAGCGGCCAAAGTAAATCGGCAGAGGATGCGGACTGCGGGGCTGGACGGTGGTGGGCAATCTCCTAATCGTAATCTTAATCTTCTTCTTAATCGGGCAACAGGAAGGACGAAGGCACGCTGATTAGGATTAAGAATACGAGTAAGATTAGGACACTGCCCGCCTGCGCTCCCTCTTTCCAAATGCTCCCGCGACGCGCAGACTGATCGCCATGAAAGCGATCTCCCGTCGAAGCATGTTGGGCCACGCCGGACTGCTGGCCAGCACCGCCGCCGTCGGTCTGCCGGTGCTCGCCGCCGCCGGTGCCGAGCCGGCACCGGCACCCCGCAAGCTCAAGATCGTGGTGACCGGCGGACATCCGGGCGATCCTGAGTGCGGCTGCGGCGGGACCATTGCGCGCTATACCGATGCCGGACACGAAGTCACCCTGCTCTACCTCAACCGGGGTGAACCAGACGCCCCAACCCACCTCGGGGTCACCGGTGTACGTACCGCCGAGGCTCAAAGGGCATGCGAAATCTTAAAAGCGCATGCGGTTTTCGCCCGGCAGATTGACGGCCACGCGATCGTGGACCCTACCCATTACGCGGAATTCCGCGAAATGCTGGAGCGGGAACGCCCGGACGTGGTGTTCACCCACTGGCCCATCGACAACCACGCCGACCACCGCGCGATGTCGAACCTGGTCTATGACGCCTGGTTCAAAGGCGGCAAACGCTTCGCCCTCTACTACTACGAGGTCTCCAACGGTGAGGACACCGTCCAGTTCGCCCCAACGCACTACGTGGACATCACTGCCACTGAGCCACGCAAGCGGCAGGCCTGTTTCGCCCACGCCAGCCAGCGCCCGGAGAAATTCTACGCGCTACAGGAAACGATCACCAAGATGCGCGGCATCGAGAGCGGGCACGCACAGGCCGAGGGGTACATCCGCCATGTGCAGAGCCCGGATTTCGGGCTGCCGGCAGCTACCTGATCTAACCATTTATTAGAAAAGATGCGGCGATAAGTAACAGAACCAATTCCACTTCAGACAGGTTCCATTATTTTATTAATAAGATCACCGTATCGATACAGGATATGCGTTGAAGCGGCCGCTCGCTGCTGAAGATTGTGAAGAACAAAGCAGATCGCCTGCAAATCTGGATCAGTGGTCGAAACCCAAAATACACCCGGTTCGAATGGCATGCATATTTTGGTCACAGGATCAAATCTACTAATTCCTTCATCCGCTCTGAACACCGCATACTTTCCAGCAACATGAATTATGTTCGGTCTTCGCGCTATCGGCACTTGAGGGTTGCTGGAATAAAAATCGTTCAAGTGTTTAAGAATTGTATCGGATGAAAGGCCATCGTTTGCATAAACGATTTTGTAAGGCCAATCCTCATAGTTTTTTATCTTGATAGTAAAAGACACCCGACCGTCAAGCGACTCCGTTGGTGGAATCGAGGCAATTCCAGCGAGAGCGTGATGTAATTGAGCCTTATCCAGGGTTGATTTTATAGATGCAACTCCTAATGTCCCTTCAACAGGCGAGAAAGATTTTCCATCTCCGCTCAGGTTGTTAAAGTTGTATCGAGGAGCAGTATCTGTCGCCACAATCACGTCTAATTGCTTCGATTCTGTTCCATCAGTATGGAAAAGAAATCCGCCAAGGAATACATTACATTTAGATGGGGCGTGCTGTTTTAGGAAATCAGCATAAAATCTTTCACGCGACAGCCCTATGTCAGTTGTATTAGGAAATACCGAAGCGACCTCAGCGTCGCCGCGAAGAACTTCACCAACCTTAAGGTAGTACTTTCGAAGACGTGCATGAAAGTTGGCAGGCATTTTTTGACGTTGCTCTTGTAGAAATTCAGTCTTGCCACCGAACTTAGACCTCACACATCACAAATGCCAACGCCCTGCTTCAGCGAAGCCAGCGCATCGGGCCGGGCGGGGATGAACTCCTGGGCGACGTGGCCCTTGAAGCCGGTCGCCACGATGGCCTGCATGATGGCCGGGTAATACAGCTCCTGCGTGGAGTCGATCTCGTGGCGGCCCGGGACGCCGCCCGTGTGGTAATGGGCGAAGTACTTGTGCTGCTTCTTGATGGTGGCGATGACGTCGCCCTCCATGATCTGCATGTGGTAGATGTCGTAGAGGAGCTTGAAGCGCTCGCTGCCCACGGCCTCGCACAGGGCCACACCCCACTTGGACAGGTCGCACTGGTAGTCGGGATGGTTCACCTTGGAGTTCAACAACTCCATCACCAGCTTGACGTTGTTCTTCTCGGCGATGGGCAGCAGGCGCTTGAGGCCGATGGCGCAGTTTTTGATGCCCTCCTCGTCCGACTGGCCGGCACGGTTGCCGGAGAAGCAGATGATGTTCTCGCACCCGAGGTTCATCACCTTCGGGGCGGCATCGGCAAACCACTGGGCGATGGTGTCGTGATTCTCCAGCCGGTTCAGGCCCTTGGTGATTCCGCCCGGAATGCCGCTGACCATCGCGCAGGTGAGGCCGTGCTTCTGGATGGTCGGAATATCGTTCACTTCGAGCAGTTCGATGGAGTGCAGCCCGAACTCCTTGCCGGCAATGGCGAGGGTCTCCAACTCGATCTTGGGATAGCACCACTTGCAGACGGAATGGTTCACGTGTCCCTTGGTGCCGGCGACGGCATCGGCGGCGTTGAGGCGTTGGCCGAGCGAGACGGCGGCAACGGCGGAGGCGGCGGAAGTAAGCGCAGTGCGACGGGAGATTTTCATGTGAGTGGAACGGTGTTGAGGAGCAAACGCCGCACCGCAGTCAGCGGCAAGTTGAAACTCAGTCCTAGCCTTCCTGGTAGCAGCCGACGTCAGGAGGCTCAAACTTCCCCTCCCTTCAGATGGAGCCTCGTCACCTCGGCTGCTACGCCCGCTCAGCCGCGACGAAAGATGCGCCCGTTTTTGTTTTAGCACCGCCTCATGCCTCCTATTCTCCGCCCGTGCCGCTCGCCGAGAATCTTGCCGCCGTCCAATCCCGCATCGCCGCAGCGTGCGAGCAGGCCGGGCGTGATCCCTCCGAAGTCACGCTGCTGGCGGTCTCCAAGAACCATCCTGCCGAGTCGGTCGCCGAGGCCGTACGGCTCGGTCTCACGATCTTCGGCGAGAACCGGGTGCAGGAGGCCAAAGTGAAGATTCCGCTCAGCCCGGGCCGCGCCCGCTGGCACTTCATCGGTCATCTCCAATCCAACAAGGCCCGTGACGCCGTGGCCCTCTTTGAGACCATCGAGAGCGTGGACAGCCTCGCGCTTGCCGGCGAACTCCAGAAGCAGGCCGAGAAGCAGGCGAAGACGCTGAAGGTGCTGCTGGAGGTGAATGTCGCCGGAGAGTCTTCAAAATTTGGCTGGAACCCCGAGCGACTCCTCGCCGAATTCATGCAGCTCAACGCCTTTTCCCGCCTCGAACTGCACGGGCTGATGACCGTCGCCCCCTATGCCACGGACGCCGAGAAGGTGCGGCCCGTCTTTCGACGCCTGCGGGAATTGCGCGACCGCTGCGCGGATCTGCTGGGGGCTCCCCTGCCCGTCCTGAGCATGGGCATGAGTGGCGATCTGGAAGTCGCCATCCAGGAAGGCGCAACCACCGTGCGCGTCGGCACCGCACTCTTTGGACCGCGTCCGAAAGTGGTCCGGGAAAGCACCGAAGAAATCTGACCGCTCCTCTCTCCCTATGAATCCCGACGCGCTGAACTCCATCCGCAATTTTCGCCGCCTCGACGGACGGGTCGCCACCAGTGGTCAGCCTTCGGAAGCGCAACTGCGTGACATCGCCGAAGCGGGCTACCGGAGCGTCATCAATCTGGCACTGAAGACTTCCCCAGGGGCGCTGCCCGATGAAGGCGAGAGGGTCGCAGGCCTGGGGCTCGACTACGTCCATATCCCGGTGGACTTCAAGGCCCCGGCGGCCGCCGATTACGAGCACTTCTCCGCGGCAATGGACGCGCGAGAAGGCCAGACCGTTTTCGTTCACTGCATCGCCAACTATCGCGTCTCCGCCTTCATGGCGATCTATCGCGTAAAGCGTCTCGGCTGGGACCGCACCGCCGCCCTGGATCGACTTCGCGAGGTTTGGGAGCCGGACGAGGTCTGGGCGCGTTTTCTGGATGAACAGTTGAAGTAGCCTGTCACGCTAGAGTCTGATGCGCGGCGCTCACCATGCCCTGGCTTCAGAACTACCACCCGTTTCAGAATGCGGCGCTGTCCACCACGATTGCCGCGTTGCCGGTGGTGGTGCTGCTGGGGTTGCTTGCCCTCGGTCATGTCCGCGCCTGGCTGGCCGCGCTCATCGGTCTGGCCGCCGCACTCGGGGTCGCGCTGTTTGCCTTCAAAATGCCCGCCGCCGCCGCCTTCGGGGCGGCCGGTTATGGCGCGGCTTACGGGTTGTTCCCCATCGGCTGGATCGTGCTCAACGTGATGTTTCTGCATCATCTCACGGTGAAATCCGGTCGCTTTGACGCGTTGCGCGCGCAACTGGCCGGCATCGCTCCCGACCCGCGCGTACAGGTGATCCTCATCGCCTTCTGCTTCGGGGCCTTCATCGAGGGTGCCGCCGGCTTTGGCGCTCCGGTCGCGATCACGGCGGCGCTGCTGATGCAGCTCGGCTTCTCGCCGCTCCACGCGAGCGGCCTGTCGCTCATTGCGAACACCGCGCCGGTCGCCTTCGGCAGCATCGGCATCCCGATCACGACGTTGGCCCAGGTCACGGGGCTCGACGTGCTCAAGCTCTCCGCGATGGCCGGACGCCAGTTGCCCGTATTCTCAGCGCTCATCCCGTTTTGGATTGTCTGTGCGATGGGCGGCTGGCGGGCCGCCGTCGGCGTGTGGCCGGTCGCGGTCGCGGCGGGGGTGGTCTTCGCCGTGACGCAGTTCCTCGTGAGCAATTTCCATGGGCCATGGCTGGTGGATTCTCTGGCCGCCCTGGCCAGCATCGCGGCGGTGCTGGCCGTGTTGCGATTTTGGAAGCCGAAGCCCGCAGCGGGCAGCGCTGTCGAAGATCCAATCGAGCATAGAACCCTCCCTTCACCCGCCAGCAAAGCTCCCGCGTTTCATGCCTGGATTCCATGGCTGGTGCTGACCGCCTTCATTTTCACCTGGGGCATGAAGCCCGTAAAAGACCGGCTTGACCGCATATCATCACCGGCGTTCGCGACTCCCGGTCTGCACCTGCAAGTCCAGCGCGCGACGCCCGTCGCCATGGAGGCGAAACCGGAGAAGGCGGAATTCAAGCTGAACTGGCTCTCGGCCACAGGCACCGGAATCCTGCTCGCCGGCATCACCGCCGGCCTGCTCATGGGCTTTTCACCACGCGAACTCTTCCGCGCATGGCTTGAGACGCTCGTGAAGCTCCGGTGGTCGCTGCTCACCATCGCTGCGATGCTCGCACTAGGGAATGTCACGAAATACTCCGGTGCCGACGCCACGCTTGGCCTCGCCCTGGCCAAGACGGGCACCTGGTATCCGTTTTGCGGCACCCTACTGGGCTGGCTGGGCGTCGCGCTGACCGGATCGGATACCGCCTCGAACGTGCTGTTCGGCTCGCTGCAACGGATCACTTCCGAACGTCTCGGCCTCAGCCCCTACCTGATGACCTCGGCCAACTCTTGCGGTGGTGTGATGGGAAAGATGATCGATGCCCAGAGCATCGTGGTCGCCGGGGTGGCAACGAATTATCACGGACACGAGGGCAAGATCCTGCGCTTTGTGTTCCTGCACTCACTCGTGCTGGCCGCCCTGATGGGCGGCTGGGTGGCACTTCAGGCCTACTGGCCCCCGCTCGCGGCGACGGTGGTCAAGTGAAGGAAAGTTACGAGTCGGGAGTTATGAGATGCGAGCGATGAGCGGACGGAGCGCCGATCTCCGATCCGGCGCGGCTCCGTACGAATAACCCACCGCGCCGGGTCGGAGGCCGGCGCTCCGCCATTAGCGGCGCTTTTTGGCGGGACCGAAGTAGTAGCCGCCGGTGAGGCGCACGCCCTTCACCTTGCGTTCCGCCAGTGCGCCAACGCCGGGTTTCCCTTCGTCGAAGACGTTGCTGTAGTCGTAATTGAAACCCGGGAGCTTCACGCGTTCGACCATCTTGCCAATATAGCGTTCGATGGCCCGGACGGCGGCGGAATCTTCCGCGACCATGATCGTGAAGGCGTCACCGGTGGCCTTGGCCCGGCCGGTGCGGCCGATGCGGTGGACATAATCCTCGGGATGCTGGGGCACGTCGTAGTTCACGACGTGCGTGACATCCGCGATATCGAGGCCGCGGGAAGCGATGTCGGTGGCGACAAGCACCTCGTACTTGCCTGACTTGAAGCCGGCGAGGGCGCGCTCACGCTCGACCTGAGAACGGTCGCTGTGAATGGCCGCAACGCGATGGTCGTTCCGCTTGAGCAGGGCCTCGATGTCATCCGCGCGACGGCGGGTACGGCAGAAAATGAGGACGGATTCGTAATGGACGTGATCCAGCAGCGCTCGGAGCAGGTCCTTCTTCTGCCGCTCGGCCACGGGATAGAGAACGTGCTTCACCGTGTCGGCCGGCGAACGGCGCGCGCCGATCTCGATAGTCTCCGGCGACTTCATCGCCCACTGGATGAGGGTCTCGATGGCGGGGGGAATGGTCGCGGAGAAGAGGGCGGTCTGACGTTCCTTGCCGCACCGGTCGATGATGCGCTTCACGTCGGGGAGGAAGCCCATGTCCAGCATGCGGTCGGCCTCGTCGAGCACAAGGTGCTTCACGCGGCTGAGGTCCACGAGCTTCTCCTGGATGTGATCCAGCAGGCGTCCCGGGGTGGCGACGAGGATGTCCACGCCGGCCTTCAGCTCGTCCTTCTGCTTGCCGTAACCGACGCCGCCGAAGACCACGCTGACCGTGAGGTTCGTGAACTTGGCGAACTTCTTGAAACTCTCCTCGGTCTGGGCGGCGAGTTCGCGCGTGGGCTCGAGGACAAGGCAGCGCGGGCCGGGGCCGTGCGTGCCGATCTGGTGGATGATCGGGAGGGCAAACGCGGCGGTCTTGCCGGTGCCGGTCTGGGCGGAGCCAATGACGTCGCGGCCTTCCAACATGAGCGGGATGGCCTTTTCCTGAATGGGCGTGGCTTCTTTGTAGCCCATGGCCTGCACCGCGTCCAAAAGCGCGAGGCGGAGGCCGAGTTCGTGAAACTGCATGGCGCGTTTTAGCGGATTTGCGGGTCAGGCGGAAGCGGTTTCGCGGCGGATTTAAAGCGGCCTTGGCTCGAAATGCCAGCTTGTGCTGGTGGCAAAGTCTGGGTTCCTCTGTCGCGAAATTCAGGGAGGTTCCCCACCGATGAGAGGTTTACTTCATTTTGTGATCATTCCGCTGGCTGTGACTACACGGCTGCGTTCGGCCTGGCTGCCGTTGTTTGCCCTGCTGACGCTCCCGCTTCCAACGCCGGTCCAGGCGCAGTTCAGCTACATCAAAGGGAACAGCTCCATAACAATTACGGGCTACACCGGCACCAATGGGGACGTTGTCATCCCGCCCCTGTTGGAGGAGCTTCCGGTCACTCGCATCGAAAACGAGGCCTTTGAGTACAGTCCGATGGTCACGGTGAAGATACCGGATACCGTGACCTTCATAGGTTATGCGGCATTCTTCGGCTGCGATCGGCTGACCAGTCTGACTCTTCCTAGCAGCCTCACCGGCACTGACACCTCTGCTTTTGGCTCATGTACCAGCCTGACCAACCTCGTTGTACCCGAGGGCGTCACCGGCATTGGTCAAGACGCATTTGAAGGCTGCAATGGGCTGACCACCGTCAGCCTGCCCAGCAGTGTCAGCATGATCGGCAATGAGGCGTTCGGCGACTGCCAGGCTCTGGCCAGCATCACGGTGGGCGGGGAAAACCGCAATTACTCCAGCCGAGACGGGGTGCTATTCAGCAGCGGCCAAGGGCGGCTTGTCCAGTACCCCACTGCTAAAGCAGGCTCAGCCTACGTCATCCCCGAGCATGTTTTTGAGATCAGTGATTCAGCCTTCCGCTTCTGCGCCCGGCTCACAAGCATCACGATCCCGAGCAATGTCACTGCCATCGGTTCGGGTGCGTTCGACTCCTGCACCGGCCTGACGAATATCACTCTCCCCGACCGCCTCGAATATATCGGGTTCTCCGCTTTCGGTTCATGTACGAACCTGATCGGAGTCCTCATCCCCGACAGCGTCACCGACCTCGGAGCAGCAGCCTTCTTCGGCTGCTCCAATCTCAGGGAGATTGCTATTGGGAAGAATGTCACCCTCATCAACTACGGCACCTTCAGTTACTGCACGACACTCACGAGGATCACCATCCCCCTGAGCGTCACCAACATGACGGACCCGGGGTTTGGCACGTGCTCCAATCTGGCAAGCATCACAGTGGAAGCGGAAAACCCATCATTTTCGAGCAATGGAGGAGTTCTTTTCACTAGAGATGGAACGCAACTCATCCTGTATCCTCCCGCCAAAGCCGGATCATCCTACCATGTTCCCGAGAATGTCGCTCTCATCCAAGAGGGGGCATTTACCGGTCGCACGATGCTGACTGAGGTGACAATTCCGCCCAGTGTCCGACTCATCGGTCCGAGGGCGTTCGCGGCTTGCGTTGGACTCACCCCGCTCAACCTGCCTGGCAGCGTAACGAACATTGGGGCGTCCGCGTTTGCTGCTTGTCATGGGCTCACCAGCATTGCCCTGCCCGCCAGCATTGTTGAAGTGGGTGACCTGGCATTTGCCGCTTGCCGGGACCTGACCAATATCATGGTGGATCCGGCAAATCCGACATATGCCAGTGTGGGTGGTGTGTTCTTCAACAAAAGCCTGACGCGACTCATCCAATATCCTGCCCAAAAAGCGAACGACACTTATCTCGTGCCCGACACCGTTACGGATATCAGCGACTTCGCCTTCACCTTCGCAAGGCTGGGCAGCCTTGTCATCTCCGGCGGCGTCACGAACCTCGGGACTGAGGTTTTTCATAATTGCGCCGCACTGACCAACGTGACGGTGGCCCCGGATAATGCCTTTTATTCCAGTGTGGACGGAGTGCTCTTCGACAAAGCACAGACGCAGCTCATCAGATATCCCGCCCATAAAATCGCCCCCGCTTACCAAGTGCCTGAGGGGGTCACCACCATCGCCCCCCAGGCGTTCGGCTTCTGCACGAGCCTGACCGGAGTCACCCTCCCGCGCAGCCTCACTTCCATCTCCAGCGACGCCTTTGCATTCTGCGCGCGCCTGACAAGCGTCTATTTTGATGGCAACGCACCGGCATATGTACTGTCAGGTTACGAGCCGGAAATCGATCAGGGACCGGGATGGTTCCATGACTTGCCGATCACGGTCTACTACCTGCCCGGGACCACCGGCTGGACTGACCGGTTTGGTGAGCGCCCTGCGGCGGTACGGTACCCGCGCATTGTGACGGAGGATGGAAAGTTCGGAGCCCAGGCGGGCCATTTTGGATTCACCCTCGCCGGTGCCACCGGAACCTCCGGCGTGGTGGAAGCCTGCGACAACCTAGCAGCCTCCAACTGGGTGCCGGTGAGCACAATCTCGTTCAACGTCGACGGGTTGTCTCAATTTATTGACCCCGACCTGTCGAACCAGACGGGGCGGTTCTATCGTTTTCGGACTGAGTAATTGGCAAAGCCAGTTCAGGGCAATGAGGCGCTGGATTTGGATTCTGCCACCCGATAAGGCGGTGCTGATTCGCCCAAAACGTGGCCGCTAGTTGCCGGTGTCACACCGTCCGCCTCCACGAGTTCGAAAGTGCCCAGTGCGGTCCATGGTCGGCGACGTGATCCAGCCAGGCCGACACCGAGTCGGCGTAACTGGCTGCCACGGATCAGCCGTCGGCTGATCGCCGCCGAACTCATGTCAACGAAGGTCATCGGGATTCTCCAGTCGTTGGATGTCCACCAGATCCTGCGGCCGTCCAGCCTGCTGTTTCATCATTTTCAACGCCTCGCGGCTGATGGTTCGGATCGGACCCCACTGGGTCTCCAGATCCGTCCTTGATTCCCAAAATGGACGTGTGGCCGCGGTGACAAGCAGCAGGTCGAGCACCAGATAGTCCTCACTGTCAGGCGACGTCTTTATGACCCGCGAAAGCTTGGTTCCAGCCAGAAAAGTCATCTGCGTTCCGCGCAAACGAAAGCCGCAGCCCGCCGCAACTGACTTCGCCCGTTCCAAATCAGCTTCCTCGATCAATAGGTCAATGTCTTCGGTTGCCCGGATAAAACCGTGAATCATCACGGCCAAACCACCGCAGACGGCGTAATCAACGCCGCCTGCGCGGAATGCCGCAGTCAGTTTCACCAGTTCTTCAACAACCTCGAACATGGCTATGACGGTGCGCTGCGGTGCGCACGATTACGCCCCGTACTTGTCGAACATCTTGGCGTTCGCCTGCATGAGGCGCATGAGGTATTTCGCCTCGAAGATGCCCAGGCTGCCCGAGTTCGCGCCGGTTTCGGTGAAGCGTTGCAGCTTGTCGGAGCCGCTCAGCGCCGAATGCAGCAGCACCGGCTGCGGATGCCACGAGTGGCCCTTGGCCGCGCAGGGCGTCGAGTGATCGCCGGTGATGGCGAGCACGTCGGGCTTGCGGGCGAGCAGGATGGGCAGGGCGGCGTCGAAGTCTTCGATGGCCTTCACCTTGGCGGCGAAATTGCCGTCCTCACCGTACTTGTCGGTGTACTTGTAGTGGATGAAGAAGTAGTCGTACTTCTCGTACTCGGCGACGTAGCGCTCGAACTGCTGCGCAATGGTCTCCGGTCCCTCGATCTTCACCATGCCCACGAGCTGGCTCAGGCCCTTGTACATCGGATAGACCGCGAGCGCGGCGGCCTTGAGGCCATAACGCTGTTCAAAGGTCGGGATGTCGGGCTGATGCGCCACGCCGCGCATGAGAAAGCCGTTCGCCGTCTTTTCCTTTGCCAGCAGCGGCAGCGCGGCGACGTAGAAGTCGGCCACGAGTTTCGCGACCTTCTTCTGGCCGGCATTCTTCGGGTCCACCGGCTTGGCCTCGGCGATGGGCAGGCCTTCGCGGTTCGGATCGGTGTCGGTGAGTGGTCCTTCAAGGCCTGCGCCCCGGAAGACGATGACAAAGCGGTGCTCCTTGCCTGGATAGATGAACACCTGGTTGGTGCCGAGCTTCTTGATCTTCGAGGAAAGGATTTTGCACAGACGTTCGCAGACCTCGGTCGCGATGCGGCCGGCACGGCGGTCGGTGACAATGCCTTTGGCGTCCAGGGTGCAGAAGTTCGCGCGAGCGGCCACGTCGCCGTTCTTCAGCTCGATGCCGAGACCGAGGGTCTCGATCACGCCACGGCCAACTTCCCATTCGATGGGGTCGTAGCCGAAGAGGGCGAGATGGCCGGGGCCGGAGCCGGGCGTGATGCCGGGCGCGGTGGGGATCATGCGGCCCTGCGCGCAGCCCTGGGCCACGAGGGCGTCGAGATTGGGGGTGCGGGCGGCTTCGAGCGGGGTCATCCAGCCTTGCTCACGGGTGGCGATGTCACCCAATCCGTCCAGAACCACGAGTGCCAGCTTGGCCCCGGTCTTGACCTGCAGTTTCGCGTAAACGTCGTCGAGTTTGCTCATAAAACGGCGGGAAGGTTGCGGATGCCGGGCAAGCGGTCAATTGCCGTTCCGGTGACGGTGACCATGAGGAGATTTGTCCCGGGTCCCGAGTCCCGGGTCCCGAATCGGGACGAAGGCCTGCCGCTCTTCCTTGGTTACTTCGTTGCTTCGCTGCTCAATAAATGCCCCTCTCAACGCGGAGTTGCCAAACCCGGCACCGCCCCCGAACTTCCCCGCCGCCTGATGGAAACCGTCCTGTCCCGTCCCACCACCCCGACGCCCGCCAGCCGGAGCGTGCCCCTGCGCCCGCGTCTGCCCGAATGGCTCAAGGTGCAGCTGCCGACCAGCAGCGCCTTCACGCGTACGCGCACGCTGCTGGCGGACCTCAAGCTGCACACCGTCTGCGAGAGCGCGAAGTGCCCGAACCACTGGGAATGCTGGAGCAAGGGCACCGCGACTTTCATGATCGCCGGCGATCGCTGCACGCGGGCCTGCGGTTTCTGCGCCGTCAGCACTGCCAAGCCGCTCGCCCTGGAGGTCGACGAACCCCAGCGCGTGGCCGAGGCGACCCGCCGCATGGGCCTGAAGCACGTGGTCATCACCGCCGTGGCGCGCGACGACCTGCCCGATGGCGGCGCGGAACACTTCCAGAAGACCATCGAGGCCGTGCGCACGCTGAATCCCGGCATCGTCATTGAGGTGCTCGTGCCGGACTTCCTCGACCGCGACTTCGCGCTCGACCGCGTGCTGGATGCCGCACCGCAGATCTACAATCACAACCTCGAAACCGTCCGCCGCCTGACTCCCAGCGTGCGACACCGCGCGACCTACGACCGTTCCCTCACCGTGCTGGCCAAGGCCAAGGAACGCGGTGGCGACCGGCTTTATACCAAGTCGGGCATGATGCTCGGCCTCGGCGAACAGCGCGACGAGGTCATCGAGTCCATGCGCGACCTGCGGGCGGCCAAGGTCGATATTCTCACGCTAGGGCAATACCTCCAGCCGACGCTGAAGCACCTGCCCGTCATGGAGTTTGTGAAGCCGGCGGTCTTTGCGGAGTTCCAGCGACTGGGCGAAGAGATGGGTTTCACCCACGTGGCCAGCGGACCGCTCGTGCGCAGTTCCTATCACGCGGACGAATTTTCTCCGGCCCCGGCCGTCTGAAACTTCCGTCATGAAGCGTCTCGGCTGCCTCCTTGCCTTCCTTGTAGCCACCTATTTTTCGCTGTCGGGCGCTCCGGCGGACCTCAGCCCCATGCTCGGTGAGGTCCTGGGGCATCACAATGTCCCGGCGCTCGCCTGCGCGGTGATACGGTCGAACATGGTTGTCGCCGAGGGAGTCATGGGCGTGCGACAGGCTGGCGATCCCACTCCGGCCGAGCTGGGCGACCTCTGGCACCACGGCTCGAACACGAAGTCCATGACCGCCACCCTCGCAGCCCTGCTGGTCGAGGAAGGCAAAATCGCGTGGACCAACACCCTTGCCGACGTCTTTCCCGCCGAAGCCGCCAAGATGGACCCCGACTGGCGCGGCGTGACCCTCGAATGGCTGCTCGGCCATCGCGGCGGCGCACCCGATCAGGATTGGCTCGGCCAGCACGGGCTGTGGGTGAAGTTTTGGGACGCGCCCGGTTCCCCATCGGACCAGCGCCGGTGGCTACGTGAAGCCGTCACCGCCTTGCCGCCCCAGAATAAGCCGGGCACGAAATTCGTTTACTCCAACACCGGCTACATCCTCGCCGGCACGATGCTGGAAGCGCGCACGGGGAAGGACTGGGAACAGCTCATCACCGAGAGACTTTTCCGGCCGCTGGGAATGAAGACAGCCGGCTTCGGCGCGCCGGGCACGGCCGCCAAGGTGGATCAACCGCGCGGCCATAACTTGGATTTGTTCAAGAGGCTGAAACCGGTCCCGCCCGGCCCCCGGGGCGACAATCCGCCCGGCCTCGGCCCCGCCGGCACCGTGCACTGTTCTTTGGATGACCTGGCCAAATACGTGATGGCCCACGTCA
Source organism: uncultured Verrucomicrobiota bacterium (assembly GCA_903922605.1). Lineage (GTDB taxonomy): Bacteria > Verrucomicrobiota > Verrucomicrobiia > Limisphaerales > UBA9464 > CAIVQB01. Next base: position 152,076 of record CAIXUG010000086.1, read on the forward strand.
ACGGCGAACTGGGCCGGGATACTCCGCTCAAGCTGCGGCCGGAATCCTGGCACAAACTCCACACCGCCCTCGCCGGCCAGGACTACGCCCTCGGCTGGAGCGTGACCCAGCGCGGCTGGGCCGGCGGCACCGCCCTGAGCCACACCGGCTCGAACACGATGTGGTTCAGCAATATGTGGCTCGCCCCTCAGCGTGACTTCGCCGTCATCATCCTCACCAACGTAGGCGGCGACGACGCCTTCAAGGCGACGGATGAAGTCGCCAGCAAGGTGATCGGCGAGTATCTGGAGAAGTGAGCGGCTCCGGCCCTAGAAATGCCGTAATGCGAGATATTCCTCGCGACCTTTCCCTTCACCTCTCCTTCCACACCTTGTCCTTCTTGGCTTCGTGTTCGGCTTCGAGTTTTTGGCGGTCGGTGGAAAACTCGAGCCGGAATTTCTCGGCCTTTCGGAAGTCGCCGGCTTCCTGCATGGCGCGGTGGGCGTCCTGAAAGGCCAGTTCGGCCTGGGCGATCTTCGACTTGTAGAGGGAATCCAGGTCGGCGAGGCGGGCCTTCTGGTCCGCCGTCAGCTTGCGGACGGGGGCGGCCTGGCCGAGGCGTTCCAGGGCGAGTTCGTAGGACGATTTCATGGCTTCCAACGTAGCACGAGGAGGAAGGATGAAGTAGGAATTATGAAGGATGAAGGAGGCGGCGGGGAATCACGGCCCGGCGATTGACTTCGCATCCGGAGCTTTTTGTCCATCGGTCCGGTGATCGAAAGCGCGACAGGGCCCACGCAGTCCAAGTTGCTACCGTGACTCCAGGGTGCCCCCATGTCCGCGAGGTCTTGGACTCCGTTATCGCCTCTGAGCAGTTCCGGAGGCTGTTCCCGACGAGACGGCCATGCTCTGATCCCGCCCGCGTGACGACGGATCACACCATTGGCGAGACGGCGGGCTGGCAGAATCCCCTGCCCGGCCGCCTGCATAAGCCCGTGTTTGGGCTGTTCCTGCTGTGGCTGGCACTGGCGCTGGTCACGCTGGTGCTGGGGATTGGCTGGCCGGAATCCGCCCCCGGTCTGGACGGCCTGCTCTGGCCGCTCGCGGCGGCTACCACGCTGGTCAGCCTCGCGCGGCGTTTGCCGCTGCAAAATGTCGTGGGCGTGGCCCTGGTCGCCGCCGGCCTTGGCTTGGCGGCGCTATGGATCGGTGCGCTCACCGACGTGCCTTTCGGCCGCCGCGAATTCACGGACCGCCTGGGAGAACGCCTGCCCGGCCGGGTGCCATGGGCACTAGCATTTCTCTGGATCACCCTCACCGTGACCTGCCGGGGCGTGGCCCGGCTGATCCTGCGCCCATGGCGCAAGCTGACGTACTACGGCCTGTGGGTGATGGCGCTGGCCACCGGGCTGGCCCTGCTCTTTGACCTCGCGCTGGAACCGCTCGCCCATGCCCGGGGCTGGTGGCGCTGGGAAACGACGCCGCACACCCTCACCTGGCACACCGCGCCGTGGGTGAACTTCCTCGGCTGGGTGCTCACGACGCTGGCGATCTACGGCTTCTCCACGCCTTGGCTGTTGAATAAGCAGCCAGTAAAGCAGCCCACCGACTGGCATCCGCTGTTCGTCTGGTCGCTGCTGATGCTCTTCCTGGCAATCGGCAGTGTGGTTAACGGCGCATGGCTCGCAGTGGCACTCACAGTGGCAGGTGGTGCACTGGCGATCGTCTTCGCCATCCGGGGTGGGCGTTGGTAGCGGGCACTTCGCGAGTTGGGAAAGCGGAGAGACGCGAGTTGCCTCCCCCCTCACCCTAACCCTCTCCCTCGAGGAGAGGGGAAAGCCAAGCGGCTTCATGGGTTGTCGGCAGGTGCTTCCGGCAAGTCCAGCGCCAGATTTCATAGGGACTCAGGCTGGCGGCACGGTGAGGTTGGATTCCGTCGGCGGGTTGTCGGCCGAGCGCAGGCGCAGGCGGCTTACGCGCAGGCCGTCGAGTTCCTCCACGGCCAGTTCGAAACGCCCCACCCGGACATGATCTCCGCGCTTGGGAAAGCCGCCCAGCCGGCTGGTCAGCCAGCCGCTCACGGTAGTGACATCCGGCGTGTCCAATGTCTCGCCGGTGAGTTCCTCCAGCTCGAAGAGGGGTAGCGTACCTTCCAGCTCCCATTCCGTATCGCTGCGGCGGATCAGCCGGGGTTTCTCCTGGTCAAACTCGTCCTGAATCTGCCCGACGACTTCCTCGATCACGTTTTCCAGCGTGACCATGCCCGTGGTGCCGCCGTACTCGTCCACGACCAGCGCCAGATGCAGTTTGCGATCGAGGAAGAACTGCAGCAGACGCTCCAGCCGCGCGGATTCCGGCACAAAAATCAGCGGGCGCGCGACCGTGCGCAGATCAGCACCGGTCTTCGCCTGGTTGCGGAGGGCGAAGAGATCCTTCACATGCACCACGCCCAGCGTGCGGTCGAGGTTGCCATCGACGCACAGCGGGAAGCGGGAATAACGGCTCTGCTCCGCGAGCGCGAGACAATCGGCCATGGTCATCGAGGTGCTCAAGGAGGTCAGTTCACGGCGGGGCCGCATGACATCGGAGGCAACCCGGCGGCGCAGGTCGAGGGCGTTGAGAACGATCTCGCGTCCGAGATCGGTTCCGGGCGATTTGCTCCGGGTGGTCAGAAACAGCAGGCGCAGTTCCTCCTCCGAGTGCGCGCCCTCTTGCTCCAGCGAATCAATGCCGAAACGGGCCAGCAGCCAGCGCGCGCTGGTGTCGATCATCCAGATGAGCGGATGGGCGATCCGTAAAAACCAGCGCAACGGCAGCGCCACACCGAGCGCGACCGCCTCGGTCTTCTGGATGGCAATGGCCTTGGGCACCATCTCGCCGACAAGGATCAGCACGAAGGTCATGCCCAGAAAGCCGGTCCACGACACGGCCTCGATCAGCCAGTGCAACTGCGCCAGACCCAGGTGTTCCAATACGGGCTTGGCGGCGGTCTCGACGAGCGGCTCGACAAAGCGCCCGAGGCCGAGGCTGACCAGCGTGATCCCGAGCTGGGTGGCGCTGATGGCGGAGTTGATGTTCGCCTTGAGCGTCCGGGCAACCTTCGCGGCGCGGCGGCCCCGTGTGACCAGCGCATCGAGCTGCGCCTCGCGGATCTTCACCAGCGCGAGTTCGGCCGCGACGAAGAAGCCGTTGATGACGATCAGCACCAGCGCCAGCCCGACCTTGCACGCAATGGTGAGCAGGAGCTCGGGGTTCACAGCGCCACCTCCCCGAAGAGCACGCGCAGGATGTCGCCCAGGCTGATCAGTCCGCGCTCCCGGCCGGATGTATCCACCACGATCGCCAGATGTTCGCCGGCGCGCTGGAGACGTTGCAGGGCCTCCTCCAGCCGCGTGGATTCGTCGAGAAACAGCGCCGGCCGCAGATAGTCGCCCGCGTTGGACTTGGCGGCATCGGGCGACCGGTAGATCAAATTACGAAGACTGATGACGCCGGCCACACGGCGGCCCGCCCCTTCGCGATTCCAAACCGGCAGGCGCGTGTGTTGCCGTTCATGGCAAAGCGCGATGACCGCTGTCACCGGTGTGGCCACCGTTACCGTGTCAGCGGTTTCGAGCGGCATCGCGAGCTGGCCCACGGTGCGGTTCTGTAGATCCAGCACGCGATTGATGAGGGTGCGCTCGACCGGCTTCAGTCCCGTGCCGCTCTCCAGCATGTAAGCGCGGAGTTCCTCCCGGTTGCCGAAGACTCTCCCGGTCAGTTCGCTGCCACCCGTGATCCGCAGCAGCAGGGAAGCGAAGCGCTCCACCAGCGTGACCAGCGGCGAGAGCGTGAAGTGGATAATCCGGAACAGCCACACAAGGCGTAGGCAGAGGCGATTGGGCAGCAACCGGAACAACGATTTGGGCAGCAGCTCGGCCACCAAGTATACGACACCGCCGACGGCGAGGAAGAGCGACCAGAATATCCACGGCTGTTCGGCGAACGCGTTGTGCAGGTCGGAGGTGATCTGCACGACGGCGGCGAAATTGGCGATCGTGTTCCCGACCAGGATCGTCCAGAGGAAGTTTTCCGGGTGGTCCAAATATCCCAACAACACCCGGGCCTGCGGCTTGCCCTCGCGTAGCCACTGGCGAATGCGGAGCCGGCTGAGCGCCATCACGCCCGCCTCCATGCCCGACATGAAGAAGGAGAGGACCAGCCAGCCTCCGATCCCCAGCCAATGCAGCCAGTCGAGGATCACGCGGCACCTCCGTATGTCTCCACGAGCAGTTCCCGTACGCGCCGTTCGTCGGCGGACTTCACCGTGAGACGGAGGCCCCGATGGCTGAAGACCGCGCCGACCGGCGGCACCACTTCCGCCAGCTTCACGGCCAGGCCGCCCAACGTGTCCACGTCGGCCACATCCCCCAGCGCCGGATACTCGCGGCGGAAGTCGTCGAGCCGCATCAGACCGTTCACGCGCCAGCGGCCGGGCGCCAGTTTCTCCATGACGAAGCCCGCCGCTTCGCCTTCGCTGCGGATAGGGCCGACAACGGCCTCGACCATGTCTTCCAGCGTGACGAGACCGGCGGTGCCGCCGAACTCATCCAGCACGATGGCCACTCCGCGCTGCTGGCGTTGCAACGCCTGAAGCAGCTGCAGCAGGTTCATGCTGCCGGGCACGAACGAGGGGAATTCGAGCGCCTCGTCCAGGCCGCTTTCCGGGTTTAGGAGCAAGGTACGCGTGTTCAGAATCGCGATCACAGTATCAGGCGACTCATCGTACAGCGGGATCCGGTGGTGGCCGGCTTTGCGCGCGGCGGCAATCATGGCCTCGGCCGGCAGGTCATCGGGAAGCATCACCATCTGCGCGCGCGGCTTCATCACGTCGCGGGCAGTGCGCTGGTCGAGGGTCAGCACTTGCAGGATCAGTTCCTTTTCGGACCGGCCCAGCGCCCCCTGCTGGTGGGCCAGTTCCACCAAGTCGGCGTATTCCTCATCGGAAACCTCCGCCTGCGGTTTGACCGATTTCGGGATAAACAGACGCAGAAGAACATCCACGACCGCCTGACCGATGCGACGAAATGGGCCGCTGAGATGGACCAGCCACTCCATCGGCACCGCGACGCGCAGCGCCCAGTTTTCGGGCTCCCGGACCGCCAGGGCCTTGGGCATCACCTCGCACAACAGCAGCAGCCCGGCGAACATCCCCAGCAGTACCAGGGACATGGCCCAGCCGCTATGAATCGCGGCCAGCAGCGCCAAGGCTACAAAGAAGGCGTTGGCGAGCGAATTGCCGAACACCAGGGTCGCGAGCAGGTCTGCGGGCTTGCCCAGCAGACGGAGCACAACTTCACCGCGCCGGGGTTGGGTTTCGGCGAGCCGTTTGGCGCGCCACTGGCCGAGCGAGAAGAGGGCCGATTCCGCCGCTGCAAAGAAAAAGCTGCCCGCCGCTAGGAGCAGCAGGAGGGGAAGAATGACGGCGAGTGGAAAATCCACGGCGTCAGCATGGCCGCGATTCCGGGCGGCTTCAATGCTGCGGCATGGACGGCCTGTTGCAGCCCTTAGGCGATCCGCAGCCAGACCGTCTTCAGATAGGCCGGCTCATCGCGGCTGATCGGAAAGTCGGGCGGCTGCGGGACGTAATGCTCGCGAACCACCCGGCGCCCCGCTCCGACAATCGCTTCATGCACCTGCGCCAGAAACTTTTCCGGGGCCAGACCGGCCGCATTGGTGGAGGCGAAAAGCACGCCCTGGTGCTTCAGCACACGCAACGCCTGCGTCACAAGTTCGCCATAATCGTTGGCTGCGCGGAATTCGCCGTGCTCCTTGGAACGCGAAAAAGTCGGCGGATCGAGCAGCACGGCGTCGAACTGGCGGCCTTTCTTTCCGAGCCGCCGCAGCCAGTCGAACACGTCACCAAAGATGAAATCGTGGGCGGCAGGATCGAGACCGTTGAGCGCAAAATTGCGCCGCCCCCAATCAAGGTACTTCCGGGAAAGGTCCAGGCTCGTCACCCGGGCACCGCCGAGGGCGCCACAGACGCTGAAGGCACAGGTATAGGCGAAACAGTTCAGCACCTCCCGCCCGGCAGCAACTTCCGGAAACAGCGGAAAGCCGGCAGCGACATGGTTTGCTAGCAGGCGTCGACGATTGTCGCGCTGGTCGAGAAACAGGCCGACCGAGTAGCCCTCGGCAAAACTCAGTTCGTAGGCGACCTCGTTTTCATGGACAACAAACCGTTCCGGCGCGAGTTCGCCCGCAACGGGCTGCGGCGAAGTTTCCGCCGTGGTGGTCTGGCGGACATGGCGGAGCAGCGTCTTATGGTAAAGTCCGCTGGAAGCCAGTGAGGATATTTCCGCCGGAGTGGGCGGACGTTCGCCCTGTGTCAGCACGAATTTGCCGAGCTGATCGGCATACAGCCCGGGTTGGTCGTCCGCGGCACCATGCCTCCTGCGGAAAGCGTCCGTTTCCAATTTCACAATGAACGCGTCACGCATCACCTCGTGAGGCTCACCTTCAAAATTCGCGCCACATTGGAAAACCGGCATTTCCGCACCGGCGGCCGGATGCCGGAACGAAAGTTGCGCCGCATGGAGACAGACGCGGGGGAAATCGCTTCCGCCATAAAGCGTGTCACCCAGGATCGGCAGCCCTTCCGACGCGGCGTGAACGCGGATCTGATGTGTGCGCCCGGTTACCGGCTTCGCCTCGATCCACACCCGCTCCCCTTCCCGCCGGACGACGCGGAAGCGGGTTTCCGCCGGTTCCCCGCCCTGCCCCTTTGGACACGCCACATAATGGTCTCCGGCTCGGCGAATCTCCGACTCCGTGGTCCAGGCTTCCTGCCGCACGGGCCGATCCGTGACCAGCAGGTAGGTCTTTTCGACCTCCCGCTTTGTGAACTGCTCCGTGAGTGAGCGGTTGGCCAGGGGCGTCTTGCCGAAGACCAGCAGGCCGCTGGTCTCCTTGTCGAGCCGATGCACAATCGCCAGTGAAGCCCAACGCGGCTCCCGGTGACGCAGCCAGTCATAAATGCCCTCTCCGGCAAAGGGCGCCGGCGAATGGGTGTTCCAGCCCGGCGGCTTGTTGACGAGGAGCAGGTGCTCATCCTCAAACACCACGCAGGGCGGCAGGGCATCGGACAGTTTCACAGGCGTCATCATCAGACGGGCTGGGAGCTTGAATTCGCTCCCCGTTCCCCCTCAGGTGAAGTGCCACTGGTTCGTCGCGATGGCGTAGATGCTGATAAGCAGGTTGGTCGTCGCGTGCGCCAGCATGGCATCACCCAGCCGTTTTTTTCGCAATACCAACCACTGGTAGGCCGCGCCGCAAAGGATGCCCGGCAACCAGTCGTCGGGATGCGCGAGGCCGAAGATCACGCTGGTGACCACGAAGGCCACGGAATGCCACTGGCCAAGCGCCACATCCTGGAACTTGGGGCTGACGATGTAGCGGTAGAAGAAGGATCGGTAGAACACCTCCTCCATGGGCGGCACGACCAGCGAACGGCCCAGCACCCGCACGAGGACAAAGGCCCAGCCCAGCGCCGCGTTGTCCCCGAAGAAGGCCACCGGGTTCCACGGCAACTCCGGTTTGGCCGGCTCGGGCACCTTTCCCGTGACCAGCTTCTGCCCCGCGTTCCAGATGTCCCCCAGGGTCGGCACGTGGCCGGAGAGCCCGATCCAGAGCACGGCGATGACCACACCGACAGCAAGTCCTTCCCAGCTGAAAGCCCATTTGACCTCGGCCAGGAGGCCGCGCAGCGCCCAAAGCATCCATCCAACCAACACCGTCTTGGTCGCGTAGAGCCAATATTCGGAGCCAGGGAAAAGCTTTCCTTGCAGTGAGCCGAGCAGCAGGAAAAGCACGAAGGGCAGCACACGCGGAATTTCCGGCATCGCCAGGAGCTGCCGCCAACCCTGCGGCGTCGGATTTCCAGAATCGGGACGGGTTTCCATCTGCGAAGTTTCAGGACTGCCGACGCGCCGGGGCAAGCGGGAATTGAGTTCATCAGCAGAACTCGCGGAAAAGCATGCTTCGCGGCGCTTGCATTTCCCCAACCCCGTCCCCATGTTCCGCGCGCATTTTACAGCACAAACCCCGCGAACGACGCGGGGTCTTTTATCTATGAGCGAACCGTCGGAACTGAGTCTGGATCTTGAAAAGGCGTTTTTGCCCGCGTGGGCACAGCAGCCAAACGATGCCGCGCGCTATGCTAAGTATGAGGGCACCGAGGGTGCCGGCGAGCGCCGTGGGCCACGTAGCTTCGGTGATCGTCCGCCCCGCCCTGGTGGGCCGGGTGGCCGCCCGGGCTTCGGCGGTCCGCGTCCCGGTGGTCCCGGAGGCCCAGGCGGGCGCCCTGGCTTCGGCGGTCCGCGTCCCGGCGGTCCTGGCGGCCCCGGGGGGCGCCCCGGCTTTGGCGGTCCGCGCCCCGGTGGTCCCCGTCCTGGCGGCCCTGGTGGCGAAGGCACCGGACTCAAGTGGGATCCAAGCGCGGCTCAGGCCCAACGCGGCCCCCGCCGCAATGACCGGCGCGATTTCGAACCCGAACCGCTCATCCCGATCGACGTCGAGCTGCGGCCCGAACCGGCCGGTGTCAACTCGCTGGGCCGCCAGATCAAGCTCAGTGGCCGGGCCTACCCGCTGCTCGAGGTTGCCGGGCTCGTCATCCAGAAGCCCGACCGCTACGAGATCACCTTTCGGACGATCAAGGGCAAGGATGGCAAAGTGCTCCAGCCTCTGTTCGTCTGCTCCTTGGACGACAGCGTCTGGCTCTCCGAAGCCGACGCCGCCTCACACGCGTTGAAGGCCCACTTTGACACTTTCTACCAGACGGAGAAGCTCCCCTGCGATCCGCCCAAGGGCGTTTGGACGCTCGTCGCGCAGTTCGAGGATACCGTCCTCGGTCCGCCGAACTACCACGGCTATCAGGAAAAGCTGCGCGAGGTTCATGCCCAACGCGCCCGTGGCCTGCCCTTCGAGGTCTTCAAGAGCCGCGTCCGCATCGTGAAGGACGAGGCCATTGTGAAGCAGTGGCTGGACGGACAGAGCTCGCGGCTGGAATACACCGCCATCAACGTCCCCGAAGCGCTGAAGTTCGGCACGTTGGCCGAAGTCGAGGCGCATTTCCGTGCAACCCATCTCACCAACGTGGTGAAATCGGTGGACTCGTGGCAGCTCAAGCGTGACCAGGCCGGCCCGCGACTGCCGGAGCCGTTGCACCGCGTGCTCCGCGTGACGCTCGAACGCGAACGCAAGTTCCCGATCCGCACGATGACCGCGCTGAGCGCGGACTTCGCGAAGGGCGGCCTGCAGTTCTTCAAGCGCGACAAGACGGTCGTGCATGTCGCCGTGGCCCGGCCGCATTACCTCGACCTCACCACCAGCTACGTCTCGAACAACGTCCGGCGGATCATCGAGTTCATCGATGCCAACGCCAACGCCAGCCGGAAGAAGCTGGTGGAGGCCCTGGCTCCCACGCCTGAGGCTCCCCCTGTCGTCCCTGCCCCGGTGATGGAAGCGGTCGTCGCTCCGGCACCGGCAGCTGAAGGCGCTCCCGCCACGGAAGCCGCGCCCGTCGTTCCCGTCGCCCCACGAGCCACGCCTGAGCAGCAGGCGCTGCTGACCGACCTGCACTGGCTCGTCCATCAGGGTCATGTGATCGAGTTCGCCAACGGCAAATTGGAAACGGCCAAGAAGCCTTTGCCGAAGCCCGAGCCCGCTCCCCGACCGGAACGTGCGCCCAAGCCCGCCCCCGAGGCCAAGGCGGAAGCCAAGGCCGATGCGCCCGCTGCCCCGTCAGCGGCCACGGAAGAACCGGCAGCCCCAACGGAGCCAGTGGCACCAGCCGCTGCCGATGACACCGGTCTGCTGCCGGTGCCATCACCGAATCCCGGCCTGGCCGGCTGATTTTCGCCTTTAGGTAATCAAAGGCCGCGTCCGATTGGACGCGGCCTTTTTCATCTCGAAAGTTGACAGCCCGCCATCTGTTCAGCCGGGCAATGGAGCGGCGCTCTCGACCAGGCGTTGTCGAATTCCTGACTGCACAACATAAAGTGCATGCCCAATGCCGGCACCGAAGCCCAGTCCGTAGGCCAGGCCCCAGAGCATCTTTCCGGTGGTGCCACCCCAATGGGTGTGCAACACGCTCCCCAGAAAGTATCCGGCGACGTTACCGGCAATGAGTCCGAACACTGCGCTCAAGCAGCCGGCCCAGCCATCAAACATCGCACAGAGCAGCAGCCCAAATACCGTTGTGCCCGCTACGGCGCCGAGCCACTCCCCAGTCTGGCCACGCAAGGCAAACCATGCCGCCATCCACGCCACGCTGTATGCCAGAAACGCGAGGGCGAAACCGCCCCGGAACCGCGCCCCGCTTCCGGGACCGATCACGAGCCGCGAAAACACGTCACCGGCGCCGGCAATGAAGATGAGCGCCCAGGCCAGATAGGCTCCGGCCTCGCCCAGATGGCCGTAAAACCATTTTCCGGCGGCCGCCCAAGTGCCGAAGACCAGCAGGCTGACTGCGGCAAAGCCCAAGGCCCCGGCCAGCAATGAGCGCGGCCATGATGGCACCTGCAACGCGGTGGGTTCAGCCGGCATGCGCTTCAGCACCGCCTCCGGTGTCAGGCCCAAGAATTTCATGATGAGACCAGCCTTACCCATCCGGGCGGCAAGGCAAGCCAACAGGGCTGCCCAAGTGTCAAGGCGATGGAATCCAGTTTGCCGCTCCCGTCAAAACCGTCAGCCTCTCCCCGCCAATCTGAACTGAAACGTGAAACTCGGCTTATACGGCGGTTCGTTTGATCCGGTGCATCTCGGGCATCTGCTCGTCGCGCACGCGGCGCTGGAAGAGCTTGGTCTCGACCGCCTGGTATTCATCCCGGCCGCACAATCTCCGTTCAAACCGGGCACCCAGCCCGCTCCCGCCAAAATGCGGGCCCGCATGCTGCGGCTCGCGCTGGCAGGAGAAACCCGTTTTGCGGTGGATGAACTCGAAATCCGGCGCGGCGGGGTCAGTTTCACCGTGGATACCGTCCGCGAATTTGCCGCCCGCCATTCCGGGGCCGAACTTTTCTGGCTCATCGGGGCCGACCACGTGCCCACGCTGCCGAAATGGCGCGAAGCGGAAGCGCTTGCCCGACTCGTCCAGTTTGTCGTCATTCCGCGACCTGGTGAAACCCAGGCCTCGCTTCCGCCCTCTTACCGTCTGCATCAGCTCAGCGGTTGGCCGCTACGCGTCTCGTCGTCCGAAATCCGCCAGCGGGTGGCCGCTGGGAAAACCATCCGCCAACTCTTGCCGACCGGCGTGGCCGAGGTGATCACCAACGAAAAGCTCTATCAGCAGTGATCGCTGTTTCCGCCTTGCCCATCGACTCCGCCACCCTTTCGCTCGTTCTATGACCTCCGCCGAAGTCGCCGCCCTTCTCGATCGTTTCCAGCGTGGTGAAATCCCGCGCGACGACGTCCTTCGTGCCTTCCAGGCCAAACCGCTCGTGGACCTCGGTTTTGCCCAGGTGGATACCCATCGGGCGCTGCGGAAGGGTTTTCCCGAGGTCATTTTCGGCGCCGGCAAAACGCCGTCGCAGGTCGTCGCCATCGCGGCTCGGATTGTCGCGGCCAACGACCGGGTGCTCGTAACCCGCTTGGGCGATGAGCACGTCAAGGCGCTGCGGAAAAAGTTTCGCCGCGCCGTGCACCACGAGGTGGCCCGTTGCATGACCATCGAGACCAAACCGCTGCCGAAGCGTCCTGGATTCATCGCCGTGCTCTGCGCCGGTACCAGCGACCTGCCTGTTGCCGAAGAGGCCGCCCTCACCGCCGAATTCATGGGCAACTCGGTATTGCGCATTACCGACGTGGGCGTGGCCGGGCTGCACCGATTGCTGGTCCGGCTCGATGATTTTCAACGTGCCAATGTCATCATCGTGGCCGCCGGCATGGAAGGCGCCCTTCCGAGCGTGGTCGCCGGCCTGGTCTCGCGACCGGTCATCGCCGTGCCGACCAGTGTCGGCTACGGGGCGAGCTTCGGCGGGCTGGCCGCGCTGCTGGGCATGCTGAACTCCTGCGGCAGCGGCGTGACCGTCGTGAACATCGACAACGGTTTCGGGGCCGGCTACGCCGCCGCCCAGATCAACGCGCTTGGCAATCCTTGATGCCGTTCACGGGGGGACGCGCGCCACGACAATCCTTTGTGCCTTTGGCCCGATTCGGCGCTACGATCCACCCGTGCTGCCGGACATCCGCTCCCAGAATCGCGACACGCTCGCCGCCCAGTTTGCCTCGTGGAACCAGCCCGCCTACCGGCTGGACCAGCTGCTTGGCTGGCTCTACGCCCGCCGGGCCGCGTCGTGGGACGAGATGTCGAACCTCCCCAAGGCGCTGCGCGCACAGCTGGTGGCCATATACTCGCTGAACCTGCCTCTGCTCGTCACCAAGCAGGGTTCCCGCGACACCACCCAGAAGTTTCTCTGGCGCCTTGCCGACGGGGCGCTGATCGAGAGTGTGCTCATCCCCGCCAACCCGGCGCTTTACGGTGAGGCGAGCGACCGGCACACGCTCTGCATTTCGACCCAGGTCGGCTGCGCCTACGGCTGCCGTTTCTGCGCGAGCGGGCTGGACGGCTTTAAGCGGAATCTCGCACCGCACGAAATCAGTGGACAGATCCTGGCGATCGAACGGTGGGCGGATTCCAGCGCAGAGCGGGGAACGCGGAGCGCGGAGCCAGCACCGAGCGCTTCAGGCACTCCGCGCTCCCCGCTCCCCGCTCCGCGCTCTGATGACCGCGTGGTGAACAACATCGTCGTCATGGGGATGGGCGAGCCGATGGCCAATTACGACAACCTGATGACGGCACTCCGGACGCTGAATGCCCCCTGGGGTGGTGGCATCGGGGCCCGCCGGATCACGATTTCCACCAGCGGGCTTGCCCCACGCATCCGCGATCTGGCGAACGATCCGCTCCAGTTCCGCCTCGCCATCTCACTGCACGGCGCGACGGACGAGGTACGTGAAAAGATCATGCCGGTAAACCGGAAGTACCCGCTACGGGATCTCACCGCCGCCTGCGAATATTACGTCACGCACAAGGGTAAGATGATCACGCTGGAATACATCCTCATTGCCGGCGTGAACGACTCGTTGGCCCAAACCCGGCCGCTCGCCGACCTCGCCCATCGGTTGCACGCCAAAGTAAACCTGATCCCATATAACACCGTCGAAGGCCTGCCCTGGTCACGCCCTGACGATGAGACCTGCGAAGCCTTCGCCGGCGCTCTGGAACACGAAGGGGTCACCGCCACCCTGCGCCGCGAAAAGGGCCACGACATCGACGCCGCCTGTGGACAATTGCGGCTGAAAACGGAAAAGGCCGAGGCGAACAGCGAAGACGCGAAGACGCAAAGCTAACACAGAAGACAGTTGTAAATTTGGAAAGCAGGAAAACAGGAACAGAAAGGGATCTGCCTTTTCCTGCTTTCCTGTTTTCCAAATTAAACCTCCCCTTCCGCCTCTTCTTTGCGCCTTTGCGCCTTTGTTGTTAGCATTCACCCGTGCTCGCGCTCCTCGATTACGGCGCCGGAAACATCCGCAGCGTCGAAAAAGCCCTCCGTGCCGTCGGTGCGGAAGTCCACCGCGTCCCTTCGCCGAAGGAACTGGCGCACGCGCATGGCATCGTGTTGCCCGGGGTGGGCGCCTTCGATGACTGCATGAACGCGATCCAGCGGCAGGAGCTCGGCGGTGCCGTGAAGGAATGGGTCGCCGCCGGCAAGCCGTTCCTCGGTATCTGCGTCGGTTATCAGGCGTTGTTCGAACGCAGTGAGGAGTTTAACTCCTGTGCGCTCGGTCTGGGCGTGTTCAAAGGCCCGGTGGTCCGATTCCAAACCACGGCGGAAGAACCCCACCTCAAGATTCCGCAGATTGGATGGAACGAAGTCACGGTCACGCAGCCCGAATGTCCGCTCTTTGCCGGCATTCCGGATGGCAGCCACTTCTATTTCGTGCACAGCTTTTTCCCGCGGCCGGTGGACAGCTCGATTGTGGCCGGTCGCACGGACTATGGCGGCACGTTTGCCGCAGCGATCCGGAAGGACAACGTTTGGGCCACGCAGTTTCACCCGGAGAAGAGCCAGCAAGTCGGTCTGCGGCTGCTGCGGAACTTCGTCGAGTTCGCCGCGAAGAACTGACTCCTGTGAAGCCGCCTGCAGAGGGCAGCCGACTCAGGGCGTATAGCCGCCGTCCTTGGCCCCCGGATTGAACCAGCAGTCGTTGGGTCCGTCGAACTTCGCCGTTGCCGGCCATATGGGTTTGCCGGCGTACGCGGGTGAGAACCACAGCTTCATGGCGAGGGCGGAGGCCGAACCATCCAATCGGCCAACCGGGGCGATGCCGCCGACCTCTTCAGTCTGGTCTTTCGGCCGCCGGTTGGCGCCGTGACGCTGGGAAATGCCCTCATGCGGCTGGTTGCCCACATCGTTGAAGAGGGACGACGATTCGCTTTCAGGTCCCTCCCACATGAGGATGCCTGTCGGCCGCATCAGCCCCAGCTTGTAGGTGGAAGTAAGCTGGGAGATCGGTGGCGCCAGATACCCGATGATCGCCCCGTTCCAGACATAGCTGGTGATTTTGATCTGGCGGCGTTTGAAGTCCGCCTTGCCCTTGCCGGAACTGCGCTCCGCCAGATCTTTGGGACAGGTGAGGATCTGGACCGCCCGCAAGTAAGGCCCGAGCTGCCCCTTGTGGAAGGACGCGACCTGGTTGGACCAGGTCACGGGATCGTCCTTGCCGCCGCCATCGACGATTTTCGCCGCATGGGCCCAGTTGTCGCGGTCGGCCGGATAACCCCAGCTGGTATATGGCAGGTAATCACCGTTGTCCCCCGCGAACATGTGTGCCGCGAGGATGATCTGCCGGATGCCGCTGAGATCGTTCGCCAGCAACGCGCGATCCTTTGCCTTGCTCAGGGCCGGCAGCAGCATGCCCGCCAGGATGGCGATGATCGCGATGACCACCAGCAGCTCGATCAGGGTGAAAGCACGGCGCAACGCCGGGCGAGGGAGAATGGCGCGCAGGTTCATAAGCCAGAAACGGGGGATGACTCCCGGATGAATGGCCAACGCTCGCCGGGCGTCACGCTTTTTTACTGGGGTCCGGCGGCCATGACGCCCGGTTCGCCACGACCAATGTAAGGGCAACTCCTCCTGGGGGCGGCGAACGGCTCACTCTTTTGGCAGCCGGGGCGATCCTTGCGGGCTTCGGGCAACTCTGCTCTCTTCGCCCAATGCCCAGCCGTTTGATCCTCTTGGCCGTTCTGGCTTTGCTGGTCGTCTCGGGGTGCCGCAAGTCTGACTCGCCCACACCGGGTGCCGACTCCCCGGCCACCAGTCAGGAGATTCCTACCACCCCCAAGCCCCCTGCGGCCGATACGGCGGCGATCACTGAGGCAGATTTGTCGGGCGTGCTGGCCGGGCTCACACAGGCAGTACGGAAGTTTGGCTTCGAGAAGCAACGGATGCCCAAAGACCTGGAGGAGCTGGTTGCCGCCGGCTATCTCTCGGCCATGCCCACGGCTCCGGCGGGCAAAAAGTTTGCCATCAACGAGAAAAAAGTTCAGGTCGTCCTCACCGGGCGATAATCCGTCAGGAGGTTAAATGGAAGCATCCCCAGCCACGAACAAAACCCGCAGACCCGGGAGTGCCTTCACCCTCATCGAATTGCTGGTGGTCATCGCGATCATCGCCATCCTGGCGGGACTGCTTCTGCCGGCACTGTCCTCGGCCAAGGCCCGGGGGCAGCGCATCAAATGTCTTTCGCAGGTCAAACAGATCGGCGTGGCCATGCACCTGTTCCAGCTTGATCGGACGGATCATCTTCCGCCCGCAGCCTACCGCACCGGCGACTATATGTATCAGCTCAGCTGGGATGACCTGCTCCACCGGTATCTCGGGGGCGTGGACAAGGACGAGGACCTGCTCCTGGGCATCACTGACGGGGCGTTCACGCCGAAAATCCTCCAGTGCCCGGCCGACAAAAACCCTATCACGATTTCCTACGCCCAATTCGGACAGCGCCGCTCCTATTCCATGAACGGCGCAGACATCGTGGCACCAGGCGCACTGCCCGCGACGCCCACGCATGGGGTGGGCGTTTACATTCAGATCAACAACGGTTCCAAACCCAGCTTTGACGTGGAGGGCTATCCGGAGAACGTCGTTCAGGATCCTTCGGGCACCATCCTGATCGCCGAGCAGCCCAATGGCCGGAACATCTGCGGCAATGACTGGCCGTCCTTCTGTGCCGGGCCAAGCTACTCGGCCACAGGCGGTGGAGCTTTCGGGCCCGAATGCTTTCAGATTTCACCGACGGTGCTGGACTACAACTACGGCAAGGCCGCCTACGGCGTGCATGGCCAGCGCTTCGACTACCTCTTCCACGACGGCCACGCTGAAATCCTGCGGATCGAGCAGACCATTGGCAGTGGAAAAACCAATGCGCCCAAAGGCATGTGGACTGTCGTGACCGGTGACTAGCGCCTCGGTATGGCGGCCATCGCCGCCTTGTTTTTTTCCTTGGGCGGTTTCCGACCAGAGCCCAAGCTCCCCGCATGAAGCTCTCCCTGTTCCTGACCGCCCTGCTCTGCCTGCGCGCCTTTGCGGCTGCGCCCGAGGAGATGGCGGCCGCCGCCAACAATCTCGTGGCCGCGCTCGATGACATGCAACGCGCCAAAGCCACCTTCGCCTTCGATGCGGATGAGCGCGAAAACTGGCACTTCATTCCGAAGGAGCGGAAAGGGCTCACCCTGAAAGAAATGACGGCCGCCCAGCAGCGCCTCGCCTACGCCCTTTTGAACAGCGGCCTCAGCCAGCGCGGTTACGGGCAGGCCATGACGATCATGAGCCTTGAGCAGATTCTGCAGGACATGGAAGGACCGACCCGCAAGTTCCCGCGTGATCCGGAGCTCTATCACTTCAGCATTTTCGGCACGCCGGCGGACAAGGGCAGCTGGGGTTGGCGCGTCGAAGGGCATCACCTCTCAGTCAACTTCACGCTCCTGGACGGCAAGGTCGTCGCCGGCACGCCGAGCTTCATGGGCACCAATCCCGGTGAGGTCAGAACCGGCCGTCGCGCCGGCTTGCGGGTACTCGGCGCGGAGGAAGAGCTCGGCCGCCAGCTCGTGAAATCCCTGACAGAAGCGCAGCGCAAAGTGGCGGTCCTCGATACGAAGGCCCCGGACGACATACTCACCCTTGCCGCCCGCAAGGCGGACCTCGGCAAGCCGGTCGGCCTGCCCCTCTCGGAGCTGACCTCCGAGCAGCACGATCTCGCGGTGAAGCTCATCCACGCCTACATCGACCGCCTGCGTTGGGATCTCTCGACGGCGGACTTCGCCAAGATTGAGGCGGCCGGCCTCGACAATGTCCGGTTCGCCTGGATGGGCAGCTTTGAACGGGGCCAGCGCCACTACTACCGGATGCACGGTCCGACGTTCGTGCTGGAGTACGACAACACCCAGAACGACGCGAATCACGTGCACGCCGTGTGGCGCAATTTTGACGGGGACTTCGGTCGCGACATGCTCGCTGACCATCTGAAGGCCGATCACGGGAAGTAAGGGCACGTTAGGAGGCCTTTGCGCCTCCTGCCCGCGCCTGCCAGCTTCATCGAGCCATGCTCACTCGACTGCTCCTCGCCTTGCTGCTGCCAGCCGGCTTGGTGTCCGGGGCGGCGGTGGAGTATAATCGCGATATCCGGCCGATCCTCTCGGAAAACTGCTTCCGCTGCCACGGGCCCGATCAGGCTGCCCGCAAGGGCAAGCTGCGGCTGGATGTCCGCGAAGACGCCACGGCCGCACGTAAGAACGGAGCGGCCTTGGTGCCCGGCAAGCCCGACGAAAGCGGCGTCATCAAACGCCTGACCGCGACCGATCCGGACGACGTGATGCCACCGCCGGACACGCACAAGGAAGTGTCGTCCAGTCAGCGCGAAACCATCCGCCGTTGGATCGCCGAAGGAGCGAACTATCAGCCGCATTGGGCCTACATCACGCCGGTGCGACCGGTGGTGCCGGAAGTTCCAAGCTCAAAGCTCAAAGCTCAAAATCCGATTGATGCGTTCGTCGTGGCGAAGCTGCACGAGAAGCAGATCGACCTTTCACCGGAGGCTGATCGCCGCACGTTGCTGCGGCGTCTCAGCCTGGATCTGACCGGCCTGCCGCCGACACCGGAAGAGGTCGAGAGCTTCGTCCATGACCGCAGTTCCAAGGCCTACGAACGGCAGGTCGAGCGCCTGCTGAAGTCGCCGCATTATGGCGAACGCATGGCCGTGCCCTGGCTGGATGTGGCGCGCTACGCGGACACGGTCGGCTACCACGGTGACCAGAACATCAACGCCTTCCCCTACCGGGATTACGTCATCAACGCCTTCAACGCGAACAAGCCCTACGACCAGTTCACCATCGAACAGCTCGCGGGCGACCTGCTGCCAAATCCCACCACAGAGCAGCGCGTGGCCACCGCTTTCAACCGCCTGAACATGGTCACGCGCGAAGGCGGCGCGCAACCCAAGGAATACCTCGCCAAATATGGCGGCGACCGTGTTCGCACCGTGTCCACCACCTGGCTCGGCTCGACGATGGGCTGCTGCGAGTGCCACGATCATAAATTCGACCCTTTCTCCGCCCGGGATTTTTACTCGATGAAGGCGTTCTTCGCCGACATCCGGCAGTGGGGTGTTTATGCCAATTACGATTACACGCCGGAGCCGGACTTGCGTGGCATCGGCAATGACCACCCTTTCCCACCAGAGATGGTCGTGAACAGTCCCTACCTCGAACAGCGCGCCGAACGCCTCCGCACCACGATGCGACAGATCGCCGTGGACAGCTTTTCTCGCGCCTGGACAAACCAGGAGCAAGACCCGGCCATCATCCGGTGGTTTATCCAAGCGATTAACCTCCTGGAACGGAAGGATTGGGATGGCTGGAATCCCGCCCTAGCGACCAGTGCGACCGGCCTGTCCAATGCCACGGTCAACGCGGCCGGTGAACTGATCGAGTCCGGCGACCCCAAGGACGGTGAGACGGAAGTCAGGGTAAGCCTTCCCGCCGGCTGGATGGCCGCCCTGCGCCTGGAGCTGCTGCCGGACGGCACTAACGGCATCGCCCGCGGCCCGGGACTCGCCAATGTGCTCCTGACGGCGAAACTGGTGTCTGGCACGAATGCCCCACAGCGACTGACCTTCGCGTACGCCGAGGCCACCCATAAGCTGCCGCGCTTCGCCAATGGCTACGAGGAACTGGGCATCATCGATGGCTGGCGCACGGACACCAACCACCTCCACGAACCACAGGCTGGCATCTGGGCGCTGGCTGAACCGCTTGCCATTCAGCCGGGTGACACGTTGCTGGTCAGCGTGAAGAGCGATGCCCTCCGCCGCGCGCACTTTGCGGTGACTCCGTTTGCCGGGGCGAAGGTTCAGGCGAGCGGGGCCAGCCCAGAGCTGCGGGCCGCTTTCGATAAGCTAGGGGATCGGACCATTCCGGAACGCGTTTTTCTTGCGAAGGAAGGGCCCGGCCTGCCCGCCGTTGCCGAAGCCTGGCTGCTCGGTGCCTCGAACGACACTGAAAGCCGCCGCACCTGGTTTCAGACGCAGCGCGAATGGCTTTTGTGCCGGGGCGGGAAATCTCCTGTCGTCGTCACCGAGACCTGGCCTCCGCGCGAGACCCGCGTGTTGGCGCGCGGAAATTTCCAAGACGAATCGGGCGAGATCGTTTCGCCCAATCCGCCGCATTTCCTGCCGCGTACTGGTCTGCCGTCCGACCGCCCGCTTAACCGCCTCGACCTTGCCCGCTGGCTGACCGCGCCGGAAAATCCGCTGACGGCGCGGGTGTTCGTGAACCGCCTTTGGAAACAGTTTTTCGGCACCGGCCTTTCTGCCGTGGTGGACGACCTGGGTGCGCAGGGAGAATCGCCTTCCCATCCCGATCTGCTCGACTGGCTGGCCGTGGAATTCCGCGAGAGCGGCTGGGACGTGAAACACATGGTCAGCCTGATCGTGAATTCACGCACCTACCGGCAGAGTTCCAACCTGCGGCCCGAGTTGCACGACCTTGACCCCGGCAACCGTCTGCTGGCCTCACAGAATCCGCGCCGCCTGGAAGCGGAGTTTGTGCGCGACAATGCCCTGACCATCGCCGGCCTGCTGGAGCCGTCGCTCGGCGGCCCCAGCGCCTTCCCCTACCAGCCGCCCGGCTACTACGCGAACCTGCAGTTTCCCAACCGCGACTACTATCCCAACGGCGATGAGAGGCAGTACCGGCGCGGCCTTTACGCCCACTGGCAGCGTACCTTCCTGCAGCCGATGCTTGCCAATTTCGACGCGCCGGCCCGCGAGGAATGCACCGCCTCGCGCAACGTCTCGAACACGCCTCAGCAGGCCCTCACCTTGTTGAACGACCGGACTTTCGTCGAGGCATCCCGCGTCTTCGCCCAGCGTTTGCTGACACCGAAAAAGGAGACGGACGAGCAACGGATCAATGAAGCTTTCGTGCGAGCTCTGGCCCGTCCGGCCAAATTGAGCGAGACCACTTCGCTCAGCCGGTTCCTGACCGAACAGCGGAACTATTATGAGGCCAATGCCGATGACGCCAAGAAGCTCCTCCAGGTCGGCAACCAAGCGGTAGCTGTCGGTGCTGGCACGAGCGAAGCCGAACTGGCCGCGTGGACCCAGGTCGCCCGGGTCGTACTGAACCTGCACGAAACGATCACGCGTTATTGAGTCATGAAATACGCGATCACGGCCGACATTCATGCGAATCTCCCCGCGCTGACGGCGGTGATGCAGGATATCGAGCAGCAGGGCTGCGACCGGATCGTTTGCGCCGGTGACATCGTGGGTTATGGGTTTCAGCCCAAAGAATGTGTAAAGGTGGTCCGTGAAAAATTCTTCGCCTGTGTTCGGGGCAACCATGACGAGTACGTTGGTTCCGACGCAGATCTCGACCGGTTCAATGAATTTGCGGCCGAAGCCGTGCGCCGTACCCGCGAACAACTGGGTGAAGAGGATCGCCGGTGGCTGCTTAATCTTCCGCTCCTGCTTGAACTGGATGGTTTCACCCTCGTTCACGCGACACTAGATATGCCGCAGCGCTGGTGCTACGTCTTCGAGAAGCTCGAAGCGGCGTCCAGCTTCGCTTATCAGAGCACACCGCTCTGCTTCTTCGGCCATACCCACGTACCCGTTGCCTTCATTCGTGATACCGGAGTGCGCGGCGGCACCTACTCGAAGTTTCGCGTCGAGCCGGAGAAAACGTATTTCGTAAATGTCGGCAGCGTCGGCCAGCCACGTGATAGAAACCCGGATGCGGCCTACGTCATTTATGATTTGAAGCGGCAGACAATCGAACTGAGGAGGATTCCTTTTCCAAGACCATCAATTTAACCGCTGATCTTCACAGATCTCCGCTGATGAGTGAAGATCAGTGCAGATAAGCGGTTTGAACTTACCATGAACCCTGACGCCTTCGTCCCGTCCGTCAACCGCCGCTCCTTCCTGCGCCGTTCCGCCTACGGCCTGGGTGGCATCGCGCTGGCGGCGTTGATGGATCGCGGCCTCATCGGCTCGGCGCAGGCGGCGGAAACGTCGGGCCGTTGGAAGGGCGTCATCACCCAGCCTCACTTTCCGGCCCGGGCAAAGCGGGTAATTCACCTGTGCATGGCGGGTGGCCCTTCGCACCTGGAGACGTTCGATTTCAAGCCGAAGCTCAAGGAGCTGAACGGCCAGCCCTTTCCCGAGTCCTTCACGAAGGGCCAGCAGTTGGCACAGTTGCAGAACCGCGTGCTCAAGGCACGCGGACCCTTCTGCGAGTTCCGGCGTTGTGGGAAGGCGGGCATCGAAATCTCGAACCTTTTCCCCTACATCCAGTCGGTGGCGGATGATCTGTGCGTGATCCGCTCGATGCAGACCGAGCAGATCAACCACGATCCGGCGCACGCCTTCATGAACAGCGGCTCCGTCATCAAGGGCCGCCCCAGCATGGGTTCCTGGCTGCTCTACGGCCTCGGCGCGGATACCGACGAGCTGCCCGGCTTCATCGTGCTCAATTCCGCCGGCAAGTACGGCCTGCAACCCGTGTCGGCCCGGCAGTGGTCGGCGGGCTTCCTGCCCAGCAAGTTTCAGGGCATCCAGTTCCAGTCGCGCGGCGATGCGGTCCACTACGTCGGCAATCCTGACGGCGTCTGCCAGAGTACCCAGCGGCAGGTGGTCGAGGAGATCAACCGCCTCAATGGCATCCTGGCCGAAGATCATCTGGACCCTGAAATCCAGACGCGCATTGCGCAGTACGAACTCGCATTCCGCATGCAGGCGTCCGTGCCCGAACTGACCGATTTCCACAAGGAACCCCAGTCGGTCCTCGACCTTTACGGCGTGAAAACGCCCGGCGACGGCAGTTTCGCCTCCAACTGCCTGCTGGCCCGCCGGCTGGTGGAACGCGGTGTGCGCATGGTGCAGCTCTACCATCGCGCCTGGGATCACCACGGCGACATCGAGAACGCCATGCCCAGCGCCGCGGGCGACGTGGATCAGGCCACGGCGGCGCTGATCAACGACCTCAAGCAGCGTGGCCTGCTGGAAGACACGCTGATCCTGTGGGGTGGCGAATTCGGGCGTACGCCCATGGGCCAGGGCACGGGACGCGACCATCACATCCTCGCCTTCTCGGTCTTCATGGCCGGCGGCGGCGTCCACTCGGGCCTGGCCTATGGTGGCACCGACGAACTGGGCTACCGCTCCGTGGACAATGTGGTGAGCGTCCATGATCTCCACGCGACGATGCTGGCCCTCCTCGGGATCGACCACAAACGGCTCTCCGTGAAGTTTCAGGGGCTCGACGCCCGGCTGACCGGCATCGCCGGAAACGTGGTGAAGGATGTGATGGCTTAAGGTGGCGACTGCTTAACCGGCAACCCATTTGCCGGCGACGTTGAATAACGGCGACTTGAGGATCACGCCACCAGCATCGGCGGGCATGCGGCCGGTGTCAGTCGGACTTTTCGGGCTTATTTTCCATCGCCTCCCCTGGATGGTGATGGTGGTGGAACAGCGTCGCGCGATTGCGATAGAGGTATTCGACGATGAACACGTTGCTGAGTGTCACCACGAGCAGGCCGATGTGAAACTTGTGGGCCAGCTCGAAAATCTCGATCGGAATGAAGAACGCCGACTGACCGATCGAGAGCCATCCGGCCCAGCGCGTGCGGAAAGCCAGGCCGACACCCTCCACCACGGCAAAGGTGCCGTATAGAAACGAGCCCGAAGCCATCCACAGCATGGAATTGGGCGTCACGTTCTTCAGATTGATGGCCATCTCGGAGAAGAACTTGCGCTCCGGATCCAGGTGAAACCAGTTCAGGACCCGGTGCAGCTCAAACGGCAGATCATTATCTGAAAGCGTGTACAGCCCGAACGCAATCGACAGGAAAAACGCCGCCTTCACCACCTTGTAGACGATGATCGCGTACAGCGCCGGGGCGCGTGGAAATTTTTCCGCGGACATCAGCGTACCTTTGGCAGCAGCAGCCCCAGCAGGTCCTGGATCGCGACCCGCGTCTGCTGCTGCGTGTCCCGGTCGCGGAGTGTCACGGTGTCGAGCAGCTCCGGCTTCTCTCCCAGAGTGTCGAAGTCAATGGTCACGCCAAACGGCGTGCCCGCCTCGTCCTGTCGCGCGTAACGGCGACCAATGGCCCCGCCATCGTCGTAGAAGACGGTCATATGGGGCCGCAACAGGTCGCGCACGGCCTTCGCCTTCGCGACCAGCTCCGGCTTGTTCTTCAGCAGCGGAAAGATGCCGACCTTCACCGGGGCGATGCGCGGATGAAACTTCATCACCACGCGGGTCTCGGATTTGCCCTTCTCGTCCGTAGTGGTGAGTTCGCTGAAGGCGTTCGCAAGCAGCGCCAGAATGAGGCGGTCCACGCCGGCAGAAGGCTCGATCACATGGGGAATATACTGTCCCTTGGCCAGTTTGTCGAAATACACCTTGGCTTCGGCCTCCGCCTGCACCTTCGCGTCGGCTTCAATCGCACCCTTCTTTAGGCAGGCGGTAGTCTTGCCGGCGACGAACTTCGCCTGCATGGCGGCCTTCTTCGTCTCGTCGAGCTTGCCCCAGGCGGCGCGCAGTTCCTCATCGAACACGCCCATCGTCTTGCCGGAATGCTTCTCGTGCTGCGTCAGGTCGAAGTCGCCACGCGCGGCGATGCCTTCCAGTTCCTGCGTGCCGAACGGAAACTTGTACAGGATGTCCACACACGCCCGCGCGTAGTGCGCCAGCTCCTCCGGCTTCTGCCAGTATTCCTCGAAGCAGTCGCGCGTCAGGCCGATGCCCTCGTAGAAGCGGATGCGCTGCTCCACCCAGTACTTGTGCCAGACCTCCCAGCCCCAGTCGGCCTGAGGTTCGCCCTGCCAGGCCTTGTCCGCGGCCTTGGCCACCGAGCCGGCGAGCGCCTCGACGGCCTCGTCGGGTTTGATGAAGAACTCCAGCTCCATCTGCTCGAACTCGCGGGAGCGGAAGGTGAAATTACGCGGCGTGACCTCGTTGCGGAAGGCCTTGCCCATCTGCCCGATGCCGAAGGGCACCTTCTGCCGCGCCGTCTCGTGGACGTTCTTGAACTGCGCAAAGATGGCCTGCGCTGTCTCGGGGCGGAGATAGGCGATATTGTCATCCGACTCCACCGGGCCGTAGTGGGTCTTGAACATCAGGTTGAACGGACGAGGGTCGGTGAGCAATGAACCATTTTCGGGGTTAAAGCGCTGCGACAACAGATGCCCTGGCCCAACCTTTTCTGTTCGATCCAGAATTGGATTCGGCCGGATCACGCCAAGCGTTGCATAGTATTGTCTGGCAATTTTATGAGCCTTTTCGGGAGATGAATTTTCAGGAATCAAAACCGCAAAAGTTTTGTCTGATTCCCGTTTGCGCTCCAATTCATCAATCCGCGCATTAACTATGGCTAGTTCTGCGACTAACTCTGTAGCCGAATATCCTGTGACTGATCGCTTTTCAAGCGTTTCCCATTTCGCATATAGGGAGAACAACTCGTCAAATTCACTATCGAGTAATCCTGCCAATTCCTGATTTTTGTCTACTTTCGCCTTCAACAGGTCGACCCTTGCACGAAGGGCCGTTTCTTCTTCGCTAGGGCCAACCCACTCTGAAGATCCCAACCGAGAGATCGCGAACTGGGCAAGCCGAACCAATTCTTCGGAAAATTCGCGACGTTCTGCGTCAATCGAGGTCTTTGCTCCTGCATAATGGTATGCAGTTCCAGTCTGTGGTTCTACTTGATCCGCCCGAAAGCGTTTCTTCGTCAGCAAGCAGTCGGACATCGGGTCCGTGAACGTTGCGACGTGACCCGACGCCTCCCAGATCTTCGGGTGCATGATGATCGTCGCCTCCAGACCGGCGACGTCGTCGCGGTGATGGACGATGGTCTTCCACCACTGCTCCTTCACGTTGCGCTTCAGCTCCGCGCCGAGCGGGCCGTAATCCCAAAAGCCGTTGATGCCGCCGTAGATCTCCGACGACTGGTACACAAACCCGCGGCGCTTGCAGAGGCTGACGATCTTCTCCATCAGCACGTTTTCTTTCGGCTCGGACATAGATTAGGGGCGACGAGCTTCGTTTTCCGCGAGCCGAGTGTCAACCGTGAGCCGTCACGCCGCGCACTATGCATCTTTTCATCGTCGACACCGACGGCTGATTTCAAGAGGGCGACGCGGGGTGGCCGCTCACTTCGGAATCCGCGCGCTGGTCCGCTGCTGGATCCAGACCAGATCTTGGTTGCCGTTGGCGGGGGTGTTCAGCACGACATAGGCCGTCACCAGAGTGCGTTGATCGTGCCAGCGATGATATTCCGTGTGCCCGTCCGCAAAGGCGAAGGTGTCCCCGGAATCGTGGTGGACAGCCGGCCAGTCGATCCATTGAGGGGTCTGTGCGGAAACCGCGAAGTTGTCGTCGTTGATCCCGTAGGGATGCTCATCGATGAACGTGAACAGTTGGGCTGGCGTCGGTGCGATCATGTCGGCATAGCGTCCATACGTCAGCCAAGTCTGGCCGATCGAGTGGCTAGCACTGCCATTCAGCCAGAGGCCATCAACGGCGACGTTTCCAGGCTTTTGGGAATTGGTCCCCACGGCGGCATTCAACGAATAACTCCTTGCCTGCGTCGCATACTGGCCAGTGCTGCGTTGGGTCAGGCGGTCGGCTGGACAGTGGTAAACCGTGGGAATACCTCTCAGATAGGGCGTGAGTTTTGACTTCGCAGGGTCACGCAAAATGGCGGTATTGGTGAAATCAGAAGAGCCGAGGGCCACAATCCCCGCGACCCACTCCTTCGCACTCACCCCGGTGTTGCCCGGAAACCAACCGCGATTGTCCTCGGCATACAGGGCCATGCCGTGAGTCAGGGCCCGCAGGTTGGCGAGACAGACCGCGGTCTTCGCCGACGACGGACGTGAGGCCGCAGTGATCAGCGGCAACAGCAGCGCCAGGGCGGCTATCACCGCCAGCAGTTCGGGACGGGTAAATGCGGGGGAAAGTTGAGACGTACGCTTGTCCTTCATGAAGGTGACTGGATCGCGTTGGAAGCTAGGGAAAATGCAGGCCATTTCGCGAGCCAAAAACCGGAAGTCCGACTTGGTGTGGCGAACTCGCAGGGCGGAACAGCGCCGATCTCCCCTTCCCGTCCTAGCCCGCCCGGGTTAATCCTGCGCCATCGACACCGCCGTCCCATCTCGTCCTGCCGAAGTCACCGGCCCACCGGTGCCGGGCACGTCGTGGCGAGCGCTGGCGTTCGGGGCGCTGTGGACACTCGTGGGTCTCGCCTTTGCCGGGCAGCTCTATCTCACGCAGACCAAGCTCGGCACCCCGGTCACCTGGCAGTTCGCGGTCACGAGGTCGCTGGCGGACTGGTACGTGTTCGCCCTGCTCTCGTTGCCGGCGATCGCTTTCGCCCGGAAGTTTCCGCTCGGCAGCGCACCACTAAGGCTACTTTTCGCGGTCCATCTGGTGGCCAGCCTCGTGTTCTCGCTCGTATGGATGCTCCTGCGCGCCGGCGTGGCCGTGTGGCTAGAAAACCAGTCCTTCACCGACACGCTGCAACACGCGCTCGTGGCCACGCTGTTCTTTAACCTCCTGGTCTATTGGGTCGTCGTGGCGGTGGCGCATGCCGTGGGGTTCTACCGCAGTCTCCGGGAGCGCGAACGACGCACGCTGGAGCTGGAGAAGCATGTCACCGAGGCACGCCTGCTCGCCTTGCAGATGCAGCTCAACCCGCACTTCCTTTTCAACGCCCTCCACGGCATCAGCGCGCTCATGTACCGCGACGTGGACGCCGCCGACCGGATGCTCGTGCGCCTCAGCGAGTTGCTTCGTCACGCGCTCGATCGCACCGACGCCCAGCGGGTGCCTCTGCGCGACGAACTGGCCTTTCTCGACCGTTACCTGGAACTGGAACAGATCCGCTTCGGCGACCGCCTGAGTGTGCGGCACGCCATCGAGGATGCCGTCCGCGACGCCCTCGTGCCCAACCTGATCCTGCAACCGCTGGTCGAGAACGCGCTGAAACACGGCATCGAGCCGCAGGTGAAACCAGGCGTCATCACCCTGCGGGCCCACCTCGTGGACGGACACCGCGTACGTCTCGAAGTCGAGGACAACGGACGCGGCCTCGCCCCCGGAAAATCCGCCGAAGGCGGCATCGGCACAGCCAACTCGCGCAGCCGCCTCACTCAGCTCTACGGTCCGAGGGCGCAGATCGAGTTTCTGCCCGGCGCAGACGGCGGCCTGCGTGTCGTCATGGAATTTCCGTTCGAGCAGAACGCGTTGACATCCTCCCACACTCGCGACTGATTTCTATGCCCGCGTCCATGAACCCTGTCCTCCCTTTCCGGCAATTCATCCTCGCTCTGGCCTTGGCACTGATGACGCCGGTTTTCGCCACCAGCGCCACCCCGCTGCCCAAGCTCAAGGTCAGTGACAACCATCACTTCCTGATCACCGAAACGGGCCAGCCGTTCTTCTGGCTGGGCGACACCGCGTGGGAAATCTTCCACCGGCTCAACCGGGAGGATACCGAGATCTATCTCAAAAACCGTGCTGCCCTGCGCTTCACCCTGATCCAGGCGGTGGCGCTGGCGGAGTTCGACGGGCTCACCGAACCCAATGCTTACGGGGAAAAACCGCTGATCGACAACGATCCCACCAAACCCAACGAGGCGTACTTCAAACATGTGGACTGGATCGTCGCGAAAGCGAACGAGCTGGGGCTTTACATCGGTTTCCTCCCGACGTGGGGCGACAAGTGGAACAAGAAATGGGGCGTCGGCCCGGAGATCTTCACCCCGCAAACCGCCGAAACTTACGGCGAATGGATTGGGCGACGCTACCGGGATGCCGGTCTGGTCTGGATCCTTGGAGGTGACCGGCCGGTGGAGAATGACGCCCAGAAGGAAATCCTGCGGGCCATGGCGCGCGGCCTCCGTCGGGGTGACGGAGGTGCACATCTCATCACCCTGCATCCCACGGGCGGGTCCGGTTCGGCGCAGAGTTTCCACAATGAAGAATGGCTCGACCTCAACCTGCGGCAGAACGGCCATCAGGCGGAGTTCACCGGCCGCTACGACCAGACGCGCGTGGATTACGACCGCATCCCGGCCAAGCCGGTGATCGACGCCGAGCCGATCTACGAGGGGCACCCGATTTCGTTTGATGCGAAGCGCTTTGGACATTCGGTCGCCGCCGACGTGCGGCGGCCGCTCTATTGGGATCTTTTCGGCGGCGCCTGCGGCCATACGTACGGGCATCATTCCGTCTGGCAGATGTGGACGTCCGAACGAAAGCCCGTGAACAACCCGCTGATGGTCTGGACCGACGCGATCAACGAGCCTGGCGCCCGCCAGATGCAATATGGCCGCGCCCTGATCGAGTCGCGCCCCTTCCTCACGCGCGTGCCCGATGATTCGGTGATTGTGACGGACCGTGTTGCGACCAGCGTGCCGGGCGCTGGCCGCTACCGCTTCGCCGCCACCCGCAACGAAGACGGCGCGTATGCCTTCGTGTACGTGCCCACGGGCCGGGCCTTCAGCGTGGATTTGACCAAGCTCAGCGGCAGCGAAGTGCGAGCCTGGTGGTTCAACCCGCGCGATGGCTCGGCCAGCGAGATCGGGACCTTCCGCAAGGAAGGCACACGCCAATTTATGCCGCCAAGTCCGGACAGCGGGCACGACTGGGTGCTGGTGCTGGATGATGCTGCGCGCAACTTCCCCGCTCCGGGAACGCCGCTCCACTGATCATGTCCGCATCTCCGGAACCGCCGACGCTCCGTCAGATCAGCCCGACGGAAGCGGAGTTCCGTGGTCGCCGCCTCGTTTACTTTGGGGGCAGCGATTACTTCCGGCTCTCGTGGCATGGGCGTGTGCGCGCCGCCGTGGCGGAAGCCGCCGCCGAGGAAGGCCACAACGTGGCCGCCTCACGCATGACCACTGGCAACCACCCGATTTACGCCGAACTCGAACGCTCACTGGCAAAGTTCTTCGGCTTCCCCGCCGCCCTGCTCACGGCGACCGGCTACACCGCACCGCTCACCGCCGCGCAGGCACTCAGTGGGTTGGTCACTCATGTGATCGTGGACGAACGTGCGCACAGCTGCCTCAAGGACGCCGCGCGACTGCTCGAGGTCGAAACGGTCTTCTTTGCCCACCGCGACCCGGAAGCTTTAAAACAGGCCATCCGCGCATGCGGCAAGAAATCCAATCCGCTGGTTCTGACTGACGGGCTTTCGCCGCTCGAAGGCACAGTGCCCCCTCTCACAGAATACCTCACCGTGCTGCCGCCCGACGGCCTGCTGCTGGTCGATGATGCGCACGGCGTCGGCACGTTGGGCCGGCGAGGTCGCGGAGTGATTGAAACGTTATCGCGACGCGATCAACGGGTGGTGCTCACAGTGACGCTGAGCAAGGCGCTGGGTGCTTACGGCGGCGCCGTGCTGGGACCAAGATGGCTGCGCGAACGCGCCCTCACACAGAGCGGCATCCATTCCGGCAGCACACCGTTGCCACCGCCGCTGGCAGCGGGTGCATTGGCCGCGCTAGATCTGTTGCATGCTGACGGCACGGAGCTGCGCATGCGTCTCCGGGCAAACGTGCTGGCCGTAAAGGAAGTGTTTCGCCCCAGCCGACCCGACTGGCTCAGCCGGCCTGGCCCGACCTTTTCCGTCGCCCTGCGCGATAGCCGGCGGCAGAAGCAGTTTCAGCGCACCCTGCTGGTCGCGGGCATCTACCCCACACTCATCCGTTACCGCAACGGTCCGGCGGATTCGTTCTTCCGCTTCGCCATTTCCAGCGAGCATTCCGTTTCGCAACTCACGGCCTTGCGGGGGGTGCTGGCGCAGTTCACCGGCGATTTTCTCTGAACAGGCTTACTTGGCAGCGGACACTACAGTCAGCACGACCGCCCCGATGATAAGCACCGTGCCCGCCAGCCGGCGTCCGAACACACCTTTCGCCGCCTCCGCCCTCTCCGTGTTGCCGAGGCCGCTGCCGATCAGCCACACCAGCGCGAGCGCCCAGAGGCCGCGCGACGTGTAAACGACATTCACGCCGGTGGCATCGTGCGACCAGCCGATCGTCCCGGAAATCAGCATGGACTGCCCGGCGGTCATCGCCGCCCCGGCGAGGAGCCACCGCCACGCGGCCAAGGGTGCGTTGAAGCCGGCGCGTCCCACCCAGGGCAACAGAAAGAGCGATTGCAGCGTGACCGCCGCAAACATCAGCGGCAGGAACCGCCAGAGGCCGAAACTGGTCGCCCAGTGTTGCAGCAGCAGGTCGCATAGGGCGAAAGACAGCCCGCTCATCAAGGCCAGCATCACGCCGACCAACGGTCGCTGAGCCGAACTGCGACCGTCCACGCTCATCACCCAAACTCCCGCCGTGGTCAGGAGGGCCGCTACGCCATCCACCGGGCGCAGGGTCGCGCCGAAGCAAACCCAGCCCAGCAGCACCACGAAGATGACCTTGGTGCTGAGCATCGGCGTGACCAGCGAGACGTCGCTGAAACGCAGCGCGAGAAAATTGGCGAGCTGGCCAAGAAAATACGCACCCCCGGCCAGGAAGGGCTGATACCAGCGGTTCCAATGCACTTGCCCCGGCCCGAAGAACAATAGCGGCAGAAAAGCGAGGCCGACCGTGCAGTTGGTCGTGAACAGCGTCAGCGGCAGGATGGCTCCTTCGCGGAAGGAGCGCTTCAGGCAGAGCGATCCCAGCGCAAAGATGCCGCCCGCGAGAAACGGGAGGGCGAGATAGAAAGGGGCGGCGTGCAAGAGCGTCCGAAATGAGGGTTTTCAAAGCTCCAAATTCAAAGCTCAAAGTTCAAATAAAACACCGGTGTCCAGCCTCCAGAGCCCAAAGACGTTCAGGAGAGCAGGAAGCGGCTCATTTGAGCTTTGAGCTTTGAATTTGGCGCCCCATTCCGCGGCTTGATGCGGCCACGTTGCCTGTTCAAACTTCACCCATGCCGTTTGTCACGAGTTCAAAGACGAAGCCCCAGTATGATGTCATCATCGTTGGTTCCGGTGCCGGCGGCGGGATGAGTGCCTATGTGCTCGCCCTTTCCGGTGTGAAGGTGCTGATGCTCGAGGCCGGCCGGAATTACGATCCGGTCAAGGAACCGGCGATGTTCCAGACGCCGGCCCAGGCCCCTCTCCGCGCCGCAGCCACACCGGACAAACACTTCGGCTTCCACGACGCCACCGTGGATGGTGGCTGGACCAATCCCGGTGAACCCTACATGACCCGCCGCAGCGATAAACCTGCGGACACCTACCATGAGGCCAAGGACTGGGTGGCCTTCGGGTCGAAGCAGGAATGGATCTGGTGGCGTCCCCGAATGCTGGGCGGACGCACGAACCACTGGGGCCGCATCGCGCTCCGCATGGGACCGTACGACTTCAAGCCGAAGTCCCGCGACGGGCTCGGGCTGGATTGGCCCCTCAATTACGAGGATCTTGCGCCGTATTACGACAAGGTCGAATCGCTCATCGGCGTGTGGGGCACGAACGAGGGTCTGGAGAACACCCCCGATTCGCCGAACAACTCGCTGCTGCCCGCGCCGCGTCCGCGAGTGCCCGAGATGCTGATCAAAAAGCAGGCGGCCAAGCTCGGCATCCCGGTGATCCCGTCACACATGGCGATCACGTCGCGGAAGATCAACGGCCAGCGCGTGGCCAAGCTGCTCCACCCGGACGATCCCGCAGCCCAAAAACTCAGCGCCGACGCGACCAACGCACGGCAGGCCTGCTTTTGGGCCACGCCCTGCGGACGCGGCTGCAGCATCAAGGCGAACTACCAGTCCACGACCGTCCACCTACCCCCCGCCCTCGCCAGCGGCAATCTTGACATCGTGACCGATGCCATGGTCCGGGAAGTGAGCGTGGATGAGAACGGGAAGGCGACGGGCGTCTATTACGTGGACAAGACCACGAAGCAGGACGTCCACGTGCAGGGCCGCATCGTGATTCTCGCCGCCAGTGGCTGCGAATCCGCCCGCATCCTGCTCAATTCCAAGTCGGCGCGCTTCCCCTACGGCCTCGCCAACTCCAGCGGCAACGTCGGCCGCTATCTCATGGACACTGTGGGTGCCGGCCTGACCGGGCAGATTCCAGCGTTGGAAAACCTGCCGGCCTTCAACGACGAGGGCGCAGGCGGCTCCATGCACAGCTACGTGCCGTGGTGGCTCTACAAGGACCAGCTCGCCGGCAAGCTCGGCTTTGCGCGCGGCTACCACATCGAGATCGGCACCGGACGCCAGATGCCGGGCGCGGCCTCAATGAGCCTCATTGACGACCTCAGCCAGGGCGCCTACGGCAAGCGCTACAAGGAAGAGGCACGCCGCTACTATGGCTCGACCATTCACCTGGCCGGTCGCGGGGAGATGATCCCGAACGACAACAGCTACTGCGAAGTTGATCCTGATAAAAAAGACGCCTGGGGCATCCCGGTGCTGCGCTTCAAGTTCAAGTGGAGCGAACACGAGATCAAACAGGCCGCCCACATGCACGCGACCTTCAAGGAGCTGATCGAGACGATGGGCGGCAAGGTGCTCGGCACGCCCCAAAGCAACGGCAACAAGGCCATCTACCCCGGGGGCGGCATCATCCACGAGGTGGGCACAACCTGCATGGGGGCGGACCCCAAGGCGACGGTGCTGAATTCCCATTGCCAGGCGTGGGATGTGAAGAATCTCTTCGTCACCGATGGCGGCCCGTTCGTGAGCAACGCCGACAAGAACCCGACGCTCTCCATCATGGCCCTGGCGTGGCGCACCTGCGACTACGTGATGGCGGAAATGAAGAAGGGAAATATTTGAACCACGAGTCCTTGACGCGCATGAACGCTCCCGAATCCCCCCGCCTCAGCCGCCGCGAAGCCATCCAATGGGTGTTTGCTGCCAGCGCCTCGGTCGCGCTGATGCACCAGCAGACCTTTGCCGAGGACGCCGTCGTCGTGACGGCCAAGCCCTACGGCACCGATCCTCTGCTCAACCACGACTACAAGCCCGGTGAATTGTGGCCGCTCACGCTCAGCGCCGAACAGCGCCGCACCGTCACCGCCCTGTGCGACCTCATCATCCCAGCGGACGACCGTTCACCCGCCGCCAGCGCCGTGGGCGTGCCCGACTTCATCGACGAATGGATCAGCGCGCCGTACCCGATCCAGCAGACGGACCGCGTCGTGGTGCTCGATGGCCTCAAGTGGCTGGAAGCCGAATGCCAGAAGCGCTTCAGCAAGGGCTTCGCCGACCTTTCCCTCGAACAGCAAACACAGGTTGCCGATGACATCGCCTGGCTGCC
Organism: uncultured Verrucomicrobiota bacterium; assembly: GCA_903922605.1. Classification (GTDB taxonomy): domain Bacteria; phylum Verrucomicrobiota; class Verrucomicrobiia; order Limisphaerales; family UBA9464; genus CAIVQB01. Next base: position 185,939 of record CAIXUG010000086.1, read on the forward strand.
CAAGGTGAAACCGGAGCACAAGGCTGGCGCGCAGTTCTTCTCCGTGTTCCGCAACCTGACCTCCAGCGGCTTCTACACCACGCCGGCCGGACTGAAGGACATCGGCTTCGTCGGGAATGTGGCGTTGACCAAGTTCCCTGACGCACCAAAGGAAGTGCTGGAGAAACTGGGACTGGTGTGATATCGTAATTCCCATGCATAAGGGATGGTGGAAGCCGCTGGGCGGTGTGGTCGCCCTTCTATTTCCGTGGCAATCAAACGCTGACGGTTGGATAAACTTCGTAAACGTCAATCAAGGTATCCGAGAATACCTGTTTCTAGACTCTGCCAACTCTGGGATCAAAGTCGGTTCTCCGTATGTCGCCCAACTGTATCTGCAAACTGTCACCAACACTTGGGTGGCCATTTCCCAGCCCGCCCCAATCCGTGGGGGGATTTTCATCGGCGGAACGGTGACTGTGCCGGGTGATTACGGGGGGAAAACAGTCACGCTGCAGGTGCGTGTATGGGATAAAAGCAGCTTTCAAACATACGAGGAAGCAACGCATGCATATTACGGCACGGCCCAGTCGGAACCGTTCACAGAAACACTGACGACGCCTCCCGGTGAACCGGCGCCGACATTGGCCCATTTCATCCCCTTTGTAGTAGGTTGCAATCAGGGACGGGTGGCCAACATCACAGATGAAGTGACCACCACGGAAGGGGTCGGTGTTCCAATTTCGATTCCCGTAACACCGCGTCAAGACGAATGCCCACGCGTCAATACTGACGCCATTTGGATCAGAGATTTTACCCGGAATTGGGCGAGCAGCATACCCGGGAACCCGTCCGGTCTCCAATTGGGGACGTTGCGCGGCATTCCCACCGCAGGGTTCCCTGACACTGAGAGACCTCCTTTCAATTACATTCCAAACCTGAATGCCTACGGCCGGGATTTTATTTATTATACGATTTGCTGGGTCTGCCAGGATTTTAACACATACGATGCCATTGCGGTGACGGTTTTGCCTTCTCCCGCCCGTTACGGTCCGACGCTTGTGCTCGCCACCCCAACCGAGCCCTCATTGCTGGGTCTCGATGCACATCAATACCGCATCGACCGCTCCACCGACCTGAAAACTTGGGAGCCCGCCGGCACCGTGACCGGCAACTACTCGACCGTGGACCTCTCGTCGTTCGTCACTGCGGGTGTCAATGCCCATTTCCTGCGAGCTACGGACATAACGCCTCCATAAAGGGGCCAATTGCGCCACATTCCCTGCCCTGCTTGTCTCCGATGCCTTCCGAGGCTCATTTTTGGCTTTGAGCTTTGAGCTTTGAGCTTTTCCCTTTCGTCCTCGCATGAAGCTCTTGGTCCTCGGTTCAGGCGGCCGTGAACACGCCCTCGTCTGGAAATTGGCGCAATCGCCGCTCGTCACGCGGATGTTTGTGGCCCCCGGCAATGCCGGCACGGCGGGCGAACGTCTGGCGGCCAATGGCGCGCCGGTCGAAAACGTCGCCATTGGCGCGGAGGACATTCCGGCGCTCGTCGCCTGGGCGCATGAACACATGCCCGACTTCACCGTGGTCGGGCCCGATGGGGCCCTGGGAGCGGGCGTGGTGGATGCGTTTCAGGCTGAAGGTTTCAAAATCTGGGGTCCCAACCGCCGCGCCGCCCAGTTCGAGGCGTCCAAGGTCTTCTCGCAGGATTTCATGCTGCGCCACGGCATTCCCACGGCGAAATCCGGCACCTTCAGCGATCCGGTCGCGGCCAAGCGCTTTTGCGCGAAGCTGGAAGGCCGCTGCGCCGTCAAGGCCGACGGGCTCGCTCTGGGCAAAGGCGTGTTGCTGGCCACGAGCGTTGCCGAAGCCGAGCGCGCGGTGGACGAAATTCTGGTCAGCAAGGCCTTCGGCACCGCCGGTGCCAGCATCGTCGTGCAGGAGCTGCTGGAGGGGATGGAGATTTCCCTGCACGCGCTCTGCGACGGCAAGACTGCCAAGCTCTTTCCCACCTCGCAGGACCACAAGCGCGCGCTCGACGGCGACCAGGGGCTGAACACCGGCGGCATGGGTACCTACTCGCCCGCACCGTTCCTGAGCGACACCGAACTGGCCGAGGTAGGCCGGCAGATTCTATACCCGTGGCTGGCCGGCTGTGCGGCGGACGGAATCGAGTTTCGCGGCCTGCTCTACCCCGGCGTGATGCTCACGAAGTCCGGCCCCAAGGTGATCGAGTTCAACGCCCGTTTCGGTGACCCGGAAACCCAAGTGTATCTGCCTCGACTCGAAAACGACCTCGTGGCACTGCTGCTGGCCAGCACCGAGGGCACGCTCGACCGGGTCGAGCTGATGTGGTCGGCCAACGCCTGCGTGTGCGTGGTCGCGGCGAGCGGCGGTTACCCGGGCAATTACGGAAAGGGCCAGGTCATTCACGGCCTCGAGGCCGCCGCCGCATTGCCCAACGTCAAGGTCTTCCATGCCGGCACGGCCCGAAAGGACGGAAAAATTGTCACCAACGGCGGCCGCGTCCTCGGAGTGACCGCATGGGCACCGACGCTTCAAGCCGCCCGGGACCAGGCCTACGCGGCCATGGGCCAGGTTTGCTTCGAAGGCATGCACTTCCGCCACGACATTGCGGCGAAGGCGCTGCGGTAGGCTGCCCGCTATCCTGCCGCACAGCTTCAGTCCGAAGCCGAAGGAGAACCAGGCTTCCGCGAAAGCAGTTCGTCAATGCAGGCCAAAAGTTGGACGTTGGCAAATGGCTTGGCAAAGACCCGGGCGGCTCCCAACGCCTGGGCCGTACTCAGGTAAGTGTTGGAGGAGTAGCGACTGCCGCCGGACATCGCAATGATCAGCACGGCCGGCTGGCGACGTCGCAGCCCCGCGATGGTTTCCAGGCCTTCCTTTTCGGGCATGATCAGGTCGGTGATCACCAGTTCGTGAACTTCAGGCCGGTAGCAGGTCAGCCCCTCCCGGCCATTGCCCGCCTCCGTCACCGTGTGGCCGGCCTGTTCCAGGGTGAGACGCAGCATCCGGCGGAACGCGGCGTCGTCGTCAATAAGCAGGAGGTGAGGCATGGCTTAAACGGAGATTTCTTCCTGTAGCGCCCGATGTACCGCCAGTCCCAGCGATGGCAGGGTAAACGGTTTGAGCAGCAGTTCCCGGAGCCCCAGGGCCCTGACCCGTTCCGCCGTCAGGCTCGCGGAGTATCCGGTCATCAGGATGATGGGCAGCCCCGGCTTGGCCTTGAGCAACTGCCGGGCGAAATCAAGGCCGGTCATTCCCGGCATGGTCAGATCGGTGATGACCAGATCGAACGCGGACGGATTGTCGCGCACGAGCACCAGCGCTTCCGTCACGTTGGAACAGACCGTCACCACATAGCCCAAGTCCTTCAATACCGACTGCCCGAGCATTGTGAGCGGTTTCTCATCGTCCACGAAAAGGATGCGCTCGCCGTGGCCTTTCGGCACATCAAGAGGGGCCTGGAAGGAGGGCGCGCCTTCAATTCCGTGGACCGGAAAATAGAGGTGAAAGGTCGCACCCTCACCCGGCTGGCTCTCGACCGTGACCGCTCCGTCATGGCTTTGCATGACGCCGTGAACCACCGCCAAGCCCAGACCCGAGCCCTCGCCGGGGGGCTTCGTGGTGTAGAAGGGATCGAATATCCGTTCCATGGTGGCGGCGTCCATGCCGCAGCCCGTGTCGGTGACACTGAGGCGGACGTACGGACCCGCCCGCAGGCCGGGATGGGCGGCCGCCAACTTGGCATCGGCGATGAAATTCTCGAGACGTATCGTCAGCCGGCCCGGGCCGTCTTTCATCGCATACCAGGCATTGGTGCCGAGATTCATCAGCATCTGATGGGCCTGCATCGGGTCGGCCAGCACCGGCAACAGGCCATGTGCCAAGGCGAGGTTGAACTCGATGCTCGTGGGGATCGTCGCCCGCAGCAGTTTGATCGGGCCAGTCACCACATGCCGGAGCTGCACCAGCATGCGCTTGTGGTTCTCCTGCCGGCTGAACGCAAGGATCTGGCGTACCAGATCCACGGCCCGACGGGTTCCATCCAGCACTGCATCCAGAAACTCGTTGGCGGCGGCATCCTCACCCACCTGGATCTTGGTCAGTTCCGTGTAGCCGATGATCGCCCCCAGGATATTGTTGAAGTCATGAGCGATGCCACCTGCCAGGGTGCCGAGCGCTTCCAGCTTCTGCATCTGCTGGAACTGCTCCGCCAGTTGCCGTTGCTCGATGAAAACGCCGATTTGGGAACCGAGCGCCCCCAGGGTATCAAGCAGTTCCCGGTCGGGCGGCTGCATTTGCGCGCTGAAAAACTCCACCACACCGAGCGTCTCGTGCCGCATCCGGATGGGAAACCCGAGCCAGCCATTCAGGCGCAGGCGGGAGGCCTCGGCCTGTCGCTGAAAGCGGACATCGTGGGCGACGTCAAAGCTCCATTCCGGCTGACCAGACTCCCACACACAGCCGGGCAATCCGTTTCCCGTGGCGAAGGTCAGCGTGCGGTTGGAATCGGCGAATTCCTGAAATTCCGTGGAGCGCGGATGCCAGACTTCGGCACACCTCAACACCCTGGCAGATCGATCCACCATCCACAGCGCCGCCATGTCCCACTGCAATCCCCGGCACAATGTCTCGAGGATTTTCAGGTTCAACTCGGCCGGGGCAGAAGCCTCCGCCAGAACCGCCGTCACGGAGTACTGCAGCTGCAGGCGCAACTCCGCCCGCTTGCGCTCCGTGATGTCCTCGGCGACGCCCACCACGCGATAGACCACCCCCTCCGCATTGCGCACCGGAAAGGCACGCGCACGGATCCATCGCTGGGTGCCGTCGGGGCGCACGATGCGAAAGGTTTCGTCGTAGGTCCCGTCCAGCTGTTTTGCCAGAGCCGTTCGTGCGACTCCTTCCCGGTCCGCCTCATGGATGCTTTGAGCCCAATGAGCCGGAGACTCATAGAGCCTGGCCTGAGGATAGCCCCAGATTTTCTCATAGCCGGGACTGACATAGATGATCCGATCCTGAGCGACATCACGCACCCAGAAGACCTCGCGGATGGTTTCGACCACCTGCCGGAAGCGCTCTTCGCTGGAGCGCAGCTCCTCCTCCTGCAGCTTTCGTCGCGTGATGTTCTCATGCGCCACCACGACCCGTCGCGGTCCCTCGCCCGGAAAAAGGGTCACCCGCACCAGAAACCAGCGCTGTTCTGCCGGGCTATGGCAGGGGTATTCGGCCTCGTAGCCCGTGCGCCGGCCTTGCAGCAGGTCACGGATGGCGGCAGCCACCGCTTGGGCATCCGCGGCCCCCGCTCCCCGCACCCGGTCGCATACCCCCAGGTAGTTGACGCCCTCGCCACCACGTTCCCAGGCCAGATCATTGTCCCGGGCAAACACCCGCCACGCTTCATTCACCGCCAAGATCACTCCCTGTCCGTCCAAGATGGCGATGTGTGCGGTCAAACCGTCCAAAGCCGCCCGCACAAACCGCTCGCTCTCCCGGAGTCCCTCCACGGCCGCCCTGCTTTCGGTGATGTCATGGACGGTGCCAACAATCTTGACCGCCCGTCCGGTGACCTCGTCAAAGAACACCTGCCCCGCCTCACGGACCTGGCGCACCTGGCCATTGCGCAGCACAATGCGATGATCCATCAGGTAGCGTTGCCGCGTCTCACTCGCCGCCGACACCGCCGACCAGAGCGCCTGGCGATCGTCGGGATGCACCAGGGAGAAAAACAGGTCGTTGGTCACCTCCACCTCCCCGGGTGCAAACCCGAAAATGCGAAAACATTGCTCCGACCAGCGCAACGGGTTCCGGTTTGGATCGGCCAATTGGAGAAGGTCGATTTCCCAGCTCCCAAAGTTCCCGACCTCCTGCGCCAACGCCAGTCCGGTAATGGTCTCACGCAGCCATGACTCTGTCTGATTTCGTTCGCGTCGTGGCCTGGCGTGTATCAACGCCTCTCCAACCACCGCCCCCAGGCGTGCCCGGTGTTCCTTGAGAAGATAATCGGTCGCGCCCAGTTTCATGGCGGCGACCGCCAGATCTTCCCCCGGCACTTCGGACAGCAGGATAAAGGGCACGTCCTGCCTGCTCTGCTTCAGCAGCTCCAGCGCCCGCAGCCCGCTGAATTGCGGCAGGTGGTAAGCGGACAGCACGAGGTCGGGACCGTAGGAGATCTGTCGCAGATAGTCTGCCTCGGTTTCTACCCGCTCCCATTCGGGCTCATAGCCGGCGCGGCACAGCTCCTGCACCCAAAGCTCGGCCTCAGCACAAACGTGCCCGACGATCAACGTTCTGAGCGGCTCTGGCATCTGGTCTCCCTGAATGAACGGCGAACTGCCGCGTAAAACGCCGGCGGTGCGCAGCGGCACGAACTACAGGCTCATGCACCTTCATCCTTTGATTTGTAGGACCGTTTTGCCGGTTCGGCAAGATTTGATACGCGGGTTAAGACCCTAGGGAGCGGCATCTCCTAATACTGAAGCCACCTCAGCACACTCCGGTGCAATTCCGAATCGGGCTCGCCCAGCCGGGCCAGCACCGAAAAATGGCACTCACCGGCAGCATCCACAGTCTGTAACGGCACCTCGGCTTCCAAGAGCAACTGGGCATATCCCCTCATCATGTCGTGTAGCAGATCCGATTCTCGCCCGCCCGTGATCAGGAGCGCCGGCGGTTGCCCTGGCCGGACAAGGTTGGCTGGATTCCAGCGGCGGTAAGCCTCGCCCGAAAAGCCAACCAGCGGTTGGAAACGGGTCTGGGCAAAAGGCTCGATATCGTAAAAGCCGCTCACGCCAATCCAACTGCGCAGCAAATTCTTCGGCAATCGCCCGTCCAGCGCCGGCCAGTCCGTGGTGGCGACCACGGAGGCGAGCTGTCCGGCGGCGGAATGCCCCAGCACCGACAGACGCCCCGGTGTCAGCCCAAGTTTGCCGGCCTGAGCCGCGAGAAAGGCTACCGCCTGACGGCAATCATCCACGATCGCATCCAGCCCATGCTGGGGAGCGAGCCGGTAACTCGGGCAGGCCACATGCACACCCGCCGCAGTAAAAGCCGGCACCAGGAAATGCATCATCCAGCGGTCGAACAGGAACCAAAGGCCTCCGTGAATGGCGATGAGGGTCGGCGCACCCGGTGCGGCTACCGGGGAGGCGAAGAAATCGATCCGTTGCCGTGAATCGGCACCATAAGCCAGCTCGCAAGTCGGCGGCTGACTGGCCAGCACGGCGGCGCTGCGCTCGCGGAAATATCGCTCCCAGTGCGCCACCACCTCGGGCGTGATCTGGTTTGCATAGCCGGCGTCGAACTCGGCTGCGGTACGTGGTCTGGGATAGTTGAGCATGAGTTTGGCCGACTGCGTTTGGGCAGCCGCGTTGCCTTCATGAGTTGCCTAGGAAGGATATTTTGGCAATTGGGAGCCACTCCCTCACCAAGAAATCCTACCCGGCAAATCCTGCGCATCATCCCGGGCAAGAGCGGCAGCAAATGCCAGCCTGCGTCCAATGCCGCCGACGTAAACCACGTGTTTGCAGGTATTTTAATCCGTGGCACATCCACTGCTCCCAGCCCTCGCCGTGAATGTAAGTATTGCCCAATCTGCAGCTGCCATGAACGCGAATGCGCGCTGGCAGGAAATGATTTCCGAGAATCTGGCCTCCAGCTCGATTCCGGGATTCAAAAAGCAGGACATGACCTTTTCCGCCGTCGAGGCGGGAGTCATGACCACCTCGCCCAATGTGCAGCATTGGTCCATGCCGCGCAGCAGCACGACCACGAATTTCCAGCCCGGCGACTACAAATTCACCCAGCAGCCGACCGACGTGGCGATCGAAGGCTCCGGCTTCTTCGAAGTGCAGCTCCCCGACGGCTCCAAGGCTTACACGCGGGACGGCGAATTTCAGATCAGCAGCCAGGGTCAGTTGGTGACCAAGGAAGGTTATCCCGTCATCGGTGACAGTGGCACCATCCAGCTCGACCGCAACAACCCCGGCGTGCTCGGCATCGCCCCGACCGGCGAGATCAGCCAGGGCGCGGAACGGCGCGGCAAGCTGAAGGTCGTGGATTTCCCGCAGCCGGACCAGCTTACCTCGATCAGCGGCGGGCTCTTTGTGCCCGGCGCTTCCGGGGCCCAGCCGGAAGATGTGGTCCAGCCTTCCCTGCGGCAGGGCTACATTGAAAACGCCAACACTTCCACCACCACCGAAATGGTGAACCTGATCAGCTCCATGCGCGCCTTTGAGGCCAACCAGAAGGTCGTCCAGATGCACGATGACCGCATGGGCAAGGCGATCAGCGAACTCGGCAGCCCGTCCTGATTATGCTCCGCGCCCTCTACTCCTCCGCTGCCGGCATGCAGGCCCAGCAGACGAATCTCGACGTCATCTCCAACAACCTGGCGAACGTCAGCACCACGGGCTTCAAGAAGAGCAAGGCGGAGTTTCAGGATCTCCTTTACCAGACCATCCGCGCGCCCGGTGCGGATCAGGGCAGCGGCAACCAGCTCCCCACCGGCCTCCAGATCGGCCATGGCTCCCGGCTCGCCGCGACCGCCAAGATTTTCACCACCGGAGAAATGACCCAGACGGGGTCCCAGTACGATATCGCCATCCAGGGTGATGGCTTTTTCGAGATCCAGATGCCCGATGGCACCAAAGCCTACACCCGAGACGGCTCATTCAAGACCGCCTCGGACGGGCGGATCACGACCAGCGACGGCCTGGTGGTGCAGGGCGGCTTCCAGCCGATTCCGCAAGGCACCACCACCTTCAGCATATCACCCACCGGTGACGTCACCACCGAGGGTGCGGGCGGCAAGCAGACCTTCAAGGTGCAGCTCACCCGTTTTGCCAATCCGGCCGGCCTCGATAGCATCGGTCGCAACCTGTATCGCGAAACCAGCGCCTCCGGCACCGCCGAGACCGGCAATCCCGGTGAGAACGGGTACGGCGAGCTGCAGCAGGGCTCCCTCGAAATGTCCAATGTCACGGTCGTCGAGGAAATGGTGAACCTGATCATCGCGCAGCGCGCCTACGAGGTGAACTCCAAGGCCGTGCAGGCGTCGGATGAAATGATGCAGATCAGCAACAACCTGCGCCGCGGCTAATGATCCCCCCTGCCTCCTATCTTCGTCGGTTGGTCCTCGTTTTCGCCCTGGCCCTGCGCCTGGCGGCGGACGAGTCGCCGCTGGCGCTGCAGGCCGAGGCCCAGGTGGACAGTTCCGGCGTCACGCTCGCGAATCTCGTCGGCGGCACCGTGGTCCTTCCCGCCATCCGGCTTACGAATTCTCCCGCCGTGGGTCAGCGTCTGGTGCTTACCCGCGAACAGGTCGCGCCCCCCCTGCCGGCGGTCGCCCCCCCGTACGCCACCACCAATTGGTCCGGAGCTGAATCGGTACGCGTGACGCGCCGGATGCGGCCGCTGGAAGAAGTGGAAGCCATCTCCCTGCTCACGACCCAATTGCAGCAGGACATGGTGCGGGACCGTGGTGAGCTGGAACTTCGCCTCGCTCGCCCCTGGGTTCCGGTAAGCATCCCGGACGAGCCCCTTTCGGTCCGGGTCAGCGATCTTCCATCCGGCGGTATCGGCTCCACCATGCTGGTGCGCCTGGAACTGCGGACGGCGCGGGAAACTGTCGGCAGCTGGCAGCTGATGGTGCAGGCCAAGGTTTGGGCCGAGATCTGGGTGGCGCATTCCTCCCTGCAGCGCGGCCAGTCCCTGCGTGACGCCGATATCGCGAAAGAACGCCGTGACCTGCTGCCGCTTCGCCAGCCTCTGGCTGCGGTTTCGACCGGTGATGATTCGCTGGAGATCGGGGAAAGTCTCACCGCCGGGCAGCCGCTCTTCGCGCGCACCATCCGTTTGCGTCCGGTGGTTTATCCGGGCCGCATGGCCGATGCCACGATCCAGGATGGCGCCATGAGCATTACCATCAAAGTTGAAGTTCTTGAAGCGGGTGCCCCGGGCCAGTTCGTCCGGGTCCGTAATCTGAAATCCAAACGCGAATTCCGCGGAAAGGTGCAAAATGAACAAACGATTCTTGTCTCCCTGTAACGCCGTGGCACTGGCCGCCGCGCTGTTGTCCACCGGAACCCTGTCCCTCTGTGCCGATTCGCTCTGGAAGGAAACGTCCTCGAAATCGATGACGGCCGACCGGCGTGCGCGCCGCGCCGGTGACATCATCACCATCCTCGTTCAGGAAAATAATTCCGCCCAGAAGGACAACAGCACCTCGACTTCCAAAAAGTCCGGAATCGATGCCAGCGTGAGCAGCTTTCTCTATCCCCCCAGCGCCAGCGGCGCGCTGACGAAGAAAGGTTCGCTGCCGGCCATGAAAATGGATTCCAGCAGCACCTTTGACGGCAGTGGCAAGGTCAACAACACCGAAGCCATCACCGGGCGCATCGCCGTGCGCGTGATCGACGTGCTGCCGAACGGCAACCTCGTCATCGAGGGCACCCGGCGGACGACCTTCAGCGGTGAGACCACCGACGCGATCCTTCACGGAGTTGTCCGCAGCGATGACGTCAGCGCCGGCAATACGGTCTTCAGCTACAACGTCGCGGACGCCACGGTGCGCTACCAGTCCAAGGGTGTCGCCAGCGACGCGCAGAACAAGGGCTGGTTCAGCCGCGCCTGGGACAAGGTCAGTCCCTTCTGATCGGAGCATGTTGCGCCTCCTTTCCATCCTTGGTCTGACGCTCATGGCCGGCCTCTCCCCGGTTTGGGCCGGGGCGCGCATCAAGGATCTCGTGACGCTGTCCGGTGCGCGGGACAACCAGCTGGTCGGCTACGGCCTGGTGGTGGGATTGGCGGGCGACGGCGACAAGAACCCGGTCTATTCCGTCCAGAGCATTGCGAACATGCTCCAACGGTTCGGCATCAATGTCCCGGCGGCGACGCTTTCCTCCAAGAACGTCGCCGTGGTCATGGTCACGGCCGACATTCCGCCGTTCGTCAAGAATGGGAGCCGTCTGGATGTGAACGTCGCCTCCATGGGCGATGCCAAGAGTCTCCAGGGCGGCGTGCTGCTGCAAACCCTGCTCCTCGGCGCGGACGATCAGGTGTACGCCGTGGCGCAAGGCGCGCTGGCGGTGGGCGGCTTCATTGGCGGTACGGGCGGCGGCGGCGGCGCCACGGTCCAGAAGAATCATCCCACCGTGGCCCAGATCTCCGGCGGCGCCCTGGTGGAAAAGGAAATCCCCTCCGAGATCGTCCACAACAACGTGATCGAGCTGCTGCTGCGCGATCCCGACTTCACTTCCGCCGCGCGCATGGCCGAGGCGATCAATGAGAAGTTCACCAACAGCGCGGTGGCCATCGACGCGATGTCCGTGCGAGTGAAGGTGCCGGAAGGGCTGGAAGATTCCCCGGTGGCCTTTCTGGCCCGCCTCGAACCCATCGAGGTCATCCCGGACACTCCGGCCCGCATCATCATCAACGAGCGCACCGGGACCATCGTGGCCACCTCCCGTATCCGCATTTCGGCCTGCGCGGTCTCCCACGGCGAGCTGACGATCAGCATTTCCTCATCCATGGACGTCTCCCAGCCCAACGCCCTCAGCCAGAAGGGCGACACGGTGGTGACCCCGCGTACCGACACCAAGGTCAACGAGGCCAAAGGCACCCTTATCGCCCTGGGGGAGATGCCCACCATCGAAAAGGTCGCCGCCGGACTCAATGCCATCGGCGTCTCACCCCGCGACATGATGGCCATCTTCCAGGCGATGAAGCAGGCCGGAGCGCTTCAGGCGGAGCTCATTTTGCGTTGAGATCATGGAAATATCTTCACAGCCTTCACGGGTTGACCCGACGCACATGCCACTCGAACAGCTGGCGGGCAGTCATGCCGTGTCCCAAAAGGACAAAGTGGCGGAGCTGAGCCGGCAGTTCGAGGCTGTTCTCGTCCGTCAGATCCTCAACGACGCCCAGAAGCCGCTCGTCAAGTCCAAGTACAACCAGGAGTCCTCCGCCTCGTCGATCCACCGCGACCTGACGGTCAATGAGATGGCGGACCAGATCACCCGGTCCGGCGGCCTGGGATTTGCGCGCCAATTGCAGCATGATCTGGCCCGGCAGACCAAGACCGAACCGACCGATTCCTCCCCACCGCAACCCGCGACCTCCCACCCGGCCACCCCGGCCGCAACCCGCTTGCCCCGATGGAAACCCTCAAACGCCTGATCCACCTGCTCCGCGAAGAGCTGCAGCAGTACGGCGAGATGCTGGCCCGCCTGGACCAGCAGCAGGAATTCGTGCTTGCCCGCGCCGCCGACGACCTGTTCCAGAGCATCACGGCCGTGCAGACGCAGGCCCTGGCGATCCAGAACGCGCGCAACCGCCGGGAGAACACCCAGCACGACCTGGCCCGCGATCTGGGCCTCGCCGATTCGAACTTTGCCGAACTGATCCCCGCCCTGCCCGCCGACTACCGCCCGCTGGTGCAGGCGCTCATGCAGGAGAACAACGAGCTGCTGGTGCGCGTCCAGCAGCGGGCCCGGCAGAACCATCTCCTGCTCATGCGTTCCATGGAATCCATGCAGCGGCTGATCAACTCGCTGGTGCCCGCGACCAGCACCCCGGTTTACAATGACAGCGGCCACATGACACCGCGACCGGTATCCCGCCCAACGCTTCTGGAAGTCGTCGGCTGAACCCCAATCCAATGAGATCATGCTAGGCTTGTTCGGCACCTTGGACCTCGGCTCCCGCTCGATGCAGACGCAGCAGCAGGGGGTCGAAGTCGCCGGCCATAACCTGGCGAACGTCAACAACCCGGCGTACTCCCGGCAGCGGCTGGTCATTGGCACGGCGCCCTCGATCAGCACGCCCACGGGGATGCAGGGTACTGGCGTCACCGCCATCAGCATCGAGCAGATACGCAACACCATCCTCGACTCGCAGATCCAGGATGAGACGAGCGTCCAAGGCTCCCTGCAGGCACAGCAGGATGCCCTTCAGTACGCCAATGCCGACCTGGGCCAGCAGATTGACCGCAGCGCCTCCGCCGATCCGGCCACTGCCGCCCAGGGCGGGCAGGTTGGGCTGGCCGGCGATCTCACGGCGCTGTTCAACCAGTTCCAGAGCCTCTCCAGCGATCCCTCTTCCCTGACCGAGCGGAAGGCCGTGCTTTCCCAAGCCTCGTCACTGGCCACCGAGTTCAACCAGGTGGACCAGCGGCTGGGTTCGTTGCAGGGCCAGCTCAACCAAACCCTCGGTTCAGACACTGACAAGGCCAACACCCTGCTCCAGCAGATCGCGAGCCTGAACACCCAGATCACCAACGCGGAGGACAAATCCGGCGGCGAGGCCAACGATCTGCGCGACACCCGCCAGGACACGCTCGAACAGCTCGCGCAGCTGGTGAAGGTGGACGCGGTCAACGGGGCCGATGGTTCGCTGAACATCTCGATTGCCGGTACCTCCTTCGTCAATGGCGGCCAGGCGGTGGACTCCCTCCAGGTTTATGACGCCGGCGGGGGCCAGATGATGGTGCAAGCCGCCACTTCCGGCACACCGCTCGCTCTTACCGGCGGTTCGCTGCACGGCACCATTGATGCGCGAGACGGGGCCATTGCCGACCTGCGGACGGGCATCAACACGCTGGCCACCCAGCTGATTACGGAAGTCAACGCCGCGCATCAGGGCGGCTACAGCCTCACGGGTTCGACCGGCGCGGACTTTTTTACGGGGACCAACGCCGGCGACATCCAGGTCAACTCCGCCCTGAACGACAACCCCGCCCTGCTCCAGGCCGCCGCCGTCAGTGACGCCTCGGGCGACGGCGCGGTGGCCCAGACCCTGGGGCAGTTGGCGGACAAGAAACTCTCCTCCTTGGGGGGGACGACCCTGAGCCAGAACTACGCCCAGACGGTCGCCGGCTTTGGGCAGTCCCAGGCGGCGGTGGACCAGCAACTTTCCGATCAGGGCACCGTCACGGCCATGCTGCAAAATCAGCGGGAGTCGGTCAGTGGCGTATCCATGGACGAAGAAATGACCAACCTGGTAAAGTTCCAGAAGGCCTATGCGGCCTCGGCCAAGCTGATCTCCACGATTGACGGCATGCTGAACGATGTCATCAACATGAAACTAGCAAGCTGAGCCGTGAGCCGCGATACCGATCAAAGCCAAGACTGACCAACCAAGGACCCTGTCATGCGCGTCACCTCGAGCACCTATTCCAACGCTCTCATCGACGACCTCAACACCCTGGGGCTTCGCCAGAGCCGCCTGCAGACGCAGGTCTCTACCGGCCAGCGCATCCAGTCGCCCGCCGACGATCCGGTGGCCATGCGCCGCGTGATGGACCTGCAGGCCGAGGCCGGGTCCGTGGCCCAGTACCAGAGCAACATCGGCCGGCTTCAGGGCACCGCCACCGCCAGCTACGATGCGATCCAATCCATCAAGAGCGTGACGGACCGCGCGGGCGAGATCACGACCCTGGCCGACAGCCTGAAATCGCCGGACCAGCTCAAAACCTACGCCACCGAGGTCAACAGCCTCATCAAGCAGGCGGTGGACGCGGCGAACAGCCAAAACCAGGGCAGCTACCTTTTCGGCGGGACCAAGACCGACCAGCCGCCCTTCGCCATGACCACCGACGCCGATGGCAACGTCACGGCCGTCACCTATCAGGGCAATGCCAGTGTGTCCCAGGTGGATGTCGCTTCTGGCACCTCGGTTTCGGGGACCATTCCCGGGGCGAATGATTCGGGCAGCGGCCCCCGGGGCCTGATCACCGATCCCCGGGCCGGGGCCGACCTGTTCAGCCACCTGATCTCCCTCGCCCAAAATCTGCGGGCCGGCGACACCAGCGCCATTGCCAGCACCGACCGGCCGCAGGTCGCCAACGATGAGAACAACGTCATCTACAATCTGAGCCAGAACAGCACCACCCAGGCGCAGCTCGGCGCGCTCTCAACGAGTGCCAGCGATCGCAGCACCACGCTGGATCAGAGCGTCTCCAAGGAAACGGACGCGGACCTGGCGGAAACGCTCGTCCGGCTGAACGAGACGCAGACCGCCTATCAGGCAACGCTGAAGAGTGCCGGTACGGTCATGAACCAGACCCTGCTCGACTTCCTGCACTGAGGGTCAGCGCGGCAGCGTGGCTGGAAGGGGTTCCGGTCGTGAGTTTCTCGCTGCCGATCGCCATCATGTCCGCATAACGGTTGATGGCACCGGCAATCTGATCCAAGGGCAGGACTTTCTGGGCTGCCCCGCGCAGAATCGCCTCGCGGGGCATGCCGAAAACCACGCAGCTCTCTTCATTCTGCGCCCAGGTGGTCGCCCCACCCTGCCTCAGCGTCAGCATTCCGGCGGCACCATCGGCCCCCATGCCGGTCAGCAGGATGGCCAGGGTGCTGGTTGCGCTGCCCGCCTTGGCGGCGGAATCAAACAGCACATCCACCGCCGGCCGCTGATGATGCACCATCGGGCCATCCGTAAGCTGCGCCGTATAGTGGTTGGCGTTCCAACGCAGCACGAGGTGATGCCCACCGGGCGCAATCAGCACGCGGCCCGGCTCAACCCGGTCCCCGTTGGCCGCCTCTTTCACCTCCAGCTCGCAAAGCTCGTTCAGGCGGTTGGCAAAGGCGGTCGAGAAATGGGCGGGAATATGTTGGACGACGCAGATCCCGGGCAGGTCCGACGGCAACTGCGTCAGCACTTCCTTCAGCGCTTCGGTGCCACCGGTGGAGGCTCCCATCACAATCAGGTGCCGGGACGAATAACGCCGGCCGGATGAAGCGGGAGCCGGTGCCAATGCCCTTTCCGCGGCCCGTACCGCCGGGGCCGGTTCGTGAGGATGATGGGGCCGCACGGTTGGCTTGACCACCGGCGGCACCGCATGACCGACGCGAATCCGCGCACCGGCAGCCGCCTTGATCTTCTCGGCCAGGCGCGCCCCGTCGGCATGCGCCGACATCGAGTTGCCCGGCTTGCTGAAAACATCCACCGCCCCCGCCTGCAACGCTTCCAGCGCGATCTGGGATGATTCCCGCGTCAGCGAGCTCATCACAATGACCGGCATCGGACGATGCTTCATCAGAAGCCGGAGAAAGGTCAGCCCATCCATGCGCGGCATCTCGATGTCCAGCGTCAGCACGTCGGGGTTGAGCGCAAGGATTTTGTCGCGGGCGACGTACGGGTCGACGGCGGTGCCGATAACCTCGATGTCGGGATTGCCCGCCAGGCTGTCGCTCACGACCTTCCGCACGGTGGCCGAGTCATCGACAATCAGAACGCGTATGGGACGGTCGCGCATGATTTACCTGAGGCAGGTGAGCGCCTCGACTTCCGCATAGCGCTCCTGCGTGCGGATCATGTAGCGGGGCAGCGCCTCGGCATCCAGGCCGAGGATCCGGAGGGCATCCGCCTGGCCGTGAAACGCATACGCATAATGGCCATAGCCGTGGCCCATGAAGTTGGAGACGACATTGCCCAGATAGACACAGGCGGCAAGCCGCTCATGGGGCACCGCCGCGCCCGGATCGAGATGGAAACACACCGCGGCCACGAGGTTCGCCGGGAAATCCCAGCGCGAGAGCAGCCGCGCCCCGACTTCGGCATGTTGCACGCCCAGCAGTGACTTCTCCGCCTCCAGCAGTGAGCGATGCCTGGTTTCAACCTCTTCCAGCACCGCCGCGTAGCGTCCTTCCAGCGCCTGCGACAGGACGATCTTGCCGATGTCGTGCAGCAGGCCGGCCGTGAACGCCGTGCTTTCATTGACATCCGTGTCCCGCGCAATGGCCTGGGCCGCCACCGCCGCCACGACGGAGTGCCGCCAGAGTTCGCCGGCGTCGAGGCCATAGCCGGCCTGTTTGGGGGTGATCGTCCGCCCGCCACAGATGGCCGCCACGAGCTGGTAAACCTGCTGGAAGCCCAGACGGGTGACCGCGTGACCCAGATCGTCGATCTTCACCGAGGAGCCCAGGGCCGCGTTGTTGCAGAGCTTGAGGACGGCCACCGTCAGGGAGGCGTCCAGTGTGATGAGGCGGACCACCCGGTCGCTGTCCACATCCGGCTGGTTCAGGAGCTGCAGCAACGGCGGCAGAATGCGCGGCGAAGGCGGCAGGTTCTCCATCCGGTCGATGTAGTCGTCTAGCTCCTGCATAAGATGACCTCCTCATTCTTCCCGGATATTTTCAGGCTGACCACCCCGGTGCCCAGATTGAGGTACACCGTGCGATTGACCATGCCCCCGACCTGCTCCGCGTAAGTTTGCAGCGCGTGCCTGGTAAAAATGCCCGTCACGGCCTCATAATTTCTCCGCCCGATGTTGAAGAAACCGCTGCTGTCCATGATCTGGGCGCCGCCCACGACATAGATGTGTACCCGATGCTTCTCCGCCCGCATCTCGTACGCCGCCCGAAACAGCGCCGGAACCCCCGTGTCGATGAACATCGCCGGTTGTTTGGCGGCCTTGGCGGGATCAATCGTCGAATCGGGCAGCATCGCGTGCAGCAACCCGCCGACTTTGGCCACCGGATCATAGATGACAATCCCCAGACAGGAGCCCAGGGCGTAGGTCGTGAGGATGACGTTGGGGTTGTTGGACACCGAAAGATCGGCAATGCCCACCACCACCTTATGCTGAAAACCGGTTATTGAGGGTGAGGCCATGCGTCACTTTTTTTGGTAAACGCTTGGCCGCAGGCAGTTTAATGGCACTGCCAGACCGTTCAGGCTCTCCGAATGCCCAATCAGCAGATAGCCCTTGGGCACCAGATATCGGCTGAGCTGGTTGACCAGCTGTTCCTGCGTGGGGCGGTCAAAGTAGATCATCACGTTCCGGCAGAAGATCACCTCGAACATGCTCTCCTGCTGATAGGCCCCAAGCAGGTTGATCTGCTCAAAACGCACGCGTGAACTGAGGGGTGATTTGATCCGGTAGTATCCCTCCCATTCGCCGTGCCCAATCTGCAGGTAGCGGCGCTGCCACTCGACCGGCAGACATTCAATCCGCTCGGCGGCATAGATGCCGCGCCGGGCGGTCGCCAGCGCCTTGGTGGAAATGTCGGTCGCCAGCACCCGCCAGTCCCAACCGTCGGCCAGCGGAAAGTGCTCGGCCAGATACATTGCGAGGCTGAACGGTTCTTCACCGGTCGCACACGCGGCGCTCCAGACATTGAACTGCCGTTGGCCTTTGGCCAGCAGCCCGGGCAGCGCGTGCTTCACCAGAAACTGGAAATGCTCCTCCTCGCGGAGAAACTGGGTGAAATTGGTCGTCAGGGCGTCCACCGCTCCCGTGATCTCTTCCTGTCCCGCCCCCGATCGCAGCAGGTTGCAGTACTCATGCAGCGTCCCAATGCCCAGGTGGCGCATCCGCTTGCCCAGCCGCGCTTTGATGAGCGCCTGTTTGCCCTCATGCAGACGGATTCGCGAGCGCTCGTAAATAAGCGCAATGATGAAATCGATGTCTTCGCTTTCTTCCGCGACGTGCCTCATGATTTTAAGGGCGCATTTGCGCAAAAAGCGGTTCCAAGACCGCCTCCACGAAGTGCTGTCCTTAGATCGGCATAGTTCACTCCCCCCTTGAGCTTTGGTATGCCCGGCTTTTGCCTGGAGTCGGTAAGCACAATTTGCCGGGGGCCGGCAACAGATTTGACCCCTAGTCCGGACGGCTTGCCTAAAAGCGGCAGGATTTGCCGTCTCACCCCCTGAAAACCTCGTGGCACACCCGTTGCTCAAGGGCACTAGGAAGCAATGGACACGGTCATGCACAACGAATCAGTAACCAAGGTGAGCAGCACCGGGAAAATTCTGCACCTGCCCTTTGGACTGCTCGGCTTCGAGCAGATCAAGGAGTACCAACTGATCAGCAATCCTGAGGATGCGCCGTTCGGCTGGCTCCAGGTGGTCAACGACCCCAGCCTGGCATTTTTGGTGGTCTCACCGTTCGAGGTGCTGCCGACCTACGCTCCGGACATCGGTTCTGAAGACGCGGCCAGCATCGGCCTGGAAAAGCCCGAAGACGCCCAGCTCCTGAACATCGTGACCCTGCGTGCCAACGGCCAGTCCACGGTCAATCTCAAGGGGCCGATCGTGGTCAATCACCACACTCGGATCGCCCGGCAGATCATCCCTGCCAATGCGACGGATTACTCCCTCCATCATCCGCTGCCCGTCGCCGAATAATCTAGCCCAGGTCCCACTATGCTCGTCCTCACCCGCAAACCTGGCGAAAGCATCATCATTGACGGCCGCATCATCGTGAAGGTCGTCCGCCTCGACGGCGACGCCGTCCGGATCGGCATCGAGGCCCCGCCGGATGTCCTCATTCACCGGCAGGAGATCTATCAGGAAATCCAGCAATCCAACCAGGAGGCGCTGACCAAAACGAGGGCCGCCGTGCCCCGGCTGTCGCCCCCGGTCCGTCCGCCCTCTCCCGGCGGGGCTGTTTCCCCGTCCACCAACATTTCGAAGCCATAACCATCACCCCCAACAAATAAACAAAGTATGACAATCAATACTAACATCGCAGCCCAAAACGCTGCCGCCAACCTCCAGACGAACCAGACCATGCTGTCCAAGTCCCTGGCCCGCCTGAGCTCCGGTTCGAAAATCGTCAACCCCGCCGATGACGCGGCCGGCATGGCGGTTTCCACCCGCCTGGACGCCCAGGTCAACCGCATCACCGCCGCCCAGAACAACGTCGGCGACGCGACCTCCTTCAGCCAGACCCAGGACGGCTACCTGCAGAAGATGGGCAAGGCGCTCGACCGCATGAGCGAGCTTTCCATCCTGTCCCAGGACGTCACCAAGACGGACTCGGACCGGTCGCTCTACAATCAGGAGTTCACGATGCTGTCCCAGTTCGTCACGGACACGGGCAGCAAGACCTTCAACGGCGTCCCCCTCTTTGATGGCACGAATCTGAACGTCAACGTCGACTCCGAGGGCAACACCTTCACCATGGCCGGCGTGGACCTCTCGGCCACCGCCTACACGGACGCCACCTCGTCCACGATCGACACCGCCGCGAACGCCGCGGCTGCCCTTTCGAAGATCACGGCCGCCATCACCCAGATGTCGCAGGACCGCGCCACTGTCGGCGTTTCGCAGGCCCGGCTCAACTACACCTCGGACCAGCTCTCCATCAGCAAGGAGAACCTCATGTCCGCCAGCTCCCAGATCAAGGACGTGGACGTCGCCGAGGAATCCACCCAGTTCGCCAAGGAGAACATCCTCGTGCAGGCCAGCACCGCGATGCTCGCGCAGGCCAACTCCCAGCCCCAGAGCGTGCTCAAGCTGCTGCAGCAGTAAGCCGCCGCGACGCCGTCGCGTCAGACACAGCGAAAGCGCCGGGATGACCGGCGCGCGTTTCGCCCATTGAAAGTGCGGTGCTTCAGGCGCAGATTCGCCGGGCATGAAATTCATTCTGACGACGCACAACGTCACCTTGACCGACGCCATCGAGCAGCACGTCCTGGCCAAGATCGACAAGCTGGAGCACATCGACCGGTGGCTCCTCGACGCGCGGATCTGCCTGGAAAAGGATCACACGCCCCGTTCACCGGACAAGACGTTCAAGTGCTCCATCCGGCTGGGCATCCGGGGCAACGACCTGTTCGCCGAGGACAAGGAGGCTGATCTTTACTCCGCGATCGATCTCGTGACCAAGAAACTGGAGCAGCAGCTCCGGCAGAAGCACAGCAAGGCCAAGGCGAAGAAGCACAAGGTCGCCGCCCGGCTTAAGGAAAAACGGCGCTCCACTGCCCAGGCGTGATCCTCCGATCCCGCATTCTGCTTCCCATTTCCGCGCCGCCTGTCGCAGACGGCGCGGTTCTGATTTTGGGAGACCGCATCCGCTTCGCCGGCGCGTGGGCCGACTTGTGTCCCCATGTCTCGGAGCCGCCGACCGACCTGGGCGAGGTGGTGCTCCTGCCCGGGCTGATCAACGCCCACTGCCATCTGGATTACACCCACCTGGCCGGACAGCTGGCCCCGCCGGCGAGCTTTCCCGATTGGATCAAGGCCATCCTGGCCGCCAAGGCAACCTGGGGCTTCAGCGAATACGCCCGCTCCTGGCTGGATGGTGCGCGGCAGTTGCTCGCCTCCGGCACCACCACGGTCGTAAACATTGAGTCCGTGCCCGAACTGCTCGATGTCTGCCCTCCCCTGACCCCGCTGCGGGTCTGGTCCCTTCTCGAACTGACCGGAGTCCGCAGCCGGCGGTCGCCAATTGAAATCGCCGAGGAGGCCGAACACCGACTGGCGGAGATGCCCAAGGGACGGGGGGGCGTCGGCCTTTCGCCGCACAGCCCCTACTCCACCACTCCCGAACTGCTGAGGGTCGCCGCCAGCACGGCCCGGCGATATGGCTGGCCGCTTTCCACGCATGTCGCCGAATCGCAGGCGGAGTTCGACATGTTCATGTACCGACGCGGCCCGATGTTTGAGTGGCTGGAACACCAGCGTTCCCCCGATGATTGCGGCAACGGCTCGCCGGTGCAGCATCTCGACCGCTGCGGCCTGCTGGGCCCCAGCCAGATCGCCGCGCATGTGAACTACCTGTGGCACGACGATGCGCGGCTCCTTGCCCGGCGCGGCACCAGCGTCGTCCATTGCCCGCAGAGCCACGCGTATTTCCGGCACCATTGCTTCCCCCGCACGGAACTTTCGGAAGCGGGCGTGAACCTCTGTCTGGGCACCGACAGTCTGGCCTCCACCCGCTTGCGCGCGGGCATGATACCAACCCTTTCGCTGTTCGACGAAATGCGCGCCATGGCCAACGCCGATTCGATGGTGACCCCGCGCGAACTGTTGGAAATGGCCACCATCAACGGCGCCCGGGCGCTCGGCCAGGACGGTTGCCTGGGACAGTTATGCCCCGGTGCGAAGGCCGACCTGACCACGGTGCCTTTTCACGGTGATTTGGAGGACGCCACGGAGGCAGTCGTGCATCATACCGGACCCGTGATGGCCGCCATGATCAATGGCTCCTGGGCCCGAATGCAGCCCACGACCGCCGCCTTAAAGCCGTAGCCGCCTTCGACACGGACGGCCCGCTTTTGCTCGTGCCCGCTGTCACACCCGTCGCCATGCTGGAGCCGCTTGAACGCTGAAGCATCATCATTACCGAGGCGTGTTGTCCTGGTAACTGGGGCTGCCGGCGGACTGGGTCGTGCCACGGTGGATGAGTTTGCCGCCCAAGGCTGGCAGGTGATCGCCGCCAGCCACAGAGTCCCGCCCGACTGGGTCGCTGACAGCATCTGGGGCGTCCAGCTGGACGTGACGGATCGCACCCAAGTCGTCGCTGTTTTCGACGGGGTGCTTCAACGTTTCGGCCGCCTCGACGTGCTGATCAATAACGCCGGCATCGCTCGTGATGGTCTGGTGCCTCAGCTTTCCGTCGACGAGTGGCAGCATGTGATCGACGTCAATCTCAAGGGCGCCTTTCTGTGCGCCCAGGCCGCCGTGCGCCCAATGATGCGCCAGCGCGACGGCCACATCCTCAACATCGCCAGCTTTGGCGGACGGGTGGGACGCGCAGGGCAATCGAATTATGCGGCCTCCAAGGCCGCCTTGCTCGGGCTGACCCAGTCGCTGGCCAAGGAAGTCGGTTCGCGCGATGTGCGGGTGAACGCCGTTCTGCCTGGCTTTCTCCGTACCAAACTGGTCGGTGAACTGACCGAGGAACAGCTCGCGCAGCATTGCGCCGCCAACGCCCTGGGCCGGCTGAACGAATTTGGCGAAGTCGTTCGCTTCCTCGTTTTCCTTGCCGGCATGAAAAACGTTTCGGGCCAGCTCTTCCAGTTGGACAGCCGCATCGCCCCATGGACCTGAGGCCTGACCGCAAGCTTGTACGCCGCGGGCAAACGGCGCTCTGATGCCCGCGCTCGCGTGAACGCATTTGACCAGGAACTCACCGCCCGGCTGGACCAGCTCCGGCAGGACGGATTGTGGCGCGAACTCCGACGACTAGATTCCCCGCAGGGCACGCGGATCTGTATTGGCGGTCAGGAATATCTGAACTTCTCCTCCAACGACTACCTCGGCCTGGCCAACCACCCTGCCCTGCGTGAGGCCGCCGCCCGGGCGGTTCAAGATTTCGGTGCGGGTGCCGGTGCCTCCCGACTGATTTGCGGCTCGCTGGCACCATTCCACGAACTGGAAGAGTCGTTGGCCGCCTTCAAAGGAACCCCTGCCGCCCTCACTTTCAGCACCGGTTACGCTACCGCCTTGGGCACGATCACGGCCCTGCTGGGGGCGGATGACATCGTCATCGTCGATAAGCTGGTCCACGCCTGCTGTGTCGATGCCGCGCGCCTCTGCGGGGCCAAGCTGCGCGTTTTCCGGCACAACGATCTGGATGATCTGGAGTCCATACTCGTTTGGGCGGTGACCAAGGCGACCACTCCCCAACGCCCGCGTGTGCTCATCATCACCGAGAGCGTCTTCAGCATGGATGGTGATTTCGCCCCCCTTCGCGCGCTCGTGGAACTCAAGGACCGTTACGGTGCCTGGCTCATGCTCGATGAGGCGCACGCCACCGGCCTGCTCGGCGAACACCGTCGTGGCCTCGCCGAACTGGAAAGCGTGGCCGACCGCGTGGAGATCCAGATGGGCACGCTCGGCAAGGCATTCGGGGCGTCTGGTGGTTACATCGCCGGCTCGAGGGCGCTGGTAGACCTGCTGATCAACCGGGCCCGCAGTTTCATTTTCTCCACCGCACCGGTGCCCGCTGCCGCCGCAGCTGCCCGAGCTGGCATCGAGCTGGTCCAGGGAAAAGAAGGAGCCGAGCGCGCTGACAAACTGCAAAGCATCGTGCGCCAACTGCGGCAGACTTTGGGAACCGGCGCGGACGCGAACACAGCTTCCCTCAGCGCGATCGTGCCCAAGCTCGTCGGTGACGAAAACGACGCTCTCGCCCATGCCACCGCGTTACGCGAACAGGGCGTCTTTCTGCCCGCCATCCGTTATCCAACGGTGGCCCGTGGTTCCGCCCGGCTCCGCTTCACCGCCACCGCGAACCATACTGAGCAGGACATCACGCAGCTCGGTGTGGCACTCCGTAACCTGCCACCCACAATCCCCGCCGCGTAATGCACCCCGTTGCGAAACTCGATCAGGCTCACGTCTGGCATCCCTTCACGCAGATGCGCGACTGGCTGCGGCAAGAACCCATCGTGCTCACCGCCGGGAAGGGTGCGGTGCTTCGGGATGTTCGTGGTCGCGAGTATCTCGACGCCAACTCGTCCATCTGGACGAACCTCCACGGCCACAACCACCCCCAGATCAACGCCGCCCTGCGCCGTCAACTGGGCAAGGTCGCACACACCTCGGCACTCGGCTTCGCGAACCAACCCGCCAGCCAGCTCGCCGCGAAACTAGTGATGGCCGCCAATCCTACGGCCTCCCTCGCACAGTCTTCCGCTCCCCGCTCCCCGCTCCCCGCTCCCCGCTCGGGCCTCCCCGCTCCGCGCTTGGAAAAGGTTTTCTTTTCCGACGACGGCTCCACGGCGATGGAGGTTGCCCTAAAACTGGCCTACGAGTTCGCGCGTCGGACGAAAGGCCAGAAATCACCGCGTTTCCTCGGGCTACAGGGCGCGTATCACGGCGACACCGTCGGGGCCGTTTCGCTCGGCCACGTTGACCTCTTCCACAAGGCTTACGCCGGGCTGCTCTTCAAGTCTGACGCGGTGATGGCTCCATACTGCTACCGCTGCCCGTTCAACCGCGCCAAACCCGAACGGGCCGATGCCCGCGACTACCGGAAATGCCACTGGGAATGTGTCCGCAAGGTCGAGGCGAAATTCGCGGCGGCAACCAAGCGTCGAAAACCCTACGCCGGCTTTGTCTTTGAACCCCGGATGCAGGGCGCCGCCGGGATGATCCCGCAGCCGGCCGGCTGGCTCACCAAGGTCACGGAAATCGCCCGCGGCCACGGTGCGTCGCTGATCGCCGACGAAGTGATGACGGGCTTCGGTCGGACAGGTGCAGGCTCCGCCTCAGACCCCAAACCCAAAGCTCAAAGCCTCTTTTCATGCCATGCCGAAGGCGTCCAGCCGGACTTTCTGGCGCTGGCCAAGGGGTTGACGGGCGGTTACCTGCCGATGGCGGCGACGCTGACCACGCAGGCTGTGTTTGACGCTTTCCTCGGTGAATACGCCGACTTCAAGACGTTCTTCCACGGGCACAGTTTTACCGGGAACCAGCTCGGTGCCGCCGCCGCCCTAGCCAGCATGGACCTGCTGGAGTCGCCCCAATCTATCCAAGCCCGACAGAGCCTGACCACTGCGCTGGGCGATGAGCTGAAGTCGCTCTGGAGGCTACCGCAGGTCGGCGATATCCGACAAGTTGGGCTCGTCGCCGGGGTGGAACTGGTACGCGACTGGCAGACGCGCACACCCTTCGAATTGCACGAGCAGGCCGGCATTCGGGTCTGCCAGGCGATGGCCCGTCGTGGTGTGCTCACCCGCCCGATCGGCAGCGTGATCGTGCTCATGCCGCCCTACTGCACCACCCGCTTGCAGCTCCGTAAGATGGGCGCCGCCCTGGCCGAGTCCATCCCAGAGGTATTTGGAGCCTAAATTCGGAGCGCCGATCTCCGATCCGGCGCGGTCAACCCGACCTGGAATTTGCATCAAGTGTAGCATTCGTCCTCTCGCCTGCAATTGCGCTCGGCAATGGCACAACCCGGATCATTCCGATTTGCGCCTGAGGTTGCGTGCGCTGCCAGCAATACTCGACGCCGGGTCGGAGACCGGCGCTCCGCTTCGCCGCTGAAATTTCTCCTCCCCACTTGGCATCCGCAGGTCTTTGCTTCCGCCATGCAGACGCTCTATCTCGACATCTTCAGTGGCATCAGCGGTGACATGTTCATCGCCGCGCTGCTGGATCTCGGCATGGAGACCAAGGCGCTGGAACGCGAGCTCAAGCGGCTCAAGCTCGACGGCTATCATCTCCATGTTTCGCGGAAGCAGAAGTCCGGCATCGAAGGCGTGAAGTTCGATGTACACCTCGAGGCGGAGTGCGACGGAGATCATGAGCATGAGCACGAGCATGAACACCCCCATGCTCAGGGTGATCATGGCCATGGCCACACGCATCCCCATGCTGAGCACCGCAACTTCACGCAGATCCAGGAGCTTATCGCGGCGAGCACGCTTTCCGAATGGGTGAAGGAGAAGTCGGTCGCCGTGTTCCAGCGCGTCGCGATCGCCGAAGGCAAAATTCACGGGCTGCCGCCGGAGAAGGTCCATTTCCACGAGGTCGGCGCAGTGGATTCCATCGTGGATATCGTCGGCACGTGCATTGGACTGGAACTGCTCGGCAAGCCACGGGTACTCGCCGGGCCGGTGGTCGAAGGCACAGGCTTTGTGCGTTGCGCCCACGGCCGGATGCCGCTGCCCGCACCCGCGACGCTTGAAATCTTTTCCGCACGCGGCATCACGGTGGCTCAGTGCGAGGAGCCGCACGAACTGGTCACCCCGACAGGTGCGGCCTTGCTGGCGGAGTTTGCCGAGTCCTTCGCGCCCATGCGTGACCTGATCGCCCGCAAGGTTGGCTATGGTCTCGGCACCCGTGACAACAAGACCAGGCCGAACGTCGTTCGCGCCGTGCTGGCCGACGCCGCCGGAGAGGCCACCGGGGAACACGACTGGGAGACCGACACCATCGCCGTGTTGGAAACCAACCTCGACGATGTGAGCGGCGAAGTGCTCGGGTATTTCGTCGAGACCACCCTGGCCGCTGGCGCGCTCGATGTTTTCCACACGCCCATCCAGATGAAGAAGAACCGTCCGGGCGTCCTGCTCACCGTGCTGTGCCGGGCGGAAGACGCGGACAAATTCACCGTGCGGCTGCTGCGGCACACCAGCGCGTTCGGAGTACGCCGCTCCTTCACCGAACGCCGCAAGCTCCGGCGCGAGTTTGTGAACGTGAAGACGGAGTTCGGCGAGATTCCCGTGAAGCTGGGCAACCTCGACGGCGAAACGGTGCAGGCCGCTCCAGAGTTTGAAGTGTGTCGCGCAAAGGCAGTGCAGGCGGGCGTCCCGTTGCGGGAAGTTTACGAGGCGGCCCTGCGTGGATTGCCGCGCTAAAGAAAAAAGCCGGCCCTTGTGGGCCGGCTGAAATTTCAATCACCCGCGACTCAGGCGGCGGCCAAAGCCTTCGAGGCCGCCAAGTCGTCCTTGCGCTGGCTGAGGCTGCGGAAAAACTCATAGCCCTCGCGCACGCGGCGGACCATCACGCTCTTGTCCTCAAGCATCGTCTTGATGATGCGCAGGATCGGGCCGGGGCGCAGGTAATAGGTGCGATAGAAGCGGTCGACGGCCTCGAAGATCTCGTCCTTGTTTAGGCCGGGATACTCGAGCGTGGACTGCTGCAGGCCGTCGCCGTGGAGGATGTCGGTCTTGTCCTTCTTCACGAACCAGCCGTTCTGGCGGGCCATCTCGTACAGCTCGGTGCCGGGATACGGCGCGGCGAGCGAGACCTGGAGCGAGAAAACGTCCAGCTCCTTCGCGAAGTTGATCGTCTGCTCGATGCTCTCCTTGGTCTCGACCGGCAGGCCGAGGATGAAGGTGCCGTGGATCACCACGCCGGCCTTGTGGCAGGACTTGGTGAACTTGCGCATCTCGTCCGTGGTGACGCCCTTCTTGATGCGCTTGAGGGTGTCATCGTTGCCGGATTCATAGCCCACCAGGAACAGGCGGAGGCCCGAATCCTTCATGTATTTGATGGTGTCGTATTCGAGATTTGCGCGGCTGTTGCACGACCAGGTCAGACCCATCGGGGCGAGCTTCTTGGCGATCTCACGGGCACGCGGGAGATTGGCCGTGAAGGTGTCGTCATCGAAGAAGAACTCCTTCACTTGCGGGAAGATCTGCTTCATGTGCGCCATCTCGGCGGCGACGTTGTCAGCCGAGCGGACGCGGTACTTGTGACCGCCGATCGTCTGCGGCCAGAGGCAGAAGGTGCATTGTGCCGGGCAGCCGCGACCCGTGTACATCGAGACGTACGGATGCATCAGGTAGCCGATGAAATACTTCTCGATTTCGAGGTCGCGCTTGTAGACGTCCGCCACCCAGGGCAGCTCGTCCATGTTGTGGATCAGCTCGCGCTCGGGATTGTGGATGATCTTGCCGTCCTTCTTGAAGCTGAGGCCGGCGATGGTCTCCATCGGGCGGCCTTCGGCGACTTCCTTGCAGGTGAAGTCGAACTCCTTGCGGCCGACCCAGTCGATGGCCGTCGAGGCCTTCAGCGTCTCGGTTGGCAGCACGGCGGCGTGCGCGCCCACGAAACCGATCTTCGTGTTCGGGCGGCGGGCCTTGATGGCCTCGGCGACCTTGCTGTCGTTCTTCAGCGACGGCGTGGAGGTGTTGATGATGACGTGGTCAAAGCCGTCCGCGATCTTGAGGCACTCATCGACACCAATGTTATGCGGTGCACAATCGAGCAGCTTGGAGCCGGGCACCAGGGCCGCAGGCTGGGCCAGCCAGGTGGGGTACCAGTAGCTGGTGACCTCACGCTTGGCCTGGTAGCGCGCGCCGGCGCCGCCGTCAAAGCCGTCAAAGGAAGGAGGAGATAGAAAAAGTGCGCTCATTAATGGGTGACTGTCAGAATAAAATACGAACGGTTGGTAAAGCGGATCATTCCGACTTCACTTCGGTTTTCTTGGCCGCATCCATCTTGGCCGCATCCAGCTTGGCCAGCACTTCGTCGCGCTGCGTGGTGTCCAGGCCGGCCTCATCGTGGTCATGGTGACCTTTGCGCTGGAAGACGGACTGAGCCCCGTTCATGGCGGCGCGCGGCGAATTGATTGCGGCCTTGGCCTCCGCGAGGTGGCCCTTGCCGATGGTCGTGCCGTTGTAGGCGCGCTTCTCCAGCTCAACGCTGGCGGCAACCGGCCTGGGCATCGAGCCGAAGTTGTAGGCGAAGTTTTTCCAGTTGTCGCCGGCCTGATAGTTGGTGCCCAGCGCACCGCTGGGATCGTACCCGCAGTGCACCATGCAGTTTTCGCAGCGCGGATCACGGGCCTTGCCGTCCACGACGCCGTAGTTCTCCCACTTCACGTTCCCCAGCATCTCCTGATAGCCAGGGTAGTGACCGTCCGTCATCAGGTAGCAGGGGGCCTTCCAGCCCCGGACGTTGTAAGTGGGAATGGCCCAGGCGGTGCAGGTCAGCTCGCGTTTGCCCGCGAGGAATTCCTGATAAACCGGGGTGCCGAAGATGGTGAACATCTTCCCCCACTCCTGGATCTTCGCGAACTTTTGGCGCGTCATCTCGCGGGTGAGGAAGAATTCCTTGGGATCGCGACCGAGACGCTTCGCCATGTCCTTCTTGGCGGCGTCGTAGTCGTAACCGGGAGAAATCGTGTGGCCATCGACCTCGAGCGAGCTGAGGTACTTGAACATGTCCTCCAGCTCCTGCACGTCGGTTTCTTTGTAAACGGTCGTGTTGGTCGCGGTCTGGTAGCCGAGGATCTTCGCCATCTTGATGGCGGCGATGCACTCCTTGAACACACCTTCGCGCTCCACGATAAGGTCGTGGGTGAATTCAAGACCGTCCACGTGGACGTTCCAGTACATCCACTTGCTCGGGCGGATGACCACCTTGGTCTTGGCCGCGCCTTCGGCCTTGCGGATGGCCTCGGCTTCCTTCTCGGTGATGAGCTGTTCCTTCAGCAGGCGCTGGAGCTTCGGCTCCATCGCGGGGGTGTACACCGCCGCAAGATAGTCGCGCATCTTCTTCCGCATGAACACGCCGTTGGTGCAGACGTAGATGACCCGCCCCTGCTCGTGCAGGCCGGCGATCAGCTCCTCGATCTTCGGATAGATGAGCGGTTCGCCGCCGCAGATCGAGACCATCGGGGCGTCGCACTCAACCGCGGCACCGAGGCACTGCTCCAAGGGCACCATGTCCTTGAGGTTCGTGGAGTACTCGCGGATGCGGCCGCAGCCGGTGCAGGTGAGGTTGCAGGTGTGCAGTGGTTCGAGCTGCAACACCATGGCGAACTTGGGTGTCCGCGCGATTTTGTGCCTCACGATGTGTGAGGCGATCTTAACCGTCAGGGCCAGGGGAAAACGCATACAGATGGATCGGGATCAGTCAACCGTCAGCATAGAGGCCGGTCGGGAAGTGGCAGAAGTGGCTTCGGCGCCCGGCAGGCTGGCCGGCTTGGCGTCATTCTTGAGGAGCAGAAGCGAGGCGGGCGAGGCCGAATAGCTGCCACCAAAGCTGCCGCAGCCGCCCGAGAGCAAGGCCACCGCCGCCAGCAGCGGCCAGACCAGTCTTCCTGACTTGTTCTTCATCGCGGGGAGGATACGGGCGCAACCCGTTACAGCAACAGCATATTTCCAAGGGTTGGCAGCCCCTTGCCCGGCCGGTTTTAGGTCCAAATAAAGACCTTCCGGATACTCGTCATTCGACAACCCTCTCCGTCTCCCGGTAGTCTGGCCTGCCGTGACACTCAAACTCACCAGTGCGCTCGGGATTTTCCTGCTCATCGCCTTCGCCTGGCTCTTCTCGGAACATCGCAGCCGGTTTCCCTGGCGCGCGGTGATCTGGGGGGTGGTGCTCCAGTTCGCCTTTGGCCTGTTCATCCTGCACACGGAGGCAGGGGCAAAACTGTTTGGCGGCTGCCAGGCGGCGGTCAACAAATTCATCGGCTTCGCCAACGAGGGTAACCGGCTGGTTTTCGGCCCGCTCGCCAATGCCGATCTGATGGGCAAGGCCTTTGGCCCTGGCGACGCGTTTCTCTTTGTGATCGTGGTCACCGGCACGGTCATCCTCATCAGTGCGGTATCCTCGCTGCTCTACCACTACAACATCCTGCAGGCCATCGTACGCGCCATGGCCTGGGTCATGCGCCGGCTCATGGGCACCAGCGGCAGTGAGACCCTGAGCGCCGCCGCCAACATTTTCATGGGCCAGACCGAGGCCCCCCTGGTCATCAAGCCTTACCTGGCCCGCATGACCCGCAGTGAGCTGAACTGCATGATGGTCGGCGGTTTTGCCACCATCGCCGGCGGCGTGATGGCGGTCTATTCCGGCGTTCTGCACATCCCGGCCGGCCACCTGCTGACCGCCAGCGTCATGAGCGCACCGGCCGCACTCCTCATGGCCAAGCTGCTCGTGCCCGAAACGGAAGTCAGCGAGACCGCCGCCGGGGCAAACGCCAAAATTGAGCGGGAAACCATCAATGGCATTGATGCCATCTGCACGGGAGCGGGCGATGGCATGAAGCTTGCCATCAACGTCACGGCGATGCTGATCGGATTCACCTCCATCGTTGCCGTAGCCAACTGGCTGCTGGGCTGGTTGCTGGGCCACGTTGGCTGGCACAATGACCAACCACTCCAGACCATTCTGGGCTATCTCAATGCCCCCTTCGCCTGGGCGATGGGCGTCCCGACGAAGGACTGCCTCGCCGTCGGGCAGATCCTTGGCGAACGCATTGTGCTCAACGAGTTCATCGGGTATCTCAGCCTCGCCAAACAGCAGCCCACGCTGGATCCGCGCAGTTATACCCTGGCCACCTACGCGCTCTGCGGTTTCGCCAACCTCGCCAGCGTCGCCATCCAGATCGGCGGCATCGGGGCCCTGGTGCCCAGCCGGCGCAGCGACCTGGTCACCCTCGGCATGAAGGCGATGGTGGGTGGTTTGCTGGCCAGCTACATGACCGCCTGCGTCTGTGGCGTTCTCACTTAACCCTTCAAATCATCCTCGCATCTGGCAGAGTGCCGTCCGTCCGACCGCCCATGCCGATTTAGTACGGATGCCGATGCCAAAACTGCAACCCCATCCCTTCAAGCACCCGTTCCTTTACCTTTGGCTGGCAGGGATCCTCTTGGTGGCGCTGGCCGCCCCGGGCTTTGCCGCCGAACTCGGTCCCCGAACCGATCTGGAGAGGGTCACACTCCAGCTGAAGTGGAAGCACCAGTTTCAGTTCGCCGGCTACTACGCGGCGGTGGCCCAGGGGTATTATCGGGAAGCGGGTCTCGAAGTTGTCCTGCGGGAGGCGGAACCGACCCGCGATCCCGTGGAGGAGGTGCTGCAGGGGCGGGCTGAGTTCGGCGTGGGCACCTCGGAACTGATGCTGCTCCGGGCGAAGGGCAAACCGGTGGTGGTGCTGGCGGTCATTTACCAGCATTCCCCTCTCGTGCTGCTGGCGCGGCGGACCAACGGGGTGGAAGACCTGCAATCACTGGCCCATCGGCCCATGATGATCGAGCCGCAATCGGCCGAGCTGTTCGCCTATTTCAAAAACGAGGGGATCGATCCGGCCAAGCTCGACATTCAACGTCACAGCTTTGACGTGCAGGACCTGATCAAGGGGAACGTCGCCGCGATGTCGGCCTACTCGACGGACGAACCGTTTCTCCTGCGGCAGGCCGGAATCGAGCTGCTCACCTTCACGCCCCGTGCCGGGGGCATTGATTTCTACGGCGACAACCTGTTCACCACGGAGCAGCAGTTGCGCGAGCACCCGGAGCGGACACGCGCCTTCCGGCAGGCAAGCCTCCGGGGCTGGGAATACGCCCTGGCCCATCCGGCCGAGATGGTGGACCTGATCCTGCGCGAACACGGCCAGCGGAAGAGCCGTGAGCACCTGCTTTTCGAAGCCAGCCAGACGATCCAGCTCGTGCATCCGGAGCTGATCGAGGTCGGCCACATGAACCACGGCCGCTGGCGGCATATCGCCGACACCTATGCGGAGTTCGGCATGGTGCCCGCCGGCTTCCCGCTCAGCAAATTTCTGTACGACCCGAACCCGCAGCCAAACTACGCCTGGGTATACTGGACACTGGGCGGAATGGCGGCGGTGGCGTTGGCGGCGCTGGGTTGGGCACTGCCCTTATACCGCCTCAACTGCCGGCTGAAGCAGAGTGAACGCCAGTACCGGGAACTGGCCGAAAACGCCCCCTTCCCCGTCGCCATCAACGAGCTCGACACCGGCCGGGTGCTCTTTGCCAACCGGCGGGCCGACGGACTGTTTGCCGCGCCGGCCGCCAGTCTGGTCGGACGACCGGTGGATGAGCTTTTCCACGATCCGGCGGATCGTGAACGGCTGCTGACAGAGCTTCGGGCCGGCCGTTCGGTGTCCGATCTGGAGGTCTGCCTGCGGGTCGGGGATCGCAAGTTCTGGACGCTGCTGTCGGCGGGTCCGGTCGAATTCGCCGGCCATCGGGGACTGTTTGTGGCCTTTCACGACATCACCGCCCGCCACGCCATCGAGGAGGAGTTGTGCCGGGCCAAGGACGCCGCCGAGACCGCCAACATCTCCAAGAGCAACTACCTTGCAGTAATGACCCATGAGGTGCGGACGCCCCTCAGCGGCATCATCGGTCTGGCCAGCATCATCCAGGAGCAACCACTGGAGTCCGAGGTGCGCGAGCAAGTGCGGCTGATCGAATCCACGGGCGAAACCCTGAACCAGCTCATCAGCAACATTCTCGACTATTCCAAGCTCGAAGCCGGGCGGCTCGACGTCGAGCACATCCCGATGGAGGCGGCGCAGTTGTTGCACGATCTCTCCCGCCTTTTCTCCACCTCGGTCCAGACGAAAAACCTCGGCCTGCAGGTGAAATTAGATCCCGGCGTTCCGTCGGTCGTCCTCACCGATCCGGCGCGGCTCCGGCAGATCCTGAGCAACCTGCTCTCCAACGCGATCAAGTTCACCGCGCGGGGCGGCGTGGAACTTCACGTCACCGCACCGCCCCAGACGGATGGCAGCATCCGACTGCGCTTTTCGGTGAAAGACACTGGCGTCGGCATCGCGCCTGAGCGGATCGAGCTGCTCTTCCAACCGTATGCCCAGGCGGATAATTCCGTGGCCCGTCGCTATGGCGGCACGGGGCTTGGGCTCGTCATTTCGAGGGATTTGGCCCGCTTGCTGGGCGGTGACCTGACTTTGACGAGCGTCCCCGGGCAGGGTTCCACCTTCACCTTGGAGATTCGCGTCAAACTTCCGGAACCGGGCTGAACGGGTGCCAGCCGGGTGATGGGTGTATCTTTTCATCGTGGCTCGTGGTGGCTGAATCCAAGACGGCGGCGCGTCGTGGGGTGGCGCAGGTTTGCAACCTGCACCGGCTCAATGATTTCCAGTCCTGGTTCTAGAATTCCACCCGCTGCCGATTGGAAATCGGCGATACAGCAGAATGCAATTCTGCGCTACCTTCAGAGGCCTTCAACGACAGGCTGCTTCCTGGCGACTCAACACCGGAGTTGAGTCGGGCCATTTAGGACACTTCATCCGATTACAGCCACGATGAAAAGATGCGCTCCCGAGTGAGCGAGTGCCTTCGACATGCTTTGGTGCTTGGCGTTTGGCCGCAGGTTTCTTTCTCTGTAGGTCTCATGTCACTTCGCGTGCTCGTCGCGCCCGACAAGTTCAAGGGCACCCTCACCGCACAGCAGGCTGCTGGCGCCATCGTCAACGGCTGGTGGGCCGCGCGTCCGCAGGACGAGATGGAAATGCTGCCCATGAGCGACGGCGGCGACGGCTTCGGCGAGATCATCGCCAATCTGCTGGAAGCCACCGAGCAGACCACCGCCACCGTGGATGCCGCCAACCGGCCCGTCGGGGGCAAGTGGTGGTGGCATGCGGACACCAAGACGGCGATCATCGAGGCGGCGCAGGTCATCGGCCTGGCGATGCTCCCTCCGGGGCGCTTTCATCCTTTCGAGCTGGATACGCGCGGGCTTGCCGCCGTGATCCGTTCGGCGGTGGCTGCGGGCGCGCAAACGGTGCTGATCGGCATTGGCGGAAGTGCGACCAACGATGGCGGCTTCGGCGTCGCAAGCGCCCTCGGTTGGCGCTTCTTCGATGACCGCGACCAGCCGATCGACAAATGGGTCAAGCTCAGCAAGCTCACCCGCTGGCTGCCTCCGCTGGAGCCCATCCTCGGCGTGGAATTCATCGTGGCGGTGGATGTGGAAAATCCCCTGCTCGGCCTGAACGGCTGCACCCGCGTGTATGGCCCGCAGAAGGGCCTGATCATGCAGCAGGCTCCCATCGCTGAGGCCGCCCTGGAAAAACTGGCGGCCAAGGCCCAGGAGCAGTTCGGCTACGACATTTCGACGGATGCGGGCTGCGGCGCGGCGGGTGGCCTTGGCTTTGGCCTGCGTGTCTTCCTGGGAGCGCGGCTGGAGTCCGGCTTCGACATCTTCGCGAACCACGCCAAGCTGGACACCAAGCTGGCACAGGCGGACCTCGTGCTGACCGGCGAAGGAGCCATCGACCGCCAGAGCCTCATGGGCAAGGGCACCGGCCGCCTCGCGCAACGGTGCCGGCTGCACCAGAAGCGCTGCGTCGGCTTCGCCGGCAGCGTCGAGGGCGCGGCCCAGACCCAGACTTCCGACCGCCTGTTCTACGCCGCTTACGGCATCACCCCGACGATGACCAGCCCGGTGGAAGCCAAGAAGAACGCCATGGTCTGGCTGGAGAAGCTCGCGAACAAGATCGCCACGGACTACGACTGGTCGTGAGACTTGAGGCCATCGGCCGACATCCCGGAAGGATCCGGTCAGTGGCCTGCAGCAGGTGCTGGCCCTGAGGCAGTGCCCCGGCTTGCCCGAAGTAACGGCTGCTCAGCAGGCGTTATTTGCAGGAAACTTGGCGAGGTTGTCCGCGCGGCAAATCACGCAGGCTGTCTGGTTCCCTCTTTCCGGTAGAAGACGGGCTACATTCGGGCGATTCGACCTCGGGCTTGATGAGCAGGAGTCTTGAACACTGGGGACATTCAAGGACGGAGCCGACGTTCTTTGAAGCGCGGACGATCGCCTTCGTTTTAGCGAGGTCGTCGCCCGACTGGTGGATCTTGATCTCCGCTTTGATGAATTTCTGATAATTTTCATCATTCACCAGCGCATAGGACTTATAGGGTTTCGCCTGCTTCCCGTCCTGGCTTTTATAGCGATAGAGCGTTTTAAATAAAACTGTAGCTATTTTGTGGGGGTTCTGGCAGGGTTTGGGCATGCGCACTCTGTCGGTGGATTTGCGGGAACGGATTCTGGCGGCATACGACCAGGGTGAGGCCACCCAGGCGGCGGTGGCGGAG
>CAIXUG010000087.1 GCA_903922605.1 uncultured Verrucomicrobiota bacterium
CAAACTCCGTACTTGCCCCACCAAGAAACGCGGTCGCCTTTGATTTTCCGAATCTTCACAAATCCGGTACGCCCTTTGGCACGATATTTCACCCCTGCCACCAAGTCCATATGCTGGCATTTCCAGCCGCTTACTCTTTTTTGTCAACAAACCGGATAGGCATGGTTCCTTCGTTCCTTTGTGGTTCACACTTTCAGGGAAAACGCCCCCTCGCCAGCTCCGGCTACGCCCGATAGGGTTTAGCGACCATGCACTCCGCTCTTCGCCCTGTCCGATCACGGTACTGGGCGATTTGTCTCGGCCTGCTGGCCGCCATGATCCTCGGTCATGCGCAGGAGTCGCCCCAGGCTCAGGAGAACCTGGAGAAACGCCTGCGCGCCTTCGTCACGGCCAAGGAGGAACAAACCCACGCACTGGCGGCCGAGTTGAAACTCCAGCTGCCCGGCAAAGTCTGGGACTTTTTTGAATCGGCGCGGGGCTCGGATTGGATTGCTACCTCGAACCTGTTCAACCGGCTCGCGGAACAGAGCGGCCGGGCTTCCGGCAAGGTGGACACCAACCTTTCTTCGGTCGCCTGGCAGCCGCTGTCCGAAGTGGACATGGCCCTGGAGGAATCGCATCTCATGGGAGCCAGGCACGCCATTGCCTTCGGCGACGGCATCATCAGCTCGTTGCCCAAAGGTGCGATCTATTTCGGCGGAACCGATTCCGGCCGGGGTTTGGTCACGGCGCTGTGCAGTTCCCATGCAAGGGGAGAGCCGTTCTTTACCATCACCCAAAACGCCCTCGCCGATGCAACCTACGTTGACTATGTTCGGCTCACGTATGGCCGCCAGTTCAAGGTGCCTGATCCCGAGGACGTGGCCAGGGCGTTCACGGAGTACGCCGCCGACGCGGCCATTCGCGCCGCCGAAAAACGCCTCCGGCCCGGCGAAGAGGTCACCACACTGCCCGATGGGCGCTCAGCCGTCAGCGGGACCACGGCGGTGATGGACATCAACGGTCGGCTGGTACGGATGATCCTGGAGAAGAATCCCGACCGTGAATTCTTCATTGAGGAAAGCATCCCGATCGAATGGACGTACCCGCACCTGACGCCGCACGGCCTGATCCTGAAGCTCAATCATGAACCCTTGAAGCGGTTGTCTTCCGAGGTGGTGGATCGCGATCACGAGCATTGGGGCCGGCTCACGGAGCGGCTGCTCGGCCGGTGGCTGCTCAATGACACGCCGTTGGATACGGTGCGGTCATTCTGCCGGCGGATCTATCTCCGGAAAGATCTGGGCGGCTTCGAGGGTGACCGTTCCTTTGTCGGGCATCCGGATGCGGCCAAGAACTTTGGCAAGCTGCGGCTGGCGCAGGCGAGCCTGTACCAATGGCGCGCCGACAACACCGAGTTCACCGACGAGCGCAAGGCCATGGTGGCCGAAGCGGACCTGGCCTATCGCCAGGCGCTGGCCCTGGGCGCGCCCAATCTCGAAATCTATTACCGTTACTGCCGGTTTTTGCACGGACAGAAACGCACCGACGAGGCCCTCGCTGTCGTGGCACTGGGACGAGAACTGTTACCGGATGACCCTTCGGTTCGTGACGTGGAAAAGTTCCTGAAGCAGCAGCCCTGAACAAGGCCGGTTGGCATCCCGGGCACGCGGTTAACGTGCTGGTCGACACCTGCCGTGCCAGGGCCGGCTCAGGCCGTCATCGGATCGGACACCGGGGCGGTGTGATGCGGTTCGTTCAGAAATGGCGGCGGCGGCAGAAGCCCCTCCTTCGCCAGCAGCCACCACCCGAGGATGGCGACCGCGCACAAGGCCGCGAGCCAGAAGGCCAGTTTGAAGAGCGACTTGGTGATCTTCCACACCACCACCACGCCGAAAATCCCCACGACCACCAACCCGAGGGCAACCAGGTAGCTCTGGGTCTGGGGGTCCGGGGACACGGGGGAAAAGGCTTACACAGTCACCAGGTGCCGCCGCTCCGCGCGCAGGCGTTCCGCGCCGTGCCGCAGCATCCGCTCCGTCACGTCCCAGCCGAGGCACGCGTCGGTGAGCGAGACGCCGTACTTCATGGTCGTGAGGTCCTTGGGAATGGCCTGGTTGCCCTCGAACAGATGGCTTTCCAGCATCACGCCGATGAGCGGGTCGCTGCCCTCGACGCGCTGCGAGATGAGGTTCTGCCAGACCTCCTCCTGCTTTGCGTGCTGCTTGCTGGAGTTGGCGTGGGAGCAATCCACCATCAGGCCGTCGGGCAGGCCGGCCTTCTTCAGCTGGACGGAAGCGTCAGCAATGCTGGCGGCGTCAAAGTTGGTCCGGAGGCGGCCACCGCGCAGCACGACGTGCCCGTCGGGATTGCCGATGGTGCGCACGACCGAGGTGAACCCGTCCTGGTCGATGCCGAGGAAATGGTGCGCGTGCTTCGCCGACAGCATGGCGTCGAACGCGATCTGCAACGAGCCGTCGGTGCCGTTCTTGAAGCCGACCGGCATCGAAAGCCCGCTGGCCATCTCGCGATGCGTCTGGCTCTCCGTGGTGCGGGCGCCGATGGCGGCCCAGCTTACGAGGTCCGCGATGTATTGCGGGACGATGGGGTCGAGGAACTCCGTGGCGGCGGGCAGGCCCAGCTCGTTGATGTCGAGGAGGAGCTTGCGTGCCAGGCGCAGGCCCTGGTCCACGTCGTAGGTGCCGTTGATGTGCGGGTCGTTGATCAGGCCCTTCCACCCGATGGTGGTGCGGGGTTTTTCAAAATAGACGCGCATCACGAGGAAGAACTGGTCCTCCAGCTCCGCCCGGAGCGCGGCGAGCCGGCCGGCGTATTCCAGCGCGCTCTTCGGGTCGTGGATCGAGCAGGGCCCGAGCACGACGAGCAGCCGCGGGTCTTCGCGGCGCAGGATGCGCTGCACCGTGGCGCGGCCGTTGACAACGGTCGCGTTGGCACTTTCGGACATGGGCAACGCCGTCTTGAGCTCGCTCGGGGCGAGCAGACGGCGCGTGGTGACGACCCTCAGGTCGTTGGTCGGCTGCATAACGTCGGGACATCCTAGCGGACGGATCGCCAACACGGAAGCCCTTTGCTGAACGGAAAGGGCAGCAGGCTTGGCCGGCAACCTTCACTCGCCATCCCACGAATACTCGTAACGGGCTGGCGGCTCGTAGTCGCCGGGTTTGGAATTGGCCGCGCCGTTCCAAAAGATCCTCGTCAATCCCACGTGTCCATCCACAAACCCCAGCAGCACCCGGGCATCTAGGCAGCTCTGTTTGACCAACGGATGCCACGAGCCACCCCAAAAGGCGGGGAACTCACCGACCAGGACAGCCTTGGTGGAGTCGCTGATGGCCGCCATTTTCTGGCCGGTGATCCGGGGAATCGAGCCGGGGCCCACCTCGTACCCGTTGAAGGTGTAGCTCGTGAAGGCATGGGCGATCTGCCGGGAATAAATCTTGTCCACCGGGCAGATGAACACCGATTCGTTGGAGGTCGCGGGCCCGGTCAGGCCAAGATACCCTTTCACCAGCTGCTTGTAGTAGGCTCCCACCCCGTTGGGATAGGGGTTCGACTCCGGCAATACGGGCAAGGAGTCGGTGTAGTCATCCGCATAGAGGCGGATGGCCAGGTCAACCTCTTTGAGGTTGTTGGCACAGGCGGTGCGCCCGGCGGTCCCTTTCGCACGACTGATGGCCGGCAGCAGCAGCCCGGCGAGGATCGCAATGATGGCGATGACCACCAGAAGCTCGATGAGGGTGAATGCCTGCTTACGGTTCATGCGGTTTCCATTTTCCGGGCGAAGTCGGCGGTGTGGTTTCCCGCACCGCCGCAGTCCGGCTTCGTGCCGACCTCCTACTTGATGTCGACGCCGAACTTTCCGCCGTATTTCCATTCCTTTCCGGTGCGCTGCATCACCTGGACGTCATTGCCGACATTCGGGTGGCCGGGATACGGCTGGACGAGCAGATGCAGACGGATCTCGTCATCGGATATCTCCTCCTTTTCCGTGAGCTGGTAGCCCTTCATCGAATCGGCCCAGTGGATGATCTCACGGCTCACCTCCTCGGGCGGTTTGTCCTTCGCTTTCGCCTTGAATCGGGCCGCCTGTTCCGGTGTGCAGCAGTCCAGGACCTTTTCAATCTTCCCGGTGCCCAGCGCCCACAGGAACGATTGGAACGCGGCCTCCGGTTTGGCATAACCGGCAAACGCAAAGGCGGGCGAATCCGGCGCCGCCAGGACCTGACGGACGGCGACGGTCGTTGAGCCGGCCAGAAGGAGGGTGAGAATGCTGACGCCGGCGAGGGTTTTGAGTTTGGCCAAGGCCATATGTTTCAGTGTGTTTTGGATGATGGTTAAGGTTGAGGCCGTCACTGGAGTTCCCTGAACGGCCGCGACCGTGACGGTGGTCGCAAGCCCGATTGGTGCCGCCTGTACGGAGTGGGCCGAGACCGCCCCGGCGAGCGCAGCGGCGGAGCATTTGAGCCCCCTTTTCGTGAAGAACCTCCGCAGCTTTTCGAGCGCGCGGGCCACCCGCATTTTGGCGCCGGCCTCGCTCGTGCCCAGTTCCGCACTCACCTCCTTGAAGCTCCGGCCCTCGAAAAAGCGGAGCACGAGGGCGTTGTGATCGCGCTCACCGAGCTGCGCCATGGCGGTGTCGAGCAGGGGTTCGATCCGCGTCCAGACCTCCAGGTCGGTTTCGTTTTCTTGGGCTTGCATGTAGGCCTGTTGTTCGCGCTCCTGCCGGTGACGTTGGAGGGTCAGGGCATTGGCCGAGGCATTACGGGTGGTGTGATAGAGCCAGCCGGAAAGGACCGTCTGGGTGGAGAGCGATCCGGCTTTGCGGGCCAGGATCACGAAAACCGCCTGCGTGACCTCTTCGGCCAGATGCACGTCACGGACCTGACGCAGGGCAACGGAATGGACGAGATTGACGTACTGCGAGACGAGGCGGGCAAAAGCCTCCTCGGATCCCCGGTCCGCATATTCCCGGACCAGTGCCATGTCAGTCGTCATCATCTACCAATACATTTAAGCCGACCGGCAAAGGTAACAGGAATTCTTCGAAGGCCCATGGTGGTCCCAGAGCCCCGGTCTACCAAATAAGTCGCCAAATGGCTCGGTTTCGGCCATGTCTTAAGAATGGTCTCTCTGGAGGACTCCCGCTTCTGCCGTCATCTCTCGCCCGCGGAACAGCAGGTCGTGCGCAAACACACCGTCTCCCGCAGTGTGGCTGCGGGTGAGGTGATCTTTCATGAAGGAGACGACGGGGACGGCCTTTACGTCATCCATCGCGGCCTCATCCAGATCGCCGCCCGCTCGGCCCCCGAGCATCTGCACGTGCTGTCGCGGATGGAGGGAGGCGAGTATTTTGGCGAGATGTCCGTCTTTGATGGCGGCACGCGCTCGGCCACGGCCAGCGCCCTGGAAAACTCGGAACTCTCCTTTGTGCCGACGGAGGCCGTCATGGAGCTGTTGGAACATTCGCCGCTGCTGGCCGCGTCGCTCGTGCGCGACGCCAGCCTGCGCATGCGCGACTTCAACCGGCGCTTCCTCCGCGAATCCCTCAAGGCGGAACGCCTCCAACTGGTGGAGCGCCTCGCCCGCACGATCGTCCACGATTTTCGCAATCCGCTGAACGTCATCGGCATCGCCGCTGACATGGCCGCCGGTGACAACGCCTCGCCCGATTCGCGTCACTCCGCCCGTGACCGCATCCGCAAGCAGGTGGAGGTGCTGAACCGGATGATGCAGGAGCTGCTGGATTTCGCCCGCAGCGTGCCGACCAACGCGGTGTTGCCCAAGGTGAACTACGCCGAGTTCCTGCGGGACATCCTCTTTGAACTTCGCCCCGAGGCCGCCCGGCGCGGCGTGGAACTCGTCATCGAAGGGAATCTGCCCGAGGTCCGCCTGCGCATTGATCCGCCTCGCCTCACGCGGGTGTTCACCAACCTTTACGCGAACGCCTTTGACGCGATGTCCGGGCGCGAGGATGCCCGGCTGACCCTGCGTTTCTCGGCGGACTCCCAGTGGGTGACCACCGAGCTCTCCGACAACGGTTGCGGCATTCCCATCGAGTATCAGGCGCGCCTGTTTGAACCGTTCTTCACCTTCGGCAAGACGCACGGCACCGGCCTGGGGTTGGCCATCTGCGAACGCATCGTGAAGGAGCATGGGGGCACCATCACGGTCGAAAGCCGTCCGCAGGCGGGCTCGGTATTTCGCTTCTGCCTGCCCGTGCCGCAGGCGGGCGACACCGACACGGTGGCCAGCCTTTACCGTCCGGTCGCATCCGCCTCCTGAGGCGTGGCTGTTGGGAAGTTTTTCCGGTCAATCCCTCGCGTGCCTTCGCCGACAGCCGGGCGACCATTCTCCCTCTCCCGGCGGGAGAGGGTAGGGGTGAGGGGGAACGGCCACCCGACTCCGCCCACGCTTCCTCCTGCCCACCGAGACCACAGTGAAAAGATTCGTCCTTTCACGGCCCAGACCACCCTTCCCGATTGACCTCGAATGCTTTGGCGATACGCTGCGTCTTGAAAGCCGCACCTACCACATCCACGCATCTCCTATGTCTTCTTCCAAACCATCTCCCGCTCCCACCGGCGGTTCTTCCCGCCGCGATTTCCTCAAGCGCGCCACGGCTGCCGCCACGGTCGCCGGGGCCGCCTCCAGTCTCGTCGGCTGCGCCACTGGCCAGGGCGGCGTCGCCTCCAGTGTTTCCTCCGGCGTTGCGCCCTATGCGGGCCGGGTCATCGGGGCGAATGACAAGATCGTCTGCGGGTTCGTCGGGGTGGGCGGGCAGGGCTTCGGTGCCCACGTCAGCACCTGCAAGGACGTGGATGAAGGGGCCAACAACATCGCACTGGCCGCCATCTGCGACGTGTCCAAGCACCGCGTCGAAGTCGGCAAGGCCAAGGCCGGCCCCCAGGCCCAGGGCTACAGCGATTACCGGAAGCTGATCGAACGGAAGGACATCGACGTCGTCTTTTGTGCCACGGTGGATCACTGGCACACCAAGGTGACCTGCGATTCCCTCCAGGCCGGCAAGCATGTCTATGTCGAGAAGCCAATGACCCGCTACCTCGGCGAAGCCTTCCAGATTTACGACACCTGCAAGAGCACCGGCAAACTGGTGCAGGTCGGTTCGCAGGGCTGCTCCGACAAGAAGTGGCACAAGGCCGCCGAGTGGATCCAGGCCGGCAAGATCGGCCCGGTCGTCATGAGCCAGGGCAGCTACATGCGGAACAACCCGAAGGGCGAATGGAACTACACCATCCAGAAATGGTGCACCCCCGAGGATCTGGACTGGGCCTACTGGATGGGCAACCAGATCAAGGCCAAGGTTCCCTTCAATGCCGATCACTACTTCCGCTGGCGCAAGTACCAGCCGTACTGCTCCGGCCTGCTGGGCGACCTGTTCCCGCACAAGCTCCATCCCTACATGCTCGCCACCGGCAACCCCGAGTTCCCGCTGCGCGTGGCCAGCGTCGGCAACCGCAAGGTGAACACCGACTCCAAGTCCGAGGGCGATTCCAAGACCCTCTACACCCGCGACGTGCCCGAGATCGTGCAGCTCATCGCCGAGTTCCCCAGCGGCATGGTCATGCACGTCACCTCCAGCACGGTGAACGAGCAGGGCACGCAGGAGATGATCCGCGGCCACAAGGCCACCCTCACAATGGCCGGCAACAAGGTGGAGCTGAAGCCCGAGCGCCCGTTCGCGGAGGAGATCGACCCCGTGACCAGCGAACCCTTCACCGGCGAGAACGCCGAGAGCGTGGCGAACCATCACCGGAACTTCTTCCGGGCCATCCGTGGCACCGAGAAGCAGAACTGCGGCATCGAGCTCGCCATCAAGGTGCAGACCGTCATTTCGCTCGCCGAAATGAGCGAACGCCTCGGCATGATGTGCTACTTCGACCCCGCGACCCGCAAGGTCAGCGACGGCTCCGGTCGCGCGATCACGGCGATCACCTACGGCACGCTGGAGCGGTCGTAAGCAGTCACTCATTTTTCAGGGGCCGGCTTTCTGAGCCGGCCCTTTTCTTTGTCGCCATGCCTTCCCCTGCCCCCTTGCTCGTCGCGCGCCATGCCATGGCCACGCGCTTCGAGTTCGTGCTGCACGGCGGCAATCCGGCTGCGTTGCGCGCCGCCGGCGAGGAGGCGCTCGACGAAGTGGAACGGATCGAAAACCAGCTCAGCCTCTATCGTCCGCACACGGACATCGCCCGCGTGAACGCGCACGCCGCCCATGAGGCGGTGC
Organism: uncultured Verrucomicrobiota bacterium; assembly: GCA_903922605.1. Taxonomy (GTDB): domain Bacteria; phylum Verrucomicrobiota; class Verrucomicrobiia; order Limisphaerales; family UBA9464; genus CAIVQB01. The sequence goes on from CAIXUG010000087.1 coordinate 8,243, forward strand.
GCGTCGCGCCCGAGGTTTTCCGACTACTCCAACGGGCTTTTGCACTCACCGCCACCACCCATGGGGCTTTCGACATCACGGCAGGGCCGCTGATCAAGGCCTGGGGGTTTGTCGGCGGGAGCGGTGCGCGACCGGATGCCGCCACACTGGCGGAGGCCCGGGCCTGTGTCGGGCCGGAGCTCGTCATCCTGGAGGAGGCCTCATTTGCCGTCCGGTTCGCGCGACCTGGCGTGATGCTGGACCTCGGCAGCCTCGGCAAAGGCTACGCATTGGACCGGGCGGCCGAGCTGTTGCGCGAGGCGGGAATCACCAGTGCGCTGCTACACGGTGGCACCAGCACGATCGTGGCCATGGGCGCTCCTCCGGATGCCGCCGATTGGAAGGTCACCCTGCCCGGTGGAGAACCGGTTCCTTTGCGGGATGAGTCGTTGTCCGTCTCCGCAACGTGGGGAAAGTCCTTCCGCGACGGTGGGCGGACCTACGGCCACGTCATCGACCCGCGCTCCGGCGAACCTGTCACTGGAGAACGCATGGCCGCAGTGGCGATGCCGGCGGCGGCGGAATCCGATGCGTTTTCCACGGCGCTGCTGGTCCTGGGTGAAACTGAGTTTCAGCACGGGCTGGGCAGGCGCACAGATCTCCGGACCTGGTTCTCCAACCGATCTGACGGCAGGTAAGGCGAACGGAG
>CAIXUG010000088.1 GCA_903922605.1 uncultured Verrucomicrobiota bacterium
AGGAGTACAACCAGTTCAGGCCCCACAGCCGGCTGGATTACCTCAGTCCGGCGGCCTACGCCCAACGAATCGGTCCATCCCCGGTTCCGGTCGGGCTCCGCCCTCCCTCCACCGGGGATGGACAGTTTGCAGTAAACCAACAACCATTAACCAACGCCTAAAGCTCTCATATCACATGGAGCAGTTTGGGAGGTCCGGTCAGAAGCCGAGACACTAATTCGTCGCGCCCTGGCCATCTCTGAAAAAAGCTTCGGCCCGGACAATCCTGCAGTCGCCATCCGTCTCAACAATCTCGCCACATTACTCCAAGACACGAATCGCCCCGAGGAGGCAGAACCGCTACTCCGCCGTGCGATAGCAATCAATGAAAAGAGCTTCGGTTTGGACCATCCTACTGTCGCCGTCCTCCTCAACAACCTTGCTACGTTGCTTCAGGTCACCAAACGGCTTGACGAGGCCGAGCCACTTTTACGCCGTGCGCTCGCCATCGAAGAACTGAACTTCGGGCCACACCATCCCAACGTCGCCAGAGGTCTCAACAATCTCGGAATGTGGCTCCAAAGTATGAACCGGCTCAGTGAAGCAGAGGCACTCTTAAACCGCGCACTGGCCATCGACGAAAGAAACTTCGAACCGGACCACCCCAACGTCGCCACTCGCCTTAACAACATCGCCCAATTGCTTCATGTGACGAACCGGTGGAAAGAAGCCGAGCCGCTCATGCGTCGCGCACTGGCCATCGACGAAAAGAGCTTTGGGCCAGACCATCCCAACACCGCTAGAGACATCTGCAACTTCGCCAGATTACTGCAGGACACGGACCGTCTGGCCGAGGCCGAACCGCTCATGCGTCGAAGCGTAGAAATCTTCTTCAGATTTGCTCAGTCCACAGGACACGAATATCCGCATGGTCAAATAGCGTTACTCAACTTTTCTGCCCTTTGCAAAACGTCGGGCATGTCAGTTGGTGAAATTAGGACGAAACTGGAACAGCCCCGCACAGCGGCAATGCTGGATGAAAAGATCTTCCAATCACTGCTCGCTGCAGCTGGCTTGGTGCTGCAATAGGTATTCTCACGGCCGGTCTGTGAGGAAGGTGGCCGTCGAAGGCGAAACAGGCGGCACCCGGTCTTCACACAGAGGCCAATCCCCCGGCCTGCTTTTTGCGCCTCAAGACGGCAGCGTTTCCTCATATCGGAAGAGACAAAAATAGACCGTAGCAATCGCGAACCCGCCGACGGTGTCAGCCACATGATGCTGGGCGGTCAGCACCGTCGAAAAAACGACCAGGACAAACCACGCTTGAAGAGCCCAGCGGAGGAGGCCAGTAGTGTGGCGCGCGTAGAGGTCGGCGAAGATGACGTGAAAGGCGCCCACCTCAGTCAGCATTGACGATGAGGTCAGGGCCCCATCCAGCGGCTTGCCTCGCGATTGAAATCTAATAAAGCCAGCGGAGGCCGAGGCAGAAGAGGCCGCAGATGACCGTGCCAAGGCCAAGCACGAGGGCGCCGGGCAGGCGCTTCGCCGGCAGCTCCCACCACATGTAAAGGCTGCCCAGCACCATGATAATCAGGCCGAAGGCCACCGCGTCCATCGCATAGGCCCACACGTACGTCAGCCACCAGTCGCGGGTCTGGCGGGGATCATCGAGCTGCACCCCGGAGAACACGTGAAGCACTTTGGCCACGCCCCACAGGTTCACCGTTACGTGGCGCAGGTTGACCTGGTTGCGTGCCAGATCGGCCTTGATGAAATAGTAATAGCCCGGCCGACGGACCTGGAAATCAAACTGGGCCGGGTTCGTCCGGGTTGTCGTCCACAGGATGTCACCCTCGATTCCCACCTGCCGCATGATCGCCTGGGCCTGCGCGAGGTCGCCCTGCACCTCCGGCCCCAGCGCGGTGATCGTGTGCTCCTCATTCGCGTCGGTGCGGTTGGTCCAGGATTCCGGGAATTTCCAGCCCGGATGATTCAGGATCAGGCCGGTAAACGCGAACAGCCACAGGAAGAGGAGCAGAAAGAGGCCGGAGTAGTAATGCAGCCGGCGATTCCAGCGCTCCAGCCGGAGCCGCAGGCGGGAAGTTCGCGGCGGGTCGGCGGCGGCAGTGGTGGAGGGTTCAGTGGCTGAGGGCATAGGCCAGTCCGAAAAATGAGAGCGCCCCCGCACCGAGCAGGATGAATCCCACCCGGCGCTCCGCCTTCAGCACGTACCAGAGGCAGATGCCGCTGACGGAGATGAACAAAACCAGATAGGCCGTCGCATCGGACAGCCAGCGCCACGCCTTCATATAAACCCAGTTCATCTGCGCTTCTCCGCGGTGCGGCCCGGGAGTCTTATGCAGGTCCACCAGCGCGGCGGCGAATCCGCGCTCCCGGGTGGCGATGGCTGCCTCACCGCGGGCGAGGCTGAGGGTGACCGTCGTCTCGCGGCCCGGGATGGCGACGGGGATGAGCAGCTCATCCTCCTTCACGAGGTGCCGGATGTAGCCGATCTCGCCGGGCACGCCCGCCTTCGCCAGGACCGGTTTCAACGCCTCGATGAGATTGGTTCCCGAAAGGGTCTGCATCCCTTCCGGCAGCGGCCGCACCGAGACCACCCGGCTGCTGGACGCGGCCGGCGAGAGCTGCGGCAGCCACGCGTGCACGAGGAAAAAGACGCTGACGGCAAAGACGAGCACGAAGGGGCTGCTGAACAGCCCCAAGTATAGGTGCAGGTCACGAATGACCCAATATAATCGCCGTTTCATTCAGCGCGGCCTTTTCAGAAGGCGAAACCCTGCTAGCTCGTGGTGGCGAAAAATCCGCCGGCCAATCGGGTCGCAAGGTGATGCTCCATGGCGTTCCATGGCGCGGCCCCTGTCAAGGCCGCTTCCGCCGATGCGAGCTTTGATGGGCCGCAACTCAGGCACACGCAGGCCTAGCGCTGGCGGAGCCGGAAGAAGTGGGCGCCATCCGAGCCATCGATGGCATAGGTGGATTGCCCCGCCGCCGTCACGATTCCGGTGGTGACGGCTTCCCAGCCGGTGTCGGGGCCGAGCGTGGACCGCTGTTCCAGCACGAAGTCGCCATCCGGCCAGGCAAGGACCGGCTGTCCGTTCAGCGAGGCGATGGCGAGCGTGGGCGGACCGGATACCTCGATCACGGCGGGGGCGCTGAGGGCGGTTCCCACGGCGTTTTTGGCCACGACGGTGTACCGGGCGGCATCACGGGCAAAGACGGGGTCCACCGTGAACATGGGACCGCTGACATCCGGAATGATAATACCATCCTTGAACCACTGATACTCCATGGGCTGCTCGCCGACGGCCAGACAGGTGAGCCGCAGCTGCCCGCCCGATTGGACAAGCTGCGCCGCCGGATCGGCCACGAAGTAAGGACGTCCAGGGTTGTCGATCTCCCGCCCGCTGACGGCAAAGACGCCCGTAGGCTGGCCCTGCATGGGCGCCTGAAAGGTGATCGCCGCCAGTTGTTTGTCGGCCAGACCCAGCGCGACCAGATCCAGGTCGGTCTGGTAGAGGCCCATTCCATAAGCAGGTTGGGTGTCGGGAAACCGGATCGTCACCTTGTTGTTGGTGACGGCAAGTTTATTGGCCTGGGCTTCGGTCAGGCCGCCGAAGGCGAGAAAATTGGTGCTGCTATTGACCCACCAGTCCGGGCAGTTGAAGGGAAGAGGGCCGCTGCAACTGCCATCCGTGAACTGCAATACCATGGCTCCCGGGGAGCCTTCACCGAAGCCAAAGGTGGTGGCGGCCAGGAGCGCGAGCCGGGCATAGCGCGCAGGCCGGACCAGCCGGAGAGTGCCGGCCATGTTCGTGCCCGTGTTGGCCCTCATCCAAAGGGCATTGGGTCCGGCGTAGGGCGGCAGCTCGAAAAGGACATTGGTGTCCTTCGCGCTGGCCAGACGACGGAATGGCGGCAGGCCATCGCCGTGGGATTGGACGCCCGCCTCAATCCAGCAATCATAAGGCAGGTTGTCATCAAAGGCGGTGTCGATATGGGAGATGGGGCCGTCTTCCAGCACCACGTCATGGCTCCAGCCGGACAGCGTGATGGGCAGGAGCGCCGGAGTGGCCGGAAAGGCGGACACGATGGCCGGGCGGCTGTTGGTGCCGGCACCGGACTCGTCGGCGACCCGCACCGAGTAGTCGGTCCAAGTCCGCAGCGAGAGCCGACCGTACATCAGAACGGAGACATTCGAGCGGGTCAGCCAGGGCTGATAGGCTCCAAACAGTGGAACACTGAGGGCGTTCCCCAACGCAGACTGCGACCACAGGTAGGAGCTGGCTGGAAAACCGACCTCGGGGGCATCCAAAGTCGCCTCATCTCCGAACAGGACGGCCTGATCCTGAGGAAAGGGGCGCTCGACGAGCGGGGCCACGGTGAGGACGGCCTCGCCACTGTCCTTCGCACCCAGCCCGTTGGACACGGTCACGGCATAGCGCCCGGCTTCGGCGGCGGTCACACCGGTCAGCACCAACGCGGCATTGGTGGCCCCTTCAAGGGCCTGGTCATTCAGCCGCCACTGGTAAGCCAGCGGCCCGGTTCCCCGGGCGTCCACCCGGAAACTGACACCGACACCCGCACGGACATCCTCGCTGGAAGGCTGGCGAAGGATGACCGGTGGGCCATCCAACACCGTCAAGACGGCAGAGGGTTGGGTCGTATAGGTGCCGTAAGGGCTGCTCAATGTCAGGTTGTAGCCTCCGGCATCCGCTGCCGTGACGTTGGCCAGCTTCAGGACCGCATTGGTCCCGGCGGGCAGCGGATTGCCGTCGTGCAGCCACTGATAATTCACCGGGGCGGCCCCCAGGGACCGGACCATGAACACGACATCCTCCCCGGAAAAAACCTTCCGGGAAGCCGGCGGATTCACGGATGGGGACAAGGCGATGCCAAGGCGGAAGGGAATGCTGCTGGTATAGCTCCCATAGGGATTGGTGAGCGCAACCGTATAATTCCCTCCATCGGCGGAAGTGACCGACGCCAGGCTCATGATCTCATTGGTCTGCGCGGCCAGCAGCTTGCCATTGAGAAACCACTGGAAACTCCAGGGTTTTGCCCCGCTCGGATTGGCCTTGATCGAGTAGGGAAATCCAATGGTGGCCGTACCGCTGCCATTCGGATTGGTGGACGGGGGCGTGGCCAGCACCGTCAGGCCGGAGCCCTGAAAGCTCTGGTCGGAACCGAAGTCGTTCGCGACCAGGACCTCATACTCCCCGCTGTCATTGGTGCTGACGCCCTGGAGGGTCAGGCTGGCATTCGTCGCCCCGGGCAGCTCAATGCCGTCATGCCACCACTGGTACCTCAGCGGTGGGGTGCCACCAAACGCCAGGTTGAAGGTGCAATCGTTGCCCGCGAGCACGTTGGTGCTCCAGGCGAAGCTCAAAACGCTGGCCCCCTGGGACACCCTCCCCTTCCGGATCGTTGAACTCCCGGTATCGGCCACATACAGGTTTCCCTGCCAGTCGACCGCGATGCCCAAGGGCTGCTGGAACTGGGCATGACGTCCCAGGCCATCATTCAGCCCGTTATAGTTTCCGCCAACCTCGTAGGAAAGGGGACCGTAAACTTGATAGAGGCCGCTTTCGTCGGAGCCGGCGGAACTGGTCGAGGTGAGGAAAAAGTTGCCCGAAGCATCCGCGACCAGGCCGGCAGGCACCCCGTTGATGGCGACGCTCATCAGGGCGTTTTGGCCGGGCTGAAACCCGACGAAACTGCGATAGCTCCCCCCCGTGACGAAAATCAGCCCGTTCGTCAGCACGGTCACACCCCGCAACTGGGAGAAAACAAAACTCTGACTCACCGTCTTCACCTGGCCATCCGAAAGGATCTGCCGGATCACCCAATTGCCGGTGTCGGCCACATACACCGTGTCATCTGGCCCGATGGCCAAACCGAGCGGGCCGGAGAACTTGCTCAAAGCGCCATCCACATAGCCGGCCTGGCCCTTGGTGCCGGCCACGGTGCTGACCTCGCCGGCCGGGGTGATCCGGCGGATGATGTGGTTGCCCGTGTCCGCCACATAGAGGATGCCGTGACTGTCCACCGCGACGCCCGACGGCTTCGAGAAGCGGGCGTCAGCGCCGGTGCCATCATCGCTGCCGGTCACTCCCGCCTGGCCCGCCACAGTGCTGACCGCCCCGGAGGGACTGATCCGACGGATGGTGCTGTTGCCCGTATCGGCCACGAACACATTCTGGGCGGCATCCACCGCCACGCCTTCGGGATGGTTGAAGCGCGCCTCACGCCCCTGGCCATCCTGGCTGCCCGCGTTGAGATCCCCGCCGAGCACGGTGGTGACCGCTCCGTCCGAAATCCGGCGGATGCTGGAGGCATAAGGCTGGGATTGGAAATCAATGACGTGAACGCGGCCCCGATGATCCAACGCTATGGCGGATGGGTCAAAAAACGTTGCGGTGTCGAGCGGGCCATCCTGCCCCCCAGCGGTGCCCGGTTTGCCGGCGTAAAGGCTCAGCTTGGGCTTGGGTGCGAGCGCGACTTTGAAAACGACGGTCTGGCCCCAGCAACTGACGTAGAGCGTGTCGCTGCCATCCAGCGCCAGGGAGGCGGGATTTTGAAGGCTCAGCCCTTCATCCGTGACGGTGTTGCCATCCAGCACCGTCGAGATCTCTCCCTGAGGGTTGGCCTTGAGGATCAAAGAGTGGGAGTAGTCCGCAAAATAGACGTTTCCCACATCATCCACCGCCAGGCCGCCGACGGTTTCGAAATCGGTGGGCAGAGCGTGCAGGTGCCTCTGCGCATCAATCCGGTAAATCGCATGGCCGGAGACAACGGTGGTGTAAAGGTTGCCATTCCGGTCAAAGGCCAGGTTTTGCAACTGTCCCGGAAGCGTTTTGAGTTCGGAATCGGCCGCGAGTTCCAGCGTGGAGACGTAGCCGGCCGGACTTATGATGCGGATTCTGCCCTCAATCGTTCCATCAACCGACAGGCTGTCCCCCACATAGAGAGATCCGTCACCCGCCACGGCCAAGGCCGTAGGATTGTAGAAGCGCGCGCTGTCGACAGGACCATCCCATGGCCCGAAACTCCCGCCTGAATCCGATACCGCACTGATACCGGAGGCGGCCGAAAACCGGTAAATCACGCCCCGGCTGATGCAATAGAGGGTGTCGTTGCCATCAAACACCATGTTGCCGTATTGCTGCAGCGGCAGTTTCGGCGCACCGGCCAAGGTCTCAAACACGTAGCTCCGCGGCTGCGCCTGCACCGAGGTTGAATCGGCCAGGAACGTCAGGCACAGCAGGGACAAAAGGCTCCAAGTGCGGGTAATCGGGAACTTCATGGGACGAGGTTGTCGGTATTGGAAAGGAAACGGACCTGCTCTGATTCGATCTGATCTGATCTGATGGAAGGCGGATTCGCCGGCACCGGGCATCATGCCGTTGATGCCGCCTCCTGTTACCCCAAGCGTCCGCAAAAGAACGCCCGCCCTTCAAGTCACATCTTCAGCACCGGGCAGGCCGGGGCGCATCTTTTCATCGTGGTCAGCTCTGCCGGTAAACCTGTTCGGACCCGGCGAGAGCTCACGTTGGCGGCCGAAAGAAAACCCGGTGGGGCGAGCGTCCCCGCGAGCCGGGCCGCCCCAAACCCAGGTCGCCGCGGCTCGCGCCGGACGCTCGCCCCACCACGCGCCCGGAGCCCAACGCCACCCACGGTGAAAAGATATACCGGCGGGCGGGCGCCTCATTCTTCATCCACGCCCAGGGCGCCCATCTGGCTGAGGTCATATTTCAGGTCGGTGGCGCCATGGGCGCACAGCCAGTCGGCCAGCGCGGGTGCGCCGTCACCGGGGCGTCGGAAATCGACCCACATCAGTTGCAGCCGGCGTTCCGTGCGAAAGACCATGCCCGATCGCGCCACGAACCGGTCCGTGATGGCATTGGTGACCCCGATGGCACCGGAGACCTGTCCCATCCGGGCCGCCAGCTTGCGCGTGGGCTCTCCGCTGGCGACCGGATGGGCGCCCCCAAGGTCCGCCGTCTGCAAGACATACAGATCAATCACTTCCGGATCCACCGGTCCCTCCTTGCCGGACTTCAACCGGTTCAGCCGCGCCTGCTGAAACTCCTGCAGGAGCGCTTCTTGTTTTTTCCTCAGGGTGGCGGCTTCCTCTTCGTCGCCCTGCTTCTGCGCTTTGATGATCTGCTTGTTCAGCTCCGCGACCCGCGAGGAGTCATCCTCGCTCCAGCTCGTTTGCTGGGCATTCCGGTAGGTCTTGCGGGCCAGGCGGTGCGCGGCGCGCTGCTCCGGGGTTCGCGGGTCGTCCGGCAGCCACGGCGGAATGAGCGATTCCGTCGAATCCAGGGTGAAGTATTCGTCCAGTTCCGCCTCCGCATCCTTCGCGAGCGCCTCGGTGGCAAAACGGCAGGTGAGGGAGAGCTTTGCCAGGGCGTTGGTGCTGCCGACGAACACGTCCTTGGTCCGGTCCTGCATGTCCCCAAACCACTGCTTTCGCAGGCCGGCGTCGCCGGGCGGCAGCGTCAACAGCACGGAATTTCCAAACAGCGTGGCGCCGACGGATACCGGCAGCCGGTTCGTCAGTCCCCGGAAGGTGTCCTCCGCCGCGCCGCGCTTCGGGAAGTTCCCCACGATGACCACCGGCGCCGAGGTGCTCCCGCCGATCATGGGCGTACCGGGCCAGATGACGGTGGTGCCGCAGACGAGGGGCCGCTTGGCCACATTCGCCCGGCCGGCCATCGCCGCACTGAGCAGCCCACTGCGGTCCACGGCGAACACGAAGCCAAACACCACCGCCAGCCCCAGGCTCACGAAGTAGGTGAAGAAAAGGGCGATCGACGCCGGCCAGCGCGGGGGACGCGCGTTCATCACCTCGAAGATGTCCAGGGTCTGCTGCGCCAGCATTTTGTTCGTCTGCGCCTGCGGCGGACCCTGCTTGAGCTCGTCGATGATAGCGACCGCCGTGTCCGTCGGCACGGTCTGGTCATCCGGCGAGCCGCCGGGCACGTTCCGTTGGATGAGCCTGCCCGCGACGCTGGCCATCCGGTAGGCCGCCGGGATGCCAAAAAGCATGAAGATGCCCAGGCCCACCAGCACCCGGTTATCCGAGCGGCTCCCAAAGAGGATCAGGGCAATCACCGCCAGCACGCGAAAACCCGCGTCGAGCAGGCGGTGCCGCGAGAACACCAGCGTGTGAAACACCCAGCCGCCATCCAGCGGCAGCACCGGCAGCAGGTTGATCCCGTTCAGGATCAGCGCCATGGAGGCGGCCTTCGTCAGCCATGGCTGATGCATAAGCATGCCCGCCACGCCGGCTACGATGCCCAGAAAAATGCCCGGCACCGGCCCCGCCAGGGACACGACGACCTTCTTCCAGCCCGGCACGTTGTAATGCCGGCCCGAGACCGCGGCGCCGAAGAACGGGATGAAAAACATCCGCAGGTTCCGGTAATCGAAGGCGCGCATCGCCAGGTAATGCCCCGACTCGTGGATCAGCAGGATTGGCACCAGCATCAGCACCTGCTCCCACGACCATTGTCGCGACCCCGCGCCCACGAACATCACCAGCGAAACGACCAGCAGCAGGATCACATTGCCCCAGCTCGCCTTCTTGTTCTGCAGCCGGACCATCTCCACCAGCACCTCCGCGTGACGCACCCCGCCCTGGGTGAGCGTGTGTTCCTCCGCCTTCATCTGCTGCTCACGCGCCAGTTCCTCTGGCGGCACCGGCACATACAGCCCGCGGTTCACCTGGAATTCCATGGCCTCCCGCTCGTTCCGGTCCCAGACCTCGTCCAGGGCCGCCTCCGAGGTCACGGGCTTCGGCGGATTCCGCGTGGCCATCTGCGCGACCTTCTCCTGGTGGGATTGGATCAGTTGCAGCGGCGTGCCACCAATCAGCCGGTTGCTCACAACCCCGGGCCGGGCGTTGAATTTGGGCCCCTGGTCCGAGGTGAAAAACAGCGTCCCATCGGCCAGCTCGCTCAGGAGCACGACGAGCACCGACTCCTTCGCCGGGCTGACGTTCCGCGCCTCCGTGTGCATGAGGCGCAGCGTGAATCCGCCGGACCGGTGCAGCAGCGAGATGAAATGCGTCTGCACATCGCGCCGGAGGGTCTCGAACCGGAAATACCGGGGCGTGTGAAAACCCAGGTCCAGGCACTGCCCCAGCAGCGGCTGCAGTTTCGCCCTCGCCGCCGGCGTACACTCGCCTTCCGGGATCTCCTGCTCGCTCACCGGCCCGGGTGTGGCGAACGCCGCCCCAAAATTCATGGGCATGCCGATCCGCGCACCAATCCATGGAATGAGCGCATTCAAGGAGTGGGTGATGTTCCAATACTCCCGCAGCGTGAGCTTGCGGCTGTCGACCTTGTAATAGGTAGCCATATCTGATTCTGGCCATGGCATCAGAGTCGCCAGCATCGGGGCAACCTTTTGCGGTTTTAAACGCACTTCCTGGGTGCGAATTGGCCTGGCTCGGTCCGTTGCAAAAGTCCGTTCACGTCCTTCCCTCGGAACTTCCCGACTGTTTCCATGATGTTCCAGCACCCCTCCGGGGTGCAAACAACCATGGGGTGCCCCATCCCGGGGCGTTGCCCCGGGCTAAGATCCATTGGCCCGCCGGGCCATCAGAAGTCTGATCCCAAGACGTATCGATGGTAAAACGCCGCGGGATCTCCAGAAGGTTTGGACAATTCTTCGCGCCGGAGGCGCACCGGAAATTAGCCGGGGGCAACGCCCCCGGACACGGCACTAAGCATCTCCGCACCCCGGAGGGGTGCCGGAAGCTTCCTTTGGAAAGTCATCGAAAAATTAGACTCTCCGAAGACTCATAGGCAGTGAAAGACAGCTCACGTCCATCCAAGCCTCCACCCCTCGCACTGATTCTCGTCGCGCCAATCATTGTTTCGGCTGCAGAACGTCTGAAACCGCTCCAAACAGCACCACGCAATCCATTTTGCCATCGCAGCCAATGTAAAGCACGCTTGACATATGGAAAGGATGCTTTACAGTGCCCTCATGAAATGGAAATCGAAGTTTGCGGTGCGGATGATCGGCGGGCTCACGGGTTATGCGCTGGGTCTGGTGGTGCTCAACCACTTCGACGCCGCCCAGCCACCGCACCGGTATTGGCTGGTCATCCTCCCGCTGCTGCCCCTGATTTATGTGGTGAACACAATCGTCCGCCACACCTCCGAACTGGACGAGATGTGGCGCAAGATCGTGACCGAGGCGATGGCCTTTTCGGGGTTGGCGACGGGGTTCACCTGCTTCACCTATCTGTTCCTCCGCGACATGGGCGCGCCGGAGTTCCGCCCCGAATGGGCCTTCTACCTCATGTTCGCCTACTACGGGGTCGGCGGCTACTTCTCGCGCCGGAGGTATCAGTGAAAAACCGCGTGCGCGAACTGCGGACCGCCAAGGAGTGGTCCCAGGCCGACCTGGCCGACCGCCTCGAGGTCTCACGCCAGACCGTGAACGCGATCGAGACGGGCCGCTACGACCCCAGCCTGCCCCTCGCCTTCAAGCTGGCCCGGCTGTTTAAGCAGCCCATTGAGGCCATCTTCGAGGATGAGGAGGGGTGAGACGAAACGCAAAAGCGCTTGGTGACGCTGACGTCCTGTATGCGTTCAGGAACTCCGGCTGGGCCGGGTGCGTTTCGCGTTATTTGTCTGGCTGGTGCTCGTGGTGATCACCCGTCGTTTGCCATCGGTTGACGCCCAAGTGATCGCCTGCGCCTCCTCGGAGGCGTACACAACAAGCAGGGTCTGTCCGTAGGGACGATGAAAGGCCATCGTGGACGTGCCATCCTCATTAACCCGGGCCTCAATCGAGGCGCCGTTCTTGCCAAATAGCGCCATCACAGTTCCGTTCACCGCGTCACTGGCAGTGAGGTAAAGGCGGGTCTTGCCCTCCGCGTCCTTCAGTACGATCTCGCTGGCCACAATCGTTTTGAGTTTCTTCCGCCGCGACGGTGTCCTGAGAATTTTCTTCGGCATAATGGTCTGATCCGCTTCTCCAATTAATTCCGCGCGCACCGTGTTTGGAAGGAAGCGGCTCCCGGCGCAAGCCGCATCGAAGCAGAAGAGGCTGGTTTGGTAGGCAGAGTGGCTTCATCCATCCGAAGACTTCCACACGATAACGAGCCCACAGAACTCTCGCTCCACTTGAAACCTTCGGTACAGTATGGTCACAACAATGCGTGATAGGTTCCCCCAAGAACGGATTGATTCGATCTGAGTATGGCGCTCGATTTACTGCAAATATCCGAGTTCGTGGAAGGCTTGGACTTTGAGGCGAAGAAAGCTGGCGGCAAGGATGGCCGGGGGCAATTGCCCGAGAGCTTCTTCTCGACCTATTCCGCGATGGCGAACACAGAAGGCGGGGTGGTTTTGCTAGGCATTGAAGAGGTGAAGGAAAATCAGTTCCAAGTGTCCGGCATGGCCAATCCCACCAAGGTTCTTGCCGATTTTTGGGCCGCGCTCAACAACAAGGAGAAGGTGAGTTGCAACATCCTGAGCAATGACTGTGTAGGGCTGGTTGAACTTGAAGGTAAAGGGATCATTCAGATCACAGTTCCACGAGCAACACGCAGTCAGATGCCAGTGTATCTCGGCAAAAATCCGCTGGGCGGAACCTATCGCCGGCATGGAGAGGGAGATTTCCGCTGCGATGATGAAACGGTTAAACGGATGCTGGCGGATCAGGTAGAGGACGCACGCGACACCAAGCTGCTCGAGAACTTTACCTTTGCAGATCTGACACTGCCCACCCTCCAAGCCTACCGGAATGCGTTCAAGACCGTGAAGCCGGATCATCCGTGAGTGGATTTGAACGACCACGAATTTCTCCGAAACATCGGCGGCTGGACGATGAACAGGGAGACGAAGCGGGACGGCCTCACGCTGGCGGGGCTGCTGATGTTTGGCAAATTCCGCTCTATCATGGATGCCGCCCCACTCTATAGCCTGGATTATCAGGAACGTCCGCCCGATGTGAATAGGGACGACGACCGGCGTTGGATTGATCGTGTGACACACGGACGGCTCGTGGTCAGGCAATCTCTATGATTTTTACCGCACAGTGATGCAGCGTCTCACGCGCGATTTGAAGGTGCCGTTCAAGCTGAAGGGGACAACGCGGGTGGACGACACGCCCGTTCACGAAGCAATTCGAGAAGCGCTTGTGAACACAATTATCCACGCAGACTTCACGGGGCGTGCTTCGCTCTATGTGGTGAAACGACAGGACATGTTCGGGTTTCGCAACCCGGGACTCATGCGGATTCCACTCCTCCTGGCAGTTCGTGGGGGAAACAGTGATTGCCGGAATCGAAACCTGCAAAAAATGTTTCAGCTTGTGGGGTTGGCCGAGCAAGCCGGCTCTGGTTTGCCCAAGGTCTACCGTAACTGGGATAAGCAGCACTGGCGACGGCCGGAACTTCTTGAACAACTCGCACCTTCAGACCAAACGATTTTACGGCTGCGAATGGTCAGCTTGTTGCCGCCGGAAACATTGGCTGAATTGGATGTCCGATTTGGCAATCGGTTCCGTGAGCTGCAAGACACGGCTCGGCTCGCATTGGCTGCGGTGGCAATCGAAGGAAGCGTTACCCATACCCGTCTCCGGGAGATGTGCTCCGGCCATCCCACAGATCTGTCGAAGACTTTGGCGGAACTGGTGAACGATGGCTTCCTTGTTTCACGAGGGGCAACCCGTGGCACAATCTACTATTTTCGCGACAAGGCTCCGGATTTGTCGACTGATGGCTTGATTTTGCCAAATGTAGAGAGGCTTCAAAAAAGCAGGACAGACTCTCAACATTTGCATGGAGGCTCCCAACATTTGGCCTCCGACTCCCAACATTTGGGCAGCTTGGTACCACACTGGCCTGCATTGTTGGAAATTGCCCGTGTGGTCCGGGATAAGGGCAAAGCGCCGAGCCCTGTGGTTCAAGAAACGATCGTGAAACTGTGCACAGACCGTTACCTCACGGTCCGTCATCTTGCAGAACTGCTTAACCGCGAGGCAAATTCGCTCCTGAACCATTACTTGAACCAGATGGTTTCTGACAAAGCTTTGGAACTTCGGTATCCTGAGAAGCTGAACCATCCGCAGCAGGCCTATCGAGCCAAGGCGAAAGACGGACCGTAACAGACTGGACGGTCCGTATCACCCTCCCGCAGCGCGGCGGGTGCGCCAGTGGGTGCGGAAGTGATCCACGGCGTCGGCGCGGATGCGAATGCGGCGGGGGCCGTTGTATTCCACCAGTTCCTCGGGCAGCGCCTCGGTGCCGATCTTGCGCCGGATCGCTTCGGGGCCGAGGCCGAAGATCACGCCGAACTGCTTCGGGGTCAGCCATGCCTGCGGCTTGCCGGCGCGTACCAGGTAGTCCTCCCCCGGCGCTCGATCACGGCGGGGAAGCTCAGCGGGAGCGCCGGCAGCGTGGGCGACAGGACCGCCGGTAAGGCCGGTGCCTTCCTTGAGAGCGGCAGCGACGCCGAGGGAGTCGGTGCCCGCTTGGGCACTGGGGAAGCGGCCGCTGGCTTGGCCATCTGGAGGGCGACCGCAGGATGAAGCGCCAGGGCGCGGAGGCGCGGGGAGAGTGTGTTCATAAGGAGGCGAGTAAGCAGTGAGTCAGTAATCCGTAATCAGTAGCCAGAGAAGTGGCGCGTCAGTGGGTGGGGACTTCGGCCCAGGCGGTGAGCCAGGTGATGGGGTATTCCTTGGCGGCTCCGGCAGGGTTGGCGAGCTGGAAGACCGGTCGTCCCGGATGCAGCGCGCCGACGTGGGCGACGGGCACGTGGTAGCCGCCGTCGTCCTTGGCGACAGGGAAGTTGAAGAGCAGCACGACGCGCCGGTTGGGCGGCAGGGAGGCGGGCGGATTCCACGGGGCATTCATGCGGGCACCTCCGGCGCGAGGTCAGTCGGGGTGGCGACGGCGACAATTACGCTGGTAGCAGCGGCAACGGATTTCGCGGAGCGGGGTTCCTTCCAATCGGCGACGTGGTAGCGGTGGAACACCTTGGCGGAGTACGCGACGTGTTTCTGCGCGAACTGGTCCACGACCACGACGCAGCGGCCATCGGGCAGCGTGATGGCCTCGCCCAGCGGCGGGTGGAGGAGCAGCGCGGCGTTCAGCTCGGCCTCGGCGCGCTGATACAGTTCGCGGGCGCGGGCCCCGAGGCGCAGGTGGCGCGCGAGGGAATGGGCGAGCCGGCGGTTCGCAGCGCGGGTGGTTCGGCGGGATGGATTCAGTTTCATAGCGTTATCAGGAGTACGGTTTCAGGGGAGTGACCAGTGATCAGTAAGCAGTGAAACAGTTATCAGTAAGCAGTGCGGATAGATGAAAGGCGGCGAAGATCTGTATTGGTGCGTCTGCTTACTGATCACTGATTACTGCTTCACTGATTCACCGTCTTCCGGGTATTCGCGCTGGGCGATCAGGTGGCGGTCGAGAGTGGCCAGCACGGTGAGCACGGCCGCGCGGCGCTCGTTGGAGCGTGGCAGCGTCTCGGCCAGGCCGGTCAGCAGCGCGCGGCGTTCGGCGACGGAGTCGGGCAGCGTGCCGACGACATGGTCAGCCAACCGGTTGTAGGTGTCGGGAGTCATGGATGATGCGGGAACGGTGCGGCCCGCAGCGTCCGCAAAATGGGGTGGCCGCCGTGCAACTTGCGTAGCGCCTGGTAGAGCGTCACCCGTTGCCACCGCAAGAACCGCGTGAACTCAATCACTCCACGAAACCCAATGAGACCGGCGGTCTGGAGCAGAATTTCGGAGGTCAACTTGGCGGCAACGTTCATTGCGTGATGCAATAGTCGAATTGCCTCATGCAACTCAGCAAGCCATTTTATTGCGTGATACAACTTTTTTCTCCTTGAAAGATTGCGCTATGCAACCAGATGGCCTAAAAGATTGTCGCCGTGGACGAACTCAATCAGGAATTTTTGCGGCTGCTCACCTCCTCGGGCTGGAAAAAAGCCCGGGCCGCCGCCGAGCTGCATGTGGACCCCAGCGCGGTCACCCGCTATGTCAATGGCGAGGCCCGACCCAGTCTCACCGTGCTGCGCCTCTTCGCCGAGATCATCGGCGAGCGCCTGCTCGTCGGCCGCGCCGATGATGTGCCCACCGCGCTGCGCGACGGCCCGCGCCACCTGGAGGCATGGGAGCGCGACCTGCTGGACCGCCTGCGCCGCATCGAGCCGGCCAAGCGCCGCTCCGCCATCGAGGCACTGGGGCAATTCCTCGA
This sequence comes from uncultured Verrucomicrobiota bacterium, assembly GCA_903922605.1. Classification (GTDB taxonomy): domain Bacteria; phylum Verrucomicrobiota; class Verrucomicrobiia; order Limisphaerales; family UBA9464; genus CAIVQB01. Next base: position 16,229 of record CAIXUG010000088.1, read on the forward strand.
CGCCTACGTCTCCTTCCCCTCTGTCGATCATCAGCGTTACGCACCCGCCAACTCCCTGATTCTGAACGACGCCCCTTTACCCCCGGCACCCACGCCCGCCCCCGTGTCCATGCCCATGCCCGCTCCTGCCACCGCGCAGGGCCGGGCGCGCGGTGGCCGGCGGCGGGTCAGTTCCGCCATGCCACCGCTTTCGAGCGAGGGCATGGAAGCGCACGCCCTGCTGGGGGCGGTGGTGGCGGGCCAGCATCCCGGCGGAGGGCCCCCTCCAGCACCCACAACTGCTTTGCCCACCGGTAGTAAACGCGGGCCAGGGCGGCGAGTTCGTCCGGCGTCTTCCCCCGGGTCGCGCCCTGCAACGCCGGCTCCACCTGCACCCTGAATTCGAGCGGAAGCTGTCTGGGATCAAAAGCCTTCTTCATTCTGGAGCCAAACCTACGGGCCCCCCTCAGACATTGGCGGGGTGCGAGCAATTTGTGAATAACTTGGAGAAGGAAAACGAGTGGCCACGCACTTGATATTTCCGTGAGTCGCACAAGGAATCGCTGCGTAGAAACCCATCCCTGTTTCGTAGCAGCCGACGTCAGGAGGCTCTGACTGGGAACTGAAACTGGAGCCCCTCACGTCGGCTGCCACGCAAAGAAAGGTGCCTCGTCCGCCAGCGGAAAGCTTTCTATAGGGTAACAGGAAATTAGCCGGGCATTTTGCGATAGAAGACCGCGCACCTTTCCCATTCCGTCTCCCACTCACCCCCCGGTCGGCACCCAGAGGCGCTGGGGCGCAACTTCCACGGACCGGGTGCCATCGTCCACCCAGATGGAGCCGTCCTGCACGGTGATCTGGAGCGCCATGGTGCGTTGCGCGAGCGCCGCGAGCGCCTGACTCTGCTCCGCCGGGATCTGCCACACCGTGAGGTTCCGCAGGCGCGTGAGGCGCGGCTCCAGTTCGCGCCACCAGATGGGCGTGCTGGCGGTGAAGCTGTACACCGTGAGGCGGTCCACGCGGGCGGAGGTCCGCAGCAGCCGCTTCTCGTCGGGCTGGCCCACCTCGATCCAGTGCGTGACGCGGCCGGTGGGGTCCTTCTGCCAGAGGGCGGGCTCGTCGGGCTCCCACATGTCCTTGGCCAGCTCCAGCGGAGGCTCGTCGTGGCCGGCGGGGGCGTTCAGGGCGAAGGCCAGCAGGCGCACGAGGAGTCGCTCGTCGGTCTCCGAGGGGTGCCGCGCGATGGTCACGGCGTGGTCGGCGTAGACATTGCGGTCCAGGTCGGAGAACTGGACGCGCGCTTTGTAGATGGTCGCTTTGAGGGCCATGAGATCGGTTTCGGCAAACACCCTACCACGTCGCGTTGGAAGAGGGGCAACAAACCGTCGCGGGTCATCCGTCGCCAACCACGCATGAAAGATGCGTTCACTTCCGGCCACCGGGGTCCTCCGGGAGTAGCGCAGATTTTCAATCTGCTGTATCGCAGGTATCCGACCTGCAACGCGTGGCAACGAAGGAGGCATCCCTGTTTTCGGACGCCCTGCCGACTGCAAGTCGGCGATACAGCAGAGTGCAACTCTGCGCTACCTCCGCGCCGCACCATCGCCGCTTTCGAATTGATCCGACGCGACCGGCGTCCTATTCGTCTGTGGCCACGGCGGCAACGGCCGGCGTGGTGAAGGCCAGAACTATTCCCATCGCCATCTGTCGCCCCGCCATGAAGCCCCCGCGAGCCTCAAGCGCCTTGCTCACCCAGCCCGGTCAATCCGGCCGGCCCGCCGCCACCGCACGCGTTCTGTTGGCGCTGGCGCTGGGCTTGCTGGCAACGGCCGGAACCCTCCACGCGCAGGATTCCATTGGCCTATTCGGCGGGTCGAGCCTACCCGCCAGCACCGGCGTGCCCATGGCCGAGGATCTCTCCAGCATCGGCCTTTTTCGCGGCGGAGCTTCCCTCTCCGAGCTGACGTTTGCGCCGGCGGCGCCACCCATCTACGCCATCCCTACGGAGCTGCGCCAATATAACGGCGTGAGTTATAATCTCGGTGCGCGGCGGGTATACGACCGGCACGCGGGCGACATTGGAGAGATCAATCCCCAGCAGTTCCCCGCCCGGCCGCTGCCCGAGTGGGAGCTGATCGCGGGCGAGGCCAAGTTTGAGGCCGAAGGCCTGCTCGTGCTCACGGATGACGCCGGCTTCCCCCGCTTCGCGCTGCGCAATGCGCCCGACCGGCTGCGCCAGGGCGGCACCGTGGCCGACTACGCGGTACCCACCGGCGAGAGCCTGCAATTTCCCGCCGATTCGCCGGTCGCCCCCGGGCAGGTGGCGCCGGTGTATGATTACGGCACGCCCATTCTGCCGCCCGTGCCCGGCTCGCCCGAGGCCAAGGCCGTCGCCGACGCCAAGGCCGCCATCACGCGCGAACACCAGGCCAAGCTCGACGCCGCCGTGGCCAAGTTCCGCGCGGAACTCGCCCAGCGCGACGCCGAGACCGAAGCCGAACAGGCCGCCCACCTGCGGCCGACGGACGAATGAGGACGCAAGCGTGATGAACCGCCCAGGCATCGGGGAAAACCGGCCGCCTCATAGGACTACAAGCAAGCCAAAGCTCATGCGCCTCTTGCCTGCCTCAGTTGGGCGAGCCCTGTTTAGGCGAAGCAGCTCCGGCACGTGATCAGCGCATGGGTAACACTTTATGCTCACCGCATGGGTGACACTTCTGAGGCGGTATGCCTTGGAAAACTGAGAGTGCGGCGCGACAGCGGTGGGAGTTTGTGCGGGAGCATCTGGCTGGCAAAAGCAGCCTGAAGCGGCTCTGCGGACAGTGGCGGATCAGCCGGAAAA
>CAIXUG010000089.1 GCA_903922605.1 uncultured Verrucomicrobiota bacterium
AGTTTAGCACGACAGTATCCCCGTCAATTACGCGGGATAGAGTAGGTAAATCTAATTTCGGGGATTGTTGCGGAAATTGCTTCTGTGGCGTGCGTGTCAGAAGCACGACAACTGCCGCGAGTAGGCAGTAAACAAAGACCCAAGCGAAAAACTTTCGCTTATCGTCCACAAGATTTAAAGAGTATGATTACCACGGCAATCATAAACAACCACCCTACTGTAGTTTGGAAGTTTTGCTTTCTGGCTTCTGCTAGTCTCTTTTGCTCTTCTGCAAGCCTGTTTTGCTCTCTGACTTGGTTTACGGTTGCAATGTCAGGCTCACCTTCAACAAGATGAGTGCATTTAATCTCAACTACGTGATTCCCAAGCTTTACCGTCTGAAGCACATGGTCTTCCGGGCAGTTTGTTAAATGCGAAGAAACAACTTGAAGCCGCTCTTTTAATGCTTCAGCAAGACAAGCTCGTTTAAGTTGCTGAAAATGGTTCTGCAACTGTAGGCGCACTACAACATCTCCAGCCGATAACCAATCAAACCGTTTCGATAGTGCTTCTGAAATTGTGTAATTCTGAACCACCTTCTCAAGATGAGCTGAAACCTTCCCGTGCAATATATCCGTGTTTGCTCCATTGCCGACGTAGAAGACCTCGTGCGTTTTTGGGCAAAAATGGTCCCATAGTTTTCGGACCAATTCGTACTTCTTTGGCAACGGCATTCGTTTAGGCAATAGGTCAAACAACCTCTTTGCAACATCGCCGCTCATCTGCCGCGTACCTGACTTCCAAAATGGATATGCGTCTATTGCATATAGTCTTCTGTCTTCTCCATACTTCTCACCGTATTCGATAAAGAGAGCGTCGCGTTCGTACGAAGAAAGTGAGAAGAAGAAACTTTTAACGTCCTTGTCAACACCGCCCACTTCATTCGAAAATTGCTTCGCTTCGGCAATATGAATAAGTGCGGCAGAATTGGGCCGACGGCCGCCCGACCTCCTGTAGCCACGTGAGTTTCGATACCTTGCCATACTTCACTTACTTAAACAAGCGCGCCCAAAGCTTCGGAACGAACCCGTAAACAGTGCCCGCCCTTACCGACACGGTCTCGCGGCCAATCTTGAACGTCTTTTCTAGCTGAACGCTTGCCCCAACTGACTGCATCCGTTCCATCCGAGCTTTAACTTCATCCACAAAGACGAGCAATGCTTGTGCATCGGTCGTATTTGAAGCAAAGCGAGTTGCTAAACTGTTTTTGAGTGCGTCAATGTCCGTAAACTGAGTAATGACAATCCGCATTATCGTTTCAAGAGAAGAGCCAAGAATATAACGATGACCACGGCAGCAATGATGTAGGCCAGCGTGTAATCGGGCAGTCCCGCTTGGGAACGTGTGAGCTTGCCTTTTTTGGCTGCATCCGTGTTCCCCATGATTACTTCAGTTTTGCCAAGAGAGTCTTCTTGAAAGCGGGTGGCTGTGATTTGCACATTTTCTTTTGCAGCATTGACCGTTTCGTCGGACATGTTGCGCAGGACGTTAGCGAGGGCTTTAGTTTCGACTCCGTATTTCGCAGCCAGAATGGCAACTTCGCTCATTCCCTTTATGTGTTCAGCGCGCAATTGCTGAACCACTTCGGGAGGCAATCCTTCAAGTGAAATCTGGTTCGTGGGAGTCAGGTCAAGACTGTTTGGCTGGTCCCTTCGCGCAGGCAAGTTGCTGTTTTCGCGTTCGTTGCTCATAGAAGATTCAGGGCGTTTTCCCTTTTATGCGGGTTTTTCAAGGCAATACCAACGAAATCTGGAATCCCACCTCTCCGTGAAATGCAGCAACACCAATCGAACCGGATTCCACGAACAGGACATCCATCTCGCCCAAGAGCGGGGTTTTCCAAGTTAGGGCAATCGCGACTAGCAGCAGGGTGGACTCATCATCCGGTAGTCCACGCGTGAGCAGCGTCAACCTCCAACTGTGCAATGAGTTTGTGCCGAATCGGCTCCCTTTGCACTTGCAGCCAACTTGGAGCAGTTGAGGCCAAATACGCGTCAATTGTGGCGCAATACTAGGCCGACGTGAGCGGGGGCATCGGCAAACGTCATTGGGGCAATCTGATACCGCAATCTGCTACCGGTGGCAGGAAAACCCGGCAAAGTCTGTCCAAACCCGGCCAAGTCGGCAGCAGTTCAAAACGCTACTTCGCGCAAGCCTGTCGGGGTTTGTCCAAGCTTGTCCAAAACAGGGAAAAAGCGCCCAAAAACAACAAAACCAAGTGTAAAGCAGCTGCGCTAACCACTGCGCCAACCGCCCACTCCAAAATCGCGCGGCGTGCTACCATCCGCCCGCGCCCTTGGCGACTGCATTTTGCAGCCGTGCCGCTTCCGCCAGCCCCAAACGTACCCTCTCGCCGGGGTTGTCAGCGCGCACGCCATCGCTAGCATCCGCCCATGACTCACCATGCGCGCCGGCTGGTTCTTGCTCTCGCTCTCGCTCTTGCTCCCGCTCACGGTGCCGCCCTGTGGGCCGCCGGCCCGCGAGTGCTGCCCGCCGGTCAGCTGCCCGACGACCACCGGCTGGAGCCGCTGAAGGATCTCGACGGCTACTTCCCCTTCACTCCGCCGACCTCCAAGGTGGCCTGGGCCAAGCGCACCGAGCGCGTGCGCCGGCAGATCCTCGTCTCGCAGGGCCTGTGGCCGATGCCCACCAAGACGCCGCTCAACGCCGTCATCCACGGCCGCATCGAGGGCGACACGTACACGGTGGAGAAGGTCTATTTCGAGAGCGCCCCGGGCTTCTTCGTGACGGGCAACCTGTACCGCCCCAAGAACATCACCGGCAAGGTTCCCGCCGTGATGTTCGCCCACGGTCACTGGACGGATGCGCGGCTCTCCGAGACGGGCGACGAAGAGCTGCGCCAGGAGATCGCCACCGGACAGGAACGCTTCGAGGTGGGCGGCAAGAGCCGCTTCCAATCCCTGTGCGTGCAGGCGGCGCGCATGGGCTGCGTCGTGTGGCAGTGGGACATGCTGAGCGATTCGGACTCGGTGCAGTTTTCCCGCGCGCTCGTCCATGGCTTTGCCAAGCAGCGTCCCGAGATGAACACGACCGAGAACTGGGGCCTCTACAGCCCGCAGGCCGAGACGCACCTGCAGAGCATCATGGGCCTGCAGACGTGGAACGCCATCCGCTCGCTGGACTTCGTGCTCAGCCTGCCCGAAGTGGACCCCGAACGCATCGCCGTGACCGGCGCGAGCGGTGGCGGCACGCAGACGATGATCCTCTCGGCGATTGATCCGCGCGTGACGCTGTCGTTCCCCGCCGTGATGGTGAGCACCGCGATGCAGGGCGGCTGCACCTGCGAAAACGCCAGCCTGCTCCGCGTCGGCACCGGCAACGTCGAGTTCGCCGCGCTCTTCGCCCCGAAGCCGCTCGGCATGACGTGCGCCAACGACTGGACACGTGAATTTTCAGCGAAAGGATATCCCGAACTGCAGCAGCTCTATGCGTTCCTCGGTGTGCCGGACAATGTGATGCTCAACCGGGGCGAACAGTTTCCGCACAACTACAACGCCGTCTCCCGCTCGGCCTTTTTCACCTGGCTGAACCATCACTTCAAACTCGGCCAGACGGAGCCGGTCATCGAGCGCGACTACCAGCGGCTATCCCGCGAGCAACTCACCGTGTGGGATACGCAGCATCCCGCGCCCAAGGCGGCCGATCCCGATTTTGAGCGCGGCCTGCTGCAGGCGTGGCACAAAGACTCCGAGAAGCAGCTTGCGGCGCTGGCGGACAAGTCGCCGGACAAATACCGCGAAATCCTGCGCGGCGGTTGGGACATCGTCCTCGATGGCGGTCTGTCCGAAGGCGGCGAGGCTTCGTGGAAAGTGACGGACAAGCAGGACAAGGGTGGCTGGATCCAAATGGCCGGCCTCCTACGGAACACGAGCTACCACGAGGAACAGCCGGCGGTCTTCTGCTACCCGAAGAACTGGAACGGCCACACCGTCATCTGGCTGAGCGCCGAGGGCAAAGCGGGCCTCTTCGCCAACGACGGTTTCCTCAAGCCCGAGGTGCAGAAGCTGGTGGATTCCGGTGCGACCGTGCTCGGGCTGGATCTGCTGTATCAGGGCGAATTTCTGGCCGATGGCAAATCCTTCACCCAGACACCCAAGGTGCGGAACCCGCGAGAGGCGGCCGCCTATACCTACGGCTACAACTCGGCGGTGTTCGTCCACCGCGTGCAGGATGTGCTCACCGCGGTGAAATACATCCACGGCCACGAGCGCCCGTCGAAGCGCCTCAGCCTCGTGGCGCTCGACAGCACCGGCCCCATCGCCGCCGCCGCCCGGGCCCAGGCCGAGGGCACGATTGACCAGGCGGCCCTCCACATCGGTGATTTCCGCTTCGGCAAGGTGCTCGACCTGCGCTCGCCGGATTTTCTGCCTGGCGGCGCGAAGTACGGGGACGTGCCGGCGCTGCTGGCGCTGGGTAGGGGTGAACTGAAGGAAGTCGCCGGCCAGGATGACGCCATGGCGGCGGCGGAATGGCTGGCGAAGTAAGGACCCGGGGGGCCGCAGCCCCTCCCGCGACACGATCTGACGAAGGTCCGATCTCCGTTCGCCGCGGACGAGCTAACACGATGCGCTGGTGGGGTAATGCTGCTGCGTTACCCCACCAGCGCTCCGTTAATCTTCCGGTCACGAACGGCGACCGAACCGTCGCCGGAGTGAAGCGGCGAAAGCTGACGCTTACGATCCAGACTGATCACCGCCCATCCAAAACGGCAACCTCGGCAGATTATCAGTGCGGATCAGCGCCAATCAGGGGTTAAAACTTTTTGAAAAAAGGTGCCCCGGGCCGACGAACCTATGGCGTATGAAGCACTGTCTGCCTGTCGTTCTCACCGGCCTCATGGCCTCCCTTTCCCTGATGGCGGAGGAGAGTCACATCGCCAAAGCGCGGTTTCTGCTCCAGACCTCCGCGGCGGCTCCCGCCCCGGTTGCGTCGAATGGGTTCGGCTTCGAAGCCAGCCTGGTGGTGACCGCTCCCGGCTTTGAAACGATCACCTCGCCGCAACTGAAGCTGCCCGGCGGCAGCTCCCAGAATTTCACGCTGAACGCCACTGGCGACGTGTTCAACATCCAGGCCGGATTCGACAGCCTGGCCGCACTGGAGGCCGCCTATCCGGCCGGCAACTACGCTTTCACCGGCACCGATTCTGTTTTCAGCAGCTTCAACACCACGCTCGCGTTGCCGGCCACCGCCTTTCCGGTCGCTCCGCAGATTGCGAACTTCACCGAGTCCCAGGCGGTGGATGCCAGCCAGAACTTCGACGTGACATGGGCGGCCTTCACCGGGGCCGATCCGGATCAGGATTACATCAACTTCACCATTGTGGATGACCAGGGGAACAGCGTGCTGGATCAGGAGCAGCTCTCCGCCACCGAGACCTCGGCCACCATTCCCTCGGAAGAGCTGGCGCCCGGCAAGACCTACCATGGCACGCTGAGCTTCATCCACGTCGCGGGCGCCGCCTTCACCGGCTTCCCCTTCCCCAAGGCCGGCTTTGCCAGCGAAACGCAGTTCACGGTGCAGGCCAAGACCAGCGGTGGCACAGTGGACACCACACCGCCCTCGCTCACCCAGAGCGTTCCCGAAACAGGTACGACGCTCATCAGCCAGTACCAGGGTGCGGCCTTCCTTTTCAGCGAGCCGATGGACCAGTCGAAGATCGGCATTGCCTGGTCGGCGACCCTGAACGACCAGCCCTACCCGCTCGACCCGGCGAAATTCCAGACCTTTTGGGATAGCGAGGGAAAAACCCTCGCCGTGAACTACGGCATCACCTCCGGCGGCTGGCCCAATGGGCTGACCGTGATGTGGACCCTCCGCCCCGACCCGAATGCGGCGAACGCCTTCCGCGACCTCGCTGGCAACGTGCTCGATGCGTCCTATTCGGGCTCGTTCTATACGGTAGGCGGCACACCGGGCTGCACCGGCGAAGACCCGGTCGAGGCGGCGGCGTTCGGGGTGTTTAAACTGGGCTCCCATCTTCAGACCGGTCCCGGCGCGGCCACGGACACGCCTGCCGAAGGCGGCGGCATGTTTCTTTCCTTCTTCGGCAAGGCGGTCGTGGGCAACATCACCTTAAACCCGACCATCACGCTGGAGTTCCCGGCTCCTCCGGCACCGTTGCCGCACCAGTTGAAGGCGTTTTCGCAGCTCGCCGTCGGCTTCTCCGTCTTCTCGCAGAACTTCGCGACCCAGGCCGATTTGGATCAGAACTATCCCGCCGGGACCTACGCTTTGGAGATCCGCAACCTGCTGAATCCGGTGAACCAGCAGGTGACGAACAGCGTCGTGTTCGACCTCGGGACCTCCGGTTATCCCGTGATCCCGCATTTCGCCAACTACGCCGCCGCGCAGGCGGTCGATCCCAACGCCGACTTCACGCTGCAATGGGATGCCTTCACTGGGAACAATGCCGCCTCGGCCATCGGGCTGAAGATCGAGGATGCGGATGGAAAACAGATCTTTTCCGCACCGAATACCTGCGGTGGCCTCCCGCTCGCGCCGACCGCGCTTTCGATCAAGATCCCTACGAACACCTTGGCGGCAGGCAAGACCTACAAGGTCACCCTCTCCTTCCAGCAGGCCGTTGAGCAGGGCAAGACGATGCCAAATGTGCCCGGCAAGGGTGTGGCCGTGCTCGGCAGCGCGACCGAGATGACGCTCAAGACCATCGGCGGCACGGTGGTGACCGCGCCGGTGTTCCGCAGCATCGCCACCGCCGGAACGGGAAATCTCACGTTGGTGGTGGATTGCACCGTCGGCGCCACCCTCACCATCAAATCCGCCGCGACACTGGACGGTCCCTTTTCGGTGAACCTGCTGACGACGAACCCGCCGGTATCGCCGATCAGCCTGACACTGCCGGTGTCCGGCTCGGCCCAAGGCTTTTTGCGCGCAGAGTCGAACTGAACACCAACCACTGATCTGCACTAATAAACACTGATAAGAACGGCGACCGTTCCGATTTATCAGTGCAGATCAGTGCAGATTAGCGGTTTACTTCTTCTTGGCCTTCTTCGGGCCGCGGCCCTTGAAGGTCAGTTCGGCCACGCCGGACTTGTCGAGTTCGCCGAGGCCGAGCTTCACCATCTTGCGGTACTGGCCGAGCGCAGCCTTGGCGAGGGGCAACTCCAGCTTGGCCTGCTGGCCGAGGGCGTAGGCAATGCCGCTGTCTTTGGCAGCGTGGGAGGCGCTGAAGAAGCAGGAGTGGTCGCGGTTCACCATGTCCTCGCCGTCAGTGGCGAGCACCCGACTGTTGGCCCCGGTCTGCGAGAAGACTTCCATCAGCGTCTTGAGGTCGAGGCCCAGCGCGGCACCGAGGCCGAGGCCTTCGGCGAGCCCGGCGGTGTTGATGTTCATGACCATGTTCACCAGCGCCTTCACCTGCGCGGCCTGCCCGGATTTGCCGATGTAGCGGAGCAGCTTGCCTCCGTCGGAAAGCTGGGTGAGGAGCGGCTTCACGCGCTCAAACACCGTCGGCTTGCCGCCAACCATGAGGTACAGGGTGCCGGCGCGCGCCTGGTTGATGCTGGAAGCCATGCAGGCTTCCAGGCTGTCGGCCTTGGCCTTGTTCGCCCGCTTCTCGACCTCGACGTGCGTGGCCGGGGAAACCGTCGCGCAGTTGATGAACACGCGGCCCTTCGCCCCGACCAGCAGGCTGTCCCCCTTGGTCGCGAAGACCTTTTCCATCGCCTTGTCGTCGGTGACCACGGTGATGACCACATCGGCCAGCGCGGTGACATCGGCCAGCTTCAGCGGGTTGGCGCAGCCGAGTTCCTTGGCCAGCGCCTCGGCGACTTCGGCCCGCACGTCGTACACGGCGGTCAGGTTGTGGCCGGAATCCTTGAGGCGGCGGGCCATGTTGGCACCCATGCGGCCCAGACCAACGAAAGCAATGCGTTCATTCATAGTGTGTACCGCAAAGCATGGCCCACCCAGGACGGGAAATGCACGCAGAGAGTGAAGCGCGGCTAAGAGCCCGCCGGCGTCAAATGCGCCGGTTCCTCCAAAATAGCTAGCAACGCCTGCGCACAGTAAACCCGATCGCGTTTGGCGCTTCCCACCTGCTGGAGAATGCCGAGCTGGACGAGCCGTTCGATGGCGCGCTGCGACGTGGTGAAGGCGACCCCGAGTTTTTCGGCCCCCGCCTTGGCGGTGATGAATGGATTGGCCGCCAGCAGTTCGACCAGGCGCGCAGGGAGTTTCGAAGATTCCCCGGCCACCAACCGCTGCCATTCCGCGAGCTTGCCGTTGATCCTTCCGGACCGGTTCAGGGCGTCTTCCGACATGCGCGCGATGCCCAGCAGAAAATATTCGAGCCACTCCGTCCATTCGCCCCGTTCGCTCACCCCCCGCAGTGATTCGTAGTAATCCCGCCGCGACGCCTCGAAAAACGCGGACAGGTAGAGCAGCGGCGTGGGCAGGATTTTGCGTTCGATCAGGAACAGGGTGATGAGCAGGCGGCCGACGCGGCCGTTGCCATCCAGAAACGGATGGATGGCTTCAAACTGGTAATGCGCGAGCGCGATGGTGACGAGCGGCGGCAGGTCGGAGGCGTGCAGAAATTTTTCCCATTCGGCCAGGCAGGGCTCCACCTCGTCGGGGGGCGGCGGAACGAAGGAAGCCGTGGCCGGGGTGCAGCCCGGACGGCCAATCCAGTTCTGGATCTTGCGGAACTCGCCCCGGGTCGCGTGGTGGCCACGCGCACCGGCCATCAGCTTTTCGTGCAGTTCCCGGATGACGCGGACGCAGAGAGGAAGCTCCTTGAGCAGTTCGATCCCGTGTTCCAGGGCGACCACGTAGTTGCCCACTTCGCGCAGATCGTCCGGGCTGCGCTCTACGGCGATGCCCGCCTCGGCGGCCAGCAATTCGCCAAGTGTGGCCTGGGTGCCCTCGATCATGCTGGAAAGAACCGCCTCCCGCCGGGTGAATGGCCGCAGCAGCACATGCGGATTGGGCAATCGCGCGCCTTCCCAGGCAAGCTGACCAATCAAGCGGTCGGCATCGGACAACAGTCGGAGCAGGCGGGGTGTCCAATCGAGCCGGGGTGGCAACGGTGCCGGCACGAAGGCGGAGAACGCGCCTTGCGAGACCCTCCGTCCGGGAACATTGATCTTTTTGGCCATTTTTTACTATTCGGGCGATAGTAGCTCTGAACACTATTAGCGCAATTTGAATAAATAGCTAACAGCCAGGCTCGCTATTAGCACCCGCTGCCGCTGTGCCAGCCTGCCACGCCATCTGTGCCAGACGGCGCATTCCTGTCACAGCCAGAAGCCTGCAAGTGGCAAGACGCACAAACCCGATGTCGCGCGATTGCTCAGCAATTCCGCATGATTCAGCGAATGTAGGCTTCGTCGGCCATCCGGCATCCAGCTTGCAGAGGGGGCAGGCACTACTTTCGATTTTATGGCTAAAGTTCTCGGCATTGATCTTGGCACTACCAACTCCTGTTTCGCGGTCATGGAAGGCGGCGAACCCCTCGTTCTGGAAAACTCCGAGGGCAAGCGCACGACTCCGTCCGTCGTCGCCTTCACCAAGGGCGGCGAGCGGCTGGTCGGTGAGGCGGCCAAGCGCCAGGCCGTCACCAATTCGCGCAACACCGTCTATTCGGTGAAGCGCTTCATGGGCCGCAAGTTCGACGAAGTCCAGGAAGAGATCAAACGTGTGCCCTACAAGGTGGTGCGCGCCAGCAATGGCGACGCCCACATCGAGGTCGAGGTCGACGGCAAGCCCAAGGCTTTCAGCCCGCAGGAAATCTCCGCGATGATCCTCGCGAAGCTCAAGGCCGACGCCGAGACCCGCCTCGGGGAGACGGTCACGCAGGCCGTCATCACGGTTCCTGCTTACTTTAACGACACCCAGCGCCAGGCCACTAAGGACGCGGGCAAAATCGCCGGTCTCGAGGTGCTCCGCATCATCAACGAGCCCACCGCCGCCTCGCTCGCCTACGGTCTCGACAAGAAGAAGGACGAGAAGATCGCGGTGTACGACCTCGGTGGCGGCACTTTCGACATCTCCGTGCTGGAAATCGGCGACGGCGTGTTCGAGGTCAAAGCCACCAACGGTGACACCCACCTCGGCGGCGATGACTGGGACAACACCCTGATGGACTGGGTGCTCAACGAATTTCAGCGCGACGCCGGCATCGACCTGCGCAAGCAGCCCGACGCCCTCCAGCGCATCAAGGAAGAGGCCGAGAAGGCGAAGATCGCCCTCTCGAGCTCACAGAGCTACGACATCAGCCTGCCCTTCATCACGGCGGACGCGAGCGGCCCGAAGCACATCCAGAAGACGCTCACCCGCGCCAAGCTGGAGCAGCTCTGCGACAGCCTGTTCGAGCGCACGATCACGCCGACCAAGGCGTGCCTCAAGGACGCCGGCCTGAGCACCGATAAAATCGACGAACTCGTGCTCGTCGGCGGCATGACCCGCATGCCCCGCGTCGTCGAAACCGCGCGCACGCTCGTCAACAAGACCCCGCACCAGGGCGTCAATCCGGACGAGGTCGTCGCGATCGGCGCGGCCATCCAGGGCGGCGTGCTCAAGGGCGAGGTCAAGGACGTGCTCCTGCTCGACGTGACCCCGCTGTCTCTCGGCATCGAGACGCTCGGCAACGTCACCACCAAGCTCATCGAGCGCAATACGACCATTCCATCGCGGAAATCGGAAATTTTCTCCACGGCCAGCGACAGCCAGCCGGGCGTGGAAATCCACGTGCTGCAGGGCGAGCGCCAGTTTGCCCGCGACAACAAGTCGCTCGGCAAGTTCCAGCTCACCGACCTGCCACCCGCCCCGCGCGGTGTGCCGCAGATCGAGGTCACCTTTGACATCGATGCGAACGGCATCCTGAACGTCAGCGCCAAGGATCTCGGCACCGGCAAGGAGCAGAAGATCGTCATCACCGCCTCGGGCGGCCTGTCCAAGGACGAGGTCGAGAAGATGCGGAAGGATGCCGAGGCCCATGCCGACGAGGACAAGGCCCGCCGCGAGGAGGTCGAACTCCGCAACGAGGCCGACAACACGGTGTACCGCAGCGAGAAGCTGGTGAAGGACAACGGCGACAAGCTCGGGGCCTCCAAGGCCGCGATCGAGACCGCCATTGCCGCCACCAAGGACGCGCTGAAGGGCAGCGACATGGCCGCGCTCAAGAGCAGCCTGGAAAAGCTGAACGAGACCGTCCAGGGCGCCAGCGCCGAGCTCTACAAGGCCGCGCAGGAACAGGCCGCCAAGGCCAAGGACGGCGCCGCCGGCCCCACCCCCGGTGCCGAACAGGCCAAGGCCGACGACAAGAAGGGCGACGGCCCGATCATCGACGCCGAGGTTGTGGACGAGAAGAAAGCCTGACACTTTGCCCGGCCGCAGGTACGGCGGGCTTTGATTACACATCAAAAAACAGCAGAACACACAGAGACAAAACACTATGGCACTCAATGTGAAACCTCTCGGCGACCGCGTCCTCGTGGAGCTCGTCGAAGAGAAGGAAACCAAAAAGGGCGGCATCATCATCCCCGATTCCGCCAAGGAAAAGCCGACCGAAGGCCTCGTGAAGGCGCTCGGTACCGGCAAGACGGATGACGACGGCAAGAAGGTCGCCTTCGAGGTCAAGGTCGGCGACCGCGTGCTTGTCTCCAAGTATGGCGGCACCGACATCAAGATCGATGGCAACGAATACAAGATCTTCAACTCCGACGACCTGATCGCGATCGTCGGCTGATCCCACCCACCACTCTCAAATTTTAATCATCCACTAAGACTATGGCTGCAAAACAACTGCTGTTCGATGAAGCGGCGCGTCAGGAAATCCTGAAGGGCGTCGAAATCCTCGCCAAGGCCGTCAAGGCCACCCTCGGGCCCAAGGGCCGCAATGTCGTCATCGACAAGAAATTCGGTTCCCCCACGATCACCAAGGACGGCGTCACCGTCGCCAAGGAGATCGAGCTGCCGAACCCGTACCAGAACCTCGGCGCCCAGCTCGTCCGCGAAGTCGCGAGCAAGACCAGCGACATCGCTGGCGACGGCACCACCACCGCCACGGTGCTGGCCGAGTCGATCTATCGCGAAGGCCTCAAGCACGTGACCGCCGGTGCCAACCCGGTGAGCCTGCAGCGCGGCATCCAGAAGGCTGTCGACGCGGCCACCGACCAGCTCGCGAAGATCGCGAAGAAGGTCAAGGACAAGGAAGAGATCAAGCAGGTCGCCACCGTCTCCGCCAACTGGGACGCCACGATCGGTGAGATCATCGCCGACGCCATGGACAAGGTCGGCAAGGACGGCACGATCACGGTCGAAGAGGCCAAGTCGATCGAGACCACCCTCGACGTCGTCGAGGGCATGCAGTTCGACAAGGGCTATCTCTCCCCCTACTTCGTCACCAACGCCGAGACGCTCGAGGTCAAGCTCGACGACGTCTATGTGCTCATCTACGAGAAGAAGATCAGCTCCCTCAAGGACCTGCTCCCGATCCTCGAGAAGGTCGCCAAGACCGGCAAGCCGCTGCTGATCATCGCCGAAGAGGTCGAGGGCGAAGCCCTCGCGACGCTCGTCGTGAACAAGCTCCGTGGCACCATCAACGTCTGCGCTGTCAAGGCGCCGGGCTTCGGTGACCGCCGCAAGGCCATGCTGGAAGACATCGCCATCCTCACCGGTGGCAAGCTCATCACCGAGGACCTCGGCATCAAGCTCGAGAGCCTCGACCTCGCCGACCTCGGCCGCTCCAAGAGCGTCCTCGTCGAGAAGGAAAACACGACCCTCATCGAGGGCAACGGCAAGTCCTCCGAGATCCAGGGCCGCGTGAACCAGATCCGCCGCCAGATCGAGGAGACGACCAGCGACTACGACCGCGAAAAACTGCAGGAACGCCTGGCGAAGCTCGCCGGTGGCGTCGCAGTCATCCACGTCGGTGCCGCGACCGAGACCGAGATGAAGGAGAAGAAGGCCCGCGTGGAAGACGCGCTGCACGCGACCCGTGCCGCCGTCGAAGAAGGCATCGTCGCCGGTGGCGGCGTCGCCCTGCTCCGCTGCCTCCCCGCCATCGAGGCCCTGAAGCTCCCCATCGTGGACGAGCAGACCGGTGTGGACATCGTCCGCCGCGCGGTCGAGGCTCCGCTCCGCGAGCTGGCCTACAACGCCGGCGTCGAGGGCAGCCTCATCGTCCAGGAAGTCAAGCGCCGCAAGGGCAACGACGGCTACAACGTCGCCACGGGCAACTACGAGGATCTCGTGAAGGCCGGTGTCGTCGACCCGAAGAAGGTCACCCGTTCCGCCCTGCAGAACGCCGCGTCCATCGCCGGCCTGCTCCTCACCACCGAGTGCCTCATCGTTGAGATCCCGGAGAAGAAGGACAAGCCCGCCGGTGATCCCCACCACGGTGGCGGCGGCGGCATGGATTACTGATTCAGTCCCGGTTCGGAGGAACCAACACACAAAGCAAAGGCGGCGTTGCGCGAGCAACGCCGCCTTTTTTGCTGCCCTGCCCGAAATCCCTTTAGGATTTCCGGAGCTTCAAAAGTCGGACGTCCACCTTCGTGCCGGCAAGCCGCCGTTTAACGAATGCTTGGTCGAAAATACGACCCATCAATTAACAAGGAAAGATTCGCGAATCCGAAAATCCGAGACAATGCCCGCCGGAGTCACGACTACATCAAGCATGTCAGGAAATTGTTCCGAGCCATCTTTTTTGCGAACCAGCCAGTTGAGAATACGTTGGCCAGCCGCATCGGTGTGCTCATGAACCGGATCGCCGAACCGCCGTATCAAGGTGTCGCGTGACGTACTGTTGATGACGATGAACTTCAATTGCTCGGGCTGAAGTCCAGGACCCAGCTTTTTGTGGATGGGAACAACAGTGAAACCAGTATCCGACATCATGGAACGATGCTCCTCGACCCGCCCGTCCCGATCGTAGAGAACGCAAATGATACGCTGTCGCAAATGCCGCCTAGAATCTGACCCGGCGGCTTCAGGAGGGACGACATTGCCAGGCGGTGCATCAGTTGGCAGATCAGACTGAAAGGTCGTGTAGGTAGCCTCCGATTTGCCATCGGCGCGGACGTCCTTGCGACGGGGCAGACCCAGCATCCGCTCGACGTCCTGTTCGGTCGAAACCCCATCTTGGATTTCAGCGATGACCGGCTTGTCCGGTTTGCGTTCCGGGGAAGCACAGCCGGCAAGGCCTAAAATCAGAGCCAGAAAGACGACCAGTCTTTGCATTGGGAGAGAAAACAAACGATCACTCCGGCGAGCAAGGCCCCTCTCAGCAAAATGCGTTACCCGGGCAATCCGGCATGAGAAACTGTTGCGTCGCCGACGCGCACCCGCACACTCCCCGCGCGCCGCAGGGTCAGCTCCCTTCGCGGCCCATCACGATGACGGCAATTCTCGCGCTCGAAGACGGTACAGTGTTCTCCGGCCAGGCCTTTGGCGCCCGCGCCACGGCGACCGCTGAGGTGTGTTTCAACACCTCCATGACCGGCTATCAGGAAATCCTCACCGACCCGTCCTACAAGGGGCAGATCGTGACGATGACCTATCCATTGATCGGCAACTATGGCGTGAACGAGCAGGATGTCGAATCCTGGGCCCCGCACGTCGCGGGCTTCGTCATCCGCGAGCTTTCCCCCGTGGTCAGCAACTGGCGCGCGGACTCCTCGCTCGCCGAGTATCTGACCAAATACGGCATCCCCGGCATCCAGGGCATCGACACCCGCGCGCTGACCAAAAAGCTCCGTGTCACGGGCGCGCTCGCGGGTTGTCTTTCCACCGAAGGCCTCACCGCCGAGGAGGCAGTCGCCCGGGCCAAGGCCTGGGGCGGCATGGCCGGCCGCGACTATGTGACCGAGGTCACGCACAAGGAGGCGTTCCTGTGGGATGCGAAGGACGAGCAATCCGCCTCGTTCGGCCTCACCCAGAGCCATCGCAGCGCCAGCGACCCGCGCCAGGTGCGCCAGCCGCTGCCGCCGGCCGACATCCCGATCGTCGCGTACGACTTCGGCCTGAAGTACAACATCCTCCGCCGGCTCCGGCAGAAGGGCTTCAAGGTCCAGGTCGTGCCTGCGCACACTTCCGCTGCCGAGGCCCTGAAGTACAAGCCGGCCGGCATCTTCCTCTCGAACGGTCCCGGCGATCCCGCCGCGTTGGGCGGCATCGTCCGCGAGGTGAAGACCATCGTGGACACCGGAATCCCGGTCTTCGGCATCTGCCTCGGTCACCAGCTCCTCGGGCAGGCCTTTGGCGGCAGGACCTTCAAGCTCAAGTTCGGCCACCGGGGCGGCAACCAGCCGGTGAAGGATTTCGAGACGGGGCGCGTGGAAATCACGTCGCAGAACCATGGCTTTGCCGTGGATGCCCACTCCCTGCCCAGCGACGTCTCGGTCAACCGCGTGAACCTGAACGACCAGACGGTCGAGGGGTTGCGGCACAAGACGAAGCCGGTTTTTTGCGTCCAGTACCACCCCGAAGCGTCACCCGGACCGCACGATTCGACGCCGCTGTTTGATGAGTTCCGCACACTGATTTTACAGCGTGGTTGACAATTGTTTCGGGGAAACCGTTTGACGGGTTGTCACTGCGGGAGATAAACACTCACACCGACCTATGCCTAAGCTGGTAGTTCTGACCGTTGGTTTTAACGACCGCTCTCTCGAAGTAAAACCCGAGAAGACGACGGTCGGGCGCGTGGAGGACAACCAGTTCCAGCTGGTGGAGCCCAGTGTCTCCAGCCACCACTGCGAAATCTGGGCGAAAGGTGATGACATCATCATCAAGGATCTCGGCTCGACCAACGGCTCCTACGTCAACGAGAAGCAGCTCGAAGCCAACAAGGAAGGCACCCTGCGTCCCGGCCAGGTGCTCCGCCTCGGCCAGATCGAGCTCCGCTACGAGACCGGCAAGAAGCAGACCGACCAGCCGCGCCAGACCGTCAAGATCCCCGCCGGTGGCACCGGCCAGACGCTGGTGATGTCGAAGAACTCGGCCTTCACCAAGAAGGACAACAAGACCAACAAGATCTTCCTGATTGTTGGAGGCGTGCTGGTGGTGGCCATCATCATCCTGCTCGTCATCGCCCTGACCAAGGTCAGCGGCGGCCCCGGGCAGTGAGCCCCGGATGGAGCGCCGGTCTCCGACCCGGCGTGTCTGCACGTGTCGAAGGCACGAAGGAAACTGGTCTGCTCACGCGAACCGCGCCGGATCGGTGATCGGCACTCAGTAGTTATCGCCGTTTTTTCGCCGGCTTTTCTTCCTGAGTTGCGGTGTTAGCGTCGCGTCGCCGTGTCGCTACCCCTACTCAGATTCTACACCTTCGCGACGGCCGCGCTCGCCCTGCCTCTGTGGTTGGCGGCCAGCCCGCCGAATCGCGCCGACTTCCAGCTCGACCCCCGGCTGGAAATCAAACTCTGGGCCGCCGAACCGCTCGTGGTCGATCCGGTCTCGATCTGTTTCGACGCCGACGGCCGGGCCTACGTGGCCGAATGCCGCGACTATCCCCTCGGCGTCGGGCCGGATGGCAAGGTCGGCAGCACCGTGCGCCTGCTGGTGGATACCGACGGCGACGGCCACGCGGACAAATCCACCGTCTTCGCCCATGACCTGAGCTTCGTCACCAGCGTCACCCCGTGGCGCGACGGCGTGCTCGTAATGGCCCCGCCCGACCTGCTGTTTCTTCAGGACACCAACCACGATGGTGTGGCCGACGTGCGCGAGGTGGTGCTAACCGGCTTCACGCGGGGCGTGTCGGACAGCCTGGCCAACGGGCTGCGCCTGTCGATGGACGGGCGCATCCACGGGGCAAACGGCGGCAACGGCGGCAAGCTCTCCTCGCCCAAGCGGCCTGGAGTTGAAACCGAGCTGGGCGAGAATGATTTCGCGGTCAATCCCGACACCGGCGAAGTGGAACTCACCGCCCACACCGGCGGCGGCTTCGGGCTCGTGTTTGATGATTTCGGGCACGCCTTCACGACCTACAACATCAATCACCTCCAGCACTACTTCATCCCGCGCCGCTACGCGGACAGGTTCCCCGGCTTTCCGCCGGTGGAGATCACGGGCTCGATCTCGGACCACGAGGAGATGAGCCGCATCTTCCCCATTTCGGTCGCGCAGACGCGGCCGAACCATCCTGAGCAGGCCGGCCACTTCAGCGCGGCCGGTGGCATGGGCCGGATCGCCTCGCCCTACTTCCCCGAGGACCTGCAGGGCTCCGTGCTCGTCTGCGACGTGGTCGGCAATCTCGTCCACCGCGACGTCATCACGCCGGATGGCCCGGTCTTTATGGCCTCCCGCGCCACGAACGAGCTGGACCGCGAATTCATCTCCGGCCGCGATCCCGCCTTTCGCCCGGTGGGGCTGGAAACCGGCCCGGACGGCGCGCTCTACCTGCTCGACATGCAGCGCGACGTGATCGAGCACCCCGACTACATCCCGGACAAGGTCAAGGCCAAGCTCGACCTGCGCGCCGGGGCCGACCGGGGACGCATCTGGCGCATCACGCCGAAGGGCGGTCTGGCCCGCGCCACGCCGGCCCTGTCCAAGGCGCCCGACAGCGCGCTCGTGGAGCACCTGAACAATCCGATCCGCTGGTGGCGGCTCACCGCGCAACGGCTGCTCATGGAGCGCGGAGCCACCGGGGCAATCCCGCAAATCCGCCGCTTCTCCCGGGAAAGCGCCGATCCGCCCAGCCGCGTCCAGGCGCTTTGGACTCTGCGCGGACTCGGCGCCCTCAACGAGGGTGACGTGGCGAATGCCCTGCACGACGCCAGCCCGGGCGTGCGCGAGAACGCGCTCATCCTCGCCGAGCAGTTCCCGCCCGCCGAATCCCTGCAGGGTCCCGTGCTGGCGCTGGCCCAGGACGCTTCGCCCCGCGTGCGCTTCCAGTGCGCCCTGACCCTGGGCCGGCTAGATTCTGCCGCCGCCAACGAGGCCCTCCTCACCGTCTTCGCGGAGGACGCCAGCTTCCGCTGGAGCCGGCTGGCCGTGATCGCCTCCCTTCGTCCCAACAACACGCGCTTCCTGCTCAGCCGGCTGCTCCAGCTGGACCGTTTCCGCTTTGCGGCGATCGACAGCCCGGCGGTTGCCTTGGCGGATCTGGCCGAACTCGTCGGGGCCCGCGGCGCGATCATGCCCGAAGACGTGTCGTGGCTGGCGCTGAAAATGGACAGCCAGCTCAACCGCCGTTCCCGTATGGCCCTCCTCAATGGCCTGATGACCGGTCTGACCCGCTCCGGCGCCAAACCCAAGCTGTCGTCCCTGGCGGAACGCCATCTGAGCCGCCTCACCCTCGGCGTGGATGCGGAGGAACTGCGCGCGGTCTGGCTGGTCACCCGCTGGTTTGGCCTGCCCGAAAGCGAGGCGCAACGCCGCGCACTCGCCACCGCCATGAAGACTTCGGCGGAAACGGCCGGCCCGCTTCCCGAACGGATTGCCGCCATTCATCTGCTCGGATTGGGTTCCGTCACGACGGTAACCAATGCCCTCGTCAGCCTGCTCGACAGCCTCCAGCCGGTGGAAATCCAGACCGCCGCGCTGGCCACCCTTTCCGGCTTCAAGGATGCCGAGATCGGCAGCCAGTTGGTGACATGCTGGCGGACCGTTTCCCCGACGCTCCGGGCTCCCCTGCTCGCCACGGTGCTGGATCGCCGGGCATTTCACGAACCACTCGTGGCCGCACTGGAAGGCGGGCGCATTTCAGTCGGTGAGCTCAACCTCGACCTGGAACAGCGCCGCCGCCTGCTCCGCGAAAGCACACCGGAAATCCAGGCCCGGGCCGCCAAGTTTTTTGGCGACGAGGAATACAGCAACCGCAAAGCCGTCGTGGCCGAGTGGCTGCCCAAGCTGCCCGCTACCGGTGACGCGGCCCGCGGCCGGAAGATTTTTGAGGAAACCTGCTCGCGCTGCCACTGGGCGGGCGGCTTCGGCCACAAGGTCGGGCCGGAGCTCAGCGGCGTGGCCCACCGCAGCGTCGAGGATATCGTCTCCAACATCCTGGACCCCAACATGGCCATCAATCCCGGCTTCGTTGCCTACATCGCCGAGACCAAGGATGGCGAAAGCCAGACGGGCCTGCTCACGGCGGAGAGCACCGAAAGCATCACCCTGCTGCAGGCCATGGAGGTCAAAGTCGTCATCCCCCGCAGCCAGATCGTCAAGCTGGGCTCCAGCGGCCAGTCGCTCATGCCGGAAGGGCTGGAGGCGGGCAAAACTCCGCAGGACCTGCGGGATCTCGTGGCTTTCTTGCAGGAATCCAAGTGACCGACTGCAAGCCTATGAACCCTGATTTGAAATTGTTTCTCCTTCCCCCCCGGCCCAGAAGGAAATGTTGTGTTCGGCTCGGCCAAGATTGTTGGCGATGAGACTGTGGAGAATGTCTCGATTTACGGCGACCCAAATGGGCTCCGCTGGCTGGCCAAGGTCCTCCTGGCCATCGCCGACATTGATCAGCGCCAGATCCCTGACGACAACCTTCCCCCCGCAAGAAGGCTTCCACACGCACCTGTGTCCGGGAACAGACTGCCACCTGGAGTCGAAGGAGATGATTATTGGCCGGCTCGACGCCAAGTCGGACGGCTCCACCTCCTGGTTTTTGACTGGGGACGCCCGCTGATGCCAGATGCTCCTATCTGAGCGGACTTCACCGCAAATCAGCCGCTTCCGCAGGCGCGAAACCATGCTTCCCGGCCCCGGCAAGTCCTTGGAGCCAAACGGGACTGCGATGGCCCGGCCATCTTTCCGCCGCCTTTCTGCGAGCCCGCCGTTGACAAACCTCCTGCGCATCCGCATTTTCCGCGCGCTTTCGATGCCTCGGTAGCTCAATGGCAGAGCAGCTGACTCTTAATCAGTTTGTTGTCGGTTCAAGTCCGGCCCGGGGCACCACTTAGTCTGTCGGCCCGCCTAGCAACCATGAACCTCCGCCCAAAATCGCTTTTTGCCTGTGGATTCGTTGCCGGTTTCGTGGCTGTTGCCTCCTCCGCGCGGGCGGAGATCGTTTACGACAACACCTCCAACAGCCGCACCAACGCCTTTTCCCCCAGCTCGCAGTTCCACGACGCCGTCGTCCGCACCTTCGGCGATGAGGTCAACCTTGCGGGGGTGTCACGGCAGGTCACGGAGTTCGTGGTGGGCTATGTCGGTGATTTCAACGCGCTTACCGCCGCCGACAAGGTCACGGTTTCTTTCTACGCCAACGACGGGGCCAATTACAGCGGACCAAACACTGAGAAGCCCAGCACCCTGCTGTGGCAGAGCAACCCTTTCCAGCTCGCCAACGGGGCCAATGAACTCACGATCGCGGTGCCCAATATCATGGTGCCGGGCCGGTTCACCTGGGTGGTTCAATTTGCCGGCACGACGGGCGCGGCCGGTAACAATGCCGGTCTGATTTTCTCCGATCCACCCACGGTCGGCGCGGTGCTCAACAACGGCAAAATCGGCAGCTACAACGACATCTGGATTCAGACCGATCCCAGCAATGCCGATTCCTGGGCCCTCTTCACTAATCTCAAGGATGGCTCGGGCAACAGCCTCCCGGCGAACTTCTTCGCCCGGGTCGTGGCCGTGCCGGAACCGTCCACCTGGGCCTTGGCCGCGCTGGGCGGCAGCCTGCTGTGGTGGTCCAGCCGCCAGCGTCGCGGCTGATCGTCCGGAAAACCTCCGGGTGCCGCGATGTCAACTGCTCCCGCTACCCCGGTCGTCGCTCCGCCAGTTCTGCGTCCCAGCCTCCGCGCCCTCATTGTCGAGGATTCCCCGACCGATGCTTTTGCCCTCATCACCCTGCTCCGCACCGGCGGCTGGCAGGTGAATCACCGCCGCGTCGCCAGCGGCCCCGACCTGCTCGCCGCCCTCGCCGCCGAGCCGTGGGACATCATCCTGAGCGATCACACCATGCCCGGCTTCAGCGCGCCCGAAGCCCTGCGGCTCGTGCAGCAGACCGGCATCGACGTCCCGTTCATCATCATCTCCGGCGGCATCGAGGAGGGCGTCGCCATCGAGACGATGAAGTCCGGGGCGCACGACTTCATCATGAAGGGCGCGCTGGGCCGGCTGGTGCCCGCGGTGCAGCGCGAACTGCGCGAGGCGGCCGTCCGCAAAGCCCGCCGCCAGGCCGAGGCCACCCTGCGCGAAAGCGAACTGCGCTACCGTTCCGTCTGGGAAAACTCCACCGACGCCGTCCTCCTGATCGATCTCGGCGGCGTCATCCATTTCGCCAGCCCAGCCGTCAACACCGTCTTCGGCTGGTCGCCCGAAGCGCTGGCCGGCCAGACCCTGGATGCGCTCCAACCCACCGAAGTCACTCCTGGCACATGGTGGCGACTCGCCCGGGCCACCAGTCAGGGTGCCCTGGAAACCGCCGGGCGCCGCCGCGACGGCTCGGCCGTGGAGGTGGACGTCGCCTTCAACGAGATGCGCATGGGCGAGGAGCTCTGGGTCGTCGCCTTTTTCCGTGACGTCACCGAACGCCGCCGCGAGGAGGCCGAGCTGCAGCGCAACCGCGAGGAATTCGCCGCCGCCCGCGAAATCCAGCAGCGCCTTTTCCCCCGGGTTTCTCCCGAGGTTCCCGGCGTCGAGCTGGCCGGCGTTTCCCACCCGGCGGATGCCGCCGGTGGCGATTACTTCGACTGGCTGCCCATGCCGGAGGGTTCGCTCGGCCTGGTGATCGCCGACGTGAGCGGTCACGGCGTCGGCCCGTCCCTCCTGATGGCCGAGGCCCGCGCCTACCTGCGTCCGCTGGCCCGCCGCACCACCGACGTGGCGGAAATTCTCACCCGCGCCCAGGAACTGCTCGCGGATGATCTGGGCTCCCAGCGCTACATCACCCTGCTGCTCGTCCGGCTGGACCCCGCCAAGCGCACGCTCACCTATGCCAGCGCTGGTCATCCCTCCGGCTTCCTGCTGCGCGCGGATGGCTCTCTGAAGGCCGAGCTCAAGCGCACCGGCCGCCCGCTGGGACGCCAGGGCGGCAGTCCCTACGCCGCCGGCACCGAAATCGCCCTCGAAGCCGGCGACACCCTCCTGATGGTCACCGACGGCATCGACGAGGCCATGCGCGCGGATGGCGAATGCTTCAGCCTCGCCCGCGCCACGGAATTCCTGCGCGCCCATCGCGGCCTGCCCGCCGGGGAGATTGTCGAGCGCCTCTGCCAGGCCGCCCGCGACTTCACCCAGCCCGAGCCACAGGCCGACGACCTGACCGTGGTCGTCCTCAAGGCGCTGTAGGTAGAGCGGTCGTCGAAATTATGTAGTCGCTGACGAGTGGTTCGCGCCGTTCCCCCTCACCCAAACCCTCTCCCTCGGGGAGAGGGGACAGCCGGGTGGCCTGGACGGTGGTCTGGCCACGCGTCCGGCAACTCCAGCGGCAGCTTTCGCCAAAAGACAGGCGACGATTCTCCCTCTCCCTGAGGGAGAGGGCCGGGGTGAGGGGGAAGGCAACTTGCGCCCGTCGAAGACACCACTTCGCGAGGCGACTGCCCGACGGTCCATTTTCTTACCGCCAAGGGATTTCCAAACCAGCTCCAAGCCCCAAAAACTTCGGGAAGAAAACCGTTGAACCGAAGCCACCCACGCCTAGTATCCGCCCGCCTTCAAGGCAATCGGTCGGGGCGTAGCGTAGCTTGGTAGCGCGTCTGAATGGGGTTCAGAAGGTCGTGAGTTCAAATCTCACCGCCCCGACCATCTTCCTCCTCAAGGACTTACTCACAAAGCACCTCCCCGTGGGCGAGTCAGCTCACGAACCCTTCAAAAAGCGGCGGGGACACCGGGACTTTCCACCCCAGCAACTGGAAACGGCCTGATACCGTGGCACCGCGATCAACCGGTGCAGCCATCGGAAATCTTCCCGCGTATCCCCAATGGCCTGACGGCGCGTACGCCGGTCGAGCTCGCCTTTCCGCGTCCCGAGCCCCTGATCCCGCGCTTGCACCGACCAAGGAATGTTCGGTCTTTGCCAAGTTACGGGTGGACATGACGGGCAAAAGAGCAGCCTATCGCATACATACCGTCAAAGGCGCTGCGCCTTTCAACTCGAAGCGACCGGCAACCTCTTCCCCCATCGTGGCAACCATGAAGCGACACAAAACATCTGGGACGCCGTTGCGGACGCCGCTGGCCGCCATGGCCATCGGCCTGCTGGCCGCCGCGCTCTGCCTCGCCGAGCCGACGGCCCAGACGAATTCCGTCCCGGCCGGCACCAACGCAGCGACCGCCAAGGCCGTCGCGCCGGTCGCGCCGAAGAAGCAGCCGCTCTCGGGCGCGGAGCTTTACTCGATGCATTGCAACCGCTGCCACCCGGAACGCTACCCCACGGAGCGCACGGCCGCGCAATGGAAGTCCATCCTCCTCCACATGCAGGTGCGGGCGAATCTCCCCGGCCAGCAGGCCCGGCAGATTCTCAAGTATCTCCAGGAAAACAGCGGTCGCTGAAATTCGGCACGCCCCACAACACCCGATGAAAACGACCCTGAAAACACGCGCCTGGACTTCCGGATTGGTGGCGGCCGGCTGCGCCCTGAGCGCGGCGCTGCCCGCCCAGACGCTGGCCGAGGTGAACGAGGAGGACTTCAAGGCCCTCAAGGCGGTGGTGCAGCAGCTGAGCGAAAAGGTCCAGAAGCTGGAACAGACCCACCAGACCGACGAACAGACGCACCAGAAGGATCAGGAGCAGTTGCGGCAGCTCCAGGAACGGCTGGCTGACACTCAGAAGAGCGCCGCCAACGCCGAACAGCGGGGAGTGGCGGCGGCGCAGGCGCTCCCGATGCCCCGCGTGCCCCTCGACGAGGCCACCGTCAACCATAACTTTACGATCCTCGGCGACGCGGAGTTTCAATATGCCAAGACCTCGGGCCAGCACGGCTCGTTCCTGTTCGCCGACTTCGCGCCCATCTTCCTCTACCGCGGCGGGGACAACATCCTCTTCGAGGCGGGCTTCGACTTCACCATGCAGAATGTCGCGCCCAACGGCGGCGGCTACACGACCGGGATCAACCTGAGCTTCGCCCAGCTGGACTATGTGGCGACCGACTACCTGACCATCGTGGCGGGCAACATGGTGCTGCCGCTCGGAACCTACAGCGAGCGGACCGCCGGCTGGCTGAACAAGCTCCCCGACGATCCCCTGGCGCGCGACTTCCTGCCGGGCTCCGGCGTCGGCGTGCAGTTGCGCGGCGCGGTTCCGCTGGGCGATGCCGGCAAGCTCTTCAACTATTCGGTATGGGGCGTGAACGGTGCCAGTTCGGCGGACGGCACGGGCAACGTCGGCTCTTTGGATCTCGGCGGCAACGTCGGCCTGCGCTCCGACAACGCGGTGGCCAACCTGCACGGGCATCCGTCCGGCGGGGCGCGGGTCGGGCTGTTTCTCCCGTTCAAGCCGCATTACGACCTGGAGGTCGGCCTCTCCGGGCAGTCGGGTGAATGGGATGACGCGGGCACCCACACCTGGTCGGCGGGGGTGATCGACGCGAGCCTGCACCTCGGACCCAACTTCGAGCTGAAGGGCGAGTATCTCCAGAGCCGTTACGGCAGCGACGATCTCGGCCTCATCAGCCAGCAGGGCTGGTGGGCGCAGGCCGGCTACAAGCTGGCGGGCCTGAACCTGGAACTGCCGCTCATCAACAACCTGGAGCTCGTGGGCCGCTATGACTTCGTGCGCGACGGCTTCGGCAGCCGGACCCACCGCTACAGCGTGGGCTACGTTTATTATGTCACCAACACCCTCCTCTTCGAGGGCGATTACGAGTTCTTCCACAGCAACGATCCCGCCCAACCCGACAACCAGCTGATCCTGCAGCTCTCCTACGGATTCTAAGGGGCGGACATGTGTCGCAACCGATCATTTGAAAGAAGGAACCGCCGTGAATAATTCCAAGCTGTTGAAACCGCGTCCGCTGTGGTCCGCCGCGCTCGCGGCAGGCGGATTGATCCTCGGTGCCGGCGCGCTGGCGCAGGACGCGAGCGCGACCAACGCGGCCCCCACCTATCTCCGCGATGTGCTGCCCATCTTCATGGGCAAGTGCTCGCGGTGCCACAACGAGCAGTCCCGCTTTGTTTACAACTGGCTCGACTACCGCACGGCGTTCACCGACCGCGGGGAGATCCGGCGGCGGATCTGGGACAGTTGGAAGGGCACGTATTTCAAGGAATCGATGCCCATCGCCAACAGCCCGGAATCCCTCGCGCTGACCGAGGCCGAACGCCTGACGATCCGCAACTGGGTGGCCGGCGGCGGCGTTCGCGGAGTCGCGCCCCCGCCGGGTGCGGACAAATCCAAGGCGCAAAAGATCCCGCTGGGCAAACAGCTCTTCACCTCCATCTGTTCCGCGTGCCACCAGCCCACCGGCCAGGGGCTCCCCAACATGTTTCCGCCCCTGGCGGGCTCGGACTACCTGAACGCCGACAAGAAACGGGCGATCAAGCTCGTGATCAACGGACGGCAGGGAGAGGTGCTGGTCAACGGCCAGAAGTTCAACAACACGATGCCCGCGTTCCCGCTCAGCGACGACGACATCGCGAACGTCCTGACGTTCGTTTACAACTCATTCGGCAACTCCGGCCTGGAGGTGACCCCCGACGAGGTCAAGACGCTGCGGGCGGAACCGCCCGATCCCTCGGGCCCCCCGGCACCGAGCCAGTATGAATAGCCGAAACGATGGCAGCCCGCCTTCAAGGCAATCGGTCGGGGCGTAGCGTAGCTTGGTAGCGCGTCTGAATGGGGTTCAGAAGGTCGTGAGTTCAAATCTCACCGCCCCGACCATCTTCTCCTGCAACTATTTGCATTTAGGAGCCCTCCCAGTAACAGCACCCAGCAATGACAAATCCCCTTTTGTCAGTATTTGCCGGTGTTTCGGGCGTCAACGTGGTCCGGCGGACTCGTGAAATAAATTTCACGGCAGCCTTCCAGAATACACCCAACAGTTTCTTGCGACGTTTTTGCTCGATATTTGAGGCCGGTTTCATCAGCTTCGTCCCAAGCCCAGTTCATTCAGCCCGTCAATAATATCAGTTCGCATGAACCGCTCCTTCGCCCTGCCCCTGCTCGCCCTGGCCGCGCTGCCGTTACGCGCCGACCTGTTCACGCTCTCCGCCGTGAATGTGGACGCCCTCTTCAATCCCGGATCTGACCAGCAGACCTCGTTTGTCGGCGGCACCATGGCCGACGTTTCACGTACCAGCAGCTCCTACTTCTTCGGTCCCGGAGTCACCAACCTGCTCGGCACGGCAACCTCGACGGCTTTTGCCCGCGCCGACGCCGGCTCGCTGGGCGTGAGCACATCCGTGAGTATCCAAGCCACCGGCGCCACCGACCTGCTCAAGGCCAAGGCGGGCGCCTACGAGAATCCCGGCGCGGGGCAGTTCTTCGATGCCTACGGCGCGCTGGCCAGGTTTTCCACCTCGGACCTCGCGATTACGCCGATTCCCGGCGCCGGGGTCTCGGGGTCTGGCTCCGTGACGGCCCGTCTCAATCTGAATCTCGACGGGTCATTCACCTCCAACCCGGTCGTCAGTGCGTCCGGTACGGCCAGCCAGTCCACCACGGTTTACGTCAGCGTCGGCTTCAATTTCACCGACCCCGTCACGCATTTCCAAGGCGGCAACGGCTTCACCGGCTCGCTCCAGGTGACCCAGGCATTGGGCGGCGCGGTGACCTTCGGCGCGGGAACGGGCCTGCTTTCCGGCTACACCGGCGGTCCCTTGAGTCTCAGCACCGGTGCCACGGGGCTTCCGATCGGCACGCCGATCAGCCTGGACGTCAGCCTCTGGGCGATTACCGAAGTTCAGGCGGGCGGGACGCTCAATTTTGCCGGCGGCGCGGACTTCTATCACACACTGTCGCTGCCGACCTCGGGGAGCGTGATCGACCTGCCCGCTGGTTACACTGCCGACAGCCCGGACCTCCACGTCAGCGACAACAGCTACTCCGCCGTGCCTGAACCCCGAGGCTGGGCGGTGCTCGCCTCGGCCGGCCTGCTGGGCTTTGCCCTGGCGCGTCGCAAGTCGAACCGATAGCCGCCCGTCTTCAAGGCAATCGGTCGGGCCGTAGCGTAGCTTGGTAGCGCGTCTGAATGGGGTTCAGAAGGTCGTGAGTTCAAATCTCACCGCCCCGACAATCTTCCCCTGGAGCAGGCTTTTCGTGGAATGCGATAAAGATGACCTCTTCCATTACATTTCTTTTTCGCGCCTGTCTTTCTTCGACGAATTTCTATTCCTTTCGACACGCTCTCCAACCGATGTTTTAGGTATTCTCTCAACACTGATTTCTGGGCGGAATTAGGACGGCAACGCTTTCAGATTTGCTATCGCTTTAAAAGCTAAGCGCACCACAAGGATACTATAGTTTTAGTATAGGTTACGTTCTATATTTTATTTCCCAAGTGAGCAAGGTCAGCGATATGCCAATACTCACGTTGCAACCTCGTCATTTGGATTGCGGGCAATCAACACTTCACCTCGACCCTGGAAATATTTTGCCGTGCAACGACTAGCATTCACAAGTAGCTTGAACGTACACGCGATGGCGCCACAGCATTAATGACGTCATCATGACTTAACATTCCATGTCGACAAAAATAGTTTTTACCAAATCCTTTGCAGAGTTGAAGGATGCCCTGAAGTCCATTGGAGGCATTTGGAATGAATCACAACCAAGCAAAAAGGTTTTACGCCTAGATGGCGGAGTCATGACTTGGTTTGAGTCGACGGGTAGCCTTCAATTCCAAGGCAAAGAACCTTCCCGAGACGCTCTTGAAGGTAAGGTTAAGTCAATTCTCAATCCTGAAATCTACACGGTTGTTCAAAAGCGGCCCATGGTGGAATTTAATCCTCCTAAACCTTCAACCTTGACTACACCGGTTAACAAGCAATCTCAGGCGGTCGCTCAGTATCTTCAAGACAAGTTTTCAGAGTCGGAAGTCGTGTTAGGTATTGTGAGTGCTGTGGGCACTGATTCTAACAGAGTAATTACGCCGTTTGAAAATCGAATCAGAAGCTTTGGCTACAATGTTAAGATAATTCGTGTATCAGAATTACTGCCAGTGCAAGTTCCCGCATCGGCTTCAGAATATGATCGGATAAAAACATTAATGGCTGCCGGAGACACGTTGCGGGAAGGGAGCGGCCGAAATTCAATTCTCGCAGCAGGAATAGCTTCCAGGATCAAGTCATTAAGAGATCCTTCCAAACCAAAGACTGCATTTATCATAAATTCTCTGAAGCATCCTGAGGAAGTCGAGTTGCTTCGAAGGATTTATGGCGAAGTGTTTTTCTTGGTTGGGATTCATGCTGGCGAGAAACGACGATTGTCATATCTACAAGAGGATCGAGGTTTAACGAGCGATCAAGCAGCGGAATTGACTCGAATTGATGAAGATGAAGATGTGGCACATGGGCAAAGAACACGTGATACGTTTCATCTTTCGGATTTCTTCATAAATCTTGGCAAGAACGATGATCAGGTGAAGCATACGGTTACACGATTTCTTGAACTGATTTTCGCACATCCCTACCGCAATCCCACTTTCGATGAATTCGCCATGTTCATGGCATTTTGCAGTTCCATCCGTTCAGGTGATCTTTCGCGCCAGGTTGGGGCCATCGTAGCCCGGGAGAAACAGATTCTTGCAACTGGAGCGAATGAGTGTCCCGCTTTTAAAGGAGGGCACTATTGGGCTGAAGTCGACCCTTTGTCTGGCGAGGTGAAGGACCGCCCAGAAGGAAAAGATTACAAATGGGAGTTTGATTCAAATAGGGCTGAACAGAGGGAGATCATTAAAGAGATCATTCACAATGCTTCACAACTGCCGGAAATTAGTGAGACTGTTAAAAATGGATTAGAAGCCATTTTGAATAAAAGCCGTATCAAAGATTTAACCGAGTTTGGTCGAGTAGTGCACGCAGAAATGGCCGCGCTTCTGTCCTGCGCAAGGGCGGGAATTCCAACCCGAGAAGCGGTTTTGTTTTGCACCACCTTCCCATGCCATAATTGTGCAAAACACATCATCGACGCCGGTATTGTGCGAGTGGTTTACGTTGAACCATACCCAAAAAGTAAAGCGCTTGAATTGCATGATGACTCCATCGAGCTGAGAACAAAGTTAGATGAAAAGATTTCTGAAACAAAAGTTACCTTTGAACCGTTTACAGGTGTTGGGGCAAGGCGATTCCTTGACCTATTCTCCATGAGTTTGGGCGCTGGCTCAAAGCTCAAGAGAAAGGAAAGAGATGGCTCAATTGTCGATTGGAAGCCAGAGAACGCTCGAGTTCGAATTCCCATGTTACCAATGGCATATCGAGATTCGGAAACCGAAGCTGAATCGCTATTCCATTCTGTAACCAAAGGCTTAAAAAGCAAAGCTTGACGCTGCTGCCCGGGTTTCGCTCAACCGTCCAATGAACGTAGTCTTTCCCGTCCCAAAACACGCCTCGACGCTGAACCCGCCGCGTTTGGTGGTGACAGGTTGGCACGGAGCGACCGCCCTTCCCATAGCGGTTTGAGAACGAACTGAGCCGTCTTCGTGGGCGGAGTCACGTTCGGGATGTTGCTGACATTCCTCGGCCCCATAACCTTCTACATTTTGATTCGAATCACTTTTAGTCCCACACTTAATCACGCTTTTCCGCAACGCCAACTTGCCCCGAAATCCTCGACGGGGACGGAGATGGTTTCAGCCCCGGTTTCGACCGCAGCGCACCTCCAATTCCTGTCTCGTCTGTAAGGTACTTGCCTCGGCTGCCACCGGTGCCACACACCAGCAAGCCGGCCCGTTGATGCGGCTTCCCATCCCGCGCTCATGGAACCAGCCGCGGCCAAAAATATGAGCGCACTCATATTTGTTTGACGCCGGCCGTCTCCCGTGCTCATTTATGAGCGCACTCATTTTTTATGAAGCAACCGGCGGAAGCAAAAAAGGGCAAGGCGGCCCCGAAGGGAAAACGGAACCTCAACAAGGAGCGGACCAAGGAAAAGATCCTGGCGGCGGCCCTCGAACTGTTCCGCGAAAACGGCCTGGAAGGCACGACGACCAAACAGATTTCCCGGAAGGCCGGCATCGCCGAGGGCACGCTCTTCAACTACTTCAAGACCAAGGAGGATCTGGCGCTGTTCTTCTTCCAGAAGGAGACGAATGACCTGATCCGCTGGTACGGCCAGGCGGCCCGCCTGCAGGATGCCCCCCTGCCCGAGAAGCTCTTCGCCATCATCCACCGGCAGCTGGAATACATCGCGCCCTACGAGGAGTTCATCGGGGCCGTGTTCTTCCGCTCGCTGCAACCCCGCTCCAAGCTCAGCCCGCTCAGCCTGGAATCACAGGAATTGCGGCTGAAATATCTGCGGTTCGTGAGCGACATCCTCGCGCAGGCCGAGGAGAAGAAGGAGATCCCGCCCATCGGTGAGCTGGGGGCCTATGCCGTGGGGCTTTTCTACATGGGCATCGTGACCCACTGGCTGCACGACCCTTCCGAAGGCAAGCAGAAGACCCTCGCGCTGCTGGACCGCTCGCTCCGACTCGGTACCACCCTGCTCAAGAAGGGGGGATGGGACTGGTGAAACCGAAACGCAGTTCCCTCGGCCGCGCCACGCGTCTGGCCCGGTTGGGCGCGGGTCTCACGGGCAGTTATCTGGCGTATCAGTTGCAGCGCCCCTTTCTGGACGACCGCGAGAAGGAAGTGCGCCGGCAGGCGTTGGGACGCAAAAGCGCGCGGCAGATTCGCGAGGACCTGCAGGACCTGCGCGGGCCGATCATGAAGGTGGGCCAGGCGCTGAGCATGCAGACCCACCTGTTCGACGCCGACGTGGTGCAGGAACTGGCCGGGCTCCAGATGCAGGCCCCGCCGATGCACGGCTCGCTGATGCGCGCGCAGTTCAAGGGCGCCCTCGGCAAGTATCCCGAGGAGGTCTTCGCCTCGTTCGAGCCGGAGCCCTTCGCCGCCGCGTCGCTGGGCCAAGTGCATCGGGCAGTGACGAAGCGCGGCGAGGAGGTCGCGGTGAAGATCCAGTACCCGGCCATCCGCGAGGCGATCGAGACCGACTTCCGGATGCTGCGGACGGCCGGCTTTGCGGCCCGCCTGACCGGCCACCTCAAGGAATCCGTCATCCGTGAGGCCGAACGCGGGATCATCGAGGAGACCGACTACCGGATCGAGGCGCGCAACCTCCGGCACTTCGCCACGCAGCTCGCGCCCCTGCCCTTTGTACGCGTGCCCAGGGTCTACGATGACCTCAGTTGCGAGCGGGTGCTGACCATGTCGCGCGTGCGGGGCGTGCGGCTCCAGGAGTTTCTGGAGACCAATCCCCCGCAGGAGTTGCGCGACCAGATCGGTACGGGGCTCACGCGGCTGTTCTTCTTCCAGCTCTTTCGTATCCAGGCGCTGCATGCCGATCCGCATCCGGGCAACTACCTGCTCGACCAGGACGGCACCATCGGGCTCGTGGATTTCGGCTGCGTGAAATATCTGAAGTCGGAGATCGTGCGTTGCTACGCGCAATTCTGGTCGCGCGAATGGACGAATGACCCTGCCCTCTTCGCGGAGATCATCCACGTGATCTTCGGGCCCGAGGTCTCCCCAGCCGAACCGCGGGTCCGGCGCTGCATGGCGGAAATCCGGAGCTTTTACGATGAGTTCCATCCGCTGGACGGGCCTTCGAGGGCGCTGGATCTGGCGGATTCGAAGTTCATGGACGGCCTGAACGCGCTCGCCAAGACGCTGCTGAAAAACAAATTTCTCGCCCCGGATTTCCTGTTCCTGTCGCGCACGGAGTCGGGCATGTGCAACCTGCTCCACACGTTGCAGGCGCGGGTGGCGACCACCCAGATCGCCCGCGAGTGGATGCCACCCATCCGGAAGACGGGGCAGTGACCTTGGCCATCCGAACAGGGGGATGAGGCGCCTCGTTACGCGGACGCAATCACATGCGCCCGCTGGCGCTGGCGCCGCACGAGGGAGTAGATCTGATGGGTGATGATAAAACCCCACACAACGACAGCGGATACAGAAATGGGAATGAACCCTCCCGAGGACAAAACGGCCAAGACCCCCATCGCAATCAGCCACACCCATAAGAGAAGCCGCAGCCAACCGGCCTGTGGGTGATAAAGGAACCGCTCGCCCTTCCGACAGTGGATGGTATTGATCACCACGAGGCAGAGGAACGCGATCGGAAGAATTATTTGAACTTTGTTCATGACGATCCGGGCGCTGCCTGATCTCCAAGGGCATATGCCCGCTTGAGAGTGACTGGCCAGCTTCACTTCAGCGTGTGGCTAGGTACGACCCAATTTGCGAAACCGCAAATCATAAGCAATCAGTGCCAAAACGAATACGACGACAAAGGCTGCCATCCCGCAAGGGAAGGCCAGCAGCCAAGCTGCCGAGGGTGGAAAGCTGGTGACATCTTCTGGCCAAGGTTGACCCGGCTCATGTGGTGGCTGATGGGCGAGCAACTGCAGATAGTGCACCAGGAAGACAACACCGAAAATCAAAGCTCCAGCGACGCTGGCGGTGACGGCTGCTTTGGGCAAAGGCTTCATAACGCGGAAAGACCGAAACTCAGATATCCGAACCGTTCGGGTAGCAATGGTAGTGGAGCTGTGCAGCCGCCGTTAGCTGCAGTGCATGGCCAGGCATCTTCTCAAGAGTCCTATGGGCCGGGTTTCATTTCGGGGCGAGTTCGCCGAACCAGTAGGCGGCGGTGACGCCGCCGTCCATGAGGAAGTCGCTGCCGGTGATGAACGCACCTTCCGGTCCCATCAGCAGAGCGCCGACATTGCCCACTTCATCCGGGGTGCCCGCGTGTCCGGCCGCTAGCCCGCCTCACCGGACAGGGCGGCCAATCTGTGCAGACGGTGGAATCCGCTTTCGAAGTCCTGTCAAAACGCCCCGGATACGCGGGACGACCGTCAGCCGCTTCTCCCGGTAAATGTCCCGCAGGGCCCCCAGGCCGGAGTGGGTGACGAAATACGCCAGAAACAACAGGTGGAGCGCCCGTGAATGATGCCGGCGTGAGGAGTAGATGACAGAGGCGGTATGCTCGATCCGGTTCCGGTCCGATTTGGCATGGGTTACGCCGCCCTCGTGGAGCACCACAAAGCGGGGAGAATGAAACACAGGCAGGCCCACGGTGACACACCGGAGCATGAGTTCCGCCTCCGCACCATTGATGAAAATCTCCCCGTCGAACAGGTCTTCCCAGGGAATCTCGGCCAGGTTCACGAGCACGGCGCAGCCGATGAAACAGTGAATTTCGCGGAGTTCATCCGGGCGCGTCTGGCTGGCTTCGGTTCGGATGACCGGCGATCCCCAGAACAGAGAATCGATGAAACGGTAAACCGGTTGAAGTTTATGCGGGTGCGCCTGGCTGGCTTGTGTTCGGGGGACGGGCGCTCCCCAGAACAGAAAATTCTTGAGAAACCAGCGATGGAACCCACGTCCCGCCACATCCATGGTGCCATGAAAAGTGCCGTGAAATCCAATGGACCGGTCGTCTCCCGGCCTCAGGAGAGTGGGAACCAGCAGCGGCATCCTTGGATTGGCACGCAGCAGATCGAAGAGGGGCCCGACGGAAGCGGGCTGGATTTCACTGTCGGGATTCAGGATCAGGGCATGCTTGAACCCGCACGAGCGGGCAATACGGATCCCCGCATTGTTTCCCTGACAGTAGCCACCATTGGCTCCGGTCTGATGGTAGTGGGCGTCGGGATAGGCCGCTCGGGCCCAGGTCAACGAAGCGTCAGCCGATGCGTTGTCCACAACGATGACCTGGCGAACGTCAAAACCACAGGCCAGGACCTTCCCCAGGCATTGCCGCAGATCCTCTCCCGAATTGTAATTCAGGATGACGATGACGATGCCTTGCCGGATCGGATCAGGAAGCAGCCCGCCATTTTCCTGCGTCATCATCCGGCGACGGTGGGATGGGCGTGCAGGCCCAGGTTGGAGAACCAGGCGGAGGACCCACCAATGTCGTGAAAATAGGCCCCTTCCACGTCCTTCCGGATAAAGACCTGCCCAGCCTTCAACGATGCTTCGAGGAATGAAGGGAAATCGAGGCCCGGATCCCTCTGCACTTCCGCGCCTAGCCGTCTTGAAAAGGCGGGAGACCAGGCGATGCAACCCCAGGTATTTTTAATTTCCGAGGTGGCGGGTTTATCGCGGATCTCCACGATCCGTCCGCTCGCACCAGAAACCACCGGCGCCAGCTGCTCGGGATGTTCCGTCGGAAAGACGCCGAAAACCGCATCGCCACCCGACTGAAGCTCCAAGGCCAGATCCCGGAGCACCGCCTCCGGCCCAATCACCGTATCGGGCAGGGCCATGAGGACGTTCCTGCCCGCGATCCACGGCAGTGCCGCCGCAATGGCCTGGAGCAGGCCGCGCGATTTTCCATGGGTGGGAAATGACTGCTGAATCGCGATCGCAAACCGGCAGCAATGGCCAAACGTGGCCACGATGTGCCGGACCACATCCAGCTTGTCGAGCCGGGCCACCAGCACGATTTCGGAAACGCCGGCCACGATCAGCCGGTTTACCGCGCATTCGCATACCGGTCTTAATTCGCCGTCCATTCGTACCGGGAGGAGCTCCTTGGCGAACGGCAGGGGAAACCGTTCATTGCGTCCGGCACAGGGTAGCAGGCCGACGAAATTTCCGGCCTCCGGCGGAGTCTGGTACTGAGTGGTCATTGGGGATGTCGCGAGGCAGATCAGGTACGACTATGTCTCGCCATCTGCTCTATACGGCAAATGGGCATGGCGGGTCACAAGTTTTCCCCATCGGCCGTGCCGGTCGTCCGCAGCTCAACCAAGGCGACAGACGATGCCCAAAGAGGAGCGGTATCAGCCGATTCGCCGAATCCTCCGGAGACCACCCCGGAGAATCCCGATCGGGTGATGTACACATTCAGGCGACGCGCATCGCCTCCCCACTCCGAGCGGCTCTGGCACGGCCCGATGAACCATTGCCGTCATTGGTGCCGGGGCAAGGGCTCCAGGTTAAGCCGCACAGCAACCTCAATAGCCTGCCCGGTACCGGGGCCAGGGCCCGGAATCCCATCAGGGAAGGGTACGCACGCGATAGAAACGCGTGCCGGGCGCGGCGGGATCGGTGACGTCGGCGGTGCCGGCCGCCGTCGGCGGAGGCACGTTGGTGAGCGTGGACCAGTTCGCCGTTCCGAGGGTGTCGCGATCCTCAACCACGTAGCCCACCCCCGGCAGGACCGGGAAGCTCAGGCCGAAGCCTCCGGCGGCGGCCACGGTCGGGGTGAGCACCAGCGGACCCGGCAGCACGACAAGGTTCGCAACGCCACTCAGAACGTTGCTCGCCGAACCGGACACCTTCACCTGATAAGCCCCGGCCTGGTTGGTTGTGACGTGGGCGAGGGTCAGGGTGGCGTTGGTCGCTGCGGGAATCGCCGCCGTTTGGAACAGCCACTGATACGCGAGCGGTGCGGGGCCGGTGGCGGCCACGGTGAAAACGGCCGTGTCGCCGGCCATAACGCTGAGGCTGGCCGGCGGGCTGGTGATGACCGGCGGTTTGGGCGCGGCGATGACCGTGAGGGTCACGGGCGCGCTGGTGACGGCACCGGCGGAGTTCAGGGCGATGACGGCGTAGCTGCCGGCGTCCGTAAGCGCCGTCTTGGCGATCTGATATTGCGCGCCAACCGCGCTGGGAATCTGGCCCTGGTTGAAAAGCCACCGGAAGGCCGGTGCGGGCGTGCCGGTCGCCGCCACCGTGAAGGTGGCCGGGTTGCCCTCCGTGACGGTGAGCGACTGCGGCGACTGCGTCAGCACCGGTGCGGTTGCGGGCGGATCATAGACCGTGAAAACGGCCCGACCCGTGTAATTGTGGCCGCTTCCCGGCGTGCTGTTTTTCCAGCCGGTAATGTAGGCGGTAAACGTTCCGGTTTGGTCCGGCGTGCCGGTGATGACGCCCTGTTTGCTGATCGCCAACCCGCCGGGCAGGCTGGTGGCGCTGTAAGATTTCGCCGTCCCGTAAAACCCGCTGCTGATGGAGGCACGCGCGCCGGCAAACAGCACGCCGTTGGTGCCGGTCGAGGTGCCCGTGAGCGTGAGGCCGGTCGCCGCGGAAACGGCATGGAAGCTTCCCGCCACCGCCGAGGCTCCCGCGAGCCAGCGCAACACCGCCACCAGCGGCGAGGCGACGGCCGCCGCCTCGGTGGAAGCGACGCGCAGGATCGGGGAAAGTTGCAGGAGGGCGGAGAGAAGCAGCGAAGGAAAACGAAACAGCCCTGATTTCATTACCGGCAACTAAGCACGACGCGTTCCATGGAAATCAGGAATGTGTCGCCAGAT
The DNA here is from genome assembly GCA_903922605.1 of uncultured Verrucomicrobiota bacterium. Lineage (GTDB taxonomy): Bacteria > Verrucomicrobiota > Verrucomicrobiia > Limisphaerales > UBA9464 > CAIVQB01. The sequence continues at coordinate 36,342 of CAIXUG010000089.1, forward strand.
TTTGTCGTCCCCCCAGCAACAACGGGTCGATGCCTTACTGCCATGCCGGCGGCTGCAGTGGCGACGGCTTCGGTCGCAGCTCCGAGCGCGAATGCAGCGTGCGCTTCACTCCGAGAAGCGCCCGGGCCCATTCGGGCAGATAGCCCCGGCGGTTGCGGAGGATGAAGACTGCCACGACGGCCAGCAGCAGCCCGCCGCCGATCTCCCAACCCAGCGTGGGCACGGCGTATTCCGCGACGTTGCCGACATTCTTGAGCAGCTTTTCGCCGCCCTCGAGCACGCGGGCCTCGTCCACGGTGCGCTGATACTGGGCAATTTCACTCATGATACAGTGGGACTCAGCGGCACAGTCCCGTCGGAACTGTAACCGGGGAATTCGTGGGCAGGGTTAGCGCCCATCCTGGCGGAATTCAAATGCAAATTCTGCCACCCCGCTTCCCCAGACCGGACGCCCCCTGAAAACGAAAAGGCCGGGAATGGATCCCGGCCTTTTTCGAAGACTTGGTGGACGCGGCGCCTTAGCGGGCAACCAGCATCGAGGTCGCATCCGGCGTGAGGCGGATCGATTCCTGGCGCTGTTCGATCATGCGACCGAAGGACACATGGGTCACTTCGGTCACCGCGGCGATTACCGCCAGCATTCCAACCAGCCACACGAAGCGGCGCAGCGTCTCGCGCAGCTCCATCTTCGGCATCGTTGTCATGTTGTTCGCAGTCATAGCGTCTCTTGCTGGGCACAAAATGGCGGAATGACGCCTGACTACGCAATCCGGCCAACAATAGGAGGGCACCCGAGAAAACTCCCCTACCCGCATAGGGATGGCTCAGGGAAAGCCTTAGAGGCGGTAGTGAGCCAAAGGGCTCAGGTACAGGGGGCAAAACCCTGCCTCAACCCCACCCACGGCGCATCGGTGGATACATCCACCATGCCCGGCTCGGCGGCGTTGGCCGGCGAGAGGATCGCCAGGAACACCACCGGCTCGCGGAACGGGTTGTAGGTGCCATGCACCTCACCCTTGGGGATCAGCACCATCTCGCCGGGCTTCAGGATGCGGTACTCGCTCCCGCACCATTGCTCGGCCTGCCCGGAGACCACGTAGATGATCTCTTCCCGCGTCGGGTGGTGGTGAAACGGATGGCAACGCCCCGGCTCCATGGTCGCCCGCACCAGCAGCAGCTCGCCGCAGGGCACGATGTCGGGCCGGGACAGCCACGCATTGAGCGTGAACGGCGACGGCTCGGTGATGCTCTCGGCAGCACCCACAAAGCGGCGTAACAGGACTTCAGCGGGATTGCTCATGGACGGGGAAAGGATGGGTCAAGCGGCGGTGGTGAAGCAATCTCAGGCGGAGAGGCGGAGCGCCGGTCTCCGACCCGGCGCGGCCACATGCGGCGACTACCAGTTCGCCGCCGATTCATAAAATGGGAGAACGAAATCAATACCGGCCCATGACGACGTACCGGGAACGAGTTCGGGAGAACCCGCCGCGCCGGGTCGGAGACCGGCGCTCCAGCGCGCTACGCCTTCGCTCGCAGGGAGCGCCACGGCTCCTCGGCGCTGACATCCGCGGCGAACGGCCCCTTGAAAACCGCCGGCGATAGCACAGCGAGAATGACCGCGTCTTTGGTCGTGGAATTGAACGTGGCGTGGACAACGCCTTTCGGGATGTAGGCCACTTCACCGGGCTTCAGCATCCGACGCTCCTGCTCCACCCATTGCTCGACCTCGCCCTCCAGCACGTAGATGGCTTCTTCGAGCTCCGGATGTGTGTGAAAATCGTGTCCCTCACCTGCCGGCAGGATGGCGCGGCAAATTTGGATGTCCTTGGCCCCGCAAACCTCGGCATGGCAGAGCCAGTAGTTGGTGCGGCCCTTGAAGTCTTCCTTCAGGGCCTCAGCGGTGGTAATGAAACGATGCTCGCTCACAGAGATAAAAAACGACGGAGCCGCCCGGAGGCCGGTGCTACCGGCTCCTGGAGCGACCGCGCCTCTTCAGGATTCACTTGGCCTTTTTGCCGAACTTCTTAGCGGCGGGTGCCTTGAGCGACTTGAACTCCTTCGTGAGGTTCGTCAGCGACGCCTCGATGCCCATGCGTTCGAGGCTGGTGGCGCCGACAAAGCCGACGGCGTCCGTGGCCTTCATCACGCGGTCGGCATCCGCCGGCGTGTTGATGGGGCCGCCGTGGCACAGGAAGAAGATGTCCTTCCGCACGGTCATCGCGGCATCGATGATCTCCTGCGTGCGCTTGATGGTGAAATCCCAGCTCTTGACGGCGCTCTTCACACCGATGCTGCCGCCGACCGTGGTGCCGACGTGGGCGATGATGGCATCCGCGCCCGCCTTGGCCATCTCGATGGCCTCTTCGGGCGAGCCGACATAGACGATCGAGAACAGGTCCATGCGGCGGGCCAGTGCAACCATCTCAAATTCCTTCTTCACGCTCATACCCGTCTCTTCGAGCACGCCGCGGAAATGGCCGTCCACGATGGTGTGCGTGGGAAAGTTGTTCACGCCGCTGAAGCCCATCTCCTTGACCTTGCCGAGCCAGTGCCACATGCGACGGCGCGGGTCGGTGGCGTGGACGCCGCAAATCACGGGGCACTCCTCGACCACGGGCAGCACCTCGTACTCGCCGATCTCCATGGCGATGGCGTTGGCGTCCCCGTAGGCCATCATGCCGGCCGTGGAGCCGTGGCCCATCATCCGGAAGCGGCCGGAGTTGTAGATGATGATCAGGTCGGCGCCGCCCTTCTCGATGAACTTGGCGCTGATGCCCGTGCCTGCCCCGCCGGCGATGATGGCGTCGCCCTTCTTGATGGTGCTCATCAGGCGGTCGCGAACTTCTTTGCGGGTGTAGGGATTGCCTTTGCCGGTCCAGGGGTTGGGCATGTTAAAATCGGTGCTTTTTGCGTTACGGATAGCTGTGAACGAGCGCGCTTTGTAAGCGAAGCCGGGCCGGCCTGCAATGCGCGAGACGCACGGCGCAATGCCGGAGAACAACGATGACAGGAGCGGGGGAAACGGGTGTAGTTCCGTAACCGCCGCCGCCGAAGCGCAGTCAGTCTCACCGCATGAAGCACCCGGAACTCGTCGAAACGCACCTCGTGGGTCCCCAGACCCACGAGCAGATTGTGCGCGCGGCGGAGTGCCATGCCCTCGGCCCTCACGGCATCGCGCACGTGGGCGTGGCGGATGCCGCGGCGCCTTACACGATGGTACGTACGGATCTGCCGGGCTCGTATTTCCTGGCGTGCTTCACCGGCGAGGGCCGCATCCTGCTCGATGGCCGCTGGCAACGCTGCGTCGCCGGCACCGCCTGCCTCGCCCCGCCTCACGTCCTACATGCGTTTCACGCCGTGCCGGGCAAGCGCTGGGGCTTCGTCTGGGTGCGCTATGCCTCAGAGGCCGGCCATGGCCCGCTGATCAATTCCTCGGCGCCGGTGCTCGCGAAGTTCCCGGTCGAGCCGGTGCGGGCCGCCGTCGAGGGGCTTTACCAGGAGCAGGCGGCCGGGGCGCAGCCGGCGGCGCTGCATCACTGGGTGGAGCTGGTTCACGGCTACGTCACGCGCTTCGCCCAGCCATGGCACGTGGAGGACCGGCTCGCGAAGCTGTGGGAAAGCGTCGCGGCGAATCCCGGCGCGCCGTGGTCGCTCGGCGAGCTGGCCCAGAGCGCCCACTGCTCCGGCGAGCATCTGCGCCGCCTGTGCCGCCGCCAGCTGGGCCGCACGCCCATGCAGCAAGTGACCTATCTCCGCCTGCGCCACGCCGCCAAGCTGCTCACGGAATCCGACGACAAGCTGGAGGTGATTGCCACCGCCGTGGGCTACGCAAATCCCTTCGTCTTCTCGAACACGTTCAAGAAGTGGACCGGCTGGCGGCCCAGCGAATACCGCGCGCGCAAGGCGGTATAGTGGTAGGACGGTGCCGCGGCCCGTTCTCTATTTCCCCTTTCCCTCAAAAGCACCGCTCAAGTCTCAGACAGCGAAAGGCTGCAGCGAGGTGCCTCAATCGGTCCCGTTGGTCTTGATCACCAGCCGGCCCTTTCGCAGGGCGGCCCCATCCTTCGCCTCATAGCCAACCTCGTACTCCGCGATGAGCTTTCCCTCCTGCTCGTAAATCTTGAACGACGCCCGAGGACCAGTTCCGAACTCCGGGTTCGGCAATTGGCAGGAGACCGCATTCGCGCCAACGGCCGCCTGCAGGGTCGGAATCGAGAGCCGGTCAGACCCACTGCGAGTCTCGCCACTACTGGCTACGCCGGCATTCCTCTGAATGATCGCGGATTCCATCTTGTACCAGTGGGCTTTTCCCTCCACCGGCGAGACCTGGACCCGGATCTCGAAATCTTCCCGTTCGCCCGATCGGCTGAAATCCGGGTCGAGCGGCAGGTTGGGAAAAGCGTGTGGGTCGGATTGGCATCCTGAAACCAGAGCGGCACAGCCCATGAGCATCGCAGTAGGCCAGGCCAGTCCGAAGGTTTTCTTGAACATGTCCAGAAAATGGGTTCGCTGAGAATGTAAAGAAGACTCGGCGCCTAAGTGAACGTACTAGGCTAGAATCCGAATCCAATCGTTCAGCATGAGCGAAGCCTTTGTATCTGCTTCTCAAGGAGGCGTGTACGCACAACTATTGTCTCAATTTCCAAAAACATAGCTGCCATCAAGAAATATAACTTGGCCGTTTCACGAGAGTCGTCCGGTGAGTCGACCGCCCTTCTTTCCTCTTCCGTAAGATCAGTGACTTGGATTAGTTTAACATTGCGCTTAGTCGCCTGCAAAGCAATGGCTTGCGCACGTAATTCTGGTAAATTGAAACTGACTTCAATTGAGCTATGTGCGGCGGCATTTCGCAACTCACGCATACGTTCAAAATCGTCAAACGCTTCTTTGCCAATCAACGCATATGCGCGTCCGATTTTAATCCTGGCGGCAAATGTTGAAAGTGGCGCGTATGCAGAAAACAGAGAGTCCACCAATTTGGGGGAGGATGACGATACCGACGCGATGTGGTTTCGATGCAGTTCCTCAAGTGCTTCATCGAGTCGTGCTACAGCAAGGATTACGCAACCCCTGTCTGATTCCTCGAATAACAAACGGAAGTGTTGCACGAATGAGTCTTCGGGAGAGATCTCATTTGCGGGTGCTTTTTTGCGCTGTTTCACTTCGCGTTCGCCTGCTGCTTGGGCGGTTCAGACTTCAGCAGCTCAGCGAGGTTGTAGTGCGTGTAGCGGGTATGGCTTGCGGGGTTCACGGAGTCGGAGTTGGCCACCCAAAAATCCAGCGTGTCGGGCTCAAAGAGCACGGAGTGGATGTTGGACTTCATGCACACGGGGCGCGTCATCAGGTCGCGCGCGGAATCGGCGTCGAACTGCCCGGTCCTGGCCTGCACGCGCCTGGCCAGCTCCTCATAGCGGTCGCCGGCGGACATCAGCACGGCGTCCTTGATGGCGTGCGGCAGCCGGGGGTGCGCCTCGCCGGCGTGGATGACCTCGAAGGTGGTCGGCGTGGCCGCGATACCCACGGCGGTGTGCGCGTTGCCGTCGCTGATGACGTAGTAGTATTCGCAGGTGCGCGGCGCATCGCGCATGATCGCGATGGCCTCATCGAGCGTGGACGCCTTTTCCATCACCTCACGGATGAGCTGGGCCATGGGTTTGCCATCCCACTTGCCTTCGCCGCGCCCGCCCATCTCGCCGATGGAGATGTGTTTGGCGTTCATCGCGGTGACGCTGCCGACAAAGCCGGCGTAGCTGATATCCACCCAGGCGTTGCCCTGGTCGGGCTGGAAGACAATCACGACGGCGTTGTTCTCCAGGCCGATGCCGCGCATGTAGTCCAGGATGCGCCCGTGATACATGTGGCCGTCCTTGGTGCTGCTGCCGAGCACGCAGAATCCGGAGCAGTGGAAGAGCTCGGGGAAGAAATTCGCCAGACGCATTTCCTCGGGATCGAGCTTGGCGGCGAGGGCGATGGCGTCCATTTCGCGGGTGTAACGCGGGTCCACGAACTTGCTGATGCGGGCCTGGCATTCCTCAACCTCGCCGAAGAACCAGCGACCCTTCTCAAAGCTGCTGCCCACGCCGACGCCGTAAACCACCCGGTTCACGAGGTCACGGATTTCATGCCGCAGCAGGGTCCCATGCTGCTGGCCCATTTCCTCAGGCGTGCCCTTGAGGAAGAGCACGCGGGTGCCGTCCTGCAATTCCAGCCGGCCCTGGCCATGCGTGGCGACCAGGCGCTTCTCGCCCGTGGCCGGCCCCAGCGGCTCCACCTTGGTGGTGAGCACTTCGAAGGCAGCCGGAATGAACTTCTTCAAGTGCGACAGGGCGACGCGCTCGACCTTGGCTCCAGCGGGTGCGGGGATCTTCCACTGCGCCGCCGGCAGGGCCGCACCCATCCGGAGCTGATGCAGTGCCACGGTCGCCTTCACCCCATCGGGGCCGGCGTAACCGATCCGCACGGGAAGCGAATCGGTTTCCCGCAGCCACAGCATGAGGGTGAAGTCGGGGAGTTGAAGGACGGCACGGGTTTCGGGCAGCGGTGCCGTCCGGAGGACATGGCATTTGACGCCTTCGACCTCCGCATCGGGCAGTGACTCCGACTTGAAGACGAACGGGAGCAGGGCCAGCTGCTGCGGGGACAGCGGCAACGTGATCGGCGCCAGCCGAGACGTGTCGAGGCTGTCCGCCCGAGTGGCGTATTTCTTCACGCCCGGCGCGCCGATGAGGCCGAAGCCTTTCGACGGCTCCCAGATCCACATTTCCTGTCCGTCACGGCCGAGCTGAAACGCCTCCTTCTCGACCATCCCCGAGAGCCTGAGGCGGTCGGGCGCTTGGAACGCGAGGTCCAGCTTCTGACCGAGCAGCTCTTTGGGCAGGCCTTGCCCGTCCACCAGTTCCAGAGTGGTGACGAGGGATGCCGGGTTGCTCCCGGGATTGAACAGCGCCACGACCTTGCCGAAGGCGGTCGCGAAGCGCTGCTGCGCGACATCCGCCGCCGGCGAGCCCGCAGTTTGGGCGGTCACCTGCCAGGCCAGCGCGAGAACAAGCAGGAATTGGGCGAGCGGTTTCATGGTGGAAAAGATGGTCATGGGCAGAAGACCATACCCGCGGTGACATTCAAGGCTGGGAAACGAAGAACAGCGAATGGCGGACGAGGGACGCAATTGAATCCCGTAGTCAGCCCTCCAAAACCCGGCCCACGGTGGGGCGAGCGTCCTCGCGAGCCGAGGCGGCCTTGGTCTGGGGCGGCCCGGCTCGCGAGCACGCTCGCCGCACCGAGTTTCCTTTGCCTGCAACGCATCGCCCGGTTCGCCGTTCGCTGTTTCTTCAGTTCCCCGGTGTCCTCAGCCACCAGAAAAAACCGTTCCCATCCGCAAATCGGTCGCTTAGCGTTCCCGCTCGTTCGGCTCGTGCCGCACTGAACCAGAACCCGTTACCGTTTTATGCCACTGACACATACTCGCGACCTGTTTGCGAAGGCCCTGAAGGGCAAATACGCCCTCGGCGCTTTCAACGTGAACAACATGGAGCTGCTCCAGGCGATCATTGAAGCCTGCGAAGAGGAGAAGGCTCCCGTAATGCTGCAAATCTCCAAGGGAGCCCGCGACTACGCCAATCCGGTCTATCTCCGGAAGCTCATCGAGGCCGCCGTCAGCCTCTCGACCATCCCCATCGCGGTCCATCTCGATCACGGCGACAGCTTCGAGCTGTGCAAGCAGTGCATCGACGAGGGCTTCACCAGCGTGATGATCGACGCCTCGCACGATCCTTTTGAGAAGAACGTCGAAGTCTGCCGCAAGGTCGTGGAGTACGCGCACAAGCACAACTGCGTCGTCGAGGGCGAGCTCGGCATGCTCGTGGGCGCGCAGCACGATGACGGCGAAGAGGGCGGCGCCTACTCCAAGGGCGGCGCTTACACGCACCCCGACGAGGCCGTCGAGTTTGTGAAGCAGTCCGGCGTGGATTCCCTCGCGGTCGCCATCGGCAACAGCCACGGCGCCTACAAGTTCAAGGGCGAACAGCACCTCGATCTCGAGCGCCTCAAGGCGATCAAGAAGGCGCTGCTTGACGCCGGCATGGGTGACTACCCGCTGGTGCTCCACGGTGCCTCCTCCGTGCCCAAGGACCTGGTGCTGGAGATCAACAAGTACGGCGGCACGATGGGCGAGGAAACCGCCGGCGTGCCCGAGGCCGACATCGAAATCGCCCGCCGGGTGGGTTGCACCAAGGTGAACATCGACACCGACCTCCGCCTCGCGATGACGGCGGCGATTCGCAAGGTGTTCTCCGAGAAGCCGAAGGAATTCGATCCCCGCAAGTACCTCGCCCCGGCCCGCGCCAAGGTGAAGGAGCTCGTCCGCCACAAGGTGCGCAACGTCCTCTGCTGCTCCGGTCACGCGTTTGACTGAGCCGCGGCGCAACCGCGTTTTTCCAGACGGGGCCGGAAGGGAACTTCCGGCCCTGTTTTCTTTTGTGAGCAGTAACCAGTGATCAGTGAGTCAGTGATCAGTAACCAGACACGACAAAGGCCGATAAGGATGTCGACTCCGGCCTCCGCCTCATTGCCCACTGACTCACGGTTCACTGATTACTGACCCACTGATTACTGATTACTGAACGACCTGCCCGCCAAGAACCGCCCTGGCCACCGACCACGCACACACCCGCCCCGCCCCCATCTGCCGTAGCGTCCGCGCCACCGCATCGGTGGTTGCCCCGGTGGTCAGCACGTCATCCAACACGATCAGGGCTTCGCCGCTGAGCTTCGCCTCCGCCTTCGGCGCAAAGGCACGGCGGACATTTTGCACGCGTTCTTCGCGACTCAGCCGGGTCTGGGTCCGGGTGGGCTCGCTCCGGATCACCAGATCGGTCCTGACGGGCAGCTTCAGCTTCTCGCCCAACTGGCGCGCAAGCCGTTCGGCCTGGTTGAACTCGCGTTCCCGCTGTTTCACCGGATGCAGCGGCACCGGCACGATCCCCTGCCAACCCCCATCCAGTAGTGCCGGCGCGGCCTCGCGGCATAGCAGGTCGGCCAGAAACGGCTCAAACCACAGCGCCCGGGAATATTTGTAGCGGTGGATGACGTCCAGCACGGCCCCTTCGGCCACGGCGGCCGCCCGGGCGGTTTCAAAGTGCAGTTCCCGATCCTGGCAGTTGGCACAGGTGAACGTATCGGTGATCGCCCCGGCAAAGGTCAGCCCGCAGCGCTCGCAGAAGGGCGGCCGGATGAACCGCACATCGCGCCAGCAACGGGCACACACATAGCCCTCGTCCGCCCGCGCCCGCTCCACCCCGCAAAGCTGGCAGCACTCCGGGTAGATGAACCCCAGCACCGGCTCGGCCAGACGGCGTAACGCAGCCAGATTCATGAGGCCAATGGCGGTTGCGATCGCCAGCGCAGGGCCAGCGGGATCGAAACCAGGGAAAGCACGATCAGGGCTGACCAGCCGTCGTAAAGCTTGGCCGAACCCCAAAGCGAACCGCTGGCACCCGGTGCTTCCACCGTCAGAAAGCCGTAGGATTTCAGCCAGAAGATCCAGCCGGCATGCAGCCCCATGCCGAACCAGAGCGCGCCGGTCCGTTCCCGCGCCCATGCCAGCAGACCTCCCGCCAATGCCAGGGTCAGCAGGCCCGGAAACATCGCCGACGGGTCCATGAAACCATGGAGCATCCGCCCCAGCATGAGGAATCCGGTGGTGGCATCGACCTGGATCGGCTCCGGCGGCCGCTCGAAGAAATGCACCAGTGCATACACCCCGCTGCTCACGGCGGCCGCAAACGCAAAGGAACCCCCGCGCCGCAACGCGCTGAATACGGCCCCGCGAAACAGCAGTTCCTCCAGCACACTCACCAAGAGGGCGGAACCCACGGCATTGGCCAGGTGTTTGGCCCATTCGGCAATCGTGTGATCCCCCCGCCACTGGCGGCCGCCAAAAACCAGGGCCGCCACCGCCGCCAAGGCGAGCGAAACAAAGCCGAAGGCGAGCCCCGACCCGGCTTCCCGCCACCACGGGACTGATCGTTTCCAGCCAATTTCCGCCCAGGACCTCAGTCCGAGTGCCCGTACCAGCGGCCAGATGCCCGCCAGGGCCAGCACCAGCAGGCAGCGGTTCACGTAGCGGTGGAACGGCTGATGCGCGATGCCCGACCCGGGTGCATAATGCTGCACCGCCAAATAAACCCATGGCGCGACCGCCGCCGCGCCCAGAAAGACGGCGGCGAGATAGCCGAGCAACGCGCGCAGTGGTTTCACCGGGCGGACTTTACCCGGCCTGGCCTTTCACGGCGAGCGGCGCATTTCCCTTTTGTCATGGAACTGCATCTGCTAGCTACCGCGCGCCTTTTATAGCCATGCCAGTCTCCGGATCCAAATTGGGGCCCTACACCCTGCACGAGTTGATCAACTCGGGCGGGATGTCGGAAATCTGGCTGGCCACAGACGACGCGGGCCGCTCGTTTGCGGTCCGGACAATGCTGAACAACTCCACGTTTGCCTTCACCGAGCGGAAGCGTTTCAACACCGGCGCGGAGACCCTGCAAGCCTGCCAGGATGACAACCTCATCATCGGCTACGTCGAGCATGGCAAGATCGGCGGCGAGCTGGCGCTGGTCATGGAATATGTGGAGGGCGAGAACCTGAAGCTGCTCATGGGGGCCAATGACCCGGTGCTCACCGAGAACATCGCGCAGGTGCTCATCGACTTCGCCTCGGCGATGGAAGTCGTGCACGGCCGCGGCTTCATGCACCTCGACATCAAGCCGGAGAACGTGCTGCTCACCCGCAATGGCAGCCTGCGGCTGATTGATTTCGACCTGGCCCAGCCGATCCCGAACCCGCCCCGCAAGCTGGACAAGAATCCCGGCACGCCCGCCTACATGGCTCCCGAACAGCTCTTGCGGCAGCCGGTCGATCACCGGGCCGACATCTGGGCCTGGGGCGTGAGCGCCTACGAACTGCTCACTTTCAAGAAGCCCTTTCCCGGCGAAAACCCCGACGAGGTGCTGCGTCGCCAGTTGGATCGCAAAGACTTCGTATCCCCGCGCGAGATCAATCCGGATATCCCCCCGGCACTCGAGAACGTCGTCCTCCACTGTCTGGAAAAGGACATGGCGAAACGATATCCCTACACCAGCAAGCTGGTGCACGAGCTGAAGCAGGGGCTCTACGTCTGAAGGACGGGCCGGCAAACCCCTCGTTTCGGGATAGCCCCGAAGAAGGTTTGCTGATCATGCTGGGCGGACCTGAAGATGAATTTCCTGTCGCTTATCGAAGCCAAACGTGATGGCCACGCCCTCTCGCCGCAGCAGCTTCAGGATTTTGTCCACGCCCTGGTCGCCCAAGAGCTGCCGGAATACCAGATCGCCTCGTTTCTGATGGCGGTTTTCTTCCGGGGTCTGGATGCCACCGAACTGCCGGCGCTCACGCTGGCGATGCGGGATTCCGGTGAAAAGCTGAGCTTCCCCGAGGATCCCCGGCCGCTCGTGGACAAGCACTCCTCCGGCGGCGTCGGGGATAAGGTCTCCCTGCCCCTGGTGCCCTTGCTGGCGTGCCTGGGCTTCCGGGTGCCCAGCATCTCCGGCCGCGCCCTCGGGATCACCGGCGGTACCCTCGACAAGCTGGAGTCCATCCCCGGCTTCACCACGCAGCTGCCCCGTCAGCGCATCATCGAGCAGGTCCAGTCCCTCGGCCTGGCCATGGCCGGGCAGACGGAGCGGATGGTCCCGGCCGACCGGATCCTATACGCGTTGCGCGATGTGACGGGCACCGTTCCCAGCCTGCCGCTCATCACCGCCAGCATCCTGTCGAAAAAACTCTCCGAATCGCTCGATGCGCTGGTGCTGGACGTAAAATTCGGCCGGGCGGCGTTCATGCAGACCAGGGAGGAGGCCCGGGCGTTGGCCCAGGCCATGATCGGGTTGGCCAGCTCCTGCGGGGTCAACACCCGCGCGCTGCTGACCGATATGGACACCCCGCTCGGAGAGGCGGCGGGCAACTGGTTGGAAGTTCGCGAATCCGTCGACTGCCTTTCGGGTCATGGGCCCCAGGATCTGCGGGAACTGGTGGTGGCCTTTGCCGCCCATCTGTTGTTGCAAACCCGCCGCGAAACTTCGCTCGCCGCCGCTCTCGACCGCGCCTCGGCATGCCTGGACTCGGGCCTGCCGTTGCAGAAATGGGAAGCCATGCTGGCCGCGCAGGGTGCGGATATGCACCGCTACCGGGAATTGCTGGGCCGCGACACCCTTGCCGACACCGTGGTGGAACTGCGTGCCGAGCGGGCCGGGTACGTCGCCCGCTGCGATGCCCGCATCATCGGCGAAGCCATCCGCGACTTCGGTGGCGGCCGTCTGAACAAAAACACGGTGATTCGCCCGGAGGTCGGCGTGGATCAGTTGGCCAAACCGGGACAACGCCTTGAAAAAGGGCATCTAATCGCAAGAATTCATGCGGCAAATAAGGAAGCGGGTGAGGTGATGTGCCACCGTATCGCCTCGGCGTTTTGCCTGAGCGAGGCAACCGCCCCCGGCCGGTCGCCAATTGCCGAGGTGCTCATGACGTGATTCAAAGGGATGGAAATCATCCATTTGCATGGTTTCAACTGGCCCTTTAATGCGGCCAAAATGAATCGTTTCAAAAATAATTCCCGCTTGACCTTATCTAGAAATACTGCCTAAATCTTACCAGCTAAAGCCTAAGCGGGCCCGGTTGAGTGCTCCTAACCCATGAACAGATGAATACAATGAAACTCAAATATGGAATTTTGTTTGCTGCTGTAGGTACCGCAGTTTCCACCTTCGTTTGCACGGCTGGCTACAGTGAGAACAGCGGTTTCGTTGCCTCTCTCTCCACTGGCTCCGGTGTGGCATACAACCTCGAAATCGGCGGCACCAGCTACCAGATCGCCCAATCGGGTGCCTACGGCAACCAGATCCAGCTCGCAGCCGGTTCTGATCTGCATCTCGCCAATTTCTCGGTTTCCTACGGTGCCAACTATGCTCTGGCCGGCGGTTTGCAGGTCTCGCTGTACGCCAACGACGGCGCTAACGGGACCCCGGGTCAGCTGCTTTACTCGAGCGCCCCGATCGACATCAACAACGGCGGCGGAACGGTCAGCATCAACTATGCAAACCCGCTGATTCCTAACGAACTGACGTTCTTGGTTCAGTTTTCCGGCCAGAGCGCCACGGATAAGGCCGGTCTGCTGTTCCCGAACTCTGATCCTTCGGTGGGAAGCCTCGCTTTCAAAGATTACTGGGTGAAGGACGGCAACAGCTTCACACTGCAGCATGCGGTCGTGCCCGAACCCAGCACCTACGCTCTCGCCGGCACCGCCGGTCTGGCCTGGCTCGCGTTCGCCGGCTACCGCCGCTTCCGCAAGTAAGCTCGTGTAAGAGTTAACTAATCTTTCAAAAGGCGCAGCCAAGGCTGCGCTTTTTTTATTTTCCACGGCGGCTGCAACCGCCCGCAAGGAAACCTTGGCGGGGGCAACCTTTCAGTCATGTTGTGAACGCTATGAAGCTCCGTCAGTTATTCCGGCTACTTCTGGCACTGTCGCTGGCCCCCTGCATGGCCTGGGGACAGGCGCGGACACAGGTCCGCCTGCTATTGGATCAGACCACGGTCAAGCCCGGCCAGACCTTGATGGCCGCAGTCGAGATGCAGACGCCCGCAGGCTGGCACACGTATTGGCGGAACCCCAGCGAAGTTGGCGGTCCGGGCACGGCTACCAAGATCGTGTGGACACTTCCCACTGGCATCACGGCCGGGGAAATCCAATGGCCGGTTCCTTCCAAACTTTCGGACCAGGCCGGTGACACCCACGTCTATCTGGGAACCGTGCGGCTATTGGTGCCGTTGAACGTGGCCGGCGACGTCAAGCCGGGGCCGCAGGAGCTGAAAGCCCGCGTTTCCTGGCTGGAATGCGAGACCGAGTGCATTCCGGGGAAATCTTCCGTTACCGCTTCCCTGACCATTGGCGACGAGCCGCAAGCCTCCTGGGAGGCCGCCCCAATCACTGCCGCCCGCAGCCTGCTGCCGTCTTCGGCACCGCAGCACGCCATCGCCGCGTGGGAGGGTGAAGCCACCGGAGATCAGCGGGCGCTGCTGCTGGAGTGGCAGACGGAGGCCAAAGCGGCTGACTTTTTCCCCTACGAAAACAAGGCCGTCGAAATCGGCTCCAAAACCGAGGTGCTTCCGTCCAATGGAGGGAAGCTGCGGTTGCGAAAGCTTATCAGCAAGACCGACGCCGGCTGGCCCATGAAGGTCACCGGCCTGCTGGTGGCCAACCCGGCTTCTCCCGAGCGCAAGGGTTACGAAGTCACCCTGCCCATCAGCGACGCGCTGATGGCCACCGCCGCTGCCAAAGTTGAGCCTTTTTCCCTGGTGTCGCTGTTGCCCATGCTGGGCTTTGCCTTCGTGGGCGGCCTGATTTTGAACATCATGCCCTGCGTACTGCCCGTGCTGGCGCTGAAGATCCTCGGCTTTGTACGGCAGGCCGGCAACAACCCCGGACAGGTCCGGCATCTGGGCCTCATGTATGGGGCGGGAGTGCTCACGTCCTTCCTGATCCTCGCCGGGGTGGCCTTGGCGGTGCAGGCGGCCGGCGGCGTGGCGGGCTGGAGCACCGCTTTCCAGAACCCGCAGTTCCGCGTCATCATGTGCGTGCTGCTCGTCCTGGTGGCGCTGAATCTTTTTGGCGTGTTCGAGGTGAATCTGGGTGGCGGCGCCTTGGGGGCGGCCGGTGATCTCTCCACGAAGGAAGGGGCCTCGGGGGCTTTCTTCAACGGCGTATTGGCCGCCGTGCTGGCCACTCCCTGTACCGCCCCGTTTCTGGCGACCGCTGTCACCTTTGCCTTCACCCAGCCGCCGCCGGTCCTGCTGGCCATTTTCCTGACAGTGGGGCTGGGACTCGCCACCCCCTTCGTCGTGCTGTGCTGGCAGCCCGCATGGCTGAAACTGCTGCCGAAGCCGGGTGCCTGGATGCTCCGCTTCAAGGTGGCCATGGGTTTCCCCATGCTGGGCACCGCCATTTGGATTTTCTGGTTCACCGCGAACCGGCTGGGCCAGTCCGGCGTGCTCTGGCTCGGCCTTTTTCTCGTGATCCTCGCCGCCGCCGCCTGGGTCTGGGGCGAATTTGCCCAACGTTCGGACCACCGGGGCGCGGCCGTCGGCATCGCGCTGGCACTGCTTGCGGCGGGCTACTTTGGCATCCTGGAGGGTGAGCTCGATTGGCGCACCCCGCAGTCGAAGAAAAAGCCGAAGCTGGACTGGCAGATCTGGAGCGCTTCCGCCGTGTCCCAGGCACGGATGGAGGGGCATCCCGTGCTGGTGGATTTCACCGCCGACAACTGCGCGAACTGCAAGTTCAACAAGGCCACCTCGATCGAGATCGGCTCCACCATCGCAAAGATCGAGGATCACAAGATCACCACGCTCGCGGGCGACTTCACCGACGCCGACCCGGCCATCGCGGCCGAGCTGCAGAAGCACGGCCGCCGGGGCGTGCCGCTGGTGCTCGTCTATTCCCGCGACCCCTCAAAGCCGCCCCGCGCGCTGCCGACCGTGCTGACTCCCACCATCGTGCAGGAGGCGCTCGACTGGGCGTCACAGTGAGGTCCGCCTCCATGGCGGCCTGACAGCCCCTTCAAAGGCTCGTGCCTACGTAGGTGACGACGTAAGGAGTCTCTATCTTTCCATTTTCGCCCCCGTCACAGTCTGCATCACCGAGACCAGAGTGAGACTCGTCACCTCGTCTCCTACCATCAGCGTGGAAAAAACCCGTTGGCGGGCCGATCCGGCTTCCCTACGTTGCGCGCCACTTTCGCTCCATGCCGAGTGTTTTCATCAAGACCTTTGGTTGCCAGATGAACGAGCGCGACAGCGAGGCCGTCGCCGCGCAGCTCGTCGCGAAGGGCTATGCCCTGGCCCCCTCTGAGCACGTCGCGGATGTGGTGCTGCTCAACACCTGCTCGGTGCGTGATATGGCGGAGCAGAAGGCGCTCGCCAAGATGACCCACATCGCCGGGCTGGCGCGCAAGTCGGGCCGGGAACCGATCCTCGGCTTCATGGGCTGCATGGCGCAGAGCCGGGGAAAACAATTGGTCGAGGCGCTGCCCGATGTGGACCTGGTGCTCGGCACCCAGAAATTCCACCGCGCCGCCGAGTATCTCGATGAACTGCTGGCGGGCCGGCGCGAAAAGATCGTGGACACGGATGCCGAAGCCGGCAGCCAGGCCGCGATCCGCGAACATCTGCTGGCGGGCAATGACAAGAAAGCCATCAGCGCCTTTGTCAGCATCATGCAGGGCTGCAACCAGCACTGCACCTTCTGCATCGTGCCCTTCACCCGGGGCGCGGAACGCAGCCGCGCGATCGAGGATGTCGTGGCCGAATGCCGCGAACTGGTCGGCCGGGGAGTGCGGGAGATCACGCTGCTCGGGCAGATCGTCACCAGCTACGGCAAGCGCGATTACCCGGTGAAGGACGGCCGGAGCGCCTTTGTACAGCTGCTCGAGGCCGTGCATGAAATCGAGGGCCTGGAGCGCATCCGCTTCACCTCGCCGCATCCGAAGGGCTACGGCGATGACCTGGTCGAGGCCTACGGACGCCTGCCCAAGCTGGTCGAGAGTGCACACCTCCCCGTGCAGAGCGGCAGCGACCGGCTGCTGAAGCTGATGCATCGCGGCTACACGCGCGAACGCTTCCTGGCCATCATTGATAAGCTGCGCCAGGTGCAGCCCGGCATGGGGCTGAGCACGGACATCATTGTGGGCTTCCCGGGTGAGACGGAGGCGGATTACGAGGACACCGTGTCGCTCTGCCGTGAGGTTGAGTTCGACCAGGCGTACCTGTTCAAGTACTCGCCGCGCCGGGACACCCCGGCAGCCACGATGCCCGACCAGTTGCCCGAAGAAGTGATCGAGGAGCGGCACCGGAAGCTGCTCGTGATCATCAACGACCTTGCCGCGCGCAAATACGAGGCGATGGTCGGCCAGACGGTGCAAATCCTGGCGGAAGGTCCCAGCCACCGGAATGCGGCCCGCTACGAGGGCCGCACGCGGTCCAACAAGATCGTCATCTTCGACGGCTCGGATCGGCATCGGGGCCAGCTGATGGATCTGCGGATCGAGCGTGCCGGCTCGTTCACGCTGTATGGCGATCCGGCCGTGGTGGGCATGGAGTGAGCGCCCAACCCGCCAACCCGACCGGCGCAGCCGGCCCGACCACGGGGCGGAATCCTTTCGGCCCGCGCCTGCCCGGCCTCGATGGGCTGCGTGGTCTGGCCGCCGTCTCCATCCTGCTGCTGCATTCGGCCGGCTGCGTGGGCTGGCCCGACTGGAAGCCGCTGACCGGGGTGGTCCAGGCCTGCGGGCACACCGCCGTGCCGCTGTTCTTCGTGCTGAGCGGTTTTCTGATCACGCACCTGCTGCTCGATGAGGAGGAGCGCAACGGGCGGATCTCGCTGAAGAATTTTTATGCCCGGCGGGCCCTGCGAATCCTGCCGGCCTCGCTCTTCTATCTGGTCGTACTGGCGGCGCTCACCCCGCTGCTGAAGCTTTCGGTCGAATGGATCGAGATCATCGCCTCGGCCACCTGGTGGCGGAACTTCCTCTACAATGGCTGGGCCGCCTGGGCGGTGCATCCGACTGAGGGAATCCATTACACGGGGCATTATTGGAGCCTGTCGGTGGAGGAGCATTTCTATTTCGTCTGGCCGCTGCTGCTGATCTGGCTGCCGCGCCGCTGGCGGCTCCCCTTGCTGGGCACCATGGTGGTGCTGGTTCCGCTCTGGCGTGCCTGGGGCATGCGGGTTCACGGCTTTGGCGGCCTCAACTACTGGCGCACCGATTACATGCTCGACCACCTGCTGGGTGGGGCGTCACTGGCGATGTTGTTCCGCCTGGAGAGCGCCCGGAAATGGCTGCGCTTGCTGGCGACAAATCCCGTGCTGGGTCTGGCGCTGGCGCTGGGCCTGATCGCCCTGGTTTCCAGCACCGAATTCCTGATCGACCACGGGGTCACCAACAAGATCAAGACGCTGGGTGGCACGGTGCTGATGGCCGGCCTCGTGGTGCTGGTGGCCACGGCGGTGCAGATCCAAACCGGCTGGCTTCACCTCGCCCTGAACAACCCGCTGATGCTCTGGCTCGGGAAAATCTCCTTCAGCCTGTATCTCTGGCAGGAACTGTTCACCGGCCACGAGTTCCACGCGTGGCCTGAACAAGTTCCGGGAAACCTTGTCTGTGCCTTGCTGGCCGCCACCGCGAGCTGTTATCTGATCGAACGTCCTTTCCTGAATCTCCGCGGTCGGTTTCATTCCCGTCCGCAATCCGTTGCATGAAGCTTTACGAACTTAGCCTGATCCTTGGCCTTGGCATGGTGCTGTCGCATTCCTGGGCGCTGATGAAACCAGTGGCCGCCACCCATTGGCTGCGGCGTTTTTCGCGCAACGTGCCCTTGGGGGTCTTCCTCATGCTGGTCGCCACCGGCTGGTTTGAGTGGAACCTGATGAATGAAAACCTTGAGGACATCGCCAACTATAAGAACATCCTCCTGATCTTCTTTGCAGTGCTCGGCGGCGCCTGCTGCGTCTATGCCCAGGATTTCCTGGCCGTCCGCGGCCTGACGGTGCTGCTGCTGCTGGCGGCCAACCTGACGCTCGAAACGGCCCGGTGGCATCCCAGCCTCTGGCGCGATGTCATCACCGGCTGGGCCTATGTGTGGATATTTTCGGCGTTGTGGCTCTCGGTGCAGCCGTGGCGGCTGCGCAATTGGATCACCTGGCTGACGGCCACCGAAAGCCGCCTCAAGCGGGGCGCATTCGTCGGTCTCACGTGGGGTCTGTTGGTCATCGCCCTCGGGGTGACCGTGTTCCGCTGAACGGCGGTTGGGGCCGCTCGGATCAACGTCGTGCGTTCCCCGCGCCTGCCCGTCTGCGCCGCCTATTTCGTCCCGAGGCCGATCTCGTCCCGGAGGAAACGGACACTCTTCTCCAGTTCCGCCTTCTGCCGCTCCTTGTCGTTGCCGTTGTACTGCTCGATCGGCTTGCCGCGCTTGGCGACCGCCAGGAACTTGGCGAACTCGGACGCCGGCTTCTTCGGGAACGTGTCCCAGAACGACGGTTCCAAATAGGGGAAATCGACGACAAACCCGCCGATGGTCTCGATGTTCACCGGGATGCCCGGGCACAGCTGCGCGTAGCGGGCGAAGTACGCCTTGAGATCGCAGGCCGTGCCATCGCCGTGCGCGGTCCACTGAACCCGGCAGCCTTTGGGGGTCTCCCACACGGTGCCGTCGCGCAGGCTCGTCGAGGCTGTGTAAGGCCCCAGCTTTTCCAGCGAGTCGAGCGGGTCTTCCAGTGTCCAGAGCGCGTTGCCCGAATCCATGTTGGCCCCGACGTAATCCCGGCCGGCCGCCTCCATGAGGCTGATCAGCTCGGTGGCCGTCATGTCGCCGGCGTGGTTCTCGATGGTCACTTTGATGCCGGAATCCACGGCCAGGCTGCGCTGGGATTTGAGCACTTTGACCGTGTCGGCGATGCGGGCCTCGATGCCGCCCGGCGTCTTGCGATCCTCACGCGTGCCCAGCACGGCGCGGAAAATGTCGGAGCCGACTGCCTTGGCCAGCCTGATGCCGAGCGCCAGGTGTTCCTCGGCCGTGCCCCAATCCTTCTTAAAGACCGTTGAGGTCGGGCAGACGCTCCAGGTGCCGAGCTGGATCTCGACGCCCTTGTCGGCGGCATACTTGCCCAGTTCGCCGGCGGCGCTTGTTTCCAGTGAGCCGAGGCCGGGCAGGTCGGTGATGAACAGCGTGTCGAGCTTCAGGCCGGCGGCGTAATCCACCAGCTCACGGCCCTTCCAGCCCGAGGCGCGCACGGCGAAATTGTCCATGCCGAGCTTGATGCGTTTGCCCTTGGCGTCGAGCAGGGGCGCGGCAGCGGCGCGGGCGGGAAGCTGTGCGGCAGCCAGGCCGGCGGCGGCAAGGGTGGTCGTGGCCAGAAAATCACGTCGGTTCATAGGAAAGCTGGCAAGAGTTGTCGCACGCGGAAAATCGGACGGCAAGCGCTAGGGTTCGCGGAACCGGCGTCCTAATCGTAATCTTAATCGTTTAAAACCAGGCAGGACCAGGGTGATTAGGATTAAGATTACGATTAGGATTAGGAAATTGCACCGCTCAGTGCCCCGCCCGCAGCACCACTTCGCCCTTCAGGATCTTGTTGCAGCAGGTCAGCCGGAATTTCTCCGGGTCCTTGTTCCACTGGTCGAGCACGTCGAGCTCCTCATCGGTCGGTTCGGAAAGATTTTCCATCCCGCTGACCACCTCGGCCACGCAGGTGCCGCAGGAGCAGTTGAAACAGCCGGCCTCCATCTCGACGCCGGCCGCTTCGCCAGCCTCGATGAGGTTTTCACCGTCGGAGACTTCGGCGGAGACGTTGGCGGGCAGGATGGTGATTTTGGCCATGGCAGATGGCGTCGTGGGACGCGACGCGAGACATAGCTCCTCGTGCCGTGAAGTCAAAGCGCGCAGTTTGGCAGTGTATCAATTTGAGACAGCGAGAGGGCGGGCGGGTAGAGACGAAGTGTGGTGGCGTGTCCGTCAGTAGGTCGGGCCGCTGGCCCGACACCGTACGACGGGCTGCCAGCCCGTCGGGCACGGCAAGGTCGCTTTCGGCGGGCTGGCAGCCCGCCGTACCCGTCAGGCTGGCAGCCTGACCTACTGCGGAAATTTTCCCCGACTTGAGGCTTGGAGTTTTTCGGTGGACGCCTTAATTGGCCCCGTCCGATGACGAGCACCAGCCAGCCCGCGCCCACGCCCATCGGCGGCCCGTTCGACGACCTTGCGAACCTGGCCGCGCAGGTCGGCTTCGTGCCGGTCGCCATCGTGGCCCTGGCGGACGGCCCAGACCTGCGCGTGGACGGGCAGTTCGGCCTGGGCAGCGCGGAACTTCCCACGGCGCTGAACTTTGCCCGGCGCGTGCAGGCTAGCCCCGACTGGCTGGAGCTGCGGGACGTGCCCGAAGGCGCCCCGGTGGGTCTGCGCTGGTTTGCCGGGCTGCCCGTGCACAACAATCAGGGCGAGTTTCTGGGCGTGCTGGGTGTGCTGGACCGGGCGCCCCGCCGGCTCACCACCCGCCAGCGGGCGGGCCTGCAGACCATCGCGCACGAGCTGGTGATCCATCTCGATCTGCGCCGGCATGCCACCAGCCTGACCCGCGCCACCGAGGAGCACCGCCGCACCGAGGCCGCGCTGCGCAACAGCGAGACCTTCTTCGAGGCGCTGGTGGAAAGCCTCCCGCAAAACATCTTCCGCAAGGATCTCACCGGGCGCTTCACGTTCGTGAACCGGCGTTTCTGCGAGACCGTCGGCCGCTCCCGCCAGGAACTGATCGGGCTGACGGATTACGACCTTTTCCCGCGCGAACTGGCCGCCAAATACCATCAGGACGACGAACGCGTCCTGCACTCCGGCGAGCTGCTGGAAACGACCGAGGTCAACGTCACTCCCGACGGGGAATCCCACTGGTTTCACGTCATCAAGACGCCCCTGCTCGATGCCACCGGCCAGACGGTGGGGCTGCAGGGAATCTTCTGGGATGTGACCACCCAGCACCGGGCGCAGGCGGCACTGGCCCATGAGCGGGATCTGCTCCGGGCGCTGCTCGATTCCGCGCCCGACGCGATCTACTTCAAGGACCGTGACTCGAAAATCATCCGCGCCAGCCGGGCGCTGGCCCTGAAATTCGGCCTCACCGACGCCCGCCTGCTGGAAGGAAAGACAGACCACGACCTGTTCTCCAAGGAGCACGCCGATACCGCCCTGGCCGATGAACGGCGCGTGCTCGAAACCGGCGTGCCGCAGCTCGGCTTCACCGAAAAGGAGACCTGGAAGGACGGCCGCGTGACCTGGGCGCTGACCAGCAAGCTGCCGCTGCGCGATTCCTCCGGGAAGATCGTCGGCAGCTTCGGCATCTCGAAGGACATCACGGAGCTGAAGGCCGCGCAGGAGCGGCTCGAGCAGGCCGAGGCCAACTACCGCGGCATCGTGGAAAACGCGGTCGAAGGCATCTTCCAGACGACGCCCGACGGGCACTACCGCAGCGCCAACCTCGCCCTGGCCCGCATCTACGGCTTCGACTCGCCCCGCGAGCTGATGGCCAAGCGCACCGACATTGAGCACCAGCTCTATGTCGATCCCAACCGCCGCCACGAGTTCGCCAGCGCCCTCCAGAAGTCCGACAAGGTGGACAAGTTCGAGAGCCAGGTGTACCGCCGCGATGGCAGTGTCATCTGGATTTCAGAGAACGCCCGAGCCGTGCGCGACACGCAGAACCGGCTGCTCTACTACGAGGGTACGGTCGAGGACATCACGGCCCGCAAGCGCGCCGAGGAGGAGCTGAACCGCGCCTACGCCGCCCTGGCCGCCGCCCGCGACGCCGCGGTGCAGAGCGCCAACTCCAAATCACAGTTCCTCGCCAACACGAGCCACGAGATCCGCACGCCGATGAACGCCATCATCGGCATGACGCGCCTGCTGCTCGACACACCGCTCACGGTCGAGCAGCGCGACTACGCCGAGATGGTGCGCGATGCCGCCCATTCGCTGCTCACGATCATCAACGACATCCTCGACTTCTCGAAGCTGGAATCGGGCAAGGTCACCTTCGAGTCCGTCGATTTCGATCTGCGCGACACGATCGAGGACACCGCCGAACTCCTCGCCGAGCGTGCCTACAGCAAGCAGCTGGAGTTCGCCTGCTGGATCGACCACCGCCTGCCCGCCGTCGCGTGCGGCGACGCCGGCCGCCTGCGCCAGGTCGTCACCAACCTGCTGGGCAACGCGATCAAGTTCACGCCGCACGGGGAGGTCACCCTGCGGGCGGAGCTGGCGGGGGAAAGTGACAGTGACATCACCCTGCGTATCGAGGTGAAGGACACGGGCATCGGCATCCGGCCGGAGGCGCAGGCGAAGATTTTTGAGGCCTTCGAGCAGGCGGACGGCTCGACAACGCGGCGGTTCGGCGGCACCGGGCTGGGTCTGGCCATCAGCCGCCAGCTCATCGAGCGCATGGGCGGCAAGATCGGCCTGACGAGCGCCGAGGGAAAGGGCAGCGTGTTCTGGTTCACCGCGAAGCTGGGCCGCGCCGCTGCCGTCGCCGAAAGCCCGGCATCGGACACCGGAACCGCCCGGTTGCATGTGCTCGTCGTGGATGATCACGCGGCCACCCGCGAGGCGTTGCGGCACGAGTTTGAAGTGCTGCCCGTGGATGCCGAATTCAGCGTCACTGCGGGCGAGGCGCTGGACCGTCTGCGCCGCGCGGAACGGTCGGTCCGGCCATTTGACGCGGTGCTGATCGAGCTGCAACCGCCGGACATGGACGGCCTGACATTCGCCCACGAGGCGCATTCCCTGCCCGGCCTGGCGTCATTGAGCGTCGTGCTGCTCGCCCCGCTGGGGCAGCGGCTCGATCCCGGCCTGCTGCGCACAGTAGGCGTGGCCGGGCACATCGTGAAGCCCGTCAAGCAGGCGCGGCTGCGCGAGGTGGTCGGACGGCTGATCCGTGGTGAAAGCCTGCTCACCGCCGCCGACACGCGCCGCTTCAGCCAGAACGGCCTGGCGGGTCCGGCGGCCAACACCCGGCAGCTCCGCATTGTGCTGGCCGAGGACAACGTGGTGAACCAGCGCGTCGCGCTCATCATGCTCAAAAAGCTCGGCCACTCCGCCACGCTGGCCGCCAACGGTCTTGAGGTGCTCGACCTGCTCGCCCGCCAGCAGTTCGACGTGGTGCTCATGGACTGCCAGATGCCCGAGCTGGACGGCTACGAGACGACCCGCCGGCTGCGGCGTATCGAGGCCGACGGCGAGTTCGGCAATCGCGCTCCGCACTACGTCATCGCGCTCACGGCCAACGCTATGGCGGGCGACCGCGAACGCTGCCTGGCCGCCGGCATGGATGATTTTGTCACCAAGCCGCTCGACGAGGTGGCGCTCACCGCCTCGCTGAAGCGCGCCGCCAACTATCTTTCCGCCCTGTCGGCCCCGAATCCGCTCGCCGCCAAACCGCTCGCGGGCGCGCCCGCACCGGCAGCGGCAGCGATTGCCTCGGCACCGGCCGAGGATCTGCCCACTTTGAATCCCAAGGCGCTCGACGTGTACCGGATTCCCGAGGATCCCGGCGCGCTGGGGGAATTGATCGGGATGTTCCTCGGCGACATTCCTTCCCGGGTCGAGGCCATCCGCGCCGCAATCAACGCCCGCGACATCGAGGCGTTGAAAGCCGCGGCGCACACGCTCAAGGGCAGTGCCGGCAACCTCGGCGGCCTGCGGCTTGCCAGCCTGTGCTCCGAGGTCGAAAAGCTCACCAAGACCGGCGATTGGGAAAGCCTCCGTCCGCGCCTGGCGGAGATCGAAGCCGAGGCCGGCAGGCTGCTTACCGCCCTGACAGAAGTGGCCAAGCAGTAGGCACAGTAATCCCCGGCCACAGAGGCAACCCCGTCGGCGGACACTTCACACCGTCCGGCGCACAAATTCGCCGACGAACTTGGTGGCGAACGCTTCGCGCTGCTTGGCCAGCTCCAGCACTTCCAAGTGCGACACCACTTGTCCTTTCCCGCCTAGTCCGGCGGCGGCGTTGGTGATGCAGCTCACCCCGGCCACCTTGAGCCCACACTGCCGCGCCACGATTGCTTCCGGCACCGTGCTCATGCCGACTGCGTCGGCGCCCAGCGTGCGGAAGGCGCGGATTTCTGCCGGGGTTTCAAAGCTTGGCCCGCTCACCGCGAGATAGACGCCCTCGTGGCATTTGACGCTCGCCGCCTTGGCTGCCTGTTTCAGCTTCGCCCGCAGGGTCGGCTCGTAGGTGGCGGTCAGGTCCACGAAGCGGTTCAGCCCGGCCGGTTCGGGGCCGCGCAGCGGGTTGGCACCCATGAAATTGATGTGGTCCGTTAGCGCCATGAAGTCGCCGACGCGGAACTTCGCGTTGATGCCGCCCGCCGCATTGGTCAGCAGCAGCGTCTGCACGCCCACGGCCGCCAGCACACGAGTGGAAAAGGTGGATTCCACCAGCTCAAAGCCCTCGTAGTAATGTGCCCGCCCCGCCAGCAGCGCCACCGGAACGCCCTGCCATTCGCCGATGATCAGCCGGCCCGCATGCCCCGGCACCGTGCCCACCGGGAAGCCCGGCAGATCACGGTACGGAAACTCGCGCTCCACGGTCACCGCCTGCGCAATCGCCCCAAAGCCGCTGCCGAGCACGATGCCCAGCTTGGGCCGAAGCTGGGTACGCTGGGCAATGAGGGCGGCGGTGGTGGCCGGATTGGGCAGGCGGCTTTTATTGGGCATAAACGAAATCGCAGTTCGATTATCGGCAGTAGTTCAGGGGCTCAGCACGATCATCAAAACCGCCAGGACCTTGAAGGCGATGAGGCACCACGCAAGGTACAAAGACAGTTTCGTGGAGGTAATATGCGAATAAAACAGTCCGCCGCATCCGCCACAGCGGAGCCGCGCTTTTTTACCGCTGCGCCACAGCATCGCGCCAAACAGCCCGGTCAGCAGAAAGACGACGAGGCTCCATGGGCGAACAAAAATGGCGACGCGTTCGTGCGCCGAAGTCTCACCACACGAGGGACACCGGGGTTGGCGAACAGGTTCCACGGGCACCGGCGCGGGGTCTTCCGAAAGCAAGGTGCCGCATTCCTGGCAGATGTAGGCCGCCGGATCGTTTTCGCGACCGCAATAGGAACATTGCTTCATCCTGGTTTTGGAGCCGCCAAACTTCCCTTGCCCGCCCGACTTCGGCTTCTACGCTGCCGGGGCTTTTATGATCGACCTTACGAACGAGGAAATCCGTCGTTACTCGCGCCACCTGATCCTTCCGGAAGTCGGCCTGGCCGGCCAAAAGAAAATCCGCAATGCCAGCGTCCTGTGCATCGGCGCGGGCGGTCTCGGCTCGCCCATCGCCCTGTACCTCGCGGCCGCGGGCATCGGCAAGATTGGCATCGTGGACTTCGACACGGTCGATTACTCAAACCTTCAGCGGCAGATCCTCCACAGCGACGCCGACGTGGGCGTGTCCAAGGCCGATTCCGCCAAGGCCACGATCAACGCGCTGAACCCGAACGTCGAGGTGGTGCTCTACAAGACGCGCATCTCGTCGGAGAATGCCCTCGATATCATTCGTCCGTACGACATCGTCGTGGATGGCACGGACAATTTCCCGACGCGCTACCTCACCAACGACGCCTGCGTGCTGCTGAAGAAGCCGAACGTGTACGGCTCCATTTTCCGCTTCGAGGGTCAGGCCAGCGTCTTCGCGCCGCATCTCGGCGGGCCCTGCTACCGCTGCCTTTATCCCGAACCGCCGCCGCCCGGCATGGTGCCGAGCTGTGCGGAGGGCGGCGTGCTGGGCGTGCTGCCCGGCATCATCGGCTGCATCCAGGCCACCGAGATTCTGAAGCTCGCGCTCGGCAAGGGCACGACGCTCATCGGCCGTCTCATGCTCTTCAACGCGCTCGACATGAAGTTCCGCGAGCTGAAGCTGCGCCGCGATCCCAAGTGCCCCGTGTGCGGCGATCACCCGACCGTCACCGAGCTGATCGACTACGAGATGTTCTGCGGCGTGGTGCCCGAGCCCTTGAATCCGGGACAAAATCCCGACGAGGTGACCGTGCAGCAGATGAAGGCGGCGCTGGATGACCCGAAGCTGGGCATCAAGGTGATCGACGTGCGCGACCCCGACGAATACGAGATCGCCCACGTCGCCGGCGTGCCGCAGATCCCGCTCGGGACGCTGCCGCAGCGTTTCACCGAGCTGGACCCGAACACGCAGATCTACCTGCACTGCAAGTCGGGCAAGCGCTCGATGAAGGCGCTCGAATTCCTGCGCCAGCAGGGCTTCAAGTATGTGAAGAGCGTGAAGGGCGGCATCAGCGCCTGGAGCGACGAGATTGACCACTCGGTGCCGAAGTATTGAAAGCTGAAGACTCGCTCGCCCGAATAGGAAGGCGACGATTTCATAGGCAGATGCAGAATCGCGATAGCGTCTTGGACTGCGCGAGCCCTCTCGCGCTTTCGACTGCCGGATCGACGGACGATGGGCAGAAGCATGACTATCTCTTGTCGGCTGCCTCGACCAAAGCGGTAGAGGACTACCGCACTCCAAGACGCTACCGCGAACACTCACACCACAAGCCTGGTCACCCTTTACAGCACCAGCCGCCCGTGCTGCTTGAGCCAGGCCTCGGCGGCCTCGTAACCGGGGCAGAGGCTCTTCACCTCGGCCCAGAAGCGTGGGCTGTGGTTCATCTGCCGCAGGTGCGCCAGCTCGTGCAGGATGATGTAGTCGCTCACCTCGGGCGGGATCTGCACCAGCCGCCAGTTCAAGGAGATCACTCCCCGGCGTGAGCAACTGCCCCAGCGCGTCCGCTGGCTGCGGACGCTCACGCGGCGCAAGCGCTCGCGGAGGCCGTGCTGACCGGCCAGCTCCAGCGCGCGGGCCGGCAGGGTCTTCGCCGCAAACCGGCGCATCGCAACCTCGACCTGCGGGCGGAGATCGGCGACGGCGGGATCGATCTTGAATTCCAATTCGCCCACGCGACCGGTGGCCGGATTTTCCCCTTCGGCCGGCTTCAACACCAGTTCCAGCTCCACGCCGCCGAACAGAGTTTTGCCACCGGCTTGGAAGGGCTGGGGACCGTGCGGACTGGCCAGGTGCCGTTGCAGCCGTTCGGCGAGCCACACGTCATTCTCAGCCACGAAGCGCCGGGCTTCGGCGATCGTGCCGCGCCGGGGAATGGTGCAGCGGGCCGTGCCATCGCGCCGGAAGAGCAGCCGGTAGCGCCGCGCGCGCGGATGCCGCACATAGATCACGGTGACGGTACCCGAGGCGAGGCGAAGCTGTTCGCGTTCCGCCTCCTGCGCGGAAGGCGGAGTCACCGCCTTTTCAATCCGCCGCCATAGCGTGGAGAAAAAATCGAGCTGGCCGGCGTCACGCACGGTTTCCGTCGAGCGGGAGCCCGGAAGGCGCGCCGCCATCGGCCGGACGGTCGAGCGGGTTCTGGAGGAAGGCGTATTCGGTAACGGGACGGCCATGGATCAAATGTTCCTGAATGATGCGCTCCAGCACTTCCGGCGCGCACGAGTGATACCAGACACCCTCGGGATAGACCACCGCAACGGGACCGCGCAGGCAGACCTGGAGGCAGTTGGCCTTCGTACGCGCAACGAGCGCCTGCGGACCGACGAGCCCAAGCTCCTTCAGCCGGCGCTTGAGGTAATCCCACGCGACGAGGCCGGTTTCCTTGTCGCAGCACTTCGGCTTGGTCTGGTCGGCGCAAAGAAAGATGTGCCGTCGCACCGTGGGCAGGCCGAGATCGGCGGCGGCCACGGACAGTTCGGTGGCGTCGGATGACATGGCGGGATTCAACGGCAAAAGGAAAAAGGAAAAAGGAAAAAGGCCGGTAGCCTGAACAACCCCGCGCCTCCTTTCTCACTTTGAATTTTGAGCTTTGAGCTTTGCCTCCACCTCTCCCTTCTGCCTTTTTCCTTTTGCCTTTTTCCTTTTACCTTCTGCCCATGCCGCTCGGCTCCGTTTCTTCCACCCGCACCGCCAGGGGGCGCACGCCCGATCCAGCGACCCAGTTCAGCGTGTTCATCCCGAACAAACTCGGGCGCATGCACGACGTGGTCCGTACGTTGGCCGCGCAGGAGGTCCACGTGCTCGCCCTCACCCTGCTCGACACGACCGACAGCACGATCATCCGCCTGATCGTGGACGATCCGGACCGCGCCCGCGAGCTGCTGACGAAGCACGCCTTCCCGTTCACCGAGACCAAGCTGGTGGTGGTGGAAATCGAGGGTGAACGCCAGTTGGGCGACGTGCTCGCCGCGCTGCTCGAGGCCGAGCTGAACATCCATTACACCTATCCGCTGCTGACCCGGCCCGGCGGCAAATCAGCCCTGGCCATCAGCCTGGAACATCCGGATGTCGCGGAGGACGCGCTGAAGCGGCATCAGTTCACCGTACTTTACCAGGGAGACCTCTCGCGGTGATGGCTGGAGGAGACAGGAGACAGGAGACAGGAGACAGGAGGGAGAGCCGCGGCCTCGGCTTCTCTGAACTCCTGTCTCACGTCTCCTGTCTCCTGTCTCCCTGCCCCCGCATCCTCGTGCTCGCCCTGTCGGGCATCGGGGACACGCTGATTGCCACACCGTTCATCCATGAACTGCGGGCCAATTTTCCGGACGCGAAGATCGAGGCGCTGGTGCTCTGGCCGGGGGCGAAAATCCTGCTGGAGGACAATCCGCACCTCGATGCGGTGCATCAGCATAACTTTATCAAGGCGTCGACATTTGCGTCGCTGCGCTTTGTGAGTGGTCTGCGGCGGCGAGACTATGACCTTTCGATCAACACGCACACGCAGGGGCGGCGCGGCTACCGGGTGATCGCCCGGCTCATCGGCGCCCGTGTGCGGCTGAGCCATGAATACGAAAACCAGTCGTGGCTGGACCGCAGGCTGGTGACCCATTCGCTGCCGCAGGACTACACGGTCCACAGTGCGGTGAATAACAACCGGCTGCTCTCGCTGGTCGGCCGCGCGCCCTTGCTGACGAATCCGGCCTACGAACTCCTCCTGCGCCCGGAGGAGGAAATCTGGGCGGCCAACTGGCTGGCCCAGCAAGGACTCACGGGCAAAAAGCTGCTCGGCCTCCACGTCGGCTCGGGCGGCACCAAGAATCTCGCGCTCCGACGCTGGCCGCTGGCGAACTACCTCGAACTGGTCAAACGACTCCACGCGGAGCAGCCCGACCTGCGCGTGCTCTTCTTCGGCGGTCCGGACGAGCGCGCGGCGCATAGCGAAGCCTGGGAGCGGCTGCGCGGCGGCCCGATCTTTTTTCCCGAGAGTCCGAATGTGCGTCACGCCTCAGCCCTGCTGCGTCAGGCCCACACGTTCCTGAGTGTGGACACGCTGTTCATGCACCTGGCCGCCGCAGTGAAGGTGCCGCACCAGTTCGTCATCGAGACGCCCACCGTGAACCCGCCAATCCTGCCGTTGCGCGACAATGGCTGGTCGCTCATTCCCAATCCCGCCGTGGCCGGCCGCAACCTCGACTACTATCGCTACGACGGTCGGCCCATCGCCGGTTCGGCCGCCGAGCTGAAGCGCATCATGGAGTCGGTGACGGTGGACGCGGTGCTGAAGGCAGTGCAGCCGGCGTTGTGCGGGGCATAGGCCTCAGCGCTGAAAGCACGTCTGAATAATGCCTGGGGTGAAGCGAACACTGTGAGCGAAGCCCCAGAGGAAGCCTCTTCAGATCGATCTGAGGCTTGCCCCTCACCCTGCCAGCCGCGTCAGCAGCCGCTCGTGGATGTTTCCGAAGCCGCCGTTGCTGAACACGCACACGACGTCACCGGGCTTCGCGCCGGCGGCGATATGCTCGATGATGCTTTCCACCGTCGGCAGGTAGGCGGCGGGCTTGCCGGTCAATTTCAGATCCTGCATGAGCCGCTCGGGATTCAGGCGCTCGTTCGGCGGGAGCTGTTCCAGCTTCGCCACTTCGGCCACCACCACGACATCGGCGCGCTCAAGGGCGTCCACGAGTTCGGATTGGAAGAGGTTGCGGCGGGTCGTGTTCGACCGCGGCTCGAAGACAGCCCATAGCCGGCGACCCGGGAATTTCACCCGCAACGCGCGCAACGTTTCGCGAATCGCGGTCGGATGATGGCCAAAGTCATCCACCACCGCGACGCCGCGAGCTTCGCCCCGCACGGTCATGCGCCGCTGGACTCCCTGGAACGTCGCGAACGCCTTCTGGATCTGCGCGTCGCTCACGCCGCAATGCCGGGCGCAGGCCACGACGGCCAAGGCGTTGCGGACATTCAGCTCACCGATGAGAGGGATTTGGAATTTGAAGTTCGAAAGTTGAAATTCCGAGCCCTCGGCTCCGAGCTGGATGCCGCTCGCGCGAATCTCGTTCGCCTCGCCCAGGCCGAAGCGCTTCACAGGGCAATGCTTCACATTGAGCAGCGGAGCCAGGTTGGCTTCGTCGCCATTGGCCAGCAGCAGGCCGTTGCGCGGGATGAGATTGATGAAGCGCCGGAAGGCCAGCTGGATGTCCGCAATGGAGCCGAAGATGTCGGCGTGGTCCATCTCCAGGTTGTTGATGATCGCGACCTCGGGCAGGTAGTGGACAAACTTGCTGCGCTTGTCGAAGAAGGCGGTGTCGTACTCGTCGCCCTCGATCACAAACCACTCCGAGTCCGTGAAGCGGGCACCCTGGCCGAGATTCGTGGGGATGCCGCCGATCAGGAAGGAAGGATTCAGCCCGGCGCTTTCCAGCACCCAGGCAAGCATCGAGGTGGTCGTGGTCTTGCCGTGCGTGCCGGTCACGACCAGCGAGCGTTTGCCGCGGATGAAGTATTCCTTGAGCAGTTCGGGCAGTGAGCAGTAGCGCAGCTTGCGGTCGAGCACGTACTCGGCCTCGGCATTACCGCGCGAGATGGCGTTGCCGATGACCACGAGGTCGGGCTTATGGGCTAGGTTGGCTTCGGCATACCCCGCCTTCAACGCGATGCCCCGTTCCGCGAGGAAGGTGGACATTGGCGGATAGATCACGTCCTGGTCGGAGCCGGTGACCTGGAAGCCGCGGTCGCGCATGGCCACGGCGGCGCTGGCCATGGCGGTCCCGCCGATGCCGATGAAATGGACGCTGCGAATCTCAGTGAGCACGGAGGGAGCGTGGGATTTCCGCGCGCGGGGAAAAGGAAAACTTGCCCACAACTGAGAGCCCGTCTGAAAATTGGGAAGGGTGCCGCGGCGAGGGATTTTGGCCGGGGGCGAGGCGGGACGGGCGGAGCATCCCCGCAGCGGGCTGTGACGCCCGGGCCAACGAAGCGCCCGGCCAAAAGCCCTGCCTCCCGGAGGGTTTTCGCGGTGGGGGCCGGATGGCCGCGTTGCTCCTCGGTCAGAGACCGCTACGGGTATCCTCCCTCGTCGCGCCGTGCCCTGCGGCTCCCACCGCGAAAACAGCACCCTTCCGAATTTTCAGACGGGCTCTAACCGACCAGAACACCCGGCCCACCGGCGGGAGCCACCCAATGGACGGCCACCGGCACCTCCGTGCCTTCCGGCACGACGCGTGGCTCCGCATCGGTGAACCCCACACATACCAGTGCCAGCCAGGTGCAAAAACCGACCACCCAGGTGCGGGCACCCGGCCGGTAGGTCGCAATGGCTCTCATCCGGTGGACCAAAGGCTCCAAATCATCCTGCGCGCTGCCGAGGATGCCGGCCATTGCCGGGCTGGCGATCGCATCCGGCCGGCCGCCGACCCGCTCCAGCAGCTTGAGCAGGGTTTCGCCATACATGCGGCTGGCCTGGGGCTGGGCGGCCAGCGCGCAGGCGTCGCACGCCTCTTCGCGGTCGGCCCGCAGCGAACGGGTGACCAGCCAGGCCAGCGGATTGAACCAGTGCAGGGTTTCCACGGCGGCCAGCACCCAGTTGAGGGCGATGTCGCTCCGGCGCAGATGCGCCAGCTCATGCAGGAAAACCAGGCGGAGCTCGTCGTGCGTGAGTTCATTGACCAGCCCGACCGGCAGCAGCAGCCGCGGGCGGAAAAAGCCGAGGAGGCATGGGCTCCTGATTTTCGACGACTCCAGGATCGCGACTGGAGTGGTCAAACCCGACACCTCCTTGCATCTGTTCAGGAGCCACCATGCCTCCCACGAATCCAATGGTTTCGCCTGGTAGCGCAGCCAGACCGTCCAAAGCCAGCCCACCATCACCCGGACGAGCAGGGCCGTGGCCACGCTCAGCCAGAACCAGCAGACCCAAGGCTGTTCCAGCCACCGATAGGCCTGGCTGGAAAGCTCTTCCGGAAGCCAGAACGTGAAGGCTTCCGGTTGCGCCAGCCGCTGTGGGGCGGCAAAAAGGTTAAAAATGCTGACGGGGCTGGGCAGGGAAAACGGCCAGGCCAGACGGACAATGACCAGCAGCCAGAGCCGGCAACGCCAGCGGGCCTCCAGATGTGGCCCCAGAAGGCGGCAAACCAACCAGATGGCGACAGCCAATACGGAAGCCTGGACGGAGGATCGTCCAAGCTGGCCCAAAAAGTCGGCTAAGGGATCTGCGGTCATGGCGGCAGGGTGGCAGCCGCACTAAGCAAAAGCCGGGCCAAAGGTTACTGCTCTTCCAGCACTTTCCGGAGTTCCTTGACCTGTTTCGGGGACAGCTTCCGGTGCTCCACAAAGTGGGCGACCATGGTCTGCAGGGAGCCACCGAAAACCCGCTCCAAAAAGGAGGAACTGGCGGCGTTGACGCAGTCCCGCTCCTTGACCAGTGGCCGGTACACGTAGGCCCGACCGTCGAGGTCATAGCCGAGCGCGCCTTTTTTCACCAGGCGGTTGAGCAGGGTTTTGGCGGTCACCGGATGCCAGGTCGCGTCCTCCTTGAGCAACTGGTCGATGATGTCGGCTGCGGTGACGGGGTTTTTCGCCCAGACCACCCGCATGATTTCCCATTCGGTTTCGGAGATACGTGGAAGATTGGCCATAAAACTGGCGGAATGTGGTTACGGCTGTGAACTGACTGACGTTTATGCCCGTGAACACGCCTTGTCAACAGCGACTTGGCAGTAACTCGCAAATGGGTCGTGTCAGCGTCCCGCCGCCGGCAACCCTAGCGGACCGGTAACAGGCTGTAGGCCAAGAGGGAAAAGCCCATGCCGGCCAGCCCGACGATGGTTTCACAGACGGTCCACGTCCGGAACGTCTGCCCCACGGTCAGCCCCAGGCAGTCCTTCACGATCCAGAAGCCTGAATCATTCAGATGCGACAGGAACAACGAGCCGCAGCCGATGGCCACGATGATCAGCGCGATGTGGTTCGGGGTGAGCTCGGGATGCAGCAGCAGCACCGGCACCAGCAGCCCGGAGGCCGTGGTGATCGCCACCGTGGCCGAGCCGGTCGCCACGCGGATGAAGGACGAGACCAGCCAGCCGTAGAGCAGCGGCGACAGATGGGCCTCCTGCCCCGCCCGGCCGATGGATTCGGCCACACCGCTGTCGCGCAGCACGCGGGCGAAGCCGCCGCCGCCCCCCACCACCAAAATGGTCATGCCCACACTGCCGATGCACTGTTCGGTGAATTTCCATACCTCGGCGCGGGTGTAGCCGCAGCCCGTCCCCAGTGACCACGCGGCGAAGAGCACCGCCAGCAGAAGGGCGATGGTCGGGCTGCCGATGAAGCTGGCCGTCTCCCGGACCGAGTTGCCTTTCGGCAGGCAGAGTTCCGCCACCGTGGCCATCAGCATGAGGCCGACGGGCAACAGGATGGAAAACAGGGTCAGCCCGAAGCCTGGCGGCCGAAAACCGGCGGCCACCGATTTGCTCTTCGGCGGCATCGGCGGCGGGTTAGCCGTGATTTTCCCGGAAATCAGCTTCGCATACAGCGGCCCGGCCACCGCCGCCGTGGGAATCCCGATGACAAAACCCCAGATCAGCACCAGCCCCATGTTCGCCTTCAGCGCTTCGACCGCCACGACCGGGCCGGGATGCGGCGGCATCACGCCATGCATCACCGACAGGCAGGACAGCAGCGGCAGAGTCAGCCGCAGGAAGGGCTGCTTGGTCTCATGCGTGAGCGTGAGCAGGATGGGCAGAAGCAGGATCAAACCGACTGCAAACCAGGTGGTCAGGCCGATGGTCAGCGCCAGTGCCATGATGCACCACTGGATGCGGTTCGCGCCGAAGAAGGCGGCGAAGCGCTTCGCCAGCACCTCCGCCCCGCCCGACTCCGCGAGCAGCCGCCCCAGCATCGTGCCAAAGCCGATGACGGCCGCGATGCCGCCCATGGTCGCGCCCAGACCGTCGGAAAAGGACTTGGCGATGGCCAGGACCGTGTAGGGCGTTTCCTTGCCCGCCGAGTCCTTCAGCAGCTGCCCCATCGCCACCGCGCCACCGCCGACAATCAGCGAGGCCAGCAGCAGCGCGATGAAGGCGTTGACCTTGTAGCGAGTGATGAGCAGCACCAGCGTACCGATCGCAAGTAGGGCCAGCGCAATGAGTTTCCAATCGGCGGCATTCATGGTGAACGCCGCCAGCGTGGCATGACACTTACCCGAGGGGAAGCCCGGTGAACGCCAGGGAACGATCTTCAGGGAGATCGTTCCCTGGCCCTACGGCCTGCTGGCTGGCAGGCCTACTCGACCGCCGGCGGCAGGCGCAGGGTCGCATCCAGCGGTGGCATGTCCGGCAACTCCCGGGACGCGTTTGCAATACCGAGCTTTTGCAAACGCTCACCCGAAGGTCTCACGCGTGACTCATAGCTGCCGACCGCTTGGTTGAAGGCCTTGTTGGCAGACTCCAGGCCGCCGCGAATGTTCTCAAGATATTTGGCGAACACGACGACGCGCTCAAAAAGCTCCTGCGCCGCCGTCGCGATCTTCTGCGCGTTTTCCGTCTGCGACTGGTGCTGCCAACTGACTGAGACGGATCGCAACAGCGCAATCAATGAGGCCGGCGTGGCGAGCAGGATCCGTCGCTCCGCCGCCCACACAATCAGATTGGGATCACCTTCCAGCGCCGCGCTGAACAGGGATTCTGCCGGCAGGAACAGCACCACATAATCCAGTGCATTGGAAAATGCTTTGGGATAATCGCGGTCCGCCAGTTCCTTGATGGTGTCACGCAATTTCTTCGCGTGTGCCGCCAGCGCGTCAGCCCGCTTGGTGCCGTCGGCCTCGTTGAGGGCGTTCAGGAAATCGAGGTCGGGTACCTTGGAATCCACGATGATGAAGCGGTCGCCGGGTAGCTTCACAATGAGATCCGGCTTGCGGTCCCCTTCCTGCACCTGTTCGGTGAAGTCACAGTGGGCGCTGAGTCCCGCCGCCTCGACCACGCGCCGCAGCGTTTCCTCGCCCCAGCGCCCGCGTGCCTGGTTGCTCGACAGCACCACGCGCAACCGCTGCGTCTCACCCGAGAGCGTCAGGCTTTGGGCCGCCAGCCCATCCAGCTGCTGCTTCACCTGCCCCAGCACATCGGTCTGCTGGGCCTCGGCCTGCTGCAACCGCTGCTGGTAGGCCCGGAGCTGCTCCTCCAGCGGCTTCACCAGCGCCGCGACGCTCTCCTGCCGCTGCGCCAGATCGCCCGAGGCCGTGGCCTGAAACTTGGCAAACGTCTCGTTGGCCAGCCGCAGAAACTCCGGGGTGTTCGCGCTGAGGGCCTCGGCGGCCAGCGCCTTGAACTGATCGCGCAGCACCTGCAGCGCCCGGTCGTTTGCGGCGCGCAGTTCCACAAGCTGCTCGGCGCGCTTCTGCGCGTCCGCCCGCGCCACGGCCAGCTCCGTGTCCTGGGTGGCCTGTCGCTCGCGGATGACGGTGAGCTGCTGCGTGGCCGCTGCGGCCTCCTGGGCACGCGCAGACGCGAGTTGTTCCGCCGCGCTCCGGCTGGCCTCGGCCGCCGCCTTGGCAGCTCTGGCCTCGGAGGCGGCGGCACGGACAGCAGTCAGTTCCGTTTCGCGCGCGATGAGCTGCGTGCGAAGCTCGCTTTCCACCCGCGTGTCCGGCACGCCCTTCTTCAGGGCACGCAACAACCAGCCCAGCACAACCCCGATCAGGAGTCCGAGCACGATGCAGACCATACGTTCGACCAACAGCACGTCCCGAGTGACGGCCGAGGCCGACACCATCGCAATGGAAAAGTTCGCGTGCCAAAAACTGGATAGGGTTGTGTTGGTTGAACGCCATCGAGCTGTCCCGGTCTGAGCACAGCCACCCGAAAATCCAGCTCGCCAGCCAGAGTTCGGGAGGCAGTAATCACATCAATCTGATCAGGAGTTTGATATGTCGTTCTTCCCCCGCCTCCTACCCGTGATGACATTGTGCGTTGGCGTCGTGGCCGGCGTGGTGGTGACTCGCAAGTCGGCATCCTCCGCAGCGGCCGCTCCCTCCACTCAGACCGCCACCCCAACGGCAGAAGGCGTCGCAAAGTCCGGCACCAAACCCTCACCACCCGCGACCTTTGCCATGATGTCGGCGGACATCGAGGCCCGGATGCGCAAGGCCATGGCGGCACCGGGAAACCGGCGTTGGCGGCTGATGCAGCAGCTGGTGTTGCAGTTACGGCCGGAAGAATTCGCCGCCGCGCTGGCGGCCGCCGAGCGATTGCCCCGGAATGAACGGTACAACTTTCGGTCCCAGATCCTCGAACGCTGGGCCGAGGTGGATCCGCAGGCGGTATTGGCGCAGGCCGACACCACGAAAAACCGCTGGGAACGGCAGAACGCACGCAGCAGCGCCCTGCGTGAATGGGGACGCACCGATGTGGACGCCGCCATGCAGTGGGCCCGCGATCACTCAACGGGCAGTGAGCAGCGCCAGCTGATCGCCGCCGCCATCGGCGGGCTCGCCCAGAGCGATCCCGACCGCGCCTTGAAACTCATGGAGGCATTGCCCCCGGGACAGCAGCGGACGGTGCGCCAGAGCGTCGTGTCAGCACTGGCCGAGATGGATCCCTCGCGCGCCGCCGATCTGGCGCTGAAATATGCCCGTTCGTCCCGTTATGGCTACGGTGGACCGGATGAGAGTCAGCTTGGCGAGGTGCTCGGCACCTGGATGCGGAAGGATTCTGCCGGTGCGCTCGCCTGGCTTCAGGGACAGCCCGAATCCGTCCGCCGGAAGCAGGCGGTGCTGCAGGCCATCGAGCAGGCCGCCGGCTCCGCCCCCGAGGCGGCGCTGCAGATGGTGGGATTGCTTCCCGCCGGCCAGAAGCGCGACGAGGCCCTCGGAAATGTGCTGCGCCAGCTCGCCGATTCGGATGCCGATGCCATGCAGCGCTGGCTGACCGCGCAACCGGAAGGCAAGGACCGCACCCGTGGTCAGATCGCCCTGGCCGGCAGCCTGGTGGCCACCGATCCGCTGCGCGCGACGCAGCTGCTCCAGAACCTCAAGGGCCTCAGCAACAACGACCGCTGGGCCTTCCAAAATGTGGCAAACGAATATGCCCAGCGCGATCCCCAGGCCGCCCTCGCCTGGGCGCAATCGCTCACCGACGTGCAGTCGCGTGATCAGGCCGTCAATGGCGCCCTCGCCGGCTGGGCGGCGGACAAGCCCGAGGAGGCCGCCAGTTTCGCGCTGGGCCTCCCTTCCGGTCGGGCCAAAAACCAGGCCATCGCCCAGCTCGCCCAGGCCTGGGCCCAGGCCGATCCGGAGGCGGCCTTGTCGTGGTTGAAACAGGTGCCCAACGTGACCGCCCAGCGCGAGGCCATTCAGCAGATCGTCTGGAACGTCGCCCAATCCCGCCCCGATCTGGCGGCGGATGTGATCAGTTCGATGCCGAACGGTCAGACCCAGCTCGACAGTTATCGCCAGCTGGCCGAACGGTGGGCCGACTCGGATCCGGACGCCGCCATTGAATGGGCGCGCGGGCTGAAGGACACCAAAAGCCGGGACGAAGCCCTGAAGGCGCTTTCCTGGCGCTGGGCCGAGACGGATGCCAAGGGCGCGGCCGAATATGCGCGCGATCTGCCCCCCGGAGACCTGCGGACGCAACTGCTCACTTCGGCCGCCGGACAATGGGCCTGGAAAGACCCCAAGGAGGCCGCCGATTTTGCCCTGGCCCTGCCGGCCGATGCTTCCCGCCAGAGCCTCCTGGAAAACATCGCCTCCGGGTGGAGCGCCCAGGATCCCAAAGCCGCCGCCGAATTTGCCGCCAAACTTCCCGCCGGGGCGGCGCAGGATGCCGTCTATAAGCAGGTCGCCGGGGCCTGGGCAAACCAGGACCCGCAGGATGCCCTGAACTGGGCCAACTCGCTGACCTCCACCAGCGCGCGGTCGGGCGCCTTGGAAAGTGTGCTGGCCGTCTGGGCCAGACAATCGCCCCAGGATGCCGCCGCCTATGTATCCCAGTTGCAGGCCGGTGCCGGCCTCGAGGGCGGCGTGAAATCGGTAGTGGCCGGGCTGGCCGCGACCGATCCCGCCTATGCCGCGAAGTGGGTGGATCAGTTCCCGGCGGGCCAGATGCGCGATGACGCCCAAAACGCCATTATCGGGCGCTGGGCGGGCGATGATGCCGCCGCCGCCGCCGCCTGGCTGAACACGATGCCTGACGGGAAAGGCCGCCAGGATGCCGTGGAGACTTTTGTAAATCAGGTAACCAGCCAGCAGCCCGATCTCGCCTGGGCGTGGGCTTCGACGCTGACCAACCCGGACCTGCGCGACCGCGCCCTCGAAAACTCCGCGAAAAACTGGCTCAAGGTGGATGAAACCGCCGCCCGGGCAGCCATCGACCAGTCGGGCCTGCCGGACGACGTCAAAAAACGGCTGCTCCAACCCGGTGGTTAAGCCGTGAAGCCGACCGTTGGGTTTCCAAGCAAGGCGACTTGTTTCAACCTGCCATAGGACCGCAACCGTGGAGCGGCAGTTTGCAACCACTGCACAGCAGGTCTCGGGTACGGTTTCACGCACGAACCCAACGAATCATTGGGAAAACGCCGGCTGCACTTGCCAAAGCGCCATTGGCATTCCTCATGCAGGGCTTGGTGGAGTTCCTTCATTTGCGATGAAAACTACCAGCGTCATTGTACCTTGGCCTCAAGGCCTCCATCTCCGGCCAGCCGCCCGCCTCGCCCGCATGGCGCAGGGGTTCAGTTCCAAAATCCACCTGCAGTTCGATTCCATGGTGGCTGACGCACGCAGCGCACTGAGCCTCCTCCTGCTCAGCGCCAGCCCGGGAACGACCCTGAATCTGAGTGTGGTCGGGGAGGATGAGCATGAGGCCATGGCCGCTTTGGAAAATTTCTTTTCCGGCCCGGAAACCGAAGAGCCGGAAGCCCAGCCAGGCGAGACTGCCTAAAAGCCCACCCCTCAGTGCTGCGGCAGATGGGTCCCGGCCAAAGCCGTCTCAATGAGGGTGCGGGCATAGGCGTGGTCCGCACTGACGGGAGTGGTGAAATTCATCCCGCGCCGCCAATTCGCCGGCGCTTCCGGGTGAAATCCGCAGAGGATCACCCAACCTTTCCCGCAGGTTCCCTGCACCACCGCCGGAGTTCCGTCCGGATATTTGGCCACTGTCGCACCCCAGCCCGTGAATTGCGGACCATCTTCCCAGTACTGCTCCAGTGTGGGCGAGCCGGCCCCGCTGATGGCGACGGCGGTCTTGTGGATGCCCCGGTTCACTACCGCATAAAACCCGAACCGTACGCCGGCGGTCAGGTTCAAGCTGTTATGGCCGGTCTCTCCCGCCAGCAGCCCGCCCGCGCAGATGCCCAGATAGTTCATCCCCTGCTGCACGGCGTGGCGGACGTTGCTGGTCGCGTTCGTCGTCAGGCGGTCGCCGATAGTGAGGTAATTTCCACCGGGAATGATCATCAGTTTGTACGCCGAAAGCTGCACTTCGCTCAGGCGGTCTAACTCCTTCGAATTTACTGTCGCATAGCCGAGCTTTCCGTCCCTCAGGATCGCCTCCACCGCCTTGACGTCATTGGGTGAGGTTCCGGCTCCGTTAAAGAGGAGGATTGGCGGCGGCGTTTTCGGCTCCTCAGGCGTGCAGGCTGTCAGAGCAAGCAAAACAGGGAGGAAGAGACGGGCGAGGGAACGGATGGCGGCGAAGCCCCTCGAACCGGCCAAATGCAACCAAGGCGATCCGTCTGAGAATTGAGGATGCACTCCCGGAAGTCAGAGTTCGATTTGCCTCAAAGGGAAGCATTGGCGGAGAGGGGGGGATTCGAACCCCCGGTAGGTTTTAACTACGCACGCTTTCCAGGCGTGTGCCTTAAACCACTCAGCCACCTCTCCGCCGAGCGGGGCGCAAGGTGCGAAAGTGGGGCCAAGGGTGCAACTGCTTTTCTTGGGCTTGTGCGGATTGCGCATCGATCCAAGCAGGACGGAGCGTCCCTCCCGTCCTCCAATTTGTCTTTTTGAACCTAACCCTTTCTCCAAGGCTCCACCCCTTGGCTTCGGCGATGACAGTCAGAGGACGGGCGGGACGCTCCGTCCTACTTTACCAGGGCCACCACGACAGGTTGCGGGCGATGCCAAAACCGGCCGCGATTCCGAGCAGGGCGGCGATGGCGTAGCGGTGGGCCAGCGGATTCGGCCACCAGCGTCCCGTCCACCAGCCACGCAACCCGCGTACCATAAGCCAGGCAGCTCCCGGAAGCAGTGTGATCAGCAGCGGATTGAAGGCCCAGGCCGCCCGCCAGTCGCCATGCAGCAGGGCATGCAGGGCCCGGGTTGCGCCGCAGCCGGGGCATTTCAGCCCGGTGGTCTGGTACAGCCAGCAGCGCGGATAGAAGAACTGCCCCTGCGGTTCAAAGCGCCAGAGGACGGCCATCCCCACCAAGCCGCCCACCAACAGCAGCCAGGCCCACCAGGGCACCCGTGGTCGCGCCACGGGTGCCACGGTCACCGGCTCCAACCGGGGCGGAGCGGAAGCAGCCACGGCAGGAATCACCGGATTACCGGAAGGCGGATTTCACCTCGGGCTTGTTGAGCAGGATGGTCATCCAGATGCCCAACGGCAGGCCGATGCAGCAGCAGAAACCGCCGCAGGGCAGCATCATCAGGATGACGGCGGCCAGGCAGAGGCCCCAGGACTGCACCTTCCGCATCTTCAGTCCGCCGGCCAGGATCACGGAATTTGCAGTCAGGCCCAGCGCCATAAAAAAGGCATCCATCGCTTGGAATCCCGAGCTGGCCGCCGCCTCCATGGCGCTGCGCGATTCGGGCGGCAATGGGACATTCAGCTGCTCAAACATGTGGAGTTCGGTCTCGATCCAGAATTTCTTCAGGAACGGGCCGGCCAGGGTCAGCAGCAGCCCCAGCACACCAAAGATGATCAGCAGGATGGCCGGCAGCTTGAGGGTGGCGGCCACGGCCACGGGATCGGCGGCGGGTATCGAATAACCCGCCGAGGCCGAGACCGGCACCGCACCCGCAAACGCAGGGGCTGACGGTGCCAGGATGTCGGCAAACTCGGGGAACTCTCCGAGCGTCTTCCAGCCCGGGGCGTCCACGTTCTCGACCAGCGACTGGCGGTTCAGCCGGTTTTCCCGGATCCACTGGCGCACTTGGTCCGCCGTGATCGGGCCATACTCGTTGTTGTCGGCACCTTTGACTTTGTACATGGCAGTTTAATGGTTGGTGGCTGGCTTAACCGAAGTGGTGGTGTCGCGGTAACGGTAAAAGGCGGCCACGACGATGAACAGCGCAGAAACGGCGAAGGTGAGGCCGGCGTATAGGAAAAACCGGCCCGAAGAAACCGATTCGTCACCGTGGCCGCCGCCGGCGATGGTGGTGATCGCGGCCACGCTGAGATCGCCAAAGGCCACCGTAAGCAGCCAGAAGCTCATGATCGTGCTCTTCATCGTGGGCGCGGCCTGGGTGAAGGCGAATTCCAGCCCGGTCGTGGATACGAGGATTTCCCCGGTCGTCAGCACGATGTAGGGCACCGTCTGCCACAGGACACTCAACTTGTCTCCCGCCTCAATGCGCGTCTGGAGCCAGCCCACGATGAGATAGGAGCTGGCCGTGAGGATGAGCCCCAACGAAATGCGCCGCAGCGTGGTGACCCGGAAGCCGAGTTTCTCCATCGCCGGATAGATGCCCCAGTTCAGCAGCGGGATCAGGATCATCACCAGCAGCGGGTTCATGGACTGCATCTGCTCGGCCCCGATCGTCAGGCTGCCGAACTTCCAATCGACCATCTTCGCGCCCTGCAGCACCCAGGTGGAGTTCGACTGCTCGAACAGCGCCCAGAACATCGGCACGAAGGCGAACGCGCCGAGAATGGGCGCGACCGACCGCGCGGCGGAAATGTCGGCGTCGCTGAACCGGGCTTTGGCCGCCTGCCAGAATTTGTCCGGCAGTTCGCTGAAGCGGCCCACGCACGACACGATGACGAGCAGATACCACAGCCCGATGCAGGTGATGGATGTCCAGCCGACCGCGTTCACAAACGGCGTGGGCTCGTGCAACAGGGAGACGATAACCAGCCCGACCATCGCCACGAGCGGCAGCACGATGGTGGTCAGGATGCTGAGGACCGCCGTGGCGCTGACGCCGTCCTTCTGGTTGGTGAAGGCGTTCAGGAACACCGGCAGAAAACCCGCGCTCTGCGTCGTCCGTGATGGCGGTTTGCGAACGTAGTGCTTGGTGCCCAGCCAGAACGTGAAGGTGGCCAGCCCCATCAGGAGGCCGGGCACACCAAAGGCCCAGCCGTAGCCGTGGCTGCGCGCGATCCACGGAATGAGCAGGAACGAGAAGAAGGAGCCGAAGTTGATCGAGAAATAAAACGCGCCGTACGCCTTGCGCATGAGATGGGCCTGGTTGGCCGCAAACTGGTCACCCACGAACGCCGAGACACTCGGCTTGATTCCCCCCGCGCCGAACGCGATCAGGCCCAGGCCGATGTAGAGGCAGTAGAGCTTGGCGTCCACCTGGGCCGGGGTGAAGAGGTCCGCCATGGCCAGCACGCCGTGGCCCGCGCAGTAAAACAGGGAGATCCAGAGGATCGTGTGGTAACGGCCCCAGAACTTGTCCGCCACCCAGGCCCCCACCAGCGGCATGAAATACACCGCGAAGCCCGCCAGGTGGATGATCTGGGTCGCGCGATCCTGCGTCAGCATCAGCACCGTGGTGATGTAGAGCGCGAGGATGCTCTTCATCCCGTAGTAGCTGAACCGCTCGGCGGCCTCGTTGCCGACGATGTACTTGATCTGAGGTGGCCACTTGTCCGGGTTCGCCGCGTTGGTTTCCGTCGGCGCAGGGGAGGCATTCGTCACGCCGCTACGCAGTAGCCCGCCCATGCGCCAGCGGCAAGCCCGCGCTTCGAATGAGTTGCGAGCGACGAGTTTCGGGTTTCGAATCCCGTCTCCTGTCTCCTCTT
The DNA here is from genome assembly GCA_903922605.1 of uncultured Verrucomicrobiota bacterium. Taxonomy (GTDB): domain Bacteria; phylum Verrucomicrobiota; class Verrucomicrobiia; order Limisphaerales; family UBA9464; genus CAIVQB01. The sequence goes on from CAIXUG010000089.1 coordinate 80,220, forward strand.
TCCGCGCCCCCCTCCGCGCTCACCTGACTCCGAGCCGCGCGAGCTGGTCGCGATGGCTGCGGCTCAGGGTGAGCTTGGTGCCGTTTTTGAGCGTGACGGCATATTCGCCGTGGAAGAGCGGCTGCAGCTCCTTCACGCGCTCGGTGTTCACGATCGCGGTGCGGCTGATGCGGACAAATTTGTCGGGTGGGAGCCGCTGCTCCATCGTGGCCATCGTCTCGCGCAGCAGGTGGGCGTGCTCGCCGACGTGCAGTTCCACGTAGTTGTCCGCCGAGCCGACCCAGTCGATGTCCGTGACATTGACAAAGGTGACCTTCCCGCCCGACTTCACCGCGATGCGTTCCGGCAGTTTGGCGGCCGGCGCGGCCGGCTGCATCTGCGCCAGCATCGAGGCCAGCCGGGTGGAAAGGTCGTCCGGGCGGGAGGTTTGCAGGCGGGTGACGGCCCGTTGCAGCGCGGTCTGGAATCGCTCCCGGTCAAAGGGCTTCAGCAGGTAATCCACCGCATGAACCTCGAAGGCCTTCAGCGCGAACTGATCGTGCGCCGTGACAAAGATGACCGCCGGCGGCGTTTCCGCACCCAGCGCTTGCAGCACGCCAAAGCCGGTGAGTCCCGGCATCTGCACATCGAGAAACACCAGGTCAGGCCGGTGCTGCCGGATGATCCCGACGGCCTCCTCACCATTGGTGGCCTCGGCCACGACCAGCACCCCGGGCTCGCGGGCAAGGAAGTTCCCCAACCGCTCACGACCGAGCGGCTCGTCATCCACCAGCACTACGCGGATCTCGGGTGACTTCATGCCGCCACCAGCCTAGCCAAAAACCTGGGCGAATGCCACGCCTCGCGGGGCGGATTGCACGGGAAACGGGGCGGGCCGCCGGTTTCAACCCGTGGAGACATGTCCGCCAGCAAAGTAGGACGGGCGGCCGGTTCGGGGACAACACATCGAGGACAGGACAGGCCCAAGACATCGAGGACACCTGAGGCTAGGCGTGCTGCGGTGTGAGGCGTACGGGACGCAGGCCGTCACCACGGCACCCGCCGGCCTCGTCGTCTCGGTCGCCACCGTTTCACTGGCCGCCGGCACCACCGCCTCCGGAACCGCCCTTTTCCTGAAACTCCTGCCCTCGATCGTCATGACCAAGACCCAGACCGCGCTCCTGACCGCCCTGGTGGTGGCCGGCGTTGCCACGCCGCTTGTCCTCCAGCAACGCCACGAAGCCAGCCGGCTGCGCGCCAGCCTGCAGGGCCTGCAAGGGCAGCTGGCCGAACTTTCCGCCACCGCCCCAGTCGCCAAACCCACGGCGACCAAACCCACCGAAGAACCGGCCCTGGCGGAGGACAAGGCGGAACTCATGCGTCTGCGCGGCGAGGTGGCCCGGCTGCGCAGCCAGGCAGCCGCAGCCACGCCCCGGCAGATCGCCCGCACCAACCCTCACCCGAAACTGGACGTGCCGCTTTCCACCCAGGCCGGTTACGTGGCGGCCAGCGAGATGCAGTATAGCGGCCTCGCCACGCCGGAGGCGGCGTTGCAGAGCTATTTCTGGGCGTCCGAACATCCCGGCTCCGGCAAGCTGCTGGGCATCCTGGTGCTGCCCGACGAGATCCAGGCGCACTTGCCGAAAGGCGGGCAAAACCTGGCCCACGGCATCGGACTGCCGAAAGCACCTGGTGACGGGGCCCAGCCGGCTGCCGACATCACGACCACCGCCGGTTCCGACCAGGCGATCGGCCAGATCCAGGGCTACCGCATCCTGGCCGAGACGGATCTCGGCCCGGACAGCAAGCAGGTCGAGGTCCAGCGCGAGCAGCCCGACGGCAGCGTGGTGAGCGAGACCCACACGCTGAAGAAAGTGGGTGACGAGTGGAAGGTTCAACCGGGCACTCCGATGCAGATCTCGTTTGATGCCGGCGACGGCAAGCAGTTCTTTTTCAATTCCACGCCGAGCCAGGGCAGCGATGGCTCGCAGCAGATCGGGCAGACGGTGGAAATTCGCGAAACGGCTCCCGGCAGTGCGCCGGCAAAGCCGTGACCACCACGGCGGAACCCGTACGGTAAGACTTCCCGCCGCCGGGTCCTTCGTTACCATGGGCGGCGTGAGACGCCTCCTTCCCCTTCTCTCGCTGTTCTACGGCCTCACCAGCCTGGCCGCGCCGAAAGGCTACTATCGGTTCCCCACGATCCACGGCGACACCATCGTCTTCACCGCCGAGGGCGACCTGTGGCGTATCGGCACGGGCGGCGGCACGGCCCAACGCCTGACCACCCATCCCGGCACCGAGGCGCACGCCGCGATTTCGCCGGATGGCCAGACCATCGCCTACGACGCCGAGTACGAAGGGCCCACCGAGGTGTACACCATGCCCGTCGGCGGCGGACTGCCGACCCGACACACCTTTGATGCCGCCGGCGCGCGGGTGGTCGGCTGGACACCGGACGGACACGTGCTCTATCGCACCGCCGGCTTCACCACGCTGCCCGGCTCCCAGCTGGTCAGCCTCGACCCAAAATCTGGCGAACGCCGCGTGCTGCCGCTGGCGCAGGCGTCCGAAGGAGTTTTCGAGCCCGATGGCAAGACGCTGTATTTCACCCGCTTCAACAAGCAGAGCAGCAGCACCAAGCGCTACGAGGGCGGTTGGGTGGAAAACCTGTGGCGGTATGCTGAGGGCGCCGCCGAGGCCGTGCCACTCGCCGCAGAATTCAAAGGCACCAGCCGCACGCCGATGTGGTGGCAGGGCCGGGTCTGCTTCATCAGCGACCGCGACGGGATCATGAACCTCTGGTCCATGAAGGCCGACGGCACGGACCTTCAGCAGCTCACCCGGCACAAGGACTATGACGTCAAGTCCTCCGCCCTGGATGGCGGACGTATCGTCTATTCGCAGGGGGCGGATCTCCGGCTGTTCGACCTCGCGCGCGGCACCGATCAGACCCTCGACATCACGCTGGCCTCGGACTTCGACCAGGAGCGTGAACGCTGGGTGAAGAAGCCCATGGATTACCTGACTTCCGCACACATCTCGCCCACCGGCGACCGGCTCGTGCTGACGGCGCGCGGCGAGGTCTTCGTCGCGCCGCTCGAGGCGGGCCGCCGGGTGGAGATTCCGCGTCCCTCCGACGTGCGCTACCGGGATGCCGCCTTCCTGCCGGATGGCAAATCGCTCATCGCGCTTTCGGACCAGACCGGGGAACTGGAGTTCTGGAAGCTGCCGGCCAATGGCGTCGGAGCCACGGAACAGGTGACGACTAATGGCACCGTCTTTCGTTATACTGGAGTCCCCTCACCGGATGGCAAACGGCTGGCCTGGGGCGACAAGAACCAGAAGTTCTGGCTCTTCGATTTCGAAAAGCACAGCACCACGCTCGTCGCCGAAAGCGGCGTGGATGAGATCACCGACTTTGCCTGGTCGCCGGACAGCCATTGGCTCGCCTACGTGAAGGGCGCGTCCAACGGCTATCCGCAGATCCATCTCTACGGCGTCACCAACGCCGCCCGTGCCGTCATCACCAGCGACCGCGTGGACAGTTATGGCCCGGCCTGGTCACCCGATGGCAAGTGGCTCTACTTCCTCAGCGACCGGGAACTGCACTCGCTTGTCGGCAGCCCGTGGGGGCCCCGCGAGCCCGAGCCGTTCTTCACCGAGACCACCAAGATTTTCGCGGTCGCCCTCAAGCCAGGCCAACACTGGCCCTTCGCGCCCAAGGACGAGTTGCAGGCGGAGGAAGAAGGCAAGGACAAGAAAGACGACGCCAAGGGAGAGGACTCGAAGGAATCAAAGAAGGACACGGCCAAGGCGGACACCAAAACCAAGGAAACCAACCGTCCGCCGGAAGTCTCGACCGCCATCGAGCTTGATGGACTGGGCGCACGTCTCTTCGAGGTTCCCGTGGCGGCCGGCAATTATCACTCACTCAGCGTCACGGCCAAACACCTGCTCTGGATCAGCCGTGACACCGGCTTCAAAAAGAAGCCCCAGCTCCAGCAGTTGGAGATCACGAACAAGGACCCGAAGCCAAAAACGCTCGTCGAGGATATCAACAGCTACGAACTGTCCGGCGACCGCAAGAAGCTGCTCATCCGCAAGGGCGACAGCTTCCACGTGATCGCCAGCGATGCCGGCGCGCCGGCCAAACTGGATGACACCTTCAACCTCGATGGCTGGAGCTTCTCCCTGATTCCGCGCGAGGAATGGCGGCAGATCTACACCGAGTCGTGGCGGATGCTGCGCGATTATTTCTACGACCGCGACATGCTCCAGCTCGACTGGCCGGCGGTGCGGAAAAAGTACCTGCCGCTGGTCGATCGCGTGAGCGACCGTGACGAGCTGAATGATGTCATCGCGGAGATGGCCGGCGAGCTGTCCACGCTGCACATCTTTGTGCGCTTCGGCGACGAGCGCGAGGGGGAGGACCAGGTCGCCACCGCCTCGCTCGGCGCCCAGCTGAAATCGGATACGGCTGCCGGCGGCTGGCGCGTCGAGCATATCTACCATACCGATCCGGATTATCCGGACAGCCTCGCTCCCCTGCTCCAGTCCGGCGTGGACGTGAAGGAAGGTGACGTCATCGTTGCCATCAACGGACGGGAGACCCGTGGGGTCGAACACCCGGAAATGTTCCTGCGCAACCAGGCCGGCCGACAGACGCTGCTCAGCGTTAAGTCTGCGGGAGCGACGACGAACCGCCCGGTCATCGTCCGGCCGATCACCGCCGACCAGGAAGCCAACCTGCGCTACACGGAGTGGGAATACACCCGCCGGCTGGCCGTCGATCAGCTCGGGTCCAACCACCTCGGCTACGTCCATCTCCGCGCGATGGGCTCCGACAACATCGCGGAATGGGCCCGTGAGTTTTACCCCGTCTTTCAGCGGCAGGGCCTTATCATCGACGTGCGGAACAACCGCGGCGGCAACATCGACTCCTGGGTGCTCGGCAAGCTGCTGCGCAAGGCGTGGTTCTACTGGCAGCCGCGCACAGGTGAGCCGACATGGAACATGCAGTATGCCTTCCGCGGTCACGTCGTCGTGCTGTGCAATGAGCGGACCGCCAGCGACGGCGAGGCGTTCAGCGAGGGCTTCAAGCGCCTCGGCCTCGGCAAGGTCATCGGCACGCGCACCTGGGGCGGCGAGGTCTGGCTGAGCGCGAGCCGCTGGCTCGTGGACAGCGGCATGGCCAGCGCGGCCGAAACCGGCGTCTATGGCCCCGAGGGCTCGTGGCTCATCGAGGGCCACGGCGTGGACCCGGACATCGTGGTGGACAACCTTCCTCGCGCCACCTTCGACGGCCACGACGCGCAGTTGGAGGCCGCGGTGAAACACCTGCAGGAACTGATCGCCCAGGATCCGCGCCCGGTGCCGCCCGCTCCGAAGCACCCGGACAAACGGTTCCCGAAATGAGCGAGACCGAACGCTAGACCGGTCGGTCAAAAAGCAGTGGTCGCGCTCCGCAGGAGCTTTCACTCACTGCTCGGTCTGGTTGGCGGTTGGAGGCAAATCCGGGTCTGCCGTCAGGCGGTCATGCCGCCATCGGCGGACGTTTTGCCAGAGCTGCCACCAGTAAATGGGCGCGAAAATGAAATATTGTGTCAACGCCAGCACCACGTAGCCGATGACCGTCAGCGGCTTCACCGGGATGCGCCCACCCGTGCCGTGACGCAGGACGTCACCCATCGACAGCTCGTCGAGGTACGGCATCCAGTTCGTGGTCGGACTTGTCGCCCGGCCGCATTGCGGGCAAAACCAGTCGGTCTCCTCATACGGACACAGGCAGCGCACACACAGCGGGCGCGCCTCGGCCTCCTCCAGTTTCAGATCGGTCTCAGCGTCCCAGGGATCGGCGGATGTGGGCTTGGCCTGCAGCCACTGGGCCAGGCGCACCAGCCCCACCCCGACCATCAACGCGGTCGCCAAGGCGGCCACTTTCATCTCGGGTGAAATGGGGGTTGGTCTCATGAGGATGCCGCGCTGCCGAACGTGATCCAGAATCCGTTCCGGTCGCGGAAGATGAACTGCCGCATCCCGTAGATTGTCACGTGCGGATTTGCGACGACCACCTGCAACAAGGCAGGAGGTACGAAACGCCGGAGCCTAAGGCTTCTTCTCTAGCCACGCCTTGAGCTGGGCGATCTCCTCGGGCTTCAGCCGCCGGTTCGGCGGCATGTAGCCAAAATCCACCAGCACGCGAATCGGATGCGACTGGACCTGGAACAGCCGGTCCCGGTCGCCATCCTCCGCGTGGCAGCGCGCGCAGAATTTCAACGTGAGGGGCTCACCGGTGGGCGGTTTCGGGGAATCCTCGGGGACGAAGAGCACGCTGCGCGGCTGGTCGGCAATGAACTGGCCGATGGCTGCCGCCAACGGCGCATCCAGCACCAGATCCTCGCGGGCCGGATGGATCGCCAGCGGCCCCGAGGCATGGCACTTGTAACAGCTGGTCGCCTCAAAGTGCGGGCCGGTCTTCCTGATTTCGGCGAAGTAATCGATCGGCGGCGACACCGTCAGGTCCTGCACGATCGAAAAGTAGGACCACCCATTGTCTGAATACGTCTTCTGCACGAGCAGATACACGCGCGCGACCTCATTCGAGAAGGCCGCGATGTGGTTGAGCATCGGCTTGCGGATCACATCCTCCTGCGTGCTGATCAGACCGACGTCGGAAAGCGGCACGGCTTCGCCCGCGTCAAACCGCCGCTTCGCCTCCATCATGTAGGCCTTCGCTTCGTCATGCGTCAGACCCTTCACCTCGGCCCGGGGATGTGGCGGCAGCGGCACGACCGCATTCGTCCACGGCCGGTGAATCTTCTCCGCGCCCACGGTCGCCATGGCCGCCTCGAACTTCTCACGCGGGAACTCCGGCAGCGTCAGTGCCGGCTCCAGCAGCAAACCCGTACCGATGGACACAGCGGGGGCGATGAGCTTCGGGGCATTGTCCTTCGCGGGTCCATCTGCAGCCCGCCCCGAAAAACCCAGAACCAGGAGCAGGATGGCCAGCTGAATAAACTCGGAGCGGCTGCTTCGCAGCCGGTCGATGGTAGAGAATTTTAACCAATCGGAGACATTCATGGGCACTTTCTCAAGGAAGCCTTGGCGGCATCACCGGTCAATCTTCCCCGCGCCAATCGCACCGCTTCATGCAATTTCCGTTGCAGCCAGGCCTTGGGTAGCACGTCCGTCCAATACGATGACACGCGAATGCCGGATTTTTCCAAATCAAGCAGTTCCACCGTCTCACGCCGCTGCCCTGCGCAAAGGATCAGTCCGATGGGCGCTTCCTCGCCGGGCTCGCGCCCGTGCCGGTCAAGCCAGCGCAGATAGAGTTCCATCTGCCCTTTGTCGCCGGGTTTGAACTCCTCCAGCTTCAGGTCGATCGCTACCAGTCGACGCAGCCCGCGGTGGTAAAACAGCAGGTCGAGATAATGATCCTCACCGTCCACCGTGATGCGTTTCTGCCGTTCAAGGAAAGCGAAGCCGGCGCCAAGCTCCAGAATGAACGACTCAATCTCGCGCAAAATGGCAGCCTCCAGATCCTTCTCCGCGTAGGTGTCGCGCAGGCCGAGGAAATCCAGCACGTAGGGATCGCGGAATACGAGGTCAGGCGTGAGCTTGTCCTCCTTCCGCAACGCCGCCAGCTCCTGCCGGATAAGTTTTTCCGGCTTCTTTGACAGCGCCGTCCGCTCGTAAAGCATTCCGCCGATCTTCTTCGCCAGCATCCGCGTGCTCCACTTCTCGACGCGGCACATCTCGGCGTAAAAATCGCGCTTCAGCGCATCGTCGAGGTAGATGATGTGCTGAAAATGCGTCCAGCCCAATTTTGCAATCAGTGATTGCAGAATGTCGCGCCCGGAAAAGACCTCCGCGAACCGGACCATGCTCGCAAGGTTCCGCTGGCTGAATCCCCGGCCAAACTCGGCGGTCAATTTTGCAGACAGTGATTGCAAAATCCTGTCCCCGTAGCCGGCACGTTTCTCCTGGAGAATGTCCCGGCGGATACGGTTGCCGATCTCCCAATAGAGCATTGTGAGGCCCGCGTTGAACGTGCGGGCCGCACCTTCACGCGCCGCCAGGATCAGTCCGCGAACTTCCGTCAACAGCCCTGCCGGCCCCGAACGCGCGGGCTTGGCGGCTTTGGCGAGTGGGAGTTTCTTGGGCATGCTGATTTCAGGTCAGGTGACGGACTCCGGCGTGAACTGATCGGGCCAACCGAAGATATTGTTCCGCGTCTGGTTGACGGCATCCAGCGGTTTGTCGGTCAAAAGTATTCATTTCTCCTTCGCTCCCGGTAACGCCTTCAAATTCGCCGAAGTCAGAACCTGCATCTGGCGGATGGCGATTTGGTTGAGCCGCCTGAGCCGTTCGCCCTGCGGCAACCCCATGTGGATGAACTCGGCATTCATGCCCTCCATGTTCGCGAGCACGAGCAACTGCTCCACGCCTGCGTAATCACGGACATTGCCTTCCAGCTTGGGATTCGCCTCACGCCACTGTCGCGCGGTGTGCCCGAAGAGCGCCACGTTGAGCAGATCCGCCTCGGTCGCGTAGGTAATGGCAGCCTGCGCGGGCGTCACTTCTGCCGGAATCAGGTGCGCCTTCACCGCATCGGTGTGAATGCGGTAGTTCAGCTTCGACAGCGTGCGGTTGAGATTCCACGCGAGCGAAAGCCGGCGGCTCTCGTCATCCTTGAGCCGCTGGAACTCCTTGATGAGGTATAGCCTGAATTCGACCGAAATCCACGAGGCGAACTCAAACGCGATGTCCTTGTGCGCAAATGTGCCACCGTAACGCCCGGCACTGGAAATGATGCCAATCGCACCCGTTTTTTCGATCCACTGCTTCGGCGTCAGCGTGAAGCTGTTCAGACCGGCCTGCATTTTAATCCCGTCGAATTCGACGGGATTAAAATCGGGATTGTTGAGCCGCTCCCAGACACCAAGGAACTCTACCGTGTTGCGGTTTCTTAGCCAGTTGCGGATGAGGTCATCGAACCGGTCAACGCTCTTGAATCGCGCAATGTCCGTCAGGCAGATGAAATCCTGTTCCTTTTGCGAAAGGATGGTGATGGCCGCGCCCTGAACTTCGATCGTGCTCTTCTTGGCCGTGCTCATGGCTTCAACTGTAGGTTCCAGTCAGCGCCCGATTGGCAATTCCCTCGAATTCGAGGGAATTAAAGCAGACCTCATTGCGCGGATTCAATTGTGGCGAATTCGCCATAATTAAAATCGGGGTTGAAAACGGACTCCGAAACGCCGAAGAACTCGACCATGGTTCGGTTGCGCAACCAGTCCCGTTATTTGCTGTCCTCTTCACGGCAGAATCATTTCATCCCACAAGGTTCCGAAGAGAGATCGAATATAAGTTAATGCTGAGGCGTCATCCATGAGCAGTTTTAGAACTGCACTCTGATATTGTTCACGGTCTTGGAATCCGAGAGCTCTGGCAATTTCGAAGAGAGCCGGAGTTTCCCTTACTGGATACCGTTGAATGAGGTGATCGAGATCGTTCGCAACGAATCGAGCGTCAAAGCGTGTACGCTCTGCCAAGACTTCTGCTGCGGTATCGATTCGTATCTCGATAGTTTGTCCGGCTCCTATCTCAACCTTCCCGGGTATTTGTTGAATCACTTTGGCTCGTATCGCCTTTTCAGCCACTTTCCTACTCATCCGATCAGCATGCTGACTCAAGGCCTGGAGCGCTGCAGTCTTGGCGTTTGTGAGCAGCATCTCGGCGCTCTGGCCTGTCACAGTGGCATGACGCTCTGCGACACGTCGCTGAATTTCAGGATGGTAATACAGAGCCTCTACCGAATAAGCAGGAACAGCATAAATACCCCGCTGTTTTAACTGCTCAATGTCCGCAGAATCGTGCCCGTCACTATCAACAATCCCAAAGGCCTTTAGCCAATGCAGATCGACAGCAGCACGAGTACCAGCGACCGCATGCCTCACTTCATTGCAGTTTGATTTTGCGATTACCGACACCTCAGGAAACACCAGGCTGTACAGTGGCTGATCCAGACTTCGGCTGTTTTCCGTTCCCTCCACGAAGAGGATACGCCTTCTTGCACCGAGAATGTCCAACTTGAGTCCCTCATCTATCTGAACATTTGAAAGCACTAAGTCCGCATCCCATTCCACGGCGCCACCTTCACTATATTTACAAGACCTGACGAGGAGAGTGCGCGCCTTCGGATTATTGAATGGCAGCAGGATGTCGTGCGTAGAAACAATAAATACGCAGTCTTTACGCAAAGCAAAAAGTCGGGTCAACAACGGAGAGATGATCGAGCGATGGAGATGCCTTTCCGGCTCGTCTATTAAAATCAAAGCGCCCGGCTTCGCCGTAAGAACAGTTGCCGCAATGAGCAGCGCATTCCGTTCACCATCCGAAAGATAAGCGACACTAAACGGCTCGCTTCCAGATTTCGACGCCATCACCTGCTCGTCTTGGTGCAAGAAAAGATGGATCGGAAGATTGGATGACTGCAATAGCCTGCTTATAATTGCAATTGGCGGCTCCTTTTTGCGCAGAATCTCGACAAGTTGGTCGTCTTGCACGCGCACCGCTTTTGCAAGCGCTCGATTATCGAGATTCTCCGCCTCCACCAATTCGTAAATGGCGAGATTAACACGATTGCCGGCATTCCAATCCCTACACCTTGAGACAATGTTTAAATCATGGTGGAAATAATTTTGATCCAATTCTCTTTTATTTTGAGGCGTGAGGTTAATCAAATCAGATTCAAACCAGCTCTGGCGATGTGCGGAAATCCAGCGAGAATTTTCCCGATTTAGGCTCTTGAGCCTTTGCATCAAACTTGATTTGCCAGTGCCGTTTGCACCGAGAACAAACAATGTGTCACCATTATTCATTTCCCATCGCAACTGCTGATTTGCACGCACTGGAATTGAGCAAGTGATCACGTCTAGAGTTATTAAGATTTTGTTAACCTACTGAACCCCCATAGTTTCCCGAGCGATGCTCCTCTACTGATACATCGCCAAAAACTGTCTCCGATATACCGCCTCCTGCGCCGGCATCTTTTCCCGCAGCGTCTCCTTGCGGGTTGCGCCGTGCTGGAAGCGGCGCTTCTCGAACACGGGCATGTCCACGCCGAAGAGCGCCTTCACGCCGCGCCGCACGACTTCGCCCTTGAGCGAGTAAAGCGTCGGCACGTCGTAGTTCGTGAGGTCGATGAACGGAATGGCCTCGCTCACGGCCATCACGGGGCGGCTCATCAGCGGACTGACGCCCGCGAAGCCGAACTTCCGCGCGGGCGCGTAGGTGCGCACGTAGCCCCGGCTCAGGCCGCCACTGTAGGTGAGCGAATGCTTGATGCGCCCCACGCCCCAGCCCTCGTGGTAGAGCATCAGATTGTGTACGACCGAGCGGATGGTCAGCTCCGGATTCTCCTCGATGGGATAGTCCTTGAGGTTCTCGTCGCCGCCATCGCCGTCGAGGAGCACGCGCCAATCGGGATACCGCCGCCGGATGCCCCGGCAGAGCGCCAGGGCCATGGTGCCGCACTCGACATCGAGCGGCTTGTAATCCTCCAGCACGCGCAAGGCCTCGCCCGCGTCGAGTTCGCCGGGATCGGCGTGAATTTCCTCGAGGAACAGGCCGAGCCCGAGGCGGTTCAGGAAGTCGCGCGCCTGCGCGAGATCCGGTCCGTCGCCAAAGCTGAGGGTGAAAGCCTTCAGCCGCGCGGGATTCATCCCGAGCTGCCGCATCACAAAATAGGTCGTGAGGAACACCACCCCGCTGTCCACCCCGCCGGAAAATGCGACGCCAACGGGTTCACCCTCGGGCAGCGCGCGGAGCTGCTTGGCAATCTCCTCCGCCAGCGCGCCGACATAGCGGCGGCCGATCTCGTCGAGGTCGGCGGGCAGCGAATTGCGCTCGGGCGTGAAGTAGCGCGTGTAGGTGGGATCGGGATCAGGGCAGCCAATGAGCTGCAGTTCCACCACGTAGTGCGCCGGGACCATGCGCGTGTAGCTGGGATGAAACTGATCCGCGAGGCCCTCCTTTTTGAGCTGCTCGTGAATCGCATCCATGCGGTCGGAGACGATCAACGCCGGACCTTCCGCGCGCTTGGCGAGGAAGTAGCGCATCGGCCGGTCGAGCGAGCGTGCCATGCGCACGGTCTTGCCGTCGCGGGCGAGCAGCGCAAAGGAGCCGTCGATCTCGGCGACCTGCGCGGCGTCGCCGCTGAGCACCCGGGCGCGGGCCTCCTCCACCGTCAGGTTGAGGATGCGATTGGCCGCCGGGTCCAGCAGGTCCACCACCCGTTCGACGTAGAAGTCATGGGGATTCATCCCCGGCAGAATGGGAAAGGACACCGAGCTTGGCAACGCCGGGCGTGACGGAGGGGTGAACAACCATTCCTGTCCGTCCGTCAGCCGCAGCGCTGAAAGCGCGTCTGAGTGCTGCCTGGGGTGGAGCGAACGCAGTGAGCGTAGCCCCAGGGGCAAGTGCGCCCAGCCCATGCAGAGGGCTGAAGGCCTGCCAAAAGGCGGTGGAACTTTTAGGACGCACTTACAGCGCTCGACCTTTTTTCCTGGGGGCCTGGGGCTGCGCTCGCCTAACTCGCTTCACCCCAGGCAATATTCGGATGGGCTTTCAGCCCTACCGACGGGCGGCAGGACGCCTTCACCGCCCTGCTCCAAGGCAATTCCCCCTCGTGCCCACCCTTTTGTCGGTAAAAAAGCCATTTGCTTCGCGGCAAGGCTCTGATAAATACCTCGCTCCGCTTTGGCCCGGCCAGGCGGTCAACGCAGCGTACAACAACACATTTTATGTCCCAGCACAGCAGCCTCCGCGCCGCCGCCGCCACCGGTGGCAAGCGCAACGTCCTGAAACGCTTCGAACGCGTCGCCCTCCTCAAGGATCGCGGCCAGTGGAAGACCGGCGACCGCATCACCGGTCTCCGCAAGACCAAGCCCCCGGAGTAAGCTTCGCCAGCGCGGAACGGGAAGCGCGGAGCGCGGAAAACAGGCCGCGCTGCCGCGCTTCTTTTTTCCTGCCATTCGACACTCGCCATTCGTCATTCATCACTTCCGTGGTCCGTCTCCAAAAATTCCTGGCCGATGCCGGCGTGGCTTCCCGCCGCGCCGCCGAGGCGATCATTGCGGAGAGCCGCGTCGCCGTGAACGGCCGCATCGTCACGGAGCTCGGCACCAAGGTGAACGAGACGACGGACAGGGTGACGGTGGACGGCGAGCCGGTGCGGGTACGCCGCAAGATCTACGTCGCGCTGAACAAGCCGCCCGGCTTCATCTGCACCCGGCAGGACGAGCTGGGCCGGCGCACGGTCTTTGAGCTGCTGCCGCCGGATTGGACGAACCTCTTCCCGGTCGGCCGGCTCGACCGCGAGAGTGAAGGGCTTCTGTTTCTCACGAACGACGGCGATTTCAGCCTCCGGCTCACCCATCCGCGCTTCGGGGTCACGAAGAAGTATTGGGCGGTCGTCGCTGGTCGTCTGCTACAGCGCGACGTCAGCCGCTTCACCGACGGGGTCGAGCATGAGGGCGAAACCCTGAAGGCCGAACGCGCCCGGGTCGTTTCCTCGAACAATTCCCATAGCGTGGTCGAGCTGGAACTGGCCCAGGGCAAGAACCGCGAGGTGCGCCGTCTCTTTGAAGTGCTGGGCCACGAGGTCGAGCAGCTCCGGCGCATGCAGATCGGAACAATCAAACTCGGGGAGCTGCCCGTGGGCAAGTGGCGCGCCCTCGGCGAAAGCGAGATCAAATCGCTCTTGCGAGGGGCGCATTGACGCCGGAGTCTGTTCCTGTCGCCGGTCCCAGTCCGGTTTCATGCTTATGACCGTTTCTTTCCGCGCCTTCAGTCTCCAACTCGCCGCGTTGCTGGCCGCCCTTACCCTGCAAGCCAATGCCGCCGGCACCATCAAGGCCGACCGGACCAATGTCCGGGCAAAGCCCGCGTTTGACGGGGAAGTGCTGGCCACGCTGAACAAGGGCGAGGTCGTCGAGGTGCTGGACCAGGTGCCGGGCACCGGGTCCGACGGAGCCCCGCGTCCCTGGGCAAAAATCGCCCTGCCCAAGCAGGCCCCGGTCTGGGTTTACGGGCCGCTGGTGGACCCCAAGACCAGGACGGTGAAGAGCAAAGTCCTGAACCTGCGCGCCGGTCCCGGCCGGAACTACAGTGAGCTGGGCGAGCTCAGCCAGGGCGCGACGGTCACCGTGCTTCGCGAGGTGGATGGCTGGCTTCTGATCGAACCGCCGCCGAGCACATTTGGGTTTGTTTCGGCAAATTTGATCGATGTGCAGACTCTCGCCACACCTGCCACTCCGGCCCCGGCCCCGGCCCCAGCCGCCCAAATCGCGCCGCCAGTTCCCAAGCCCGTGGCTGAAACCAGGCCGGCAACCTTTCAACCGCAACGGCAGCCGCAACCCGTCATCGCTGAACCGGCTCCGCAGCCTGCAACTGCCGCCCCGGTTTCAGTGGCTTCGAATGTGGTAAAGCCAGCGCCGATTGCGGCACCGACCACTCCGTCTGCGGTCACGTCCGCTCCCGAAGTTCAGGCCGATCCGGGCACGAATGCACCGGCCAAGCCGCGCAAGTTCCGCCCCTATCAACCGCCGTTGCACTCGGTGCCCGCCGATAAGGAGTTCATGGCCACCGGATCGGGTGACGTGACCACCCCGCGAGAAGTCTTGCGCGAGGGCACGGTTGGACGGGCCTGGAGCGTGCAGGCTCCCGGTTATCACGAGCTCGGCAGCCTCACCAAAGAGGGCACTATCGACTTTCTGATCAGCGAGACGCCTGACATCGATCTGACCAAGTATCGCGGCCACCATGTGCTGGTTTCCGGTGAGGAATGGCGCGACAGCCGCTGGAAGACGCCGCTGCTCAAGGTGAAGAGCATCCAGCTGGCCGACTGATTCGGCTTGTCTGCCGGCGGTTCTCGGCCCGGCCTTCCGCCGTCGCGGACACTGTGTCATAGTTCCCGACATCCCGTGAGCAATCTCATCGACGGTCGCCTCATCGCACAGCAGATCCACGCCGAGACCGCCCAGCGCGTCACGGCGCTCAAGGCACGTGGCGTCACTCCCGGTCTTGTTTTCATCCGCGTGGGTGAGGATCCCGCGTCCCAGGTGTATGTGGGGATGAAGGAGAAGAAGTCGGCCGAACTGGGCATCCGCTCCATCACGCAGGTGCTGCCCGTCTCGACGACCCAGGCCGAATTGCTCACACTGGTTGACCGACTGAATGCCGACTCGCAATGGCATGGCATCCTCATCCAGGCCCCGCTACCGAAACACATGGACCAGGCCACGGTTTATGCCCGGGTCGCACCCGCCAAGGATGTGGACGGATTTCACCCGCTCAATGTGGGCAAGCTCATGTTGGGTGATACCGATGGTTTCGTCCCCTGCACACCCGGTGGTGTGCATGAGCTGTTGATCCGCTCCGGCGTAAAGCTGGAGGGCGCGGAAGTCGTCGTGCTGGGTCGCGGCAATATCGTCGGCAAACCGATGGCCTCGATCCTCATGCAAAAGGGCCGCCACGCAAACTGCACCGTCACCGTGGTGCATAGCGGTACCCGTGACATCGCGGGCCATTGCCGGCGGGCGGACATTCTGGTCGCCGCCATGGGAGTTCCCGAGTTTCTGAAGGCCGACATGGTCAAACCGGGGGCCGTGGTCATCGACGTCGGGGTCAATCGCATCAAGGATACGAGTTCCAAGACCGGAACCCGGCTGGTTGGCGACGTGGCTTTTGCCGAAGTTCAGCCCATTGCGGGTCTCATCACTCCCAATCCAGGTGGCGTCGGCCCCATGACCATTGCCATGCTGCTGGCGAACACTGCCCGCGCGGCGGAACAGAGCCTTAACCGCTGACGACGTTTGGCTTTCCGGCCAGATACGTCTATTAGCGCTGATATTCGCGTCTATCGGATCAATTCAGCAGCTCCTGGTCAGCGCAAACTGTCGTAAGCGTCACGCGGAGCGCCGGTAGTCGGGTGGTCATAAACGTCATAGATTACGGCTATGACATCTATGACGGGAGGGGCGGAGCCGCTGAAGTCGGACCAGCTGGGGCGGGTGCGGACGCCGGTGGCGAAGCGGGAGG
>CAIXUG010000090.1 GCA_903922605.1 uncultured Verrucomicrobiota bacterium
CCGCCCGTCCCGCCTCGCCCCCGGCCAAAATCCCTCGCCGCAGCGCCCTTCCCAATTTTCAGACAGTCTCTAAGGATTTTCTAACGGTTTGGCCCTCCGCCTTCTAAACCCGGTCCGCTAGTGGTTGGTTGTCACACGCGGCGTGACCGATGGAAGTTTTTAGGGCATCGGTAGCGGCGTGGACAATATGGGCGCAAACCTGATGAAACAGTTTCGTGGGGAAAAGTGTGGAAATAGGGCCGCATTTACCCCTGCCGGGCCTCTCACATGCCTGCTGGCGTTGCTGTTCCGCTGCGTGCAGCCAGCGCGGGCGGAGGATACGCTCGCCTACCGGTACGAGGATTATCAGGAGGAGGCGGGGCGGGTGCGCGTCCACACCCAGACGGCCTATTTCGAGACCGACCTGAACCCACGCGTCGCCGTAAAAGGTGAGTTCGTGTACGATGCCATCTCCGGCGCGACGCCGACGGGAGCGCCGGCCCCGGCCGGTGGAAACCAGGTGCCCTTGGTGGACCTCAAGGACACGCGCTATTCCGGCAACCTCAGCAGCGATCTCAAATGGGGCCGCACGACCACCACCCCGGGCTTTGCCTACAGCACCGAAAGCGACTACCAGTCGGTGGGCCTCTCGCTGAACGAGGCAATCGATTTCAACTCACGCAACACCACCCTGAACCTCGGGGTATCGCACAATTTTGACCACGTCAGCGGCTTCTTTCAGCCGGAGTTGCAGCGCAAGGACTCGACCGATTTCCTGGTCGGGGTGAACCAGCTGCTCGGGCCGCACACCTATGTCACGGCCAATCTGACGCTGGGCTACTCGGACGGTTACCTGACCGATCCCTACAAGGGGGCCACCTTCCTCTTCAACTACCCGATCAGCTTCTACAATCCACCCGATTCGTTCACTGTTCCGGAGCAGCGGCCGGACCACAAGTTCCGGCAGGTCGCCCTGGTCGGCATCACCCAGTACATCGACCCGCTGAATGCCAGCATCGAAGCCAGCTACCGCTTCCACCACGACAGCTGGGGGATCTTCTCGCACACCGTGGAGCTGTCGTGGCACCAGAAGCTCGGCAAGAAGCTGATGATCTCGCCGCTCTTCCGCTTCTACAACCAGTCGGCGGCCTCCTTTTACGCGCCATCGTTCGTGGGTGATCCGGCCTTCCCCAACGGGGCGATCGGCTCGGTTCAGAGTGACGGGGCCAGCATCGTGTTCAACGATGACCCGAGCTTTCCGGGCACGGGTACCAGCACTTTCGCGGTGCCGGCGCATCCAACCTATTTCTCCGCCGATTACCGGCTTTCCCAGCTCAACTCCTTCACCTATGGCGTGACCGCCTCGTGGCGGGTGCATGAGCACTTCAGCCTCGAGGCCGGCTACAAACGCTACGAGATGCACGGTCTCGATGGCATCACCTCCCCCAGCGCCTATCCCAAGGCGCACATCTTCACCGTGGGCTTTGGTTTATGGTTCTAAATTCCCTGGCAACCCTGCCCCGCCGGATGGCGACGGCCCTGGCAACCTTCGCAGCCCTCCTCGGCACCGTGGCCGCGCTGGCCGGGACACCGAAGGCTGGCGAGGCGTTCCCCAATCTGGCCGACTACAGCCTCGAAGGCACCGTACCCGATCTGGCCGGCAAGGTGGTGATCGTGGACTTCTGGGCCTCCTGGTGCGGCCCCTGCAAGGAGTCGTTCCCGGCCTTCAAGGAACTGCAGGAGAAATACGGCAGCCAGGGGCTGGTCATCGTCGCCATCAGCGTGGATGAGGACAAGGGGGCCATGGACATGTTCCTCAAGAAGCACCCGGTCCCCTTTGCCGTGATGCGCGACGCCAAGCAGAAGCTGGCCGAGCGGCTCGACCTGCCCACCGTGCCGGTGACCTTCATCCTGGATCGCACCGGCAAGATCCACCAGGTGCACAAGAGCTACGAGGGTGACAGCACCCGCAAGGAGTTTATCGCCATCGTGGAAAAGCTGCTCAAGCCCTAGTGCCATGAAAACCCGCCTGTTTCTTCTCTGCCTCGCGGTCGCCCCGCTGATGACCGGCTGCCAGAACGTGAAGCCGTGGCAGCGCGCCATGCTGGCCGATCCCGTGATGCGGGCCGACCGCGATCCCGCCGGCCAGGCCCTCGCCGAACACGTCTATTTCAGCCGTGAGGCCGCCAGCGGCGGCCGTGGCGTGGGCGGCGGCGGGTGCGGCTGCAACTGACTTTTCGCGCAGTTCTTTCCGCTTCAAATCCGATCAATCTGAAAAAATGCACTCCCGTTTGTCGCGCTTGCCCGCGCTGTTCCTGTCCGCGTTCCTGCAACTGGCCCCGCTCCTGCGAGTGGCCTCCACCGAAGCCACGGCGGTCGCCTCACCGCTCGTGGCCGTGTTGCGCTGGATCGCCGGCGCGACGGCGGTGGCCGGCAGTTTTCACGCCGTGTCCGCCGCCACGGGACTGACCTTTACCGGGGCCAATACCGGCACCAACGGGGTTGCCTTCCCCGGCGCCCGGGCATCCATCCTCAGCGGACGTTACGGTGCCGCGCAGTCGTACAGCGCCACCGCCCTGCCCCCCGGAATTACCCTGAGCATCCAGGGAGTCTTCACCGGCAGGCCGACCAAGTCCGGCATCTACAAGACCTTTGTCACCGGCTGGCAGGAGTCCAACAAATCGGGCAACAGCTATACCGCCCCCGCCCTCACTTTCACCATCTTCGATCCGCCGCCCGTGGCTCCCGTCATCACGCAACCGCCCGCTCCGTTGACCGTGACGGAGGGTCAGCCCGCCAGCTTTTCCGTGACCGCGACGGGCACACCGGCCCCGACCTTCCAGTGGCTGTTCAAGAACGCGCCGATCCAGGGGGCCATCAGCGCGCAGTTCCAGATCGCCAAGACCACGCTGGGCAGCGATGGAAATTACGCCGTCATCGCGTTGAATTCCGGCGGCTCCGTGACCAGCGCGCCCGTTGCCTTGACCATCATTCCCGCCGCGAAGCCGGTGGTGATCACCAATCAGCCGGTCGGTCTCACCGTGAAAGAGGGTGGCACCGCCGCGTTCAACGTTGGCGTAACGGGCACCGCCCCCATCACGTACCAGTGGACATTCAATACCGCGACGCTGCTCAACGAGACCAATGCAACGCTGACCCTCAGCAATGTGTCCACCAATCAGGCCGGCACTTATCAGGTCAGGGTGGCCAACTCCGTCACCAATCTCCTGAGCGACGCCGTCACGCTCACGGTGACACCGCGCCCGGTGGTGGGGCCATTCAGTCTCAGCCAGCCGGGGGTGCAGGGAGGACAGGTCAGCTTTTCTTTCCCGGTCGTGGCGGGTGTGGCTTACGAGGTTGAGTATCGTGACTCGCTGGGGTTGGCCAATTGGTCCGTGCTGACAAACGTGGCGCCCCCCGCTGCGGCCGGGACTGCGACTGTCACCGACACGGTGGGTGCCGGGCCACGGTTCTATCACGTCACCGCGACGCCCCAGTAATTCCGGCGTAGCCAGTCGGCGGAAGCGGGGGCAAGCTCCCACTTAAGCACGACATGAACCGCTCCGCCCTCCAGCTCAAAGGCTTCCGCCAGCCGGCACGACCACCGGCGCTGGCCGGTCTGCTCAGTGTGTGGCTGGCGCTGGCGGGACTGCTCCGGCTGCGCGCGGAGAACCACGCCGACTACAAGTACGAGTTCTATCACGAGGACGGAGACCGTACCCATGTCGCCACGCAGACGGTGCTCGCGGAAGCGGACCTGGCCGAATGGCTCCACGCCAAGGCCGATTTCGTTTACGACAGCATCGCGGGCGCGACGCCCATCGGAGCCCCACCACCGGCAGGAAGCACACAGGTTCCCACCAAGGACCTTTACGACACCCGCACGGCCGGCCGCATGGAGCTCGGTTTTATCGAGGGCCGCCACACGATTACGCCCTCCATCGCCTACAGCACCGAGAGTGACTACGAATCCATCACGCCCGGCCTGCACTACTCCATCGATTTCAACCGCCGGAACACCACCCTGCTCTTCGGCATTTCGCATAATTTCGACCGCGTCACCGGCGACTTCCTCGGCACCCAGTGGCGCTCCAAGGAGAGCACGGATTTCGTCCTCGGTGTCACGCAGGTGCTTTCGCCCACGACCCTGATCTCGGCGAACTTCTCATTCGGCACGGCTTCCGGGTACCTTTCCGACCCCTACAAAGGGGTGCGTTTCGACGGTTATCCCGACCCGGACACGCTGTTCGGCGACCGGCGTCCGGGGCATCGCACCAAGCAGGTGGTGCAGGTGACGCTCAACCAGTTTGTCGAACCCCTGAACGGCAGCGCCGAGACGGACTACCGGTTCTACCACGATTCGTTCGGCATTTTCAGCCATACCGCCACGCTGACGTGGCTGCAGAATGTCGGCCGTCGCGTCGTGATCGCCCCGATGGTTCGCTATTACCGCCAGTCCGCCGCCCGCTTTTACGCGCCCAGGTTTGCCGGCGATCCGTCCTTCCCGCAGGCGTTTCCGGATGTGGTGATTCCGCAGTTCTACTCGGCCGACTACCGGCTGAGCGAGCTGCACACGTGGACGCTGGGGGTAAGCGTGACGACCAAGGTGACCAGCTGGCTGTCGCTCGATGTGGCCTACAAGCGGTACGAAATGTTCGGCGATGACAAGGTGACTGCCGCGAGTAACTTCCCCCAGGCTAACATCTATACCCTGGGAATTCGCGCATGGTTCTGAACCGGTTATCTGACCTCCTGGCCCGCCAATCGGACCGCCGCGCCGCATTGGCTGTGCTGGCCGGCCTGTGGTGCCTTCCTTTGACCGCACAGATCGGTTCGGACACGGCAACCGACACGACCGGCGACGCGGTGGAACTCAAACCCGGCGACCCGTTTCCCGATCTCACCCAGTTTCCCCTGGAGGGCAGGCTGCCCGAGGACCTGAAGGGACAGGTTCGGGTGGTCGATTTCTGGGCCTCCTGGTGCGCCCCCTGCAAGGACACCTTCCCCGCCATGGAGGAGCTGTACGTGCGCTTCCAAAAACAGGGCCTCGTGATCCTCGCCATCAACGTGGACAAAAGCCGGACGGCGATGACGGAGTTCCTCAAGGATCACCCGGTGACCTTCACGGTGCTGCGCGACAGCCGGAAGGAACTCGTCTCCAAACTCCGCCTGCCCTCGCTTCCCAGCACGTTCATCCTCGACCGCGAGGGCCGCGTTCACTCCGTCTGCAAGGGGTTCCGCAACGCCGAAAGCCGTCGCAAGGCGGTGAAAGAGATCGAGGAATTGCTGAAAGCTCCCACCCCGGTCACCAGACCATGAAATCCTTCATCCGCATACTGCATCTGGTGGGTCCGCTGCTGCTGGCGGGCTGCGCCGGCGTCGAGCCCTGGCAGCGGGAAAACCTCGCCAGCTATGTGATGAGGCCGGACCGCGATCCTGCCGCCACCCGGCTCGGGGACCACATGTGGACCTCGCGCGAGGCAGCCAACGGCGGTGGGCGCGTGGGTGGCGGGGGCTGTGGCTGCAACTGATTCCGCAAATGTTCCGCCGGCTCCCATTTCTGCTGCTCGCGCTGCTGGGATTGCTCGCCGGCATGACGGTCAACGCTGGCCGTCCAAGCCCGTTCCAAGTCCTGCCTTCACTCGTTACCAACGGCAACGGTTGGGAGCTGTCGGTGGAGTTCGATTTTCCGCCCCGTTGCTATCTCTATGCCGACCGGCTGGCCTTCAGCATCGAAGGGTTGCCCGGTTCCCCGGATTTCCAGCTGCCCCCGCCTTCCCCACCTGGCGGAGGCGAACAGCAGCCCCAGTTCCGGCAGAAGTTCACCGCGTTGAGCTGCCAGACTGGCCGCCCGCCTGCCTCCGTGGTGCTGGCGGTGTATCTGCACGGCTGCGATCCGGACAACTGCTACTTCCCTGAAGTGCGGCGCTTCCGGCTTTCACCTGGTTTCGCCGCGCTGGAACTGCCGCCCGACCTCGCCACCCCCGGACCGCCCGAACCCGCCCGTTGGCGGCTGCTGGCAGATGGCTTCAACGTGCTGACGCGCAACGGTTTCACCGATGAGCAGGATTTCCTGCGCTTTCTCCACGAGGCGGGTGTGGCCACCCCGCTGACAGACCACGCGGGCATTCCCTGGTGGCTCGTCGGCGGCATCGCGGCGGCGACCGTAAGCTGGACCGCCCTGCGCCGCGGCAAAACCCGGTGGGGATCGGCAGCCCTGATCTTGGTGGCCTTGATCGCCGTCAGCGTTCCGGCGTCCCGGCGTTCACCCGGCGACACCGGAGGCGTTGGCCACCCAGTCGTGTTGAATCTTGGCGCCAATAGCCTGGCCGAGGACGATTTGGCGGACTTGCTGAGCCAGGCGTTGCACGATGGTGCTCCCGTGCTGCTTTCCCTACAGCCTACGGCCACTGGCCAGTCCACCGCGAAACCGGATGGATTCCCTAGCACGCGTGGCAATCTGGGCGGAGTGCAGCAGATTCGCCTACAGCTCCCGGACACTGCGGATTCCCGGGCCCGGGAGCTTTGCCAGTATTTTGCCGTCTCCCGCCCGCCGGTCTTTGCGCTGCTCATACCGCGCAATCATTCCCGACCGCGTATGGCCCTGAACTTGCACACGACTGACCAGTGTGCCGTCCCGTGATGAAACGCCACCGCCTAGCCTCGCTCGCGATGGCAGCCGTGCTGCCATGGCTGCCCTTGGTACGCTGCCTGGCTCCGGTGGCCACGGCGTCAGGGGCCCCATGGGCCGTCGTACTGCGTTGGGCTGCAGGCATCGCGGCGCTCGCGGGAAGCTGCCACACCCTCTCGGCAGCCTCGGCCACCCTGAGCGGACTGACCCGCTACGTGAACAACCAACCGAGCGGCAATCCCACCAATGTCGCCAACGGGCGCGTGGGCGTCCCTTTCACCTGGCGGGTCACGGTCAAGGATGCGGGCGTCAATCCCGAGTCCTCTTTTTATGGCTGTCGTCCCCTGCCACCTGGGTTGACCATCGACACCAATGCGGGCGCCAGCGGCATGATCACCGGCACCCCGACCACAAGCGGCACTTTCCCGGTAACGTTAATCGCGGGTAACACCCAATTCGTCACCCCCGCCACCGCTCCCAACCCCACCCCGATCACCAGCAACGCCACGATCGTCATCGCTCCGCCACCCCAGCCGCCGACAATCTGGTCGCCACCCACTCCTCTGGCGGTGGTCACCGGGGCGAGCGCCTCGCTGGATGTGACTGCCGAGGGGGCCGCGCCGCTCCGTTTCCAGTGGCTCCATGACGGCAATGCGCTGTCCGGCGCGACCAATGCCACCTTGGAATTCGCCCGCGTCGCGTCAACCAACACCGGCAGCTATTCCGTAAAGGTAAGCAATGGCGACGGTACGGTCACCAGCCCGGCGGCCACCCTGACCGTCCTGGACCCGGCCGTGGTCCAGCTACGGCTGACGCGCATAACGCCGCTGACCAACAGCTCCATCTGCACCATCACCGGCCCGACCAATCTGGTTTGCATCCTCTGGTTCAGCTCAAACCTGTCGGATTGGTTGCCGATCGCCACCAATCAGCTGAGCAACGGCACCCTGAGCGATCGTTTCGCCCATCCGAAGTCCCCTGTCAGCGGTTATTACCGGGTTTCGAATCTGCCTTAAGCAATCGCGGTTTGCGGCCGCTAAGTACTTCGAAATAAGACGATTCTAACGAGGTACGCAGACTGCAGTCCGTTTTGACTTCGGACGCAAGTCGTTCTGTGGCAACGAAAAACACTACCAGTTAGAGTCGGCTATTGCCCATTGCTCACTTAAAGTAGTAGATTTTCCTAAAATGACCACATTCAAGAGGTGTTTGCTTCGAACCTGCTCCGCCACCTTGCTCGCCGCTCCCGGAATTTCGGCTTTGGCGGTCGGTTTCCGCCTGCCGAATCAGGATCCGGAAGGCATCGCGCGCGGTAACGCCTTCGCGGCGACGGCGGACAATGCTTCGGCAATCTATTACAATCCCGCCGGCATCACCCAATTGCCGGGCGACACTTTCAGTGTCGGTGCCTATTTCGTCTCGGCTGGCATCGATTATACCTCCCCCACGGGTGCCACGGCGAAGGCGAAGAGCGACTTTCAGCCGGTGCCGGAGATCTATTACGTACACAAACTGAAGGATTCCCAATTTTCCTTGGGCTTGGGGGTCTATTCACCTTACGGGCTGTCCGTGGATTGGGGGCAGAACTCACCGTTCAGCACCCTGGCCCAAAAGGGGCAGGTGATTTACGGATGCTTCAACCCCGTGATCGCCTGGCAAATTCACCCCACCCTGTCCCTCGCGATCGGCCCGACCATCAACTACTCCGAGGCCATGTTTCAGCAGGCCTTTCCGCTCACTCCGAATGGAACCTTCCACTTCCGCGGTGATGGCACAGGCTACGGCTTCAATGCCGGGCTCCGTTGGCAGCCAATCGAACAGCTCGCCTTCGGCATGAACTACCGCTCAGAAACGGAAATCGAGTATGATGGCAGCACCGAAATTCAGGGGCTCGGGCGCACGCCGACCCATGGCCCGCTGCGGTATCCGCAGTTCGTGGTGGCGGGTGTTTCTTACCGTCCTACCCAGAACTGGAACTTCGAGGTCAACATCGACTGGACGGATTGGGAGCGGGTCAACGACATCGTGTTTCAAGGCACCCCGCTGGGTCAGGACGTGACCCTGCCCCTCAACCTCAAATCAAGCTTCATGTACGAGTTCGGCGTCACCCGCCAGCTCGGGAACGGCTACTTCGGCAGCGTCGGCTATTTCTACAGTGAAAACTCGAGCCCAAGCGAGTTCTTCAACCCGATCCTGCCGGATTCCAACCTGCAGCTGGGCAGCATCGGCTTCGGGCATCGGGGCAAGCGCTGGGATTGGGCGGCGGCGTACCACTTTGGCTACAATGGGGTGCGCGACGTGAAGGGCAGTCCCACCAGCGCGTTCGGCCAGTCGGCCGACGGCAAATACGAGACCCTGAACCAGGCCTTCAACATCTCCGTGGCGTTCAAATTTTAGCCTGCCCGCCTAGGGCAACAACTTCGCCGAGGGATGAGCCACCGGTTCGGCCAACATGCTGACCAGATCAATCTCGATCTCCCGGATCCAGTTGTCCATCCATGCGCGGGCGTCGGCGGAATTGGTGGTGAGCTCGGGATGCGCCTGCAGTGTGAGCCCGAGGCGGTTCTGAAAGGTCAGGCAGCCGGCACCTACCATCTGGCAGCGCAGAACGGGGGGCGCAAACAGCCATCCCCCTGCGCAGCCGGGCTGGGTAAGCCGTTTTTCAGAGTCCCATACCCCGAGATTGGAGAAGCCACCCAGGTTCCACTGCGCGGTGGCCCGGTCGATCCGGATGAGGGTCTTGCGCAGGCCCTTGCTCAGGAACGCGCCGCTCTTGTAGGCCTGCCAGTTGGCCCAGTGCTCCCCGGCCGCCAGTGCCGCATAGATATTCCGGTGCACATCCTGCGCCGTCTCGTAAGACCGGACGCGCACGCTGACATAGCTGGAATGGTTCTCCACATCCCGGGGTTGGGTGATCCGCCCGCGCAGATTCACCGGCACCATCCACGGCACCGCCGAGGACTGGTCCTTCAGAAACGGGCGGAGCGCCTTGGTCAGATGCTTCAGCAGGAATGAATTTACCGTATAGCTCTGTTTGCGGCACACGCGCCGGATCTGCGTCGTGGTCGGCTCGTCAAACAGATGCCAGGCCACGGCGCTCGGTGCCTGCGTGCTGGAGCTGGGCCGGGCCGGGCCCGCCAGCGGGCCCCATTCGACCCGATGCCGGGGAGCGAGGAATTTCGGCATCGCCCGCACCAGATCCAACATGGACGGCTCAGAAAAATGCCGGATCTGGGGCAGATGCGGAACTTCCGCCCCGCGCTGCCGCAGCAGCTCCGCCAGGCCGCCGATGCCGTCGCATTGCGAATGCGGCAGGAAAAACCACTCCGGTTCGGAAGCTCCCGGCACAATGCGCCCGAAACGGATGCCAATGTATTCCCCCAGCTCTTCTGCCGTGGCGAACCACTTGCGAAGAATTTCCCCAGTCGTGTCGGGCACAATGCGGTTGCGACTACAAGAGCGCCCGTCAAACGTCAATAACACCTTTTCTCGGGAAATCCGTAAACCCTTGTCCACGCCTCAGATTCATCGACCGCCGCCATCCGGTTCATGATCGCGATTTTTATGGAACCGGTTTTGCGCCATACTCCTGCCTGTGCCGGCTACAATGCCATCCCGCCAGCACACGTCCGTATGACTTGCTTACCATTCCGATATCGGTTGCAGCCGGGACATTTAAGAGCGTGACTGAGCCACCGACCACAATCTCACCGGGTAGCTAACGACCATGGCCACCAACCTAACCAGCCCCCAGCTGGGCGAGCGCGAGACCCTGATCACCTGCCATAACAGCCAGGGCGCAGAAGTGCGGGCCACCCCCGTGCGCATCACGCGCTACACGGCCACGTTCGAGGTCTACAATCCGTTCAGCATCATCCAGCTGTCCGAGGTTCTCAGCGATTTCAAGATCACGATCAACGAACGGCTGGCCTACCACGGGCGCGCGGTGGTCAGCAATCTGGTCAACACCGGGGTGGTGCTGGTGTGCGAGGCCACGCTGGATGAGTCGTGGCTGGATGTGGACATGTTCTCGCCGGTCGGCCAGCGGGAACGGCTGCTCGGCGAGTTTGCGGAATTCGTCCGCGACTGGGAGAAGATCCATAACGTCACCCCCGAGTTCAAGGTGGTGGTCGCCGACATGCAGGCCCTGCTGGCCGACCTGCGCCGCTGGCTCGAACAGGTCGAGCTGGGCATCCGCTCCTCGCCCGGCGGAAACCGGCAGCAGCTTGAGCGCGAGGTGTTGCACGATCTCAGTGCGCCCATGCTGCCCACGATCAACGCCCTGTTTGACCGCTTCGAGGCCATTTCCAACAAGCTCAGCCCCGAACTGCACGCGATGCACGGCACCTACATCAAGCGCCAGCTCCATCCGCTGGTGCTGTGCGCGCCGTTTGCCTACCGCACTTTCCAAAAGCCGCTGGGCTATGCGGGCGATTACGAGATGGTGAACATGATCCTGAGCGACCCCGACGAGGGTGGCTCGCTGTTCGCCAAGGTGGTCAACCTGTACTTCCTCAATTCCGGCCCGGCGGTCGCCCATCGCAACCGCATCAAATACCTCATCGAGGTCCTTACCGGCGAGACCAGGCGGGTGGTCGCGGAAGGCCGGGAGCTGCGAGTGATGAACCTCGGCTGCGGTCCGGCCGGCGAAATCCAGCATCTGCTGACCCATGATCCGCTGTCCGACCACATCGACTTCACCCTGATGGACTTTAACGACGAGACGCTGGAGTTCGCGCGCACGCGGCTCAGCGATCTCAAGGAGCGTTACCACCGGCAAACCCGGCTGCAGTTCATCAAGAAATCCGTCCATCAGCTGCTCAAGGAGGGTGCCCGTGGCGGTGCCGGCCAGGCCAAGTACGACCTGGTCTATTGCGCCGGGCTGTTCGATTACCTTTCCGATCGCATCTGCCAGCGCCTGATGAACATCTTCTACGAGCTGCTCGCCCCGGGCGGCCTGCTGGTGGCGACCAATGTCGATCCCAGCAACCCCTCCCGCAACGGCATGGAGCTCATCCTCGACTGGCACCTGACGTACCGGAATCAGGAGCAGCTCAAATGGCTGCATCCCCAGGGAGTCCCCGAAACCAACATCGCCACCAAGTCGGATGACACGGGCGTCAACATCTACATCGAAGTCCGCCGGCCCATCGCCGGCTGACCTCGGGCCCGAGTTTCAGGCCGCCTTCCTGGCAGAGGACCAGCGCGAACGGCTTCGCGTGGGCAAGCTCGGCTGTCTGCTGGTCATCGTGCTGATGCCGGCGGGTGTGGTGCTGGACTGGTTTGTCTATAACGATCAGGTCCGCCAGTTCCTCGGCCTGCGCCTCCTCTGTTCGCTGCTGACCGCCGGGCTGCTCTGGCTGCATTTCACACCCTGGGGCGAACGCCACGTCCGCTGGATGGCCCCGCCCATCGCCCTGCTGCCCGCCGGTTGCATCGCCCTCATGATCGGGCAGACGACCGGCTGGTATTCGCCCTACTATGCCGGACTGAACCTCGTCGTCCTCGCGATGAGTGTGGTGGCCCGCTGGACGGTCCTGGAATCGGTCGCGATCATCGGCGGTCTGCTTGGCTTCTACGCCGCGGCCGGTTTTGCCGCCACCCACACCCAAGCCAATGGGGTGATGGTGACCACGCTGGTGAACAACTTCTATTTTCTCGTGCTGACCGGGGTCATCACCATTGCCGGCAACGCCCTGTACAACCGCCTGCGAGTGCGCGAATTCACCTCCCGCTTCGAGCTGGACCGCAACCAGCAGCTGCTCGAGCAGTCCAACCGCAAATTGCGCGAACTGGACGAGGCCAAGAGCCGTTTTTTTGCCAACATCAGCCACGAACTGCGCACGCCGCTCACCCTGCTGCTGGCCCCGCTGGAGACCCTGCAGCGCAACTTCGTCCGACTGGATGCAAGCGAGGTCGCCGAACAGCTCCAGATGATGCACGGCAATGGGTTACGGCTGCTCAAACTCATCAATGACCTGCTTGACCTGGTGCGGGTCGATTCCGGTCACATGCAGGTGAAGCGCGAGGCCGTGGACCTGTCCGAATATGTCCGGGGCATCCTTAACTCCGCCCGCAAACTCGCCGATGACCGGAGACTGCAGCTCAAGGCGGAGGTCGAACCGTCGCTCCCACGCGTGATGCTCGACCGCGACAAGCTGGAGAAAATCCTCCTGAACCTCGTCATCAACGCCATCAAGTTTACGGCCAGCGGCGGCACGATCACGTGCCGGGCGGAGCGTCGCGACACCTGGTTGGCGGTCGAGGTGGTCGACACCGGCGTGGGCATCCAGCCCGAGCAGTTGCCCCACGTGTTCGACCGCTTCTGGCAGGCCGACACCTCTTCCCAGCGCAAGCACCAGGGCGTCGGCATCGGCCTCGCGCTGGTGAAAGAGCTGGCCGAAGTCCAGGGCGGCCAGGTGAAAGTGTCCAGCGTGGTCAACCGGGGCACCACATTCTCGATTTTGCTGCCTTTGGTTGAGGCCTCAGCGACCGAAGCCTCGGCAACCACGACCGATCCCGCTCCAGCCCGGAACGGGCACACACTGGAGGTCACCCCGGCCACGGGCCAGTTGGTGCCGGGCACTCCGGCGAAACCGACCGCAACCGAGCCCCCGGCCGAGGCGCGCGACGAATGGCTCGTGCAGCTGTACCGCCGTGCCGAACTGTTCCCGGCCCTGACCTCGCTGCGTGAGAGCGTGCGCGTGGACGATTCGCTGGCCCGTGACAACCGCCCCCGCCTCCTCATCGCCGACGACGAGCCGGACATGCTCCGCTTCCTCAAATCCCAGCTTACCGTGTACTTCCGTGTGCTGGAGGCGTTTGACGGCGCCCAGGCCGTGGAAAAGGCCGCGCAATTTCTGCCCGACGTCATTCTGTGCGACATGATGATGCCGGAAAAGGACGGCCTGCAGGTCTGCCGCGAGCTGCGCGAGCGCACCAGCACCCGCAACATCCCCATCCTGCTCCTGACGGCACGCGCCGATGAGGAGACCAAGATCACCTCCCTCATGGCCGGGGCGAGCGACTTCCTCACCAAGCCGTTTTCCGTCACCGAACTGCACGTGCGGCTGAAAAATCTCGTGGAATCCCGGCAGCTGCAGCGCGAGCTGATCCGCCAGAAGCAGATGCTCGAGGCCACGCTTGAGGACCTCAAGGAAACCGAGATGCAGCTCGTACAGTCCGAGAAGCTGGCCTCCCTGGGCCGCATGAGCGCGGGCATCATCCACGAGATCAACAACCCGCTGAACTACGCCAAGACCGGCATGTACGTGCTGAAGCGCGTGGGCCGCTACGTGCCGGAAGCCGAGCGTCCCGAGTTCGACGAGGTCGTGAAGGACATCGAGGATGGCCTGACCCGGGTCGCGACCATCGTGGGCGACCTGCGCGGCTTCAGTCATCCGCACGGCGGCCTGAACGAGCAGGTGGATGTGCGCCAGGTGGTCGAGGCCTCGCTCCGGTTCCTGGCGGCGGAGGTCAAGAACGTGATCGAGGTCAAACTCGACATCCCGGAAGACTTCGTGGTGGAGGCCAACCGCAACAAGATGACGCAGGTGTTTGTGAACCTGATGCAAAATGCCGTGGATGCCCTCCGGGAAAAGCAGTTCCCCGAAGGCCAGTCACCGCAGCTCTCGATCACCGCCAGCGCGCAGAACGGGATGCGCACCGTCGCCATCCGCGACAACGGCCCGGGCATTCCTAATGAGATTTTGGGCAAGATTTTTGACCCGTTCTTCACTACCAAGGAGGTCGGCTCGGGCACCGGCCTGGGACTGAGCATCTGTTACCGCATCCTGCTCGAGGCCGGTGGCCGCATCACCGCCCGCAGCGAACCGGGTGAATGGAGTGAATTTGCCTTGGAATTCCCCGAACCGGCATGACTCTAGCATCAGTACTGGCCCGTTAAGAAAGGATTGTTACACCTCATGGATTCACACTACGACTACAAGCGCTACGCAATCCTGTACGTGGATGACGAGGAGAAGTCGCTGACGAATTTCCGTCGCGCGTTCAACGAGCATTTCCGCACCCTCACGGCCAACAACGCCGAGGATGGCATCAAGCTGCTGGAGGCCCACGCGGACGAGATCGGCGTGGTCGTGTCCGACCAGCGCATGCCGGGCATGAAGGGCGTGCAGTTCCTGGAGCGCACGCGTCTGCTCCGGCCGCGGATCATCCGTATCCTCGCCACGGCGTTCTCGGACCTCGATGCCGCCATCGACTCCGTCAACACCGGTTCCATCTACAAGTACGTCACCAAGCCGTGGGATCCCCTGCACTTTGAGCACACGCTCCGACGCAGCCTGGAGTTCTTCATTGTGCAGCGCGAACGCGACGAGCTGCTGCGGGAAAAGCTCTCGGTGCTGCACAAGATGGTCATCACCGACCGCGTGCTCAGCCTGGGCGTGCTGGCGGCGGGCCTCGGCCACCATGTGCGGAACGCCATGTCGGCCGTGCGCACCTTCCTGGATCTCGCGCCCGAAATGCTTCACCGCGAGAGCATCGACATCAACCAGCTGCGGCACCCGACCTTCTGGCAGGATTTCCACCGCAAGGTGCAGGACCGCGTGAAGATGCTGATCGACCTGCTGGACGACCTGGCCGCGAACACCAAGGAGAACGCCTTCGAGTTCGACACGTCGATGAACCTGGGTGACGCCGTAAACCAGGCGACCGCCGAAATCGGCGACGAGATCTCCAAGCGGCGCATCCAGGTGATCAACCAGATCCCGCCCGGCCTGCCCAGCCCCAAGGTGGACGAGCCGAAGATGCGGAAGCTTTTCCAGCTCATCCTTCGTGAGGAGCTCGCCAACCTGCCCGATGGAGCCACGATCCGGTTCGAGGCCAGCGCGCAGGAGGCCCAGGGCACCAAACCCGCCGGCGTCGAACTCGTCATCCACGACAACGGCCCCGGCCTGCCCAAGGACGCGATCCTCTCGGTCTTCGATCCGTTCTTCGTGCGTAACGACAGCCCGAACGAGTTTGGCATCTACCTGATGGCCTGCTATTTCATCGTGTACCATCACGGAGGCAGCGTCCTGGTCCTCCCCGCGAACGAGGGCGGACTGACCTTCCGCATCTGGTTACCGTTGGCGCCCGTTTCCGGTACTCCCACCGAGGAAAGCGAAGATTTTCTGGTGCGCGTGATGACGAACGAACGATTGTGGGAAAAATTGCTGGCGACGGCGTGAGCAAGACCATCTGTGGAACCGACAACCACCATCTTCCGCCGGACCACCGGTGCGACCGCCGGTTTGGCGGGCAGTCCGGGCATCCCCGCCCAGCGCCGCCCCTGCCTGCTGGTGGTGGATGATGACGAGCCGTTGCGCGAGGCGCTGCGGCTGATCTTCGAGTACCAATACGACATCATCCTCGCCGACTCGGGCTCGCAGGCGCTCTCGCTGATCCAGCGCGGCAACATTGACGTCGCCATCATCGACCTGCGCATGCCCGGCATGTCGGGCCTGGAGTTCCTCGAACGCTGTCGCGCCCTCGATCCCGACATCCAGGGGGTGATCCTCAGCGGGCAGAACACGTTTGAGATGGCCCGCCAGGCGGTCCGGCTCCGGGCTTTCGATTTTCTGCCGAAGCCCTTCGACCTGCACCTGCTCCGGCAGACCATCCTGCAGGCCGCCCGGCATCGCGCCTGGCTGCGCCTGGAGCGACAGCGTGAAACCGCGGTCCAGCAGTCCCTCTCGCGGGCCGAAACCACCGGGCACGAGCGCAACCTTCTGGCCAGTCTGCTGAACGACCTCGTGCCGCCGCTGGCCCAGGTCCTGCAAGGTGCCCGCCTGCTCGAACAGGAACTCGCGAAAGGCTCCGGTACGGGCGAGGAGCAGCTGCGCAACTGGCGGCGCCAGTTGCAAGAAATCACGACCCAGGCCGCAATGTGTGCGGATCTGGCTGCCCGCCCCCGCCCCGATCTCAATGCCAGCTGCGGCTCCGATGGCATTCCGGCCGCCCAGGTGCTTGAGAATTTGACCCGCCTGCTCCGGGGTCACACCGCGATCCGGGGCCAGATGCTGACGATCCGCCCGCTGTCCGTGCCCGTGGGCTTGTTCGCCCCCGAAAGCTCGATCCTGCGCATCCTGTTCAACCTTGGGCTCAACGCCCTTGAGTCCTCCAGCATGCCGCACCGCGTGGAAATCGAGTCGTGGCTGGTCAACGAGCCGCTCCAGCTCGGCTCGACCGACCGGAATCAGGGCTACTTCGTCCTGCGGGATACGTTTCGCAACGAGGCCCCGTTGCTGGCCATCTCGATCAAGGACGACGGCTCCGGTATCGCGCCCGCGCTCTGGCCGGCCTTGTTCCAGGAGGCCGTGACTACCAAAAATGTTCCGAACTCGACCGGTCTGGGCCTGTCCGCAGTCCGTGATCTGGTGACTGCCAGCGCCTGCGCGTTGGAAGTCCGAACGACCCCCGGCCTGGGTACCACAGTGACGCTCTACGTCACCGCCCGTCGGCTGTCCGGAGCGGCCTGAGCCCGGAACCATTGGCCTACGCTTCCGGGCTCAGGCCAAGCTACAAGCGCGACTCTGTGAGTCGCAGCAACTCCGTCCGTCTGTACGCTGCGACCCGCATAGGCGCGTCTGGCAGTGCGGACGTTGCTGCGGGTCACGGACCCGCGCTCCGGTTGGCTCCGGACGTTTCCGGGCCAGACGAAGAGTTCACGCGGACGTGACCGTTCACGTTTCATTGCCTGATTCCGGCTGCGCACCGGTTGCACGATTTCATTCGCGCCAGTCTTCGGCCTTCGGTATCGCTGTCGCAGCCCTGACCCGGGCAACCAGCCATGCGAAAAACCAAGATCATCGCCACCCTCGGCCCCGCCACCGACTCTTATGAGATGCTTGGGCGGCTCATTGACGCCGGCCTGAACATCGCCCGCCTCAACATGTCCCACGCGCCTACCGACTGGGTGCGGCGCGTGGTCAAGGACATCCGCGAGCACGCCAAGTCACGCGGCATTTCCGTCGGCATCCTGCTCGACACGCAGGGCCCGGCCATCCGCACCGGCGATCTGCCCGCGAAGATTCCACTGAAGGTCGGCGACCGCTTCGTCTTCACCGTGAAGGGCGACACCGTAAAGCCCGAGGAAAACGTGAAATCGACCTCGGTTGGTTACGAGGGCTTCGCGGATGACGTCGAGGTCGGCAAGGTGCTGATCGTGGACAACGGTGAGCTGAAGATGCGCATCCTGTCCAAGACCGCGACGCGCGTGGAATGCGAGGTCCTGACCGAAGGCCAGATGGGCAACCGCCGCCACATCAACCTTCCCGGGATACACGTCTCACTGCCGGCGCTGACGGACAAGGACAAGGCCGACATCCAGCTGGGCCTCGAGATCGGCGTGGACTTCATCGCGCTCAGCTTCGTGCGTGAGCCCGGCGACATGGAGCAGCTCCGCAGGTTCATCGCCGGCTCACCCCACCAGCCGAAGCTCATCGCCAAGATCGAGCACCAGTTCGCGGTGGATCATTTCGAGGCCATTGCCCGCGTCTCCGACGGCGTGATGGTGGCGCGCGGCGACCTTGGCATCGAATGCCCCTACGAGGAGCTGCCCATCATCCAGCGCCGCATCGTCAAAAAGTGCCAGGAGCTGGGGCGGCCGGTCATCGTCGCCACGCAACTGCTGGAAAGCATGATCAACAATCCGATGCCGACGCGGGCCGAGATCACGGACGTGGCCAACGCGACCTTCGAGCAGGCTGACGCCATCATGCTCAGCGGCGAGACCACCGTCGGAAAGTATCCGCTCCAGTGCCTTGAGGTGTTCGACACCGTCACCTGTCGCATCGAACGCAGCGGTGGGACACGCTATCATGAGCTGGCCGAGCTGACTTCGCCCCGCCAGAAGCTGGTAAAGAGCGCCGTGCTGCTGGCCGACGAGCTGAAGGCCGCCGCCATCCTCGTGTTCACGCGGCGCGGGCACATGGCGCGCTACGTGTCGTGGCTGCGACCGCGCTATTCGCCGATCTACGCCTTTGCCGATCGCTGGACCGTGGCGGACACGCTGACGATCTGCCGGGGAGTGATTCCCGGCGTGGTCGAGTTTCACCATGAAAGCCCGGAACGCACCGTGGACAATGCCCTCCGGCAGCTGCTGGGAAATGGGCGGCTGAAGCGCGGCGACACCGTCGTCGTGCTCAGCAACGTCACCGCCGGCGACCAGGTCGTGGACGCCGTAAAGATGCGGGTGCTCTGAAAAAGCTCCAATCTGCGGCCGTCCGCGCAAGCAGAAGGGGCGCGAACCTGACGGTTCGCGCCCCATTTAAAATCATCCCGGCTGAAACCGGAACCGCTCAGGCCGCCGTGGTCGCTGCGATGCTGTCCACCCGGAGGAGCTGCTTCACGCCCTCGTTGGCGAACTCCACCTCGGCGCCCACGGCCTGGTTGACCAGGGCCTGCGCCAGCGGCGTCAGGTAGCTGAGGTGGTTCTTGTCCGGATCGCCATCCCAGGCACCGACGATGGCGAAGGTTTCCTCCTTGCCGGAGTCGAGATGGGTGATCTGAACGGTGGTGCCCGGACTGACGACATCGGTGCGGGGATTGGCAAAGTCGCTGCCGCGCGCCCGATTCAGCATGAGTTCCAGCTCGTGCTTGCGCCGCTGGAGCACCTTCTGCATCTCCTTGGCCGCCTTGTACTCGGAGTTCTCGCGCAGATCGCCGTAGCTCTTCGCGAGGGCGATGTCCCGCACGTTGGCGGGGACGGCCTTGTTCACGAGCTCGTCGTACTCACCCTTGCGCCGTTCTAGGCTCGCCCAGCTCACGTGGAAAGTGTTGCTCTCCTGCTTGGCCTGGTCGCCGGTGATCATGCTCTGGATCGCCGGATACAGCTTCACGATACGCGCGAGCAGCGACCGCTTGTCCATGTCGTCAAAGCTCGGCGAAAGCTGCAGGGCCCGCGTCATGTCCTTGATGACGTCGATGTCGGCCGACTCGATCAGCTCAGGCAGCAGCTTCTGGTCTTCGAGGATGAAGTCGCGCAGGCGGTTGGACTTCTTCTCGTTGAACTGGTCGCGCTCCATGGCCGAAAGCATGGCGCGGAAGACTTCGGGCCCGAGCAGGTCGGCGAAGTAGTCGCCGCGCTCCTTGCCGAACCACAGCAGCAGCTCGCTGCTGGCCCCGTGCTGGCTGATGAGCCGGGCCAGGGTGTCCTTGAGCATCTGTCCCTTGCCCTCCTGCAACAGGAGGCGCGCACACTCGCCCGCCAGTTTGGCCGGCACCGTGTTGAGCACCTGCACGAGCTGGGGAGCCCAGTCCGGCACGGTGGCCTTGAAGGATTCGAGTGTCCGCCGGTGTTTGGCCGCCGGAATCTCGTCGAAAAGCTCCCGGAGCCGGGGCGTCTGCGACCAGATCGCTCCGGCTCCCAGCTCGCCCTCGACCACTGCCTGCCCGATGGCTGTGCGCAGGTCATCACGCATGAAGATGCCTTCCAGCGCCAGCGACTGCATGGTGTTCACGTGGCTGGACACGTCGGCGTTCAGCACGGTGATGGCGTCGGCCACGACCTGCTTGTTGTCGATGTCCTCGATGCTCTTGAGGATCTCACCGGCCACCGCCACGCGGGCCTTCAGGCCCTTGGCGGCCTTGAATTCGGTGGAGAGACGCTGGGCCAGTCCCAGTTCCTCGGTCTGGTAGACGATCGGGTCCGCCTTTTTCAGGGGCACCTGGAAATGACCGTCCTTCTTCAGCTCGGACTTGGCCGCTTCCCACCACTTCTTCCAGTCGGACTGGATGACGTCCGGCACGAGCACGGCCTGGATCTGGTCCACGGTCGCCCGGCCGCCAAAGCTCTGCACCACAAGTTTCACCACATCAAGGTGATGCAGCGCCGCCATCTGCTGCAGCCCCTTCAGGTCGGAATGCTTCCGCGCCAGCACGTGATCGCGGGGGATCGGCTTCAGGGAATCGGCGGCAAATTGAAGATCCAACGTGTGGCCGTTCTTGGCCGAAAAATCAATGACCAGCCGGCTGGCGATGCCGTCCATGGTCTTGATTTTGCCGAAGCCCCAGCTCTTGTGCTGGCAATACCCGGCCTCCACGAGCGCCATCAGCGGCGCGACGTGTTTCGTGTGAATCTTTCCTGCGGCTACTAGTTGCTCCATCTCCTCTTTCATACTCGCTATGTACTGGATCGTTCGTGATTGGTCGTCAGTATGCCTCCCAGATGGTTTCCGCACCAAGACAAATTGCCGCTCAACTCCTGAGGGCCGCCGATTCCCCGGGCGATTTTCTCGAAAATCGCTTGGAACACGACGACGGCTTCCGCTCCCTCCGCCCCGATGACCGCCGGCTGGCGCAGGAGCTGATCTTCGGGGTGACCCGCTGGCGCGGCACCCTGGACTGGCTCATCGCCCGCAAAACCGCCGGCCGCCCCCAGAACGCCTCCGTCCAGATGCTGCTGCGGCTCGGCCTCTACCAGCTCTTCTGGCTGGACCGCATCCCCGAGTTTGCCGCGGTGAACGAGACCGTCCAGCTCGCCCGGGAATCCGGTTACGCCCCGCAAAGCGGCTTCATCAACGCCGTCCTGCGCGGCTGCCTGCGCGAAGGCGAGGAACTGGCCCGGGCGCTGGACGAACTCCGTACCACCGAGCCGGCCACGGGCTGGTCCCATCCCGCCTGGTTGGTGGAACGCTGGCAGGCAGCGCTGGCTGACCCCGCCGACCTGCAAGCCTTGTTGGAATGGAACAATACCCCTCCATCGGTCTTTGCCCGGGCCAATCTGCTTCGCATGGAACAGGGCCGTCTGCTGGAACTGTGGCGTAACGAAAACCTCGCCTACGACTTCCGTTTTTACGAGTGGGCGGGCGAAAACATGGTCTTCCAGCTCCACGCGGTCCCCTCGCTGGCCCAGTTGCCCAGCTTTCAGCAGGGCGGTTTCTACGTGCAGGACCCTAGCACCCTGCTCGCCGTGCATGAGCTGGGGCCGCTCCCCGGCGAAACCATTCTCGATTACTGCGCCGCGCCCGGGGGTAAGGCGACCTACATGGCCCAACTGATGGGTAACCAGGGTCGCATCGTTGCTCACGACCTTTCGGCGGACCGGCTGGAGTTCGTCCGCGAGAACTGTGCCCGCCTCGGGGTGAGCATCGTGGAACTGACCGCGGCCCCGCCGGCCATCCTCCCGGACCAGTTTGACCGGGTGCTGGTCGATGCCCCCTGCTCCAACACGGGTGTCATGCGACGGCGCGTCGAACTGCGCTGGCGGCTGACCGCCGCCGAAATCACCCGGCTCGCCGAGGAACAGCTCGGCCTGCTACGGCGCGTGGCCCCGGGACTGAAGCCGGGAGGCACGCTCGTCTATTCGACCTGCAGCCTCGAACCGGAGGAAAACCAGCAGGTGGTGGCCCAATTCCTGGCGATCGATCCCCGCTATGAGCTGGTCCGCGAACGCCAGCTCCACCCCGTCCATGACGGTGTGGATGGCGCCTTCGTGGCCGTGCTGCGACGGAGGTAGGCATTGAGAAATCTGAAGATGTGAATAACAGCGAGTTGCCAGAAGCACCGTTCCTGAGCAGTAATTTCTCAGGAGGGACTGATCAATGACACAAGCTGAATACATTAACCACTCTACTTGGCGTGTTGAAAAATCTGGCAGCCTTTGTTGCCTTATCGCCATTGCGTTATCGCGCAATCTAGGGCCGGAAACTCGGAGGAATTTGAAGTTCGCATTACGGACATCCCTCAACCTGTATATCCAAGAGGCAGAATTCCTAATGGGAAAGACAATCCAACACGATCTTGAAAACGCGTTGGAGCGGATCGTTTCAAGCCCGAACGAAGTAGAGCCGGTTCTCGATGAACTTTTCCCCGCGAATAGCGTCCCCAAGGCGGCACGTATGCGGCCCTTAAGCAAGCCTTCGGCCTTAGCTGACGCTAAGGCGGCAATAAAGGCATTAGAGCATTTCCATAAATAATGTATCTATACAAAGCCTAAGGACTGTGGTGAGCTTGGGCATGCGAGCGATCCCGGTGGAGCTGCGGCGGCGGATACTGCGGCTGTACGAGCGTGGCAAAACCACGCG